>NZ_JAOTNV010000009.1:123798-261653 GCF_025630795.1 Acinetobacter sp. AYS6
AAGTGGCGCAGCGGACGGGGCTCGAACCCGCGACCCCCGGCGTGACAGGCCGGTATTCTAACCAACTGAACTACCGCTGCACTTTCACAATATCGAAATTGTGGGGTAAACGATGTTAAGTCTTAAGTGGCGCAGCGGACGGGGCTCGAACCCGCGACCCCCGGCGTGACAGGCCGGTATTCTAACCAACTGAACTACCGCTGCACTTGAGAGCTTAACGTAAAGGCTTGGTGGGCGCTGACGGGATCGAACCGCCGACATTCTGCTTGTAAGGCAGACGCTCTACCAACTGAGCTAAGCGCCCTTAACGTCTTCATCGTTTGTGAGGTGCATTATAGAGAATCTTTAACAGGTGTCAAACGCTTTTCGACTTCTTTTTAAAAAAATGCGAATGAATGATTAAAAATAAGTCATTATTAAGTAAAAAACATTTTTTTGTATTTTATTTAAACACTTATTTCAATATTTACCACCTTTACACAGCTCATCAAGATTAGATAAAACTCGCTCTCAGGTTAAAGATTGTTCAGATAAATAAACTAATGCATCTTCAGCCACTAAATCAAATAGCTCAATGATTTCTTCATTACGCATTCGGACGCACCCATGCGACATTGGCACCCCCATTGGTTGCGTGTCTGGAGTTCCATGAATGTAAATGTAACGCTGCATGGTGTCGTGGTCTTCGCCTTTGTTAAAACCTTCTTCTAACCCATCTAACCAAAGAATACGAGAAAGTATCCAGTCTCGTTCAGGGTATTGGGCAGCTAACTCAGTGCTATAGACTTCCCCAGTTGGCTTACGTGCAATAAAAACTGCATTTTGAGGAGAATCGGCACCAATTTTCTTTGCCACTCTATGCCATCCACGGGGTGTTCTACCCGTGTTTTCCTGCTCACCAATTCCATTCTTTCCTGTAGAAATGACATAAAACTTATTATGTTTAGGCAAAGTTAATGTTTGGTTTTCTAAATCGATAAGAACATCAGCATCTTCGAGTTTAAATTGAGACATTGGACTTATTCTCTTATATATCAACTCAAATATTTTGAGTTTTAATTAAAAAATTATTGTAAGGACTTCTCTTGCACTGAAATAAAAGATTATCAATCTTTTTATACCTACGCGCAGTTTCACTGCTTGTCTTGCGCCAAAAATAAAAGATTATCAATCTTCTATTTTTGGCTCGGGCCGTAGCCATAACCAAACTGCAACGATGAACATAGTAATATCAGTAAAAGCCTTGACCAAAAGTGGCGCTGAAGTAAATAGCATGATAATTCCGCTAATCGCCATCATGATGCTTGCAATCCACTTCGCTTTACGAGGTACTGTGCCATTGGCTCGCCAATCACGTAGTGTTGGACCATATTTAGGATGATTTAACAACCAATTATCCATTTGTGGCCAGCCTTTTGAAGCTGCCCAAGCAGCCAGAATCAAAAACACTGTTGTCGGCATACCTGGTAAAATTGCTCCAATAATGCCTAGCGTGATAAAAATCACGACTAAAGAGCGCCAGAACAATGTTCGCATATATAAACCTTAACCTGCTGTTAGCGTTAGTATAAAGTGTTTTTCTACTATTTTTTGTTGATCCGTTATGAAATTAGGATGAATTCTTCGAGTATTAAATATATGAATATTGCTTCAATTAAAACCTCCTATTTCGAGCCATGGCTTCAATTTCAACATCCTATAGTTCGACAGCTCGCGTTTTGTATTGCTAGTCCAAATTTACTTTGCCAACTACCGAAAAATCTATGTATACAACATTCCTTTAAGCTACATCCAAATGAATTTTGGGAAGTTCATTTTCAAAATTATTTACCACGCTTGGAAGAACTTGATCAGTCACCAGAACCTTTAATTCAGTTTTTATCTCGGCTTAAAAGTACACGCTTAGGTTTACGTTTTGAACATCTCCTCTGGTTTTGGTTACAAGAAGATCAGTATCATCCCTATCAATTATTAGGACATAGTATTCAAAAAATTGAGGGAGCAAAAACTTTAGGCGAGCTGGATTTTTTAATTTTAAATAAAGAATCTCAAAAAATTGAACATTGGGAAGTAGCCTTAAAATATTATCTGGGTGAAGAAGATTTAAATTTAGAACAATGGATCGGCCTGAACCGTCAAGATACTTTAAGCAAAAAGCTTTATCACTTTACGAACAAACAATTTCAGTTTTCTGAAGCATTGAACTTCGAAATTCAAAACCGTTTTGCAGTTTTAAAGGGACAACTTTATCTTCCTTTAGATTTAAATTTTCAGCAGTCCCTACCTGACTGGATAAATTTAAAGCGTCGTTTGGGATATTGGGGCACTATAATTCCTCAATCTTCTTTTTATCGATTAGAAAGGCAAGAATGGCTGTGTCCAAATAAGCGGCCTAGTTCGGATTCAGCTTATTGGTGGACAGAAGGTTTATATTGCAAAAATAGTGAAGAGATACTGTCTTATATGTTTAGACATCCTTCACACTTAAAATTTAAGTCCAACATGCAGAAATTTAAATAATTAACAATAAATTTAAGATTCTAGAAACATTTTATAACGTTTTTACTATTAAACAGTCATGTTTCTTTTTCCGTTTGTTTTTTAATCTAAATTTACTTCATTATTAAATTTAAACGGAGAAAATGATGAAAAAAGTTTTAGTTGCTTCTGTAATGATTGCTGTTGTTTTAACAGGCTGTAATACGTTTAAGGGTTTTGGTAAAGACGTTTCTAAAGCAGGTGATGCTGTAACAAATACTGCTGAAAAAACACAAGATAAAATGTAAGTTAGAGTTGTCACGAAAAAACCTTATCGTTCCGATAGGGTTTTTTTATTTTTACGTACCCATCCCGTAGAGATTCGCCTATTATATCGGACTATATTTCACCTGATCAGCACGCAATTTCCGGTATGAACCATTCAGATACTCTCTCGCTTAGCCTAGAACTTTTACAACAACCTTCTGTTACTCCCATTGATCACACCTGCCAGACCATCATGGCAGAGCGCTTACGCCAAGTTGGTTTTCATATTGAACCAATGCGTTTTGGCGAAGTAGATAATCTTTGGGCACGTCGCGGAACTGAAGAACCTGTATTTTGTTTTGCAGGTCATACGGATGTCGTCCCGACAGGTAAATTAGAAGCGTGGAATTCAGACCCATTTGCACCAGAAATTCGCGATGGAAAATTATATGGTCGCGGTTCGGCAGATATGAAAACAGCTTTGGCAGCTATGGTTGTCGCATCTGAGCGTTTTGTAGCAAAACATCCCAACCATAAAGGATCTATCGCATTTCTGATTACTTCTGATGAAGAAGGCCCTGCTGTTAATGGTACGGTCAAGGTTATTGAGACTCTTGAAGAACGTAACGAAAAAATTAAATGGTGTTTGGTAGGTGAACCCTCAAGTACTCATAAATTAGGTGATATTGTTAAAAATGGGCGTCGTGGTTCGCTTAATGCAGTATTAAAGGTCCAAGGTAAACAAGGTCATGTTGCTTATCCACATTTAGCACTTAACCCAATTCATGAGGCATCACCCGCTTTAACAGAGCTATGCCAAACTGTTTGGGATAATGGAAATGAATATTTCCCAGCAACATCATTTCAGATTTCAAATATTCATGCTGGAACTGGTGCAACCAACGTAATTCCGGGTACTTTAGAAGTTACTTTTAACTTCCGTTACTCAACAGAAGTGACAGCTGAACAGCTTAAACAGCGTGTTCATGACATTTTAGATAAACACGGTTTAAAATATGAAATCGTTTGGAATTTGTCTGGTTTACCATTCCTGACCCCAGTCGGTGAACTCGTTAATGCTGCTCAAACTGCTATTTTAAATGTAACTGGCAATGAAACTGAGCTTTCAACAAGTGGCGGTACTTCTGACGGACGTTTTATTGCTCCAACAGGCGCACAGGTATTGGAATTAGGGGTTCTTAACGCAACAATTCATCAAATTAATGAACATGTTGACGTGCATGATCTCGATCCCCTGACTGATATTTATGAACAAATTTTAGAAAATTTATTAGCTTAAAATATTAAAGCTCAATGAATAAAAAAGCATCCACTTTAGGGTGCTTTTTCTTATCTTAAAGTTAATCCATTCTTTGAGAGTCTTAGAAAGTGATTCGTATTCCCTAATCCAGATAGTTAGTTTTATACAAAGTACTTAAAGAGCATTTTCTGAATGCTTATCTATCCAATGCAATATAGTGGGCCAGACTTCCTTAGTAGCATTTTGACTAAGTGCGATTCTACTATGAGAATAATTTTCTAGATTATTATTAGAAAGCCCAAACTCACGAAATATATTACTTTCATTTTCAAAGGCTTCTAAATATTTATGGCACCCTTTAACTGGTGCTATAAATTTATCACCAGTTCCGCTGATAGAATATATTGGGACTCGAATAGAGCTCATATGTTTTTTATAATCAATATTTTTAAATTCACTAATAAAATTTTGCTTTAAATTCCAGTTAAACCATGGTCGCATAGTGTAGTAACTTTCATTTACTCGACCTAACTTAAATTTATTAGCGGGTATCTGGCCTAGACCTTTAACAACGAGTTTTGCAGAAAAGAGTTTAATAAAATCAAATGTGTTGTTTATGGCTCCAAATGCTTGGCAAGCTATAAAAGTAATACTTTGGATATTCTTTAAATATTCTGGATAATTAATTAAGAACATAGTTAGGCATAAACCTCCCCCACTATGAGTCACACAGTGTAAAGAGGCTATATTAAAATGATGATAAATATAGTGAAATGCGGCCTTATATTCATATAGCGCAACAGTTTCAAAGTTAAATGGAATATCTGTTTTTGGGCTTGTGCCGTGCCCACGCCATTCTAAAATAAAACAGATATAACCCTGATTTGCCAAATAATCTGCAATACCCATACAAACAGTTTTGTCTGAAAATGCACCATGAGATAAGAAAATTGCTTCTTTTTTTATCAGAGTGTTCTCGCTTTTAGCAATTTCCCATAAAGCAAACTCAGCATGGTCATCTGTTTTTAAAATATGCAGCTCTTTATAAATTGACATTTATTTTCTACTGTTGCAAAAATTTTATTCTAGGTTGACTTAATAATGCTTGAATGAGTGGTGTATAAAACTCGCCTTCATTAATAAGCTTAATATATTCATCGCTATGCTCTACCCAACCCTCTTCGGCTAATGCATCCCAAATAGACTTATAATCGTCTTTAATATCACTATTAAAAATTTTCTCATATTTTTTGGTATTAATTTTCATTTCTTGTAATGCTTGAAATATCCAAATCAACTTTACGTCTTCAGTATCATGAACAAACATACGTTCAATAGGAAGTTTATTTAAAGATATTGCATTGTAGTATTCAGTTAGGTTTCGATGATTCATTGCTGAAACAGACTTCGTTTCTGATAAGTTAGGTTGCAATCGCATATTAACGGCTGCATAGCCCAATCCACTCATTGTGGTCATTTTACTTTGCCCATTAGCATCTAAGCAGTCTCTAAGGTTATCTTCATATAAATATTTCTCTGAAATTAATTGGTTATTATCTTCTTTTTCCCAATCATATACTGTTTTTTGTTTATAACCTTTACTTAGTAAGAATTGTTTAGCAATGTTATACATCTCAATTTTTTTCTCAATAGAAGGCGTATTTTGCTTTTGTTTTGTCGCAAAGTCAGAACGACCAGCGATATTAAGCTCATAATGAGTAATATGTTTTATTCCTGATTGAACAATACTTTCCAAGTCTACTAGCATTGCCTCAACCGTTTGATTTGGCCAGCCATAGATCAAATCGACGTTACAAGATAAAGAGTACTTATGAAACAACTCAATTGCATCAAAAACCTGCTTTCTCGTTTGTTTTCTACCACTTGTCGCGATTAACTCATCATTAACCTGTTGTACTCCCATACTGACACGGTTAAAACCTGCATCTTTAATTGCTCTTATTTTATCTTCATTAAAAAGTTGAGGGATACCTTCTAATGTCATTTCTATAGGTTTAGATATACCAGCATCGGGAAAAAGAGAAGATACAATGTTAGTCAGTTTCATATAGTCATTAGGTTGAAGTAAATTAGGCGTACCTCCTCCTACATACAAACTTTCAAGTTTAGCTCCTTGATAAAATTCTTTATATAACTGGGCTTCCCTATTTAAAAAATCCAGATAATAGTCCATTTCCCGCTTACCTTTATAATCTTGTGTAGGGAAAAGGCAAAATCCACAATGAGGTGGATCAGTAGGAATACAATATGGAATACCTAAATATAAATTTATAGACTTATATTGAGCATCTGTATTTAATAAAAAGTAATTATTTTCTTCTTCTTTTAAATCTGTTTTCCACATTTTAGGTGAAGGATGGGTATGTAGAACTTTATTTGATAAATGTCTTACTTTATTTTTTTGGATGAAATTTTTAATTGAAGCAATATCCATAATAACTATATTTACATTAAATTATAAAAACACATATTATGTAAACAAAATATATTATTCAATGTTTTTCTTCCCCTTTTTTCCTAAATTTTTTGATATTTTTGATTTATGAAGTTAAGAGTAAGAAATTGGATTTATACAATAATATTTAGCTATTTTTCAAAGTCGCAATATATCTTTTAATTTCTTAATTTTTTATTTAGTTTGTATAAAAAAAAGAACTCAAAATGAGTTCCTTTTTTTATACATGAAGCGAATTTTCGATATATTGCAAATTAGGAACGTGGTAGCGTTCATCCTCCATTCGCACATATTTAAATACAGTTGGGTGCTGCAAAGCGTCTTGTATATCTTCATTTTCATCTACGACTTCAGAAATACGTAAACGAACCGAAACTGGCATCGATTTACAGATGAGTGCAAAACGTTGGCTAATGTCTTCACTTTCAATAACTAATGCCACCGCTCGCGAATCAACCTCATTGTGCACTGAATAGACAGGAAGTTTTACGTCATGCCACTCAATATGCTTAATGCCATTTTTAACATCCATAGCCGATAACACGATGTTTTGTGGCAATAGCATCGGCACTTGCTGATCACATTCAATAACATATGCATCTATAAAACCAGTTGAAACAGTAATTAAATGTTGAAGTTCTTGCTGATCCATTTCATTAATTAAAGATTTACTTATATGGGTTTTCATTAGGCGAGTTCCCCTTCAGATGTCATGAAAAAGGCATCAATATTGTGAAGTAAGTCTTCTTCTTGGAAAGGTTTACCCATGTATTGATTAACCCCTAAAGCAAATGCTCGTTCACGATGTTTTTCTCCAGTTCTTGATGTAATCATAATGACTGGCATATCTTGATGTAGATCATGATGTCGCACCAGATTAAGTACTTCAAAGCCATCCATTCGCGGCATTTCAATATCAAGCAACATCAGATCTGGCTTAATATTTTCCAATTGCTCAATTGCATCAATACCATCTTTCGCAGTGACTACATCATAGCCCTGACGTTCAAGTAAACGAGTCGTTACCTTACGGACGGTGACAGAGTCATCTACAATCATAATAAGACGACGTTCGTCAGATTCACGTGGTCTATAGACAGCTTCATTAAGCGGCTTATGTCGGCGAGTAGACTGAATTTGGCGAGCAATATTTTGTCCATCTAAAATTAGACAAACTTGACCATCGCCTAAAATAGTTGCGCCGGCAATCGCACCAATACTAGAGAACTGCTGCCCGATTGGCTTAACTACAATCTGTGCACGTGAACCAATAAGCTGATCAACCAATAATGCAATGGTTTGTCCATTATTGGCCTTAATCATTAATACTGGTAGTGAATACATCATCCCACTTAAACGTGGAATCGGTTGATTACCAACAAACTCAGATAAATAGCGTAATGGATAGCGTTTATTTTCAAAATCAAAGAACTCTTGTGTACTTCCAAAATACTGTTCTAATGATGTTGGTGAAACTCGAACAATTCGATCAATTTGAGCTAACGGAATTGCAAATTGTTGATCGGCAACTTTAACCATTAATGCATCACTAACCGCTACTGTGGTTGGAACACGTATTGTAAAGATTGTTCCTTGGCCATAGACAGAGTCGACACTCACATGCCCGCCCAAAGCTTTAATATCACTTTGTACAACATCTAGCCCCACACCACGACCTGAAATCTGAGTGACTTGGTCGGCTGTACTTAACCCTGGATGGAAAATCAACTGTAAAATATCTTGATGTTCTAATACTTGTTCAGAATTAATCAAACCAGACAATAAGGCCTTTTGACGGACTTTCTCGATATCAATACCTCGGCCATCATCTTTAAATGTAACAACAACATCCGTACCTTGACGGTGAATATTCAGTTCAATACGTCCAGTTTCTGGTTTTTGCGCTTGTTCACGTTGCACACGATCTTCTAGACCATGGTCAATTGCATTTCGAAGCATGTGCTCAAGTGGTGTAACCAAACGCTCTAGCATTGTCCTGTCTAGCTCACCTTCGGTATTGTTAACAAAAAGCTCTGCTGGTCGATCCAATGCAGTAGAAGTCTGTCTCACAATTCGTTGTAAACGAGGTAACAATCGAGAGAATGGCACTAGACGTGTCCGCATTAGCCCTTCTTGAATTTCGGCCTGAATACGTGATTGTTGTACCAATAAACTTTCGGTATCTCTGATTTTTTCGGATAATGTATTTTTGAAATCCACCAAATCCGATGCAGACTCAGCAAGTGATTTCGATAATTGATTCAATGAAGAATATTGGTCCATTTCTAGAGGATCAAATTCTGTATAACGAGAGTGCTCAATACCATGTTTTGCAATAATCTGAGTTTCTAATTCACCTTCCATTCGACGCAACTGGTCTGCAAGTCGTTGAATGGCTAATTCCATTTCCACGAGTGTATGACCAAATTGACTTAGATCCATTTCAATTCGCGAACGATTAATCGAATTTTCGCCAGACAAATCAATCATTTTCTCGATTAAATCTGCTGAAACTCGGATCATCTCGTTATTTTGTTCAAGATGCTGCGCTTGTTCCCACGCTCCCATCATTGGTGGTGGTTCTGCCCCATCACCTTGCACGAAGCTCATGACAGGTTCGGTACTAAATAGATCAGTTCTAGTCAACTTATTAGGAATTTGTATTGCAGTTTCAATAAACTGGATATTTTCTAAACTTCGTTGTAATCCATCGAAATGTTGATAATTTTGCTTGAAAATTGCCTCTTTTAACCAAGCAATCGCGCTCTCTAATAAGTTGTCATAAATATTTGAGCTAAAATGATGAAGCGCAAATTTTTCAAATGCGTTTTCGAGTTGATAAGCTATCGCTTGTACGGTTTCAAGTCCCACCATACGGGAACCACCTTTCAAGCTGTGCACTGCTCTTTGTAACTGAAGCAAGATACTACGATTAGTACGCTGCTCAAACCACTGCTTTAATAAGTGATCGGCCATCTCTAACAGCTCGGCCGCTTCCTCCATAAATGTCTGCTCGACAACAGAATCAATATCCTGATCTTCGATACTGACTGCACAACCTTCTGCATCAAAAGTCTGTAATTCTGTATGTTCAACACGTCTAATATTAGGCTCAACAATTTGCTCAAAATTAGAAGTTAACTCATCAGGATTTAGCGCAGTATTGTGTATAGCTTCTTGTTGTAATACTTCAAAATTTAATTCCGATATAACATCTATTTCAGACTCTGCTTGTATCTCTTTAACAACAGGCTCAAGTGAATCATATACCTTACCTGCATTCTTAAGTGCTTGAACAGTATGAGAAGCAGCATAATCTAGGTGCTGCTCACGCACGATTTGTAGACGATCAGCTAAATCATCTTGGACCAGACGAATAAAATCAATGAGCGCAGATGAAGCAATTAACTGTCTTTGAATTAGGCGCTCATAAATACTTTCTAATTCATGTGCAATTAAACCAATATAATTTGCCTGAATCATATTTGCCCCACCTTTTAAGGTATGCAAATAGCGCATCAGATTATTAAGAGCAGCAAAGTTCTCTTGATCATTAATCCAAATATTAAGATCTGTATCCATTCCCTCAAGCAACTCATCAGCTTCTTCAAGGAAAATATCTAACAGCTCTGAATCAAAGTAACGGTTTACGTGCTCAGTAGACATAAACTGGCGATCTAAATGTACACTCTGACTCATTGCAACATGATCAGTTAATACATTTTCGATAGATGCCAGAGGCTCTTTTTCTGTGTGTTCTAGATCAATACTAAATAGTGAATCAACAATTTCCTGATGATTTTCTAATGGTTCATTATTAAGGCTTGGAATATGTTGGGTATATAGTTTTAAATCTTCCAAAACATTTTGGTGTTGCTCAATAATACTTACTCGTTGTCCCGCAGCTAACGCATCAAATAACTGAATTAATTGTTGATGTGCTTTTTGATAAATTTCAAAAATATAATCTGATTGCAATAAATCAGGTCGATCAAGCAATACATCATAGCTATATTTAAGCTGATTCGTATATTCATATAAACCAATCATTGCTTGAGACTGAGTGTGTTGCAATAACAAATCAGCTTGTTCACTTAAACGTTCAAGATAATGAGGAAACTCGGTACGAACCCCTTTCTCAAAATCTAACTCTGCATCAAGTAATTCGGAAACATCTAGCTGTAATAACTGAGAGACTAGACCATGCGAAGGCATGAGCGGGCTTGAATGCTCACCATGCTGCTCCATATAAGCATCCCAAATCTCATTGAATTGTTTCAGATTAGAGCCTAATTGCTCATCAGAGCTATGCACTGCCAATAAATCTAAACAATTTCGAATAAAATGACGGTAATCACGGAGTAGCAAAATTTCTTCTGAATGAGAAGAAAGCTCTTCTTGTAATAAGATTTTGAATAAATGCTCAACCTTGGTACTGGCATCAAAAATTGCTTCTATGTGAGCCATTGCTGAGCTACCGCGCAACGTATGTAATGCACGGATTAGCGCATTATAACTCTCGTGCTGATGTATTTCTTGTTCTAAAAACTGATCGATGGTCGCTAAGTGCTCTTCCGCTTCTTCCATAAATAAAATTAAGGTTTCAGCGAGGTTATGTTCACTTTCTATGGTGGTTTCTAGAGTTAAATTATCTGATTCGTGTTCTAAATCATTCACCTCTAAACCAGTCTTAGTTTCAGCAGTAAGCGTATCCGACAATAATAAAAGTTCGTCTAAAGCAGGCTCTAAACTTTGCTGTTGTTGTAATTGTTGTCCCAATAAAATAAGAGGTCTAAAATCTAAGGTATGTTGCTTTTTAGATTTAAAATCGTCTACTAATTTAAAAAAATAGAACTTAAATACCAACTGAACATATTGTTGGATGTTAGGAGTTAATCTGAGGCTCTCATTGATTACCCGATTTAGTGTATCTTCTACAGTCCAAGCAAGCTCTGCAGAAGATTTCGCTCCAATCATTCGTCCAGAACCTTTTAAAGTATGAAAATGGCGACGGATTTCAGTCAGCGTAGCAACATTTTTAGATTGCATCCATTCATGAATCAAAGATTGTAATTCAACAAAAATCTCTTCAATTTCTTCAACAAAGATATCAAGGAATTCTGCATCTTGTTGTGAATAGCTATCTTCCGGTAGCATCATTGCTTCAGTTAAAGTTTTTAGTATTTCTTTCATAGCAAAGGCTTCTTTTGCTTGTCTCCTAGATGGAGAAAAACGACAGAGTCAACACCAGATAAATAGCTGTGTCCCCAATATTTATCTGGTGTTGTTAATACTTTTTAGAAGAATAGCTATTATAGAAACAGCTATCTTCATCCCCAATTTAATCAGGTAATTTAAAGTCCGTTACCGATTCACGTAATGACTCTGCCATATTTGCTAATTCAGAAACAGAACGCGCTGTATCGAATGTTGCAGTTGTGGTTTGCGAAGTAATTTCTTGTACTACAGTCATAGTGGTAGCAATGTGACTCGCAGATGCAGACTGAAGTTTTGCTGCGTCAGAGATGCTAGCCATCAAGCTTGCCAAATCACCAGATACTTTTTGAATTTCATCCAAGGCAATACCTGCGTCTTTTGCCAAATTCGCTCCACGCACAACTTCAGTTGTTGTTTGTTCCATTGAAATAACAGCTTCGTTAGTATCGGTCTGAATTGTTTTAACTAGCGTTTCGATCTGTTTAGTTGCCGATGCAGAGCGTTCTGCAAGACGTTGTACTTCATCTGCAACCACGGCAAAACCACGTCCTGCTTCACCTGCCATAGATGCTTGAATTGCTGCATTTAATGCAAGAATGTTTGTTTGGTCAGCAATGTCGTTAATTAACGATACGATGTTACCAATTTCTTGTGAAGACTCGCCCAAACGTTTAATACGTTTGGAAGTTTCCTGAATCTGTTCACGAATTGTGTCCATACCTTCAATTGAACGATTTACCACTTGTGCTCCATTAGAAGCAATTTGTACCGAACGTTCTGCTACTTCGGCAGATTCAGATGCATTTGAAGATACTTGGTCAATTGATTGCGCCATTTCATTCATTGCGGTTGATGCACCAGCAATTTCTTGTGCTTGATGCTCTGATGCTTCTGCCAACTGGTTAGTAATATTTTGAGTATCTTGCGTATAGCGGGCAACTTCCTGAGAAGTTTCATGAATTCGGGAGACAAGGTCACGTAATTGGTCAATCGCGAAGTTAATTGAGTCGGCAATTGCTCCCGTAAAATCCTCAGATACAGTTGCATATGAACGTAAGTCACCATCTGCAAGATCGGCGATTTCATCGAGTAAACGTAAAATTGCGTTTTGGTTACGGTCATACTCGTCTTGTAAACGAGTAACACGTTGCTTATCCATTACACTACGTAATGTAATTAACTTAAATACAGAGAAGATTAAGCCTGCTAAAGAACTGATCAGCACTGCACCTAAGAGTAAAGTGAGCCAGTTCTTTCTTGCTACGTCAGATAAATGCCCCAAGTTATCTAACAGGACATCAGATTTAGAAAAAATCTGAGAAGATGCCTGACGCACATTCACAATTTGATTACCATTTTTCAAAACTGTAGTAGCTGCAGCTTTTAAAACTTTGTCATATTCATTTTTAATACTTTCTAAAGATTCACGCAAAGCTGGATCAGCAATACGATCTACCCCTAATTCAGCATTACCATTAAGTTCAGCATTTAAATATGTACCAAATGTATCAATATCCACACTAAAATCACTAGTCGATATGTTTCCATCTGTACCACTTAGTACCGAGTTAATAGAACGTAAAATACGTTCAGCAATAAACACCTGGTTTTTAGCTATAATTACCTGACTACTTGGCAAACCTTGACGAGCCATTTGGTCAACCATCAAGTTATATTCAGCCTGAATTTCGGGAACCGTTTCACTAATTGAGATGTTAGTGTCATATAACTGGTTAAGAACTTTCTGGTGAGATGAAATCAAATCAATATTTTTTGAAACACCAGTCCACATGACTTCAACTTTTTGATATTCATCAGTCGACTTACCATGAATATTTTCAATCTCAAGTAAGTTTTCATCAAAGTCTTTTTGAGATTGCTGTAGCTTTGTGATCGCTTCTTGAGAACCCGACTCTGTTGCCTCTGTTGCTTGTTTAGAAATCGTTTGAGATAACAAACGTAACTCACCGAGGCTTCGGATTAACTGGTTATGACGTGGAACGTTATAGAACAGATAGGCGAGAGAAACTAGCGCAAGAGCAAAACATACAAGTGCTGCATACAGGATAGGCTTGGACTTTTCACTTTCCCCAAATAAACTGGCAAATTGCTCAATTCTTGACTGGATTGTTGCAATAAAATTGACACCCGATTTTTCGGACGCAACACGATTGCCGCCTTTCTTTTTAAGCTTAAAGCCCATAGCTTTTCCCCAGAAAAATACGCTGTTTTTCACAGCGTAAAAATTAGTTTATAAATTTTGTCGATGCATTCATGTAATGTGGATTTTGCAATAACCGACTAAATAAAAAGACATGCCAGTGCTGGTTATGTTGGTGAAAATAACCTTGGCAATACTCTTTTAAGTTTTCCTCTAAGTCTAAACTTTGAGAAAAAAAGCTTTTTTTATTAAAGTGCTGAATCCCCAAAACCTGATCTACGACCAACCCCACATACTGGTCGCGATGGCTAATGCATAATACTTTTTGAGTTGACGAAAATGAACTTCGTTGCCCTAAAATAAAATGTGCCAGATCAGACACAGAAATTAATCTTCCCCGAATATTAGCCAATCCTTTTACCCAACTTTGGGTATTTGGAACAGGCGTATATTTTGGTGGATAGATAACTTCTGACACTTCCCCAAGTGGTGCGACGAAGTATTGCCCTCTCATTTCAAAAGCAATCCCTGACCATCGCTGTGCTTCATTTTGAACTGAAGCGTAATTCTTATTACCCCGTTTAGACAAACGAAGTAACTCGATAAATCCGTTCGCTGCCATACTCGATCCTATAAAACGGGCACATAATCCCGTTATTTATGTTTTTATGGATGGATGAGTTAATTTAGAAATTGTTTAATTACATCAATCAATTGCTTTTCTTCAATAGGTTTAATCAGATAATCGATTGCACCTTGACGTTTACCCCATACCCGGTCCGTTGCCTGATCTTTAGTACTCACAATGACCACCGGAATATGCTTAGTGTCTTCCCCACGACTAATCTGGCGTGTTGCCTGAAAACCGTTTACACCAGGCATGACCACATCCATTAATACAAGGTCTGGTTGCTCTGCTTTTGCAAGAGTTACACCATCCGCACCGTTTGATGCTTCAAGCACGTCATAACCATGTTTGGTTAGGATTTCTTTAAAACGAAAAGTTTCTGTTGGTGAATCATCTACAATGAGAATACGTGCCATTTTTTTGCCCTCAAATTACTTGCTATGAACTTACATGATTACGAATCGCGTTTAACAATTCATCTTTGCTAAAGGGTTTCGTCAAGTATTCATCTGAACCTACCACACGCCCTTTTGCCTGATCAAATAAACCATCTTTACTAGAGAGCATGATAACGGGAATGTTCTGATAATTTTGAGAGTTTTTAATCAAAGCACAAGTTTGATAACCATCTAAACGAGGCATCATGATATCGACAAAAACAATATCCGGATTTGCTTCTGCAATTTTGGACAAAGCTTCAAATCCATCCACAGCGGTAATCACTTCACAGCCTTCTCGCTGTAATAAGGTTTCTGCTGTACGGCGAATGGTTTTTGAGTCATCAATCACCATTACTTTCAGATTTTGGAATGCATCTTCCATTTAATCTTCCATCCCCATAAATATAAAATATAAATGCAATTTAACTTAAATTTGTTTTTACACATTTATAAGCATTTTTAACATATCTCAAGGTCTATTTTCAATGAGACATTTTTGTCTACTTTCTCATTTATAAACAATAACTTTTAACCTCATCACACTTTAATTAAAATTATCATTTTTTTTATAATGACTATATTTTTATTCAGCTAAATAATAACTAATATAATAAAGATTAATTATTTAAAAATAAGCGATTTAGCTATCTTTTTTGGGGATTTTCAATGAATGATCGGATGAAATATGCCTTTTATAGGAACTGCTTGTCTGTATCTATAGGCATTATTTCCTTCGGTTCGCTCTGTTTCTCAACAACCTCTGCTATAGCAGATACATCTAAAGTGGTCTGGTATCGTTATTATGATCAACACGGTACGGCAAATATCAGTACTTCAGTCACTCCTGCTCATATACGTTACGGTTATGAAGTGCTAGATCGAAATATGCAAGTGATTAAAAGAAATCATTCATATAATGCAGAGGCTGATTTAAATCAATCAAGTCAACGAGCATTATCGGCACGGCATAGAGAACAAGATATCAAATTAAAAAAAGCGTATAGCAATAGTAAGACCGCTTTGATTAAAAGAGATCAAGCATTACTTGCGATAAAAAAGCAAATTAACTATCAACAGGAACAACTCAACCAGTTACAACAAGATAAAATTTTATTTAAACGTCAAGAAATGGAATATTTCAGAAAAGGAGAAACAGTTCCTGAACGTCATAAGACTTTGATTGAAAACAATCTAAATAATATTAATCGGGTTAAACAAACACTTGAAACTCTTTCCAAGACCTACCGCCGTACCAATAGCGAGTATGAAAATATTATCGAACGTTTAAAAAAGCTTGAATAACTGTAAAGGTTTATCAAGAATAGGGGCAAAATAAAATTTGAATTATAGGATGTTGCTGTATGCATAAAATGCATCTCACCCCTTCTACTGTTTTTAAATTGAGTATTATTAGTTTATGTTTGATTTTAGCTGCATGTAATCAGCAAGAAACTCCCAAAACTACAGCAACAGCTCCCTCAAAAATTGAACTCATTCCTCAAGACCTGATTGCCGTTAAAGAGGGAGCACTTGACTCTCAAACCGCATTTACAGGAACAATTCGAGCAGTTCAGCAAAGTTCGATTCAGGCTCAAGTGAGCGCCACAGCGACCACTGTAACTGCAAATGTTGGCCAGCAGGTACAAAAAGGCCAAGTTTTAGTCAGATTAAATAATCAGGACAATGTTGCACGATTAGCACAAGCACGCGCTAACCTTGCTTCAGCTCAATCTCAAGCTGAACTTGCACGTAATTTAATGAACCGAAAGCAAAGATTGTTTAATCAAGGATTTATTGCTCGTGTCGAGTTTGAACAGAGTCAGGTTGACTATAAAGGCCAACTTGAAAGTGTAAAAGCCCAGCAAGCGAATGTTGATATTGCTCGTAAAGCCGATCAAGATGGCATTATTACTAGCCCAATTTCAGGTGTAATTACTAAACGACAAGTAGAACCTGGTCAGACTGTATCAGTTGGTCAAACATTATTTGAGATCGTAAATCCAGACCAACTTGAAATACAGGCCAAGTTACCAATTGAACAACAGTCTGCTCTTAAAGTAGGTAGCAGTATTCAATATCAGATTCAGGGAAATTCTAAACAATTAAATGCGACGCTTACACGTATTTCACCTGTTGCAGATCAAGATAGCCGACAAATCGAATTCTTTGCGGTTCCTAAAGAAAAAATTGATTCGTTAAGTATTGGGGCTTTCATTAATGGAAATATTCTCCGTAATGACACTCAGCAAGGCCAAACGATTCCTTTAGATAGTATTCAAAATATACAACATGATCCTTTTGTATGGGTGGTACGTAATCACACCATTCAAAAAGTTAAAATTCGTGTGATTGAACAGCGCTATAACGACAATATTGCTCTAGTTGATGGTTTACAACGCACAGATCTAGTGAGCCGTATTCAATTTGATGATTCCGACATTAATAAAAAAGTGACGGTTACAACCGAAAAAAATAAATAAGGTAGCAAATAGCGTATGTGGTTTACTCGAATCAGTGTGAAATATCCCGTTTTTACCATTATGATGATGATCAGCTTAATGGTACTCGGGTTAGCTTCTTGGAAACGTATGACGGTTGAAGAGTTTCCAAACGTCGATTTCCCATTCGTAGTAGTGACTACGCAATATGCTGGCGCTTCACCCGAAGCAGTTGAGTCAGATATTACAAAAAAACTCGAAGATCAGATCAATACAATTTCAGGGATTAAACAAATCACTTCACGCTCAAGTGAAGGCTTTTCGATGATTGTGGCTGAGTTTAATCTCGATACCTCATCTGCCCTTGCAGCACAAGATGTTCGTGACAAAATTGCACCTGTCACCGCCCAATTTCGTGATGAAATTGATACACCGATTGTACAACGCTACGACCCCTCCTCTAGCCCAATCATGTCAGTCGTATTTGAATCAAACAGCATGAGTTTGGCGCAATTAAGTTCATATGTAGATAAACGTATCGTACCTCAGCTTAAAACGGTTTCGGGTGTCGGTAATGTGAATTTATTGGGTGATGCAAAGCGGCAAATCCGAATAAAGGTTATTCCTGCACAATTACAAAGTTACGGCATTGGTATTGATCAGGTCATTAACACCTTAAAAAATGAAAATATTGAAGTGCCTGCAGGGACATTACAGCAAAAAAATTCTGAACTGGTTGTACAGATTCAATCAAAAGTTATCCATCCGCTTGCTTTTGGTGATTTGGTGATTGCCAATAAAAATGGTTCACCCATTTTTTTAAAGCAAGTAGCAACTGTTGAGGACACACAAGCTGAACTACAATCGAGTGCATTTTATAATGGAAGAACTGCGGTATCTGTTGATATTTTAAAAAGTTCTGATGCCAATGTAGTTCAGGTCGTCGATAAAACCTACCAAACTTTAGAGAAATTAAAAACACAAATGCCTGCGGGTTTAAACTACAAAGTTGTGGCCGATAGCTCGAAAGGAATTCGTGCTTCAATTAAAGATGTAACCCGCACCATTATTGAAGGTGCCGCCTTAGCCGTTTTAATTGTTCTATTATTTTTAGGCTCTTTCCGCTCTACCGTCATTACAGGCTTAACCTTACCAATTACTCTGCTAGGAACCCTAACCTTCATTTGGGCTTTTGGTTTCAGTATTAATATGATGACGCTATTAGCCCTATCACTCAGTATTGGTCTTTTAATTGATGATGCGATTGTAGTTCGGGAAAATATCGTCCGACATACTGAACTTGGCAAAGATCATGTGACTGCTGCCCTTGATGGCACGAAAGAAATTGGTTTAGCCGTACTCGCAACCACGCTGACGATTGTAGCGGTATTTTTACCTGTTGCCTTCATGGGCGGACTGATTGGACGTTTCTTTTATCAGTTTGGCGTAACGGTCAGTACAGCTGTTTTAATTTCAATGTTTATTAGTTTTACGCTCGATCCAATGTTGTCTGCTCATTGGAAAGATCCGGTTAAGAAAAAAGATAATTGGCTACAACGCTTTTTTAACCATATTTCTAATGTGTTAGATCGGCTTACTCATGTTTATGAAAATCTCTTAAAACTGGCTTTACGTTTCCGTTTGATCACAGTCATTATTGCAATTGCTTCATTATTTGCGGCACTAGGACTGTCTAAACTGATTGGAACTGAATTTGTACCTACCCCAGACAAAGGTGAAGTTCGTATTCAATTTGAAACCCCTGTAGATGCATCTTTGGAATATACCCAAGCGAAATTACATCAAGTCGATAAAATTATTAGACAATTCCCCGATGTGGTTTCTACTTATGGCGTGGTCAACAGTGAAGTAGACTCTGGTAAAAACCATGCAGGGTTAGGTGTGACCTTAAAGCCAAAACAAGAACGTAGCTCAGATCTGAATACACTCAACAATGAGTTCCGCGATCGTTTGCAAAGTGTAGCGGGTATTCGAGTGACTTCTGTTGCCGCAGCACAAGATTCTGTCTCTGGCGGACAAAAGCCAATCATGATCTCTATTAAAGGATCTGACCTAAATGAGCTACAGAAAATTTCAGATCGTTTTATTGCTGAAATGGAAAAAATTAAAGGTGTAGTTGATTTAGAAAGTTCATTGAAAGAACCGAAACCGACTCTGGGTGTTCATATTAATCGTGTACTGGCAAGTGATTTGGGTTTATCTGTTTCTCAGATTGCCAATGCGATTCGTCCATTAATTGCTGGCGATAACGTAACGACTTGGGAAGATCGCGATGGCGAAAATTATGATGTGAATGTCCGTTTAAATGAAAATAAACGTATGCTTCCGCAAGATGTGCAGAACCTATATCTCAATTCCAATAAGACCAATGCAACTGGGCAAAATATATTAGTTCCACTTAGCGCAGTTGCAACAACCGAAGAAAAACTCGGCGCTTCACAAATTAACCGACGTGATCTTGAGCGTGAAGTACTGATTGAGGCGAATACCTCAGGCCGCCCTAGCGGGGACATTGGTCAAGACATCGATAAAATGCAAAAGGCATTTAAACTACCTGCTGGATATACATTTGATACTCAAGGGGCAAATGCTGACATGGCTGAATCTGCTGGATATGCATTAACAGCCATCACCCTATCGATTGTATTTATCTATATCGTTTTAGGTTCTCAGTTTAATAGCTTTATTCATCCAGCTGCCATTATGACCTCTTTACCATTGTCACTCATTGGCGTTTTTCTTGCCCTATTCTTATTCAACAGCACCCTGAACCTATTTTCAATTATTGGCATTATCATGTTGATGGGGCTCGTCACTAAAAATGCGATTTTGCTGATCGATTTTATTAAGAAAGCAATGGATCAGGGGACAAGCCGTTACGATGCTATTTTACAAGCAGGCAAAACCCGTTTACGTCCAATTTTAATGACAACAAGTGCCATGGTGATGGGGATGGTTCCTCTAGCTTTAGGTCTTGGCGAAGGTGGTGAGCAAAGCGCACCAATGGCTCACGCTGTGATTGGGGGCGTGATTACTTCTACCCTATTGACTCTTGTGGTTGTACCCGTCATTTTCACTTATCTAGATGACTTGAAAAACTTTATGCTGCGTCAAACTCGACGATTCATGTCATAATGCAGCGATTATCGTATAATCTGCGTTTTTATAACGCTTAACTTTTAGGACTTTTTCCATGCGCGCAAGCCGCTTTTTATTTGCAACGTTGAGAGAAACCCCAAATGATGCTGAAGTAATTTCACACCAGCTCATGTTACGTGCGGGGATGATTCGTAAATTGGCATCTGGTTTATATACATGGCTGCCGATGGGAACACGTGTGCTTAAAAAAGTAGATGCGATTGTTCGTGAAGAAATGAACCGCTCAGGTGCAATGGAAGTATTCATGCCCGTGACTCAACCCGCAAGTCTTTGGGAAGAATCGGGTCGATATGAACAATATGGTCCTGAATTATTACGCTTTAAAGATCGTCATACGAACCCATTTGTACTTGGGCCAACGCATGAAGAAGTTATTACAGACATGGCGCGTAACGAACTTAAAAGTTATAAGCAGCTTCCTGTAAATTTCTACCAAATTCAAACCAAATTCCGTGATGAAATTCGTCCACGTTTTGGTGTAATGCGTTCACGTGAGTTCATCATGAAAGATGCTTATTCTTTCCATGCAACTCAAGAGTCGTTACAAGAAACTTATGACGTGATGTACGACACCTATAGCCGTATTTTCACTCGCTTAGGTCTAGACTTCCGCCCAGTTCAAGCCGACACAGGTTCTATTGGTGGTTCAGCTTCACATGAATTCCACGTATTGGCTTCTAGTGGTGAAGATGACATCGCATTTTCAACTGAATCTGATTATGCAGCAAACGTTGAAATGGCTGAGGCTGTTTTAGTGGGTGAACGTGCGGCACCTACACAAGAATTTAAATTGGTTGAAACACCAAACCAAAAAACAATTGATGATGTATGCCAATTCTTAAATGCTGATCCAAAGCAATCGGTTAAAGCATTATTGGTCCAAGGTGTTGCAGACGAAAAAGGTAATATTCCTGTCGTTGCTCTATTTGTACGTGGTGACCACGAACTTAATGAAATTAAAGCTGAGAAGCATCCTTTAGTGGCTGCTCCTCTTACTTTTGCAACCGAAGAGCAACTTCAAGCGTTTGGCTTAACTGCTGGCTTTACAGGTCCACAAGGTTTAGTCGAAAAAGGCTTAACTGTAATTGTTGACCGTGCTGCATCTGTTCTTTCAGACTTCGTTGCTGGTGCAAATGAAACTGATAAACATGCGGTAGGTGTAAACTGGGAACGTGATGCGCAAATTACTGAAGTTTTTGATTTGCGTAATGTGGTTGAAGGCGACCCATCTCCAGATGGCAAAGGCACACTACAAATTAAACGTGGTATTGAAGTAGGTCATATTTTCCAGCTTGGTACTAAATACTCTGAAGCTTTAGGTTGTAAAGTTCTAGGTGAAGATGGCAAACCATTTACAGTAACCATGGGATGTTACGGTATTGGTGTAACACGTGTTGTTGCAGCTGCAATTGAACAAAACTACGATGACAAAGGTATTATCTGGCCACAAGCCATTGCACCTTTTGAAATTGCAATTGTTCCAATGAATGCACACAAATCACCACGTACTCTTGAAGCAGCAGAAGCACTTTATGCAGAACTTCAAGCTCAAGGTTTTGATGTGTTGCTTGATGATCGTAACGAACGTCCAGGTGTTAAGTTCTCTGACCTTGAATTGATGGGTATTCCACACCGTATTGTAATTGGTGAAAAAGGTCTTGATGCTGGTACTTTTGAATATAAAGGCCGTCGCGATGCTGAAGCGAGCAATTTAACGAAAGAAGAACTTTTAGCTAAGTTAGCGCGTTAATAAATAAACAAATAAAAAAGCAGCTTTTAGAAGCTGCTTTTTTTTAACTCAATTTTATGCCTGAACCGTTAAGTCCTTGATATTGGTTGATGAACCATTGGTTTTAACAGACTCAATTCCTTTGTCACGTGAAGCTTCGCTCGCATAGAATTGACTTGTGCCAATAATTTGATGATTTGCAGCTTTTAAATTGAAATAAGGTTTCCCATTCTTTGCAGTTAAACGCTCATATCGTGCGTCATCACCACTATTTTTCTGAATTGATTCAATACCATTTACCGCAGAAGCTTTAGCCTTATATAGCTCGCTATTTAAAATAGGTTCACCATTTCCTGCCTTTAAAATAAAGCGGTATTGTCCATCACTCGCTAGTGAAATTTCGTACCATCCTGCCATAAAAACCTCATTTTTTTGTTGGTGTGGGTATGACTTTCGTTATTATTCTGGACGAAAGTTATTTGTTATTTATGACAATATAAATGGGCTATCATTCTTTGAACAGCCCATTTTTTATACTTTTTCGTAATAAAATTAGAAGGATGTTAGAAATTTAAAAAGTAGAGATATAGGTGCATATCTCTACTGAAATGTAATGAAAATTAACAATTTAAGCTTTTTTTACAAATTCAGATTTTAATTTCATCTGACCAATGCCATCAATTTTACAATCGATATTGTGGCCATCACTTGCATCTGGAACTAAGCGAATGGTTTTTACTTTTGTGCCTACTTTCACAACTGAAGATGAACCTTTAATTTTTAAGTCTTTAATAACAGTGACGCTGTCGCCATCAGCTAATATATTTCCATTAGCATCTTTAATAATTTCTTGTTCTTCGGTAAGCGATGCTTCCCCTTCTTTCCACTCATTTGAGCATTCAGGACAGATTAATAAGTCGCCATCTTGGTAAGTATATTCTGATTGGCATTTTGGGCAATTTGGCAAAGACATGAAAAAAATCTCAAAAAGTATATTATGCGAGATATGACTCATTTTTTAAAGTTTTAAATAAAACACTTTTACCAAAAAAAAATTTATATATTTACTTTGAGTTTTTACTTAATAAATATTCTTTCAAAATAATTGCATGGTTATTCTCTACATCTTTTGCTGAATATAAAAGCGTAACTGTATGTTCTGCTGCGATGTGTTGTAGCTCTTCAACTGCGGGGTTTGTTTCAAGTTCTTTTAAATAACGCTGCTTAAATTCTTGCCAATGATCAGGAGTTACTGCATGGAACCATTTTCTAAGTTCTGTCGAAGATGCTATCTCTTTTAGCCACAAATCCAAATGAGCATTTTCCTTACTTATTCCCCTACTCCATAGACGGTCAACTAAAATACGCTTTCCATCACTAGGCTCAGTATCTTCATAAATTCTTTTAATGTGGATATCCATAATCTTTCTCTGCCTATGATTTATATTTTAGCCTTATAAAATCATTCAATATTTTTTTCATTTTGGATAGAGCTTATAAAAGAAAAGTGAGCAGATTTAGCTCCACTCACTTTTTAAATATTTAATTAAAATTTTAGAAAGCTTATTGATCTGGGATATCTGCTTCGATTAACAATGTCAGTAAAGATAAGGATTCTTGCCATCCCAAATAGCAGGCTTCTACAGGAATAACTTCAGGTATTCCTTCTTGTGTAATGTGCACTTCCGTACCCACCATTACAGTTTTTAAAGTAATGGTGACTTGCATAGTGCCTGGTAAATTTGGATCATCGAATTGATCGTTATAGCGAATTAATTCGTTTGGAACTAATTCAATATATGTTCCCCCAAAATCGTGTGTTGAACCTGTTGAAAAATTGGTAAAACTCATTTTATATGAGCCACCCACATTTCCATCAAAACTATGGACCTTTGCAGTAAAACCATGGGGCGGCAACCATTTTACTAAAGCGTCTGGATCTAAAAATGCACGGTAAACTCTCTCGGCTGGCGCCTTAAATACGCGATGAAATTTCACTGTTCCTGTTGCCATCATATTCTCCTTATTTTAATTTCTTTTAAATTATCGAAATTATGCTTATTAGCTTAAACCTTCAGATTTATCCAAACGTATATTTTTGGTTTTTTTTCAAACAAAATAGTTTTTCTGACAAAATCAAATTACGAAAACTATGGCTGATTTTTTACTAAAAATGGAGCAAAATAGTCAGCAATCATAAAGAAACATATTGAATTTGAGATTAATTATGAGTCTGCTCGCTTTCTCCTCATATGCTTTAAACGGTGTAGATGCACAGAAGTTTTTACAAGGTCAAGTTACTGTAGATACTGAACGTTTAACGGAAAATGAAACTCGCTATACAGCCATTTGTGACCTAAAAGGTCGTATTCACTTTGGACTCTGGCTAAAAAAGATTAATGCTGAAAGTTTTGAAATTGTAGTTACTCAAGATCAAGCAGAAGAATTTACTAAACATATTAAAAAATATGGTGCATTTTCAAAAATGACCTTAACTGAACAAGGCACTGTATTTCCAAAAATTGCAGGTCATCAAACTGAGTTCTCTACACAAGAAACCGATATATCTGACTGGCAAAAACAAGCCATTATGACTGGCCAAGCGTGGATCACACAGGCAACTGAACATGAATTCCAGCCACAAGAATTGCGTTTACATCAACGTGAAGGTGTCAATTACGATAAAGGTTGTTACCTAGGTCAGGAGATTGTGGCGCGTCTTTGGTTTAAAGCAAAACCAAAACATTGGTTACATGTCGTACAAGGTACAGGTGAAACACCTGCCGCAGCAACTCAATTACATAATGATGTTGAAGTCGTTAATAGTATTGCAAATGATGATGGCTATCTGGCTTTAGTGGTGGCTAAACCTGCTGCTTTACAAGAGCTAGGTCTTCAAGTTCTTGAGTTACCAGAAGCTTTAAGTGGCGATGTTGCAAGACCACAATAATAATCTTTGTTAGTTCGAACTGCCCACTTCTAAGTTTGTGGGCTTTTTTATAGATACAAAATACTAATGAATTCATTAGATTAGGACGTCAATTTTTTAAGTTTTATATGCCATCATTATCCCTGTTGAAATTAAAGAGAAAAAAGATGAAATCTAAACTTGCTACACTCATGTTGAGTTTGGCTATTTTCGGTTCTGCTCATGCTGATGTTAAAACACTTGAACAAAATCTTAAGACGAATTATCCAGACTTGCCTGTAAAAGGTGTATATCAATCGCCTGTACAAGGCATTTATGAAGTGTATACAAGCGGCCGCATTGTCTATACCAACCAAGATGCCAAATACTTTTTTGTTGGTAACTTAGTCGACATCAAACAACAAAAAAATATGACAGATGAACGAATTGCCGAATTGGGTAAGATTGATGTTAAAAGCTTACCGCTCAATCAAGCGATTAAATATGTAAAAGGTAAAGGCGAACGTACGATCTATATCTTTAGTGACCCAGATTGCCCATATTGCCAGCACCTAGAACAAAATATGGTTGGTGTTGATAACGTAACGGTATATGTGTTCCTTTATCCTCTCACTAGTTTGCATCCAAACGCCGAAAAAGTATCTAATCAAATCTGGTGCTCAAAAAATCCGGCAGAAGCTTGGACGAACTATATGCTTAACCGCAAATTACCGACTAATAGCAAAAGTTGCTCAAGCCCAATTCAGAAAAATATCGCTTTAGGTAATAAGTTAAATATTGATGGAACACCGACTTTGTTCTTACAAAATGGTCAAAGACTCTCTGGTGTGCCAAGTGATGCTAAGCAAATTGAAGCATTACTCAATTCAGCAAAATAAGAATATTACCCACTCTGGTTTATTGACATGAGTGGGTATTTTTTCTCCACAATTTGCCCAAAGTGCAGCGCTTTATATACAAATCGGCTGTTTACTTTCAGCAATCAATATCTATGATGAGAAATTGAAACTATTTAATACATCAATGGAATGATGTAGCTACGAAGTAAAAGGTTAAAAAGAAATGAAGAAATTACTAATCGCAAGCCTAATCACCCTTTCAAGTGCATCAATTTTTGCAGCTGATAACACAGCGACTGCTGCTAAAACCGATGTTTTCAAACATGCTGAACAACTCTACGCAGCAAAAAATTACTCTGCTGCATTTCAGGAAATGCAACGTCTAGCCCAAACAGGTAATGCCCAAGCCATCTATAACTTAGGCTATATGACTCAAATGGGCCAAGGTACAGCAAAAGATTCTTCTAAAGCTATTAAATATTATGAAGATGCCTCTAATAAAGGCTATGCCCAAGCAAGTTACACGCTTGCACAAATTTATGAGACTGGTGAATTAGGCGTTGCCAAAGACAGCAACAAATTCAGTCAATATATTCAAAAGGCATCGGCTCAAGGTTCTGATGATGCAACTGTGAAAATTGCGACAATTTTATTTGCTCAGAAAAAACCGCAGTCACATCAAATTGCTCTTCAAAAGTTAGCGCCTTTAATTAGAAAGGGTAATTATCCTGCTACTCAGGTGAAAGCACTCTATGATATAAGCCAAGGTGTTGAGAATAAAAATCCACTCATGAAACGCCAAGGCATCGAAGCCCTCCAGTCAATTGCGCAGAAAGGTTATGCTCCTGCGTCGATGGCTTTAGCAACCATGATGGCGAATGGCAATATCATTCCGCAAAATTTACCTGAGGCCAAAAAAATCTTTACTGAACTTGCCAATCAAAATGTTCCCAACGCTAGAGAATCTTTAGCTTCGGTTGATAAGATTATTGCAGAAAAAAGTAAACAGGCTGCTAATGCTCCAGCACAGCCAACACCCAAAAAATAGTGAATGATTAGCCCCTTACGGGGCTTTTCTTTTACCACCACAAAGCAATAAGTCCGCTAACGCCAATGAAACCAACAATCGTACTAATCATAAGCGGCGTTAATGCTTTTTCATTTAAACCATAGGCTTGTCCAAAAATTCCAAAAGCAATCGGCATGGGTAAAGCAGCAATTAATGTTCCTGCGTAAAGCATCTCACGGCTTACATTTGGAGTTATTAAAAAAAGTGCAAAAATAACAGATGGCATGAGGATAACTTTAAATATCGCCAACAAAACACTTTCTGTATTTACTGTTGTGATTCCAATACCCACTAAACTCCCACCAATAGCAAACAAGGCCAAAGGCGAAGCTGTATGCCCAAGTAACTCTAAAGACTGATCAAGAGTTGTAGGGAGATTAACATCGAAAAGGATGCATCCCATGCCAACCAAGATAGCGATAATGACAGGATTTTTGAGTAAATTTAAAAAAGTCTGTTTTAAAAGCGGTAAAAGATTTTGTTGTTGATGTAATCCCGCTTCAGCCAAAATGAGCATGAGTGCCACAATCAATAAATTTTCAATAATTAGGGTTAAAGAAATATAGATTGCTGCATGGTTACCAATCAGCATAGTCAAAATAGCTGTTCCCATAAATCCAGTATTGGACATAGATGCGCCCATCGAGATAACGGCGCTATGGGTTAAACTATTTTTAAAATATTTTCGATAAAGAATAAAAGCCAAGAAAAATAAAATTAAAGACCCACCGCCATAAGCAAGAAAATAAGCTGGGTGCCAAATGTCTTGTAAGTTTTTATTTGCCAAAGAATGAATTAAAAAAGCAGGCAAAGAAATTTTAATTACGAATGCGCTAAGTGCCCTGATCTGTTCAGGCGTTACCAATTTGATGAGGACACAAACATAGCCCATCAATAGCAATATCAAGATAGGTAAAATAACCTGAAAAACCACTGACCGTCCTCACTTAGCGAAAGAAAAATGGGCAAAGATAACTTTGCCCAATACAATTAAAAAGAGTGAAAAAGCTGCTTTAATCCATGAGGTTGGCAACGTAAATATTGAGGCGCAATTTTAACTTCTGCACCTAAAGCCGCTGCTGCATGCCAAGGCCATCTTGGGTCGTACAACATTGCACGAGCAAGACCAATAGCATCAGCTTGCTGGTTTTCCAGAATTTGTTCGGCATGTTCTGGCTCAGTAATTAACCCTACAGCAATGACTGGAATGGACACATGCTTTTTGACTTGTTCAGCAAATGGAACTTGGTAACCTGCCCCAATCGTAATAGATTGATGCTCGTGTAGACCACCACTAGACACATGAACATAGGCTGCGCCCAACTGCTCTAAAGCTTTTGATAGTCCCACTGTAGACTCAACATCCCAGTGCTCTATACTCTCTAACCAATCGGTCGCAGATAATCTAACACCTACAGGATAACCTTCAGGTACAGCCAATTTAATTGCCTGAAGAACCTCAAGGGTCATACGCATACGGTTTTCTAAAGAACCACCATATTCATCAGTACGCTGATTGGCAATTGGTGATAAGAATTGATGTAGTAAATAACCATGCGCCGCATGAATTTCAATCAACTCAAATCCAGCCTCTACAGCACGTTTTGCAGCTGCTGCAAAGTCTTGTTGGACTTGTTTAATCTCAGCAATGGTCAAAGCATGCGGTGCTGCATCATGAACAGAAAAAGTACTTTCACTTGGAGCAACCGTTTGCCAACCATGAGGTAGATCTTTTGCAATTTGACCTTTGCCTAACCACGGCTTTTCAGTAGATGCTTTACGCCCTGCATGTGCTAACTGAATTCCAAATGGCATCGGTGAAAGTGTATGAACCTTAGCTAACAACGCTTTGATTTGGTCACGTTGCTGATCATTCCAGAGCCCAAGATCTGCATAACTAATTCGACCTTCAGGTTGTACGGCAGTCGCTTCTACAATACAAAGGCCTGCACCAGACAATGCATAATTCGCCCATTGCTGTTCATGCCAATAGGTAATTTCACCATCATCTGTTGCCGAATATTGGCACATCGGAGCAATTACAATTCTATTGACCAGTTGTAGTGAACCAAAGTTAACCGTTTCAAATAATTTTGCCATTTTTAATTCCTAGAATTGCTTAATTACACGTAAACCTGCACTCCAGTTACGTCCATCCGCTGGTTCAAAGTAACGTCCAACTGGTTGAGTTGAATCATTTACAATCACTGAACCTGCATAGTTTTTATCAAATAGGTTATCTACACGGGCAAAGCTATTCACTTTCCAGTCGCCCATTACCCATGCATAACCCACATTAGCTGAGGTTACACTGTAGCTTGGCGCTGCGTCACTGTTGGTATCATTCACGTATACTTTATCCATATACTGTACATCTACACCGCCATATAGACCGTGCGATGGCTGCCAAGCTAAAGAGGCATAAGCTTGGTTTTTAGCAATTCCAGGAATGGCATTACCCGATGGAATTTGAGCAATACTTCCTAAAGCTGGAATATCAGCATCAAAAGTTGCATCTAAATATGTATAGCTAGCTGTCGCTGTTAAATCTCGCCACAACTTTTTATTCCATGCAAACTCTACACCTTCACGTAAGGTTTTATCTGCATTACGGAATGTTGAACGCCCATCTAAGCTTCCAGCTGAAACAATATCATTCTTAGTTTTTGTTTGGAAAACTGCTAACGTAAAATCACCTAAATGGTTCTGTGACTTTAAGCCTGTTTCATAGGTATCGCTTGTGGATGGTTTTAAATCAAAGTTAAAACCTGACTTTGAGTTATCAGTTTGATAAGCCATTTCAGTAAAAGTTGGCGTTTCAAAGCCTTTGGCATAACTCACATAGGCCATGAGTTCAGGTAAAATTTGCCAGCTTAAAGCAGCAGAAGGCAAAACTTTATCGTAATCTGTTTTGCCACTATCATCACCGTTAACAGTGCCATACTCATCAGGCCCTGAAGTAAAATGATCTTTTGACTTGTAATGGACATTGCTATAACGCACACCCGTATCTAACCGCCATGTTGGTAAAAACTGCCATGAAGCTTGTAAATAAGGGTCGATATTCCATAAAGTATTATCTTCATCTCGGCGTAAATTACCTTTCACCCCATAAACATTATTTGTATTAAAATTTTCAAAACCTTTACGTTCTTCATCCATTGCATCAAGTGCCACACCGACACTTACAGTGGTATTTGGAAGTAACTCTTTACCTGTCCAACGGAAGTCAGCACCATAATAATTACGTTCAAAATCAATGACCCCACCAGCATGCTTCGGACTCTTTTGACCTGTATAAACTGGCTTATCATTTTTTAACGTTACTTCACCTTTTGGAATGGATTGATATTGAGTAACTTGGCGATTACCTAAATATGCCATGGCATAGAGTTCATTTTTATCATTAATCGGTTTAGACCAAGTCACACCCGTTTGAGTTTGCTCAATATCTTTACGGACATTAAATTGCTTTAAAAATGGAACTTGTTGCTTTGGATTAGCATTCCACTGGTCATGCGTTAAACCCTGCGGGTCATCTGCATGAATTTTGACATAGTTGGTTATCCAGTTGATTTTGCTACCATCATCAAGATTCCAACTGAGTTTTGCATTATTTAATACTTTTTCTGCACCGCTATGTTCTCGGTAACCATCAGTATCGAAGTATGATGAACTAATAACATAGCTTGGTTCATTCGCACCCTTTGCCCCACCTTGTAGCACGAATCCTGCTCGGCTTTTATCGTGGCTGCCTCCCGAATAGCTCAGCTCAATTGAGTCTTTCCCTTGACCTTCTTTAGTAGAAGTTAAAATCGTCCCACCCGATGAGTTTCCATACAGTGAGGAAAAAGGTCCCGTTAGAACTTCAACATGATCCAGACTACTTAAATCGATATTAGACGTTTGGCCTTGTCCATCTGGCATTGTTGCAGGAATACCATCTACATACAGGCGAATACCACGGACACCAAAAGTGGAACGTGCACCAAAACCACGCATAGATAACTGTAAATCTTGTGCATAATTTTCACGATTGCGAAGCTGTAAACTCGGTATACCCTTCACAACTTCGGTTAAATTTACTTGTGAAGAAGTCTCGAGTTGAGGTGCATCTATTCGAAAAACCGAAGCTGGCGTCTGCAAATAGGTTGTATCAGTACGCGTGGCTTCCACATGTAACGTTGGCAATACAGTCACGTCTTGTGCTAGGTCTTCTGCCCAAACAAGTGGGCTAGAAAAGCAGCCCATACTCATCAAAATACAGTAATGAAGTCGGTCTAAGCGTAATAAGGACATGCTTATTTCCTTTATTTATATTGTAGTTATGATAACAAAAAGTAGTGACTTGTCTGGATATTGAATTCAATCTGCATTGTTGTAAATCTGGAACAGTTTTTGTTAAAACTTAACGAATTGATTCGTTCAATTGAACTAACGGCTTAAAGATGGATGATCTTTCCAGCAATATCGTTCTGGCCAGTCTTTTGCTTCTTCGGCATAGTCAATTCCAATCCGTGGCGTCAATACCACTTCAGGCTGCGTTGATGCTGCTTCAACCCACAGTCCAGACTCCTCTCCCAAGGTTTGACCTTTTAAAGTCCGATCAATACCTAAATAGCGTGTTAATTTGCCGGGTCCAGCTAAAAGCTTAAATTCTTTTTTAGTTGAAGCACCATTTAAAAATGCAGAGCGAATCATTACCCCTTCAGGGATGCCTTCTGTCTGAGTAATGAGGTTGAGCATTTCATACATGCCATAAATCAAATAAACATAAATCGTACCACCAGGTCGATACATCACATCTGTTCGAGCTGTACGTTTATCATTGTAGCTATGGCAAGCTTTATCACGAACACCCAAATAAGCTTCTGTTTCACTAATCGTACACCGGATGACTTGTCCATCAGGTTGTCGTTTACATAATACGCAGCCAATTAAGTCATAAGCCACTTCTGAGGTCTCACGTTGAAACCAGCTTAATGGTAAAATATCTGACATAGTAATCTCTGAAATATTACATACCACACGTTATACTTGATTAATCCAGTATATCTGTTAATTCTGCGAGTTGGCATGCCTGAGTTACCCGAAGTCGAAACAACCAAAACCAGTTTATTTCCTCTATTGAATCAAAAAGTTCTAAGTGTTGAAGTACGCAATCCGAGCTTACGCTGGCCTATCCCCGATGATGTTCAAAAACTCGTTGGGCAACGTCTCATTGGGTTAAATCGACGTTCTAAATATATTTTGGCAGAGTTTGAACAAGATCAAATGCTTTGGCATTTAGGCATGTCAGGTAGCTTTCGCCTGTGTCAACCGAACGATGAATTGAGAAAACATGATCATCTGATTATTCAATTTGAAGATCAACAGTTACGCTATCATGACCCACGTCGTTTTGGCTGTATTCTTTGGCTTACCCCACAAACTCAAGGCAAACTTATAGATACTTTAGGGCCTGAACCTTTAAGTGACGACTTTCATGCAGAATATCTAGCTTCCAAACTTAAAAACAAAGCTGTCGGCATAAAAATTGCACTTATGGATAACCACGTAGTGGTTGGTGTAGGCAATATCTATGCAACTGAAAGCTTGTTTAATGTTGGTATTCACCCAGCCCAGCCCGCTGGTGATTTAACCATGCAACAGATTGAGAAACTGGTTGTCGAGATTAAACGCATTTTAAAGTCGGCAATTGATTTAGGCGGCTCGACTTTACGAGACTACAGCAATGCCATGGGTGAAAATGGTTATTTTCAACAGACTTTACTCGCTTATGGGCGTGCCGGAGAAATGTGTGTTAACTGTGAAACCCCATTAGAAAACTTGAAACTTGGTCAGCGTGCCAGCGTATTTTGCCCACAGTGCCAACCGCTTAAAAAGCTGAGAAAGCCTTAATTTTTTGGAGGAAGACAACATGCAAACAGCAATTGTCCGACATATTTTAGTCAAAGATAAAGACTTAGCCGAACAGCTAAAAAAGAAGCTACAAAATGGCGCTGACTTTGCCAAGCTTGCTAAACAATATTCCACCTGTAACTCGGCAAAGCGTGGTGGTGAACTTGGTGAAGTCAAAAAAGGCCAATTGGTGCCCGTCATCGACAAAATTGTTTTTACAGCTGCTGAACGTGTGCTACAAGGCCCAATCAAAAGCCAATTTGGCTATCATCTTTTAGAAGTTAAATTCAGGATGGGCAGTTTGCGTTAATTCCATTATTTTTAATTATGGTTCTCAGAAGCTTGGGCCTGTACATTCATCTGATAAGTCCAAGCCTTAGCCATTTCTCCTGACTCAAGCTTTACATCTGCTATGACACGCTGGTATTGAAAACCTTCAAAATCATCAAGCATTTGCCAGTTTTCAGCAAGTTTTTCTGTACTAAACAGATAGCCTTCCACCCAATCGGCTGTTGAATCTAAAACAATTGCTTTTAAGCCTTTGTCGGGCCCCCAATCTAAAATATGAATCACACCGCGCACACTGGCTTTGCTCCAGTGACCGCCAATCTGCTCTAAAATATGAGCATTTGCTTTATTTGGACATAAAGTGCCATAAACAAAAAGCTGATTCATTTATTTATCCCCGTTTTCAATATGCTTAGCTGAACTTATTAGTAGCTTTACAATTTTATCAATATCTTTAGACCCGCATAAAATGTTAAGTAATAAAAAACGGCACTCTCGGTACCGTTTTTTATTTCAAACTTTATTAGGCTTGTTTTTTCAACTCATCACGAATTTCACGCAATAATTGAACATCTTCAGGAGTTGCAGCCGGAGCTTCTGGCTCATTCTTATCACGGCGAAGTCTATTTAATAATTTCACCATTAAGAATACAACCCAAGCTAAAATCAGGAAGTTAATTAAAATGGTGAGAAAGTTACCATAAGTTAAAACATTAATACCTGCTTTTTGCAAAGCATCTAAAGATTGTAAGTTATTAGGGTTTGCACCTAACACAATAAACTTTTGAGAGAAATCAACACCACCACCAGTAATTACAGTGATAAGCGGCATGATGATATCTTTAACTAAAGAGTCCACGATTTTGCCAAAAGCACCACCAATAATCACACCAATGGCTAAATCCATCATATTGCCTTTAATGGCAAATTCTTTAAATTCTTGAATAATACTCATCTAAACATCTCCAGATGTCGGGGGTCGAAACACGTCATATTTTTCTTTTTCATTGGCATCTTATCCATTTAGATAGTACTCGCCATGATATTGATAATTTAATATTTTTATCAAAAAAAGAAAGTTATTTCACACTTTAACAACATATTCTCCGATAAGAAAAATATGTTTTTAAGCTTACTTTAATTTAAATAATAACTAATAAAAAACCGCTAAATTAATTTAGCGGTTTTTTCTTTTTCATTTAAGAAAAATTATTTATCACGGTTACGTTTACGTTCGTTTTCAGTTAAGTAACGCTTACGGATACGAATTGACTTTGGAGTCACTTCTACTAACTCATCATCTTCAATGAATTCAAGCGCTTGTTCAAGCGTGTATTCCATTGCAGGTGTTAAAGTTAATGCTTCATCAGTACCAGATGCACGAACGTTAGTTAACTGTTTCGCTTTAGTTGGGTTAACAACCATATCATCTGAACGAGAGTTAATACCGATGATCATGCCTTCATATACTTCTAACTGTGGCTTAGCAAATAAACGACCACGGTCTTGAAGTGTAAATAATGCATAGCCCAAGCAAGTACCTTGAACCATTGAAATCAACACACCATTTTGACGTTTCGCAACAGTACCTTGTTTAGCTGGACCATAATGCGAGAAGCTTGATGTCATGATCCCTGTACCAGAAGTCATGGTCAAGAATTCAGAACGGAAACCGATCAAACCACGTGAAGGTACAGTTGCTTCAATACGGATACGGCCTTTACCGTCAACTTCCATATTTGTCATTTCACCTTTACGGAAGCCCATTTGTTCCATAACAGCACCTTGATGCTGTTCTTCAACGTCAAAAGTTACGTTTTCGTAAGGCTCTTGTTTTTGACCGTCGATTTCTTTCATGATTACTTGTGGACGTGACACGCCCATTTCGAAACCTTCACGACGCATATTTTCAATTAAAACTGAAAGGTGAAGTTCACCACGGCCAGATACTTTGAAACGGTCTGGACTGTCAGTATCTTCAACACGTAAAGCTACGTTATGAATTAATTCGCGATCTAAACGTTCACGGATATTACGTGAAGTTACGAACTTACCTTCTTTACCAGCAAACGGAGAGTTGTTTACTTGGAATGTCATAGATACTGTAGGTTCATCTACAGATAAAGCTGGTAATGCTTCAACATTTTTCGGATCACAAATCGTGTCAGAAATGTTAAGCGCATCAATACCAGTAATACATACGATATCACCAGCAGATGCTGAATCAACATCAATACGCTCTAAACCATGGTAACCCATGATTTTTAAGATACGACCGTTACGTGTATTGCCTTCTTTGTCAATTACAGTAACAGGAGTATTTAATTTTACTGAACCACGTTGAATACGACCAACACCGATAACGCCTACGAAGCTGTTATAGTCAAGTGATGAAATCTGCATTTGGAATGGACCTTCAGCATCAACTGCTGGCGGTTCAACGATGTCTACAATCGTTTCAAACAACGGAGTCATATCTTCTGCAAGTTCTTCTGGAGAAGGACCAGCTACACCGCGTAAACCTGATGCATAAACGACTGGGAAGTCCAACTGTTCATCAGTTGCACCAAGGTTATCAAATAAATCAAATACTTGATCGATAACCCAGTCTGGACGTGCGCTTGGCTTGTCAACTTTGTTGATAATAACGATTGGCTTTAAACCACGAGCAAACGCTTTTTGTGTCACAAAACGAGTTTGTGGCATTGGACCTTCTTGAGAGTCAACTAAAAGCAATACGCAGTCAACCATCGACATAACACGTTCTACTTCACCACCGAAGTCGGCGTGTCCCGGGGTGTCAACGATGTTGATACGGTAAGTTGTATCAGTACGTTTATCCAACCAAGTAATAGAAGTGTTTTTTGCAAGAATAGTAATACCACGTTCACTTTCAAGCGCGTTCGAGTCCATGACACGCTCAATCTCGCCTGCTCGGTCACCGAGAGCACCTGATTGCTGAAGTAGTTTATCGACAAGTGTGGTTTTCCCGTGGTCGACGTGCGCAATAATTGCGATATTACGGAGATTTTTGATATCTGACATGAAAATTCGAAACGCCTGAAATTTGAGGGCAAATTATACAGAAAAACACTACTCTTGAGTAGTGACAGTTTATTGACATTGACAAAAAAATTTTCTAATAGCCTGTATTTCGTTTTGTAAAGATAGTTATCTCGATTAGAATAGCGCCAATTTGCAAAATTGCGGCGGACCTACACCCATGTCCAATCAACACTCTCAAGACCATTTAGACCTTGTTTATGGTTTAAATGATCGACCAAAACCTTTGATCGCTTTTTTAGCAGCTTTCCAGCATTTACTTGCGATTATTGTACCAATTGTTACACCTGGCCTTTTAATTTGCTTAGCTTTAGGCGTTTCACGCACCGAAACTAACATGATTTTATCGATGTCTTTGGTTATTTCGGGCATTGCTACATTTCTACAGTGTAAAAAAGTTGGTCCGTTTGGTGCAGGTCTTCTTATTGTTCAAGGCACAAGTTTTAACTTTATTGGCCCTATTATTGGTATTGGTAGTGCAATGGTTGCCGCAGGAACACCTGTAAACCAAGTTATGGCTGCAATATTTGGTGTAGTCATTGCCGGTTCCTTTATTGAAATGGGTGTTTCACAAATTCTTCCATGGGTAAAAAGACTCATTACGCCTTTGGTGACTGGTATTGTTGTTTTATTAATTGGCTTAACGCTTATTAAAGAAGGCTTGATTAGTATGGGTGGTGGCTATCAAGCCATGCAAGATCATACTTTTGCAAGTGCAGACAACCTTATTATGTCATGTAGCGTACTTGCTATTATTATTGTGCTAAATCGTATTCGAGTAGTTTGGATTAAAAGCTCAGCTATTTTAATCGCCTTAGTCATTGGCTACATTCTTGCTGGATTTATGGGACATCTAGACTTCTCGAGTATTAAAGATGCACCACTTGTACAAATTCCTACACCAATGCACTTTGGTTTGAGCTTCTCGTGGGGATTATTCATCCCAATGGCATTCATTTATTTGGTGACCTCTTTAGAAGCCATTGGTGATGTGACAGCAACCAGTAAACTCTCAAACCAGCCTGTTAATGGTCCAGTATGGATGGAACGCATTAAAGGTGGTGTATTAGTGAATGGTGCAAACTCTTTACTAGCTGGCTTATTTAATACTTTTCCGAGTTCTGTTTTCGCTCAAAATAATGGTGTAATTCAACTCACTGGGGTAGCTAGCCGCTATGTAGGTATCTGGATTGCTGCTTTACTCATTTTATTAGGTTTATTCCCTGCAGTAGCTGGCGTTATACAAGCAGTTCCTCAAGCGGTATTAGGTGGCGCTGTTATGGTCATGTTCGGTGCAGTAGCTGCATCAGGCATTAATATTCTTGCATCTATTCATCTTGATCGCCGAGCATTATTAATTATTGCCATCTCACTTGCATTAGGTTTAGGTGTTGCTCAAGTTCCTCAAATTTTAGAGCACTTGCCAGAATTATTTAAAAATATTTTTAGCTCTGGCGTGGCGACAGGTGGTATAGCAGCATTAATTCTAAATGTTGTACTTCCTGAAACTCATAAATAACTAATTTTTAATTTTGATTACTGCCCAGTTCCCACTGGGCATTCTTCTTCATGAGAGATGTACATGGATCCTAGAAGTGAAGTGGTATTAAGACAGCAAGACTATTTAAAAGGTAGAATCTTGTTAATTAATGCGCCCAATGATGCCTTAGTCAGTCAATTACCCGCTGGGACTGATGCATCAGTCTGGACATGGAACCATGCCGACTATCAAGGCTTTATAAATAGTGGAACAAAAGCACACTTCTCAGTTGAGTTTCCCTCACAAGAATTCGATCAAGCAATCATTTTTGTTCCAAAATCTAAAGAGCTCTTAAATTACATTTTGCATGTAGTAATGAGTCATCTTAAAACCAGTCAATCTGTTTTTTTAGTGGGTGAAAAAAAGGGTGGCGTAGAAAGAGCTGCCAAACAATTACAAAGCTTCGGCAAAATACTAAAACTTGATAGTGCCCGCCACTGTCAATTGTGGCACTTAAAGATAGAAAAGACCGAAAAAATTAAACCTCTGGAAAGTTGGCTTAAAACTTACACTGTTCAGGTGAATGAACAAGAGCTTACGATTTGTGCCCTACCCGGTGTTTTTAGCCAAAATCATCTAGATGTCGGAACTGCTGTTTTACTCCCTTATCTTAATCAGGTGAAATCAGGTAGAATTGCCGACTTCGGGTGTGGTGCTGGAATTATTAGTTGCTATTTGGCAAAAATAAATTCAAGTAATATTATTCATGCCCTAGATATTGATGCTTTCGCTTTACGGTCAACGGAAATGACTTTTAGTCGAAATGGAATAGGTTCAGACCAGTTGAGATTGCAGCCTGTCATAGGTATTGCAGACGCTCCAACAGAACTCGATGCCATTGTCAGTAATCCCCCTTTCCATCAAGGTATTCATACCAACTATGATGCAAGTGAAGGACTCTGCCAGAACGCTAAAAAACATTTAAAGGCATCAGGTGAGCTATGGATTGTAGCAAACCGTTTTTTAAACTATTCGATCTTAATTGAGAAGCACTTTGGTCAGTGCCAGATTAAAACTGATCTTCAAGGCTTTAAGGTGTTATATGCCTGTGCATAACAATCTATGTAAGGAATCTCCATGAGCGAAACACATGCTCCTGAAAAACTCCAGCGTAAGCTTGGGGCTCGTCATCTGAATATGATCGCCATTGGTGGTTCCATTGGTACAGGCCTCTTCCTTGCTTCTGGATCAACCATTGCAAATGCTGGCCCAGGTGGAGCGCTGCTCGCCTACTCTCTCATTGGTATTATGATTTATTTCTTAATGACCAGCTTAGGTGAGCTTGCAACCCACACTCCAACTTCTGGTGCTTTTTTTACATACGGCAGTCGTTATGTCGAAGAGGGCTTTGGTTTCGCTCTAGGCTGGAACTACTGGTATAACTGGGCAATTACGGTTGCATTCGAACTTGTTGCAGTTCAATTTATTATGAAGTTCTGGTTTCCTGATATTCCAGGTTTCTATTGGAGTGCCCTATTCCTCATCGTAATTTTTGCAATCAATGCCATGACCGTAAAAGGATTCGGCGAAAGCGAATTCTGGTTCTCAATGGTAAAAGTGATCGCCATTGTTGCCTTTATTATCATTGGTTTAGCCATGATCATCAAGATTATGCTAACCCCAGGCGTCGCAGCTTTTGGGAACTGGACCTATAAAGATGCACCTTTTGTAGGTGGTTTACAGGCGATGATCGGTGTAGCAATGATTGCTGGATTCTCTTTCCAAGGGACTGAAATGGTAGGAGTTGCTGCTGGTGAATCTAAAGATCCAAAGAAAACGATTCCACTTGCAATCAAACAGATTTTCTGGCGAATCTTATTATTTTATATCTTATGTATCTTCATTATCGGCACGCTAATTGCCTATGATGACCCAAACTTACTACAAGCTGCCACCACTGAAAATATTGCACTTTCTCCGTTTACATTGCTCTATGAGAGAGTTGGCTTTGCTTTTGCAGCTAGTTTAATGAATGCTGTCATTCTTACTGCGATTTTGTCAGCAGGTAATTCAGGCATGTATTCATCAACTCGTATGTTATTTAAAATGGCTCAAGAAGGCCGTGCACCAAAGTGGTTTGCAAAACTTGATGGTCGTGGCGTTCCGATGAATGCACTATACGCCACAACATTTATCGCTGCATTTTGTTTCTTGACAACATTTATTGGTGAAAAACAAGTCTTTAACTGGCTACTTAATATGTCAGGGATGTGTGGTTTCATTGTCTGGTTGGGCATTGCGATTTCACACTATCGTTTCCGCAAAGGTTATATTGCTCAAGGGTATAAATTAGAAGATTTAGCATACCGTGCCAAATTTTTCCCATTTGCACCTTGGTTTGCATTTATCCTCTGCTCAATCATTATTTTGGGACAAAATTATCAAGCTATTTTAGGTGGGAAAATTGACTGGTTAGGACTACTTTCAACCTATATTAGTTTGCCATTGTTCTTAATTATTTGGTTAGGCTATAAGTGGAAAAATAAAACCAAACTGATCGCTTACGACCAAATGAATGTAAAGCCAGAGCAAGACTAAAATCGGTAATTAAAATTAAATCAAAGGTCAAAAGCTTGATCTTTGATTTAAAAAGCGTAAAATGCCGTTCAGATTTTCAACGGCGCTTTTTAATAAGGAGGACATCATGCCAACACTACAAGGTAAAACAGATTAAATAATTTGGCACGATGTCAGCTCACGGACAAGTGTACAAATTCACTTCACTTGTCCGAATGCTCAAATTTAAGACCTAGCATTCGCTAGGTTTTTTTATGCCTGCACGGACAAAAATAAGAGAAAAATTATGGGCATACAAAAAATATTAAATGAGGAAGCGCTTTACGGTGTTCCCGTTAAAATTTTCACTCAAGATATAGATAGTGAAAGTATCGAACAACTCAAGAAAATGGCTCAACTGCAATTTATCTATTCACATATTGCTGTGATGCCAGATGTTCACGTAGGAAAAGGCGCGACTGTAGGCAGTGTTATTCCAACTAAACATGCCATTATTCCTGCTGCTGTAGGTGTAGATATTGGCTGTGGAATGAATGCAATTCGCTTAAGCCTAAAGGCCTCACAATTACCGGATAACTTAAGTCGTTTACGCGATGCAATTGAACGTAAAGTCCCTGTTGGCTTTGCTTTACATAAACAGGTTAAGGCAAAGGCATCTAACATTATTCCGCTTGAAAAACGCTTAGAGCCTATTATCAAAAAGCATCCTGGACTTGTTCGAATGCTTCGACAATTTGATGCAACATGGCAAAAACAACTTGGTACTTTAGGTGGTGGTAATCACTTTATAGAATTATGTATTGATGAAAATCAAGACGTATGGGTAATGCTACATTCAGGTAGCAGAGGTCTGGGTAACGTCATTGGGACTTATTTTATTGAGTTAGCCAAGAAAGAAGCTCAACATCGCTTTGGTCATGTGCCTGATAAAGATTTAAGTTATTTTGCTGAAGGCTCAAACAGCTTTGATGATTATGTAGAAGCTGTAGAGTGGGCCCAAGAATATGCTTTTGAAAATCGCAAAGAAATGATGCGTTTAATTTTAGAAGCTATTCGTCCACTTCTACCCTCTTTTCAAATGACCAAAGAGGCTATTAATTGTCATCATAATTATGTAAGCCGTGAAACACATTTCGGTGAAAGTTTATTGATTACCCGAAAAGGTGCTATTCGAGCAGGCTTAGATGAATTAGGCATTATTCCAGGTTCAATGGGAGCACGCTCTTATATCGTCAGAGGTAAGGCAAACCCTGCGTCATTTTGTTCTTGTTCTCATGGAGCAGGTCGCAAGATGAGTCGAAGCAAGGCAAAAACTCTTTTTAACCAGCAAGATCTTATTGAACAAACCCAAGGTATTGAATGCCGTAAAGACAGTGGTGTTGTTGATGAAATCCCAAGTGCTTATAAAGATATTGATGAAGTCATGGCAAATCAGGCTGACCTTATTGAAGTTGTTCACACACTTAAACAAGTTTTATGTATTAAAGGTTAAAACATGAAAATTAAAGAAATGCCAAAAATCAAAGTCCGTAATCAATTAGCTCTTTCCCCTTTACTTCACAAAGGTGGAATGCATGAAACGGAGAAACCTCGTGCTCAACATCGTAGAGATAGACAAGATACTAAACAGCAATTGAGAAAAGGTGATTGGTAAATAATTTAGACCAAGATCGAGAGTAATTATTATTAAGGAGAGATAGAAATGACTAAATATTTTAAAAATCGCAATAAAAAAAGCGACTCTAACGAGTCGCTTTTTTACTGTTCAAGAACTCAAATTATTGAGCTGCTGCAGGAGCTGCTGCTTCTTGACCAGGTTGAACAACTACAGTACGGCTACCAGTGATTGTCGCGAATACACGACGGTTCATAGCACGACCTTCTTTAGTTTTGTTGTCAGCAATCGGTTGATCCCAAGCGAAACCTTGAGTAGACAAACGAGATGCATCAACGTTGTATTCGTTTACAAGAGCTGATTTAACAGAGTTAGCACGAGCTAAAGATAAACGTTCGTTTAACTTACGTGGACCAGTGTTATCTGTGTGACCTTCGATACGTGCAGTAGCGTTAGGGTATTCAGTTAACTTCTCAGCAACTTTAGCGATTTCTGGCTTGTATTGGTCTTTGATGTTTGATTTGTTAGTATCAAAGAACACACGAAGTTCCATGTTAAGGTCTTCAGTTAACTCTTGTGGTTGTGGAGCAACTGGAGTTGGTTCAACTGGAGCAACTTCTACTACAGGAGCAGCAGGCTTCAAGTGACCACCAAGAACTACGTTTAAACCAGCAAGAGCTGTATAGTTCCAGAATTTTTCGTCAAAGTTATAAGTACCACGAGCTTCTGTACGAAGAGATAAAGCATCGTTTAAGCGCCAGAAAGCACCAAAACCAGCATTACCTAAAGTACCTTCTTCATCGTTGTGATAAGAAAGATCAGGAATTTCGTATTTGTAGTGACCAGCACCTAACAATACGTATGGCTTAATTTTGCTGTCGTAGTTTTTAGTGATTAAATCAGAAGTAACATAGAAGTTACCGTTGATTTGTTTTTGTTTGTATTCAGCGCCAGCAGCAAGACCGTCTACATCACCTTTAACTTGGTTATATTCAGCTTCGAAACCTAACCATGGTGTTAACTCAATACCAAGAGCTGCACCAACGAATAAATCGTCTTGTAGTTCAGGTCCATTAGTTAACTCACCTTTGTCGCCGCCATTGTTGTGTTGGCTGTCTTGGAAAGTGTAACCAAGCAATAATGGTGTAACAGTTACGCCAGCATTAGCAGCAGCTAATGGAGCAGCAACAAGCATAGCAAGTGCAATACGACTCAATTTCATGGATATCCTCCAGAGATAACAATTGTTGTTCAAGCTCAGCCTAAATTTATTGGCCCCTGAGATATTTTTACCCCAGTATTATTTTTAAGCTATTCACATTTGAATCATACAAACACTTGATAGACTTTCCAAGTGCTTGATAATTTTAATCAAGTAAATTATTGACAAAATTACTTACAATTTCCGTTGTAATTCGGTAATTTTTTACTCAACTAGCAAATATGAACAACTTCTTTGTTTCGCTTAGGGTGATTTTACCAGTATTCTAGCGTCCTGATAACCTTTATTTAATTTTGTGTTTCCTCATTATAAAAAGCTATATAAATCATTGATAGAACGCATAAAATCAAAATATTTCTTTATATATTAAGGAATTTTAATGTTTAAATCTCCCGGTTTCACACTAGTGGAACTCACTATAACGCTCGCAATTCTTATGATTATGTTCGCTATAGCTGTTCCTTTATACCACCAATTTATGGCTTCGGTAGAATTAAAAAACACGCCTCGACTACTCACAATTCATATACAAAAAGCCAAATACGACGCAATTCTACGACATAAGAATGTCGTACTTTGCCCAAGTGTTGACTTCATGCTGTGTAATAGTAATTGGAATACAAGCCTTATAAGCTTTGTAGACACAAATCATAATCTACAAAGAGAAAGTGATGAAGAGATATTGACTACTATCGATCTTAATCACCGTTATGGTTCTTTAAAATTTCAAAAATTCGGGAAAAAACTAAATAGTATTGTATTTCAGGGAGACTCTGGACTACCACGCGAGTCTAATGGCAGTTTTACTTATTGTTCTTATGATCAGCTTAAAAACTTTAAATTAGTCCTGAGCAAAATGGGACATATTCGTTTAGAAGACCTTAAAAATTGTTAGAACTCTACAGTCTAATGCAGAAGATATCTCTCTTTGATTTTTGCAATATACTGCCTAGGTTTTAAACATTTCTTATTTTGAGATTAAGAATAACCGGAGATTAGAACAATGACTGACATCGTAATTGTTAATGGTGCTCGTACTGCTATGGGTGGTTTTCAAGGATCATTATCAGGACTTACAGCACCTGAATTAGGTGCTGTAACGATTAAAGAAGCAATCGCAAGAGCAGGTTTGCAGCCTACTGATGTCGAAGAAGTCATTATGGGTTGTGTTCTTCCTGCTGGTTTAAAACAAGGCCCTGCTCGTCAAGCAATGCGCAAAGCTGGCTTACCTGACTCTACAGGTGCTGTGACGATTAATAAGCTTTGTGGCTCTGGCATGAAAGCCGTGATGCAAGCAACCGACATGATTAAAGCAGGCAGTGCAGAAATTGTTGTTGCTGGCGGTATGGAATCCATGACAAATGCGCCTTATGTTTTACCCAAAGCCCGCGCTGGCTATCGTATGGGCCATGGTGAAATTAAGGATCATATGTTTCTTGATGGACTTGAAGATGCTGAAACTGGTCGCTTAATGGGTTCTTTTGCTCAAGATATGGCAAATACACGTGGCTATACACGTGAGCAAATGGATGACTTTGCAATTCGTTCTTTGAAACGTGCTCAAACGGCAATTACAGAAGGTTATTTCAAAGATGAAATTGTCTCGGTTACCGTACCTAGTCGCAAAGGTGATGTTGTTGTTGATCAAGATGAACAACCTCTAAATGCAAAGATCGATAAAATTCCTTCACTTAAACCAGCTTTTGCAAAAGACGGAACGATAACCGCAGCAAACGCAAGTTCTATTTCGGATGGTGCATCTGCATTAGTGCTGACATCAAGTGAAGTTGCTGCTCAACGTGGTTTACAGCCACTTGCAAAAATTATTGCAACAGCTTCAAACTCTCAACATCCTTCAGAATTTACGATCGCTCCAGTTGGTGCTATTGAAAAAGTACTTAAAAAAGCGGGTTGGAATGCTCAAGATGTTGACCTCTGGGAGATTAACGAAGCTTTTGCCATGGTTACCATGTGCCCAATTGATGATTTCAAGCTTGATGCTGAGAAAGTGAATATCAATGGCGGTGCTTGTGCGCTAGGTCATCCAGTAGGGTCTACGGGTTCTCGTATTATTCTTACGCTTATTCATGCATTGAAACGTACTGGCGGTAAAAAAGGTATTGCAGCACTTTGTATTGGCGGTGGTGAAGCAACAGCTGTTGCAATTGAACTCATTTAATTAAAATTAAGTATTTAAAAATCCCACTTCAGTGGGATTTTTTTATGAAAAAGCTACAAAAAATGACCCACAAAATCACTTTTAAGTTTTAACTTATTCTCTTAAACGAAAACAACAATGGACAATAACAATGCAACTCAATCACTACCTCAATTTCCAAGGTCAGGCAGAGCAAGCCTTTAATTTTTATAAATCAGTTTTTGGTGGCGAGTTCGCCATGTTGAGTCGCTATGGTGATATGCCACCGTCAGAAGGTGTGACATTATCCGAAGCGAACAAAAATCTGGTTCTTCATGTTTCTCTACCCATTAATGAATACACTGTACTTATGGCATCAGATACAAATGATCAGTTCTGTGCACCTAACAGTGTTTTTACCCAAGGCAATAATCACTACATCGCAATTAATCTTGAAAAGGACGAGCAAGAAAAAGCTAAACAGCTGTTTGATGCTCTATCTGTAAATGGTCAAATTGAAATGCCTCTAGAAAAAACATTCTGGGGAGCATTATACGGAGCGTTTACCGATCAATTTGGTATAAAGTGGATGGTCAACTGTCAACTTGATACATAATTTTCAATATAAAAAATCCCGCAAATTGCGGGATTTTTTATTTCAGGATTTATTAAGCACCTGTTTGATAACTCGCTTCTGGCACACCAGTTGAAGCTTGATACGGATTGGTAAAGTCTTGCAAACCTGCCGCAGCTTCTTGCACATCTTTACCTTCTTTTACAACAAAACTATCAAAACCAGAACGCTTTAAGTAATTTAAAACATCCTTAAACACATCACCCGTTGCACGTAACTCACCTTGGAAACCTTGGCGGCGTAACAGTGCTGCAAATGAGTAGCCTCGACCATCACCAAAACCGGCAAACTCAATAAAAATTGAATCAAGTTCATTTAATGGAAAGCTATGATCTTCAGGTGAATCATTTACCGTCACATACAAAGCTTTTTTGCCTTGAACGTTAACTAATTGGTCAAGTTGAGCCGTTGTTACCACAACATCACCTTGAGGAACTACACCATCTTCAGCAATGATTTGGTAAGTATTGTCTGCGATCGTGCCATCTTTATAAAGCACTGGTAGAGCTGTATTAAGCATATGCACGCTCCTTAAATGGTTGAATTCCTACACGGCGATATGTATCAACAAAACGCTCACCTTCAGTACGTAAATCTAGGTAAGTATTTAATACTTCTTCAATAACATCTGGAACAGCATCTGCTGCAAAAGATGGCCCTAAGATGTCACCGATCGATGCATCGTGATCTGAATTACCACCCAATGTAATTTGATAGAATTCAGCGCCTTTCTTATCTACACCTAAAATTCCGATGTTACCTACGTGGTGATGACCACAAGCATTCATACAACCCGAGATATTTAGATCTAAATGACCAAGATCATAAACTTTATCTAAGTCATCGAAACGACGTGTAATCGCTTCAGCAATAGGAATTGATTTCGCATTTGCAAGTGAACAGAAATCACCGCCTGGGCAACTAATGATATCGGTAATAAAACCAATATGTGCACGTGCCATATTTTGTTGTTCAAGTGCTTGCCATACATCGAACAAATCTTTTTGAGGCACATCTGCTAAAGCAATGTTTTGTTCATGAGTCGTGCGAAGTTCACCGAAAGTATATTTATCAGCAAGATCTGCAATAAAATTCATTTCTTCGGTGGTCATATCGCCCGGTGCGATACCTGCACGTTTCAGAGAAATCGTAACAATACGATAGCCCTTCACTTTATGCGCATGTGTGTTGATGTTGAACCATTGTTTGAATTTTGGATGCTCAGCAAATAAAGCTGTGAAGTCTTCATCTGCTAAATCTTGATAGTCAAAAGGAGTGAACTCTTCATCCAATTTTTTCAAGATTTCTGGCTGAATTTTCAATGCTTCACGTGTATGTTCAAATTCAGCTTCAACTTTCTGTGCAAACACTTCAGGAGTTAACGCTTTAACTAGAATTTTAATACGCGCTTTATATTTGTTATCACGACGGCCATGCAAGTTATAAACACGTAGAACCGCTTCTAAGTAAGCAATTAAATCTTCACGCGGTAAAAACTCACGAATAACGCTACCAATGATTGGGGTACGGCCTAAACCACCACCAGCCATAATTTTATAGCCGATTTCACCCGCTTCATTACGCACAATATAAACACCAATATCGTGGAATGCAGTTGCTGCACGATCTTTTTCTTCAAGTGCAGAAACAGCAATTTTGAACTTACGTGGCAAGAATGCAAATTCAGGGTGGAACGTACTCCACTGACGAATCAATTCACATGTTGGACGTGGGTCTGCAATTTCACCAGCAACTACACCTGCATATTGGTCAGTTGTTGTGTTACGAATACAGTTACCACTGGTTTGAATGGCATGCATTTGTACAGTTGCAAGTTCTGCCAAAATATCTGGCACATCTTCAAGTGCAGGCCAGTTCAGCTGGATGTTTTGACGTGTAGATACGTGTGCATAACCACGGTCATAAGCAGTTGAAACTTCAGCAACTTTACGTAATTGCTTAGAATTCATTAAGCCATACGGCACAGCAATACGCAGCATAGGCGCATAGCGTTGCACATATAAACCATTTTGCAAACGTAACGGACGATATTCATCTTCAGAAAGTTTGCCAGCTAAATAGCGTTCAGTCTGATCACGGAACTGAGCAACTCGTTCATTAACCAGCTGCTGGTCGAAATCGGTATATAAATACATGGCGTATGGCTAGTAGATTCATTATTAAGGCGGATAGCATAGCGAGCTTTCATTCATCAATAAAATGCTTTTTTTGCATATTTAATAACGGTTTTATTGATAAGCTTTAATATAAATCAATATAAAAAAAGCCCGGATAAATCCGGGCTCTTTTTATAGAAGCATTTTATTTGTTATCTGGTAAAGCGTAAGCCACTAAATAGTCGCCCATTTTTGTACCAAATGAACCATGACCACCAGCCATGATCACAACATATTGCTTACCATTGATTTCATAAGTCATTGGTGTTGCTTGTCCACCCGCTGGTAAACGCGCTTCCCAAAGTTTCTTACCATTCGTGACGTTAAACGCACGTAAGTAGTTATCTTGAGTTGCACCAACAAACATGACATTACCGGCAGTAGAAATTGAACCACCTAAACCAGGCACACCAATTTTCACAGCTGGTAACTGGAACAAGTTCGGTAAGCTGTCACGAATTGTACCAATACGTTTTTTCCATACCACTTCATGAGTTTTCAAATCTACGCCAGCTACATAGCCCCAAGCTGGTTGTTTACAAGGTAAACCAAGCGGAGATAAGAATGCGCTAATTTCAACACCATAAGGTACGCCGTACATCGGTTGTACGCCCTGTTCAGTTCCCGCACCTTTTGCAGTTTCTGCACGGTTTGGATCGGCAGGAATTAAACGACTAACGAATGGCAGGCCAATCGGGTTCATCACAGCAACCTGACGATCAGGGTTAACTGACATACCGCCCCATTCAAACACACCTAAGTTACCAGGGAAAACTAAAGTACCGTTTTCAGATGGTGGAGTATAAATACCATCGTAATTTAGACGTTTGAAAGATACACGACACATGAGCTGATCAAGCATAGTGGCACCCCACATATCTTTATCAGTCAATTTGTCTTGTGGTGCCAAGTTCAAGTCAGAGAATGGCTGAGTTTTTGAATAATGCTCGCCTTTAGTTTGTGGTCCACGTTTAACTGTTTGTGGAACTGGTTTCTCAGTTACAGGAACAATCGGTTGACCATTACGGCGATCAAGCACAAAGGCATTACCAGTTTTCGTCAATACATAGATTGCAGGAACAGTTTGGCCAGCTTTGTTTTTGATATCAGCTAAAGATGGTTGTGATGGTACGTCCATATCCCATAAATCGTGATGGGTTGTCTGGAAGTTCCACACTAATTTACCAGTTGAAGCATTAATTGCTAACATCGAGTTTGCATAACGTTCTTTCAACTCGGTACGGTCGCCACCCCAGATGTCTGGTGTACCTACACCTGTTGGTACATAAACGATATCAAGTTTGGCATCGTATGCTAAAGGTGCCCACGCGTTTGGCGAGTTATGAACAAAAGTAGTTCCTTCACCCGGCATTGCATTTGGATCTGCTGCGCCTGTATCAAATACCCAAAGAAGTTTACCAGTGTTAACGTCGTAGCCGCGAATTACACCAGATGGTTCTTTACTTGAGTAGTTATCGGTTACCGAACCAGCAATAACAACAGTTGAACCAGTCACGATACCAGGAGATGTTGGGTTGTAACCACCTGGGTAAGCGTATGGCATAAACTCTTGCAAGTTCACTTCACCATTTTGACCAAAGTCAGTACATGCTTTACCAGTGTCAGCATTCACAGCCACTAAACGGCCATCATTCACTGGAACGAAGACTTTACGCGGACATTGTGTAGAGTTAGATTTCTTGCCTTGAAGACTCGTTGCAAACTCAGTTGTATTGTTTGCATCGTAGTACATCACACCACGACAAGTTAAATGCTGGAACGATTTATCCGTTTTAAGCTTCGGATCAAAACGCCATTTTTCTTTACCTGTCGCAGGATCAATCGAAATTAATTGTTGATGAGCTGTACAGATAAACATGTTATTACCGATTTTAATCGGTGTAACCTGATTAGTTGTTTCGCCAGAGTCATTACCCGTTTTAAGATCGCCAGTACGTAAAGTCCAAGCAACTTTCAAATCTTTTACGTTTTGATCATTAATCTGTTTCAACGGAGAGTAACGTACACCTGCCTGAGTACGACCATAGGCTGGCCAGTCACTTTCAGCAACACCAGGTACAGCCTGAGCTGTTTCTGGTTGAGGTGTCTTGATTTCACCATTAATTTCTTGCGGATCGTTGAAAATGGAATAGACCATCAACAAGATTGCAATTGCTAGAGTAGAAGATAAGGCAACTTTACTTGATCCAAGGTTGTTGATTCCACGAGTCACAGCTGGAATCAATAACCATAAACCAAGAATACCTAAAATATCTAAACGAGGTGCAAGTGCCCAGAAGTCAGTTCCAACTTCCCAGACGCCCCAAATAATAGTACCTAGCATCAAAGCGGCATATACCCATAGGGCCGTAGATGCGCGCTTATAGAGTTGCCATGCAACAATAAGGAGTAATACACCAGCAATAATATAGTAAATTGAACCGCCTAATGTAGCGAGCCAAATACCTCCAATTAACAGGAATAACGCTAATAACCCAATAATAATTACGGTAAAAGTCGTTAAACCTGATCTTGAAGTAGGTTGATTCATAAACCACCTCTTATCAATCATCATTTTTATCGGAAAGATATGCCGAGTTTTAAATTAAAAATCGACATCACCAATACATCTAAAACAAAATTCAGGCATAAAGAAAAAACGGAAGGTCAGGATACTTCAATCAATGATTTAGTCCTCGACAATCCGTTTTCAGGGTAATTACGCTTAGAATGCAGTTGAGAATTTAATACCGCCTACCCAAGTGTTATCACCATTTTTTAATGCACCAACATGACGAACATATTGCACATTTGGACGGATAGTCAGCCAGTTTGTCGCATGAATACCGTAGTAAAGCTCGGTATTGTATTCAGTGTCATATTCTTTAGTTTGGACATCGTTCCAATCATCGTTGATATGGATACGCGCAACACCTAATGCCAACTCATCTTGAGGACGTTGATTGAGCAAACCTTTATAGACCAAGCCTACATTTTGCATGTTATCAATTTTGTTGGTATCAGAGTCGTGGAACGTCAGGTTCACAAAACCAGTCAACCCACGGTCTGTTTGATCAGCAGGCTGGAATAATTTTTGTTTTGCAGTTACCCATACACCTTGCTTATGAGATGTTTGAGCCTTATTTGTAATTTCTTCGGCATCGGCAGTGCTGTAGTAATAACCTAAACGGTATTCACCAGCCATGCTTTGAGCACCTAATTTAGGTGACCACACCACTTCGGCAGGAATAATTGCCCCATGTGAACCATCAGTACTTAGGTTAAAACCTTTGCCTCGGTCCAGATTTTCTGGGTTATATTCATATACCCCTACTTGCGTATATAGGTCAGGCTGCAAGTTATATTTAACACGCATTGCCCATTGGCTAACTGGCCAGTTATACCACTGATCACCTACCCAGTTACCGACTTGCGAGCCACAAAGCGCCAAGTTCTGGAAATCACAGTCAAAACTATTAAAGTCTTCACCTTCACCAAAACGACCGACTTTAACGTCTAATTTTTGATCCATGAATTTTTTCTTAATCCACAAATCTGTTAAACGCCAAGTTTGCTCACGCCCCCACACTTCTTGTACTGAGCTTAAATGCCCTGCTAAAGCTGGTGAATGTTCAGAAAGCGATTGCCCATCACGATAAGTTAACGTGATTTGAGCTTCGGTATCTTGCCACCCTAAAATTTTATTTAGGTCAAAATGAGTTCCTAATGCCAGTTGCCCCGTATAAGCACTACCATGCGTAGATGTATTTTTTGAATCTAAAATACCGGCGTATTCGCCGGTATATCCAAAAGAAAAATCATAACCTTGTGCTTGTAACGCGGTGCGTTGACCGTTCCAATCACCCAACATCCAAGGACTATTTGGGTCAAATGCAGCAGCAGCCTGTGCGTGCTGTATAAAAAGAGTAATTGATAAAACGGATAAACAGGAAGCCATCAAGGATTTATGTGTTTTCATGTTTACATACCTTTTATGTCTTTGTTTATAAAGGGTACGCTAATTTTATGTAAAGAAATTATTCAAAATGTTAATCAATTGATTAATCTAATAATAATCTTAATACACATTGTATAACAAATAGCCCCTGCTCTTTACCACCGTCCCTCACCAAGTTTCTGACCTATAAAGGAATATCTCATTTTTGATCTTGAAAACTTAATTGGACAAGCTAATTGTGGTTCGGTATCGGCTGTATTATTTTGCAAAGGTACATCCACAATCCATCCACGTTGTTGTGCTAAGGGCGAATTTAATGCCTCATTTAGACTTAAGACAGGTTCTACACACACATCAAGATTTGCAAAAATTTCATGCCATTCTTTAAATGTTTTGCTTTTAATTTTTTCTTGAATAGCTTGTTTAACTTCTTGTCGATCTTCGGCATCTAATGAAGCACCTTTTTGTAATAATAGTGGCAAGTCAAGAGCGATTGATAAACCTGACATAAATTGTGGTTCAAGACTACCAATTGAAAGATAACGACCATCTTGCGTCATATAATAATCATAGAAAATGCCCCCATTGAGCATGCCATGCTCTGGAGCCTGCTCGACCTGTGCAGCAAGTGTGGCTGAAGCAGCCATACTATTTAAGCTAGCAACACAATCAGTCATGGAAATATCAATATATTGCCCCATTCCACTACGCTCACGTTCAACCACCGCAGCTAAAATAGCGATGACCGCATGAAGGGAACCACCTGCAATATCTGCAACTTGAATACCGAGCGGTGGCGGACCACTGTCTTGTCGTCCGCTATACCCAGCAATACCAGCTAAGGCTAAATAGTTAATGTCATGCCCTGCTCTATCTTTATAGCTTCCAGTTTGACCATAACCTGTAATTGAGCAGTAAATTAAACGCGGGTTAATTTCGGCAAGTGTTGAGTAGTCTAATCCTAAGCGGTGCATGACATCAGGTCGAAACTGCTCTATGACAATATCAAAATCAGAAATCTTGGCTTTAATTAATTCAATACTCGCCGGATCTTTTAAATCGAGAACAATCGACTGTTTATTTCGATTTAAATAACTATGTGCTGTTGCTTGCCCATTTGCGTATGGCGGCATGATCCGAATTAGATCAGGTCGTGATGGAGATTCGATATGGATAACTTCTGCACCCATATCGGCTAAGTACATTGTGGCAAAAGGTCCAGGTAAGAGTGTCGAGAAATCGAGAACTTTAAGTCCATTTAATGCTGTCGTCATCGTTTTTTTAACCACTATTATTCATATTTTCTTTTATATTAGTTAAGCAAATATTCTAAAACAATGTCATGTTCAGCCATTTACCTTGATCATTTCGGCAATTTAACATGTAAAAAGTGCTTTTACTCTGTTGTAAATCGCCAATTTATTTTTTTAGACGGTCATTTAGGTCAATTTAAAGTGAACATCAAAGAGACTGAAGGATTCAATATGAGTCGCGATACGATTAGCATCCACTTCGTGAATGCGGCTTTGACAGGCGTAAAGCGCCTTGGCATGGATGTTGAAATGCTCCTTTCACATGTGGGCATTGAAGCGGAATTATTACGTCAACCTAAAGCTCGAATCTCACCAGAACAATACACTCGTTTTATAAAAATGTTGTGGATGGTCACACAGGATGAACACGTTGGATTTGACGTACAACCACGTCGTCTGGGCACTTTTGCCATTATGTGTCAGTTGATTATTCACGCAAAAACATTGGGCCAAGCCCTTGAACTGTCATCTCAATTTTACAAATTATTTGGCGATGAATGGTCTGTCAGCCTAGAACGTGACAAGCATGAAGCACGCCTAGTTCCGCTCATTCCAAAAACTTTAGATCCAGATCATTTCATTACCGAAAGTATGCTTATGATTTGGCACGGTCTAGCATCATGGTTAATTGAACGCCGTTTGCCATTAGAGCGTGTTCATTTTAGTTACCCACGTCCTGCACATGCAGATGAATATGATGCATTATTTTTTGCACCAGTCATGCAGTTTGATGCACCACGTACTGAAATTACCTTTGCGGCTGATTATCTTGATTTACCAATCCGCCAAGATGAAAAAACGCTAGAAGAGTTCTTAAAAGCAGCACCTGCTCAGCTTTTAGTCAAATTCAAAAACACCAACTCGCTGACTTCTCGTATTCGTGAAGTGCTCAAAAGCCAGATTGGTGAAGAAATGCCAACGCTTAATGACGTTGCATCAATGCTGTATTTATCTCCTCAAACCTTACGTCGCCGCTTGGCTGCTGAAGGGAAAAGCTATCAAGGCGTAAAAGATGCTTTGCGTCGAGATGCTGCAATTCACTTATTACTCAACCCTGAATTAACACTTGAAGACGTTGCTCAACAAGTCGGTTTTAGTGAAACCAGTACATTCCACCGTGCATTTAAAAAGTGGACAGGCGTAACCCCAGGTTTATATCGCCAGCTACACGGTTATCACTAATTCTTAAATCTCTTTAGTTTCACATTTAGCCCAAGTTCGACTTGGGCTTTTTTGTATTTCTATTGGCAAAAATCATCACCTGACTGGTGCGCTTATCGTCATTGCACTCGCTATTAAAACCAGTACACTCAAAACACAAATAAATTTTAAGCAATAAAAAAGGAACTGTTATGAGCGAGGCTTATATTATTGATGCCATTCGCACACCACGCGGAAAAGGAAAAAAAGATGGCTCTCTTTACGAAGTAAAACCAATTACCTTACTCACCACTTTATTAAATGAATTACAGCAGCGCCATCAACTCGATACATCTAAAGTTGACGACATTGTTTTGGGCTGTGTAACACCAATTGGTGATCAAGGCGGTGACATAGCAAAAACAGCAGCGATTGCAGCGGGTTGGAATGATGATGTTGCTGGGGTACAAATCAATCGTTTTTGTGCTTCAGGTTTAGAAGCAGTCAACATGGCAGCCATGAAAGTTCGCTCAGGCTGGGAAGATTTAGTGGTTGCTGGTGGTGTTGAATTAATGTCACGCATTCCAATGGGTTCCGATGGTGGACCATGGGCGCTAGACCCAGAAACAAACCTTAAGTCATCATTTGTTCCACAAGGCATCGGGGCCGACCTCATTGCAACATTAGATGGCTATAGCCGAGAAGATGTTGATAATTTCGCTGTGAAGTCACAACAAAAAGCGGCGGCGGCTCAATCAAATGGTTATTTCAATCACTCAGTCGTACCAGTAAAAGATCACGCAGGTGTGGTGATTTTAGATAAAGATGAGTTTATTAAAGGCAATACCACACTCGAAGGTCTAACGAAGCTCAACCCAAGTTTTGAAATGATGGGGCAAATGGGTTTTGATGCAGTTGCTTTACAAAAATATCCGGAAGCACAAAAAATAAATCATGTTCATCACGCAGGTAACTCGTCAGGCATTGTCGATGGTGCTGCTGTTGTTTTATTAGCCTCAGAAAAAGCGGTAAAAGAACAAAATTTAAAACCACGTGCTAAAGTTTTGGCGACTGCATTAGTCGGCACTGACCCAACGATTATGCTGACAGGCCCTGCTCCTGCTGCACGTAAAGCGTTAGAAAAAGCTGGCCTTACGATTGATGATATTGACCTATTTGAAGTCAATGAAGCATTTGCGGCTGTTGTTATGCGTTTTATTAATGAGCTCAACGTCCCTGCTGAAAAAGTCAATGTAAATGGCGGTGCAATTGCTTTAGGCCATCCGTTAGGAGCAACAGGTGCCATGATTTTAGGCACACTACTTGATGAGCTTGAACGACAAGACAAAAAGCGCGGTTTAGCGACGCTCTGTGTTGGCGGTGGAATGGGTATTGCCACCATTATTGAACGCGTATAAAAATTAGGGATATAAAAGATGAGTGCAATTCAATACGAAAAAAATGCCGACAATATTGTCATATTAACGCTTGATTCAACTGGTCAATCTGCAAACACCATGAATGCCGAGTTTCGTGACTCGCTCGATGAGGCGACTCAGAAACTTAAAGCAGAAACAGAACTTTCAGGTGTTATTTTCCGCTCAGCCAAAAAAACTTTCTTTGCAGGCGGTGATCTAGATGAGCTGATTCAAGTTCAGCCTGAACATGCGACTGACTTTTTCAATATGGTTGAAAAGCTAAAAGGTCATTTACGCACAATTGAAACGATTGGTATTCCAGTCGTTGCAGCATTAAATGGCACAGCCCTTGGCGGTGGTTGGGAAATCGCTTTAAGTTGTCATCACCGTATTGCAATCAATGACCCTAAAAGCAAATTTGGCTTACCAGAAGTCACTTTAGGATTGTTACCAGGTGGCGGTGGTATTGTCCGTATGGTACGTCTACTCGGACTTCAAAATGCATTCCCATTTTTAATGGAAGGCAAACAGTTCGGTGTTGATAAAGCAAAATCTTTAGGCTTAATTCACGATACTGCTGAAAATGAACAAGAGCTTTTAGATAAAGCAATTGCTTGGATCAAAGCAAATCCAAAATCTCAGCAGCCTTTTGACGTGAAGGGCTATAAAATTCCAGGTGGTGATCCAAAGACTCCAGCAGTTGCACAAGTTCTTGCAATTGCCCCCGCCATGTTAAGAGACAAAACCAAAGGTTGTTACCCTGCCCCTGAAGCGATTATGGCTGCCGCTGTTGAAGGCGCTCAAGTCGATGTAGATACTGCACTGCGTATTGAGTCTCGCTACTTTACTCAGCTTACAACAGGCCAAATCTCTAAAAATATGATCGGCACTTTCTGGCACGGTCTAAATGCAATTAAATCTGGTGCGAGCCGCCCTGCCGATATTGCAAAATGGCAAGCGACTAAAGTGGGTGTGTTAGGTGCGGGCATGATGGGTGCGGGCATTGCATATTCAGCCGCAATTAAAGGCATTCCAGTTGTACTGAAAGATGTATCTGTTGAAAATGCTGAGAAAGGTAAAGCTTACTCACAAAAGCTTCTTGATAAACGTGTTTCACAAGGCCGTATGACCGCAGAAAAACGTGATCAGGTTTTAACACTGATTACGGCTACCGCTTCAGCAGCAGATCTACAAGGCTGTGACTTAATTATTGAAGCAGTATTTGAAAATCAAGAGCTCAAGGCTAAAGTCACTCAAGAAGCTGAACAATATTTAGCGCCTAATGGCGTAATGGCATCAAATACATCAACCCTGCCAATTACAGGTTTAGCTCAAGCAAGTAAAGATGATAAAGCTTTTATCGGTCTGCACTTCTTTAGCCCTGTCGACAAAATGCAGTTGGTCGAGATTATTAAAGGTAAAAACACCTCCGCAGAGACACTTGCTAAAGCCTACGACTTCGTACAACAAATTGGAAAAACACCGATTGTTGTTAATGATAGCCGTGGTTTCTTTACGAGTCGTGTGTTTGGTACGTTCATTCAAGAAGGTATGCGCTTGCTTGCCGAAGGTGTTCATCCAGCGCGTATCGAAATGGCAGCGCTTAAAGCTGGTATGCCAGTTGGCCCACTCGCCATTCAAGATGAAGTATCTTTAACATTAACCGAACATGTTGCTAATGAAGCACGCAAAGCATTACAAGCCGAAGGTAAAGATTTACCTAAAACTTCTGTAGATGAAGTGGTTCACACCATGATTCATGAGTTAAACCGTAAAGGTAAGGCGGCTGGTGCAGGTTTCTATGACTATCCTGAAAATGGTAAAAAGCATCTTTGGGAAGGCTTAAACCGCTGGCAAAAAGATCATGACATTTCTGAACAAGACATGATTGATCGCATTCTGTTTGTACAAGCTTTAGATACCTTACGTTGTTATGAAGAAGGCGTATTAGAGTCTGTGATTGATGCCAATGTCGGTTCTATCTTTGGGATTGGTTACGCGCCTTGGACGGGTGGAGCAATTCAATTCCTCAATCAATACGGTACTGATAAAGCACAAAAACGCGCCGAAGAATTGGCTACAAAATATGGTGAACGTTTTACACCGCCAGCTTTACTAAAAACCAAAGCAGAGCAGAAACAAAATATTCAATAACTTAGACATATTGAATATTTAAAAACTGCATAAACCTTGCCCATATAAATATATTTTATTTATATGGGTTTTTGTTTATGACCTTTAAGATTTCAGCCGACTGCCTAAATATGCTATAAATAGACTTCATTTTTGTGCTTCTAAAGCACATTCGAGAAATCCTTATGTCCGATAAAAACTCTTCCGAGTCAGCAATTTTAGGCTGGAAATTTGTTCTGATTGTTGGTGTTTTAAGTGCGATTTTCCTTGGTTTTTTCTATTTAGCGATGAGTAATGAACCTGACTATATGCCAGGAGCACAGCGCAAAGCACAACAAGAGCAGATGCAACAAAAAGCTGGAAACTCTACCGAACAACCAGCTCAACATAGCGATAACATGCCTGAAATGGACATGTCAGAACATCAGCATTCAACTCAGTAAACAGATATTTTTCAAATGACAGATTTTTCCCGTAATGCATTGGTTGTAGAGGGTGGAGGCATGCGTGGTGCCTTTACCAGTGGTGTACTTGACACGTTTTTACAACAACAGTTCAATCCTTTCAATCTATACGTTGGAGTGTCATCTGGCTCAACCAATGTTGCAAACTACTTAGCTGGTCAACAAGGCCGCACTCTAACGTTTTATGTCGATCACTCACTTCGCCCTGAATTTATCGATTACAAGCGCTTCTTTAAAGGTGGTGATTTACTCGATTTAGAATGGATGTGGGAAATTGGTGAAAAAGAGCATCCACTTGATCAGCAAAGTCTATTTGCCAAAAATCCAGATTTTTATATGGTGTTGACGCATGCTAAAACAGGCCATGCTGAATACCTTCGTGCCGGTAAAGATAACCTGTTAAATGCGCTTCGTGCATCTAGCTCAATTCCAGTTTTAACGCGTCATCCGGTCGATATTATGGGTGAACCCTACTTTGATGGTGGCGTTGCAGATGCCCTACCCGTTCGCTGGACGGCTCAGCAAAGTGACGTCAAAAAACTATTGGTTTTACGCACTCGTCCGAAAAATTACTTTAAGGCCAGTAGTCGCGGTGATCAATTCCTCGCGAAATATGCATTTAAACATCATTATGGTTTTGCAAATAGTTTGCGTAGCCGTTGCGCTCGTTATAACGCTTCAGTAGATTTTGTGCGTGGTCAAAACCCAGACCAGCAAATTTTAGAAATTTGTCCACCGCCTCTTAAAAATATGGCTGGCCGTTTAACTACCAATCCGAAAAAACTTCGCTACAGTTACGAAGTCGGTTTAGAAACAGGTCTACAGGCAATTGAAAGCTGGAATGCAATGAAATAAATTAAAATTGAGATTTCTTTCTAAAAGGAGTCTCAATTTAACTCTAAAACCATATCAATATGTGGAATGCCACAGTCTTCATAAACTTCCCCTTTCGCATGAAAACCTAAAGCTTCGTAAAAAGTGGTCACATACGTTTGTGCTGAAAGCTTTAAATAAGGCAGTTTATGATGGTGCGCATAGTCAATAATATGCTGCATTAAAATTTTACCGATACCCTGCTTTCGATAAGGCACTAAAACAGCAACACGCCCTACGCTATGCTGTGGCAACAGACGTGCTGTAGCGATAGGCTGCTTTTTGTCATAAACAATAAAATGCAAAACTGTGGCATCCAAGTCGTCCCATTCATCTTCAGGCGCAATTCCCTGTTCTTGAATAAAGACTTGTTCACGGATGTATTTCGCATCTTTCTCGAGCTGTTCCCAACCACCCTCTATAATTTTATACATCCGCTCACCGCCCTAACACTTGCAGCCAATATTTTCGATCGGCAATTGATCTTGTAACAACAATTCCAACGTTTGTTTTTTAATACCGTACATTTCTTTCAATGCTTGGATTTGAGCCATAATCTTGGCATCAGGTTCAGAAACGTTTTTGCGTTTCGTCGCCAAAATCATTTTATTTTTGCTGGTATGTTCAAGCGATACAAACTCAAAAACTTTAGTTTCATAGCCATACGCTTTTAAAAGTAACGCACGTAACGTATCAGTCAGCATTTCAGCTTGTTGCCCCGCATGAATACCAAATTGCAGCATTGGCTGTAACACTTCAGGACTATGTAGCTGTGGACGTAACTCTTTGTGACAACACGGCGCGCACATAATCATTGAAGCGTTTAAACGAATTCCAGTATGAATGGCAAAGTCTGTTGCAATATCACACGCGTGTAAGGCAATCATAACGTCCAGTTTTTCTGGCTGATAACTACGGACGTCACCTTCAAAAAAGTCTAAGTGGTTAAAATGCACTTTATCTGCAACATTCAGGCAAAACTCAACCAAATTCGGGCGTAATTCAACTCCAGTGATCAATGGTGTTTTTTGCTGCTCTTGCAAATAATCATATAACGCAAAAGTTAAATAACCTTTGCCAGAACCAAAATCTACAATTCGTAGTTCTTGCTGAGAGGCATCAATTTGCTCATAAGCACTCGCAAAAATTTCAATAAATTTATTAATTTGTTTCCATTTACGCGCCATGCTTGGAATAACTTGGCCTTTTTCATCGGTAATACCAAGCTCTTTTAAAAACGCATTGCCCTGCTGTACATAGCGATGCTTTTCACGATCATGTGTCTGAACCGTTTGTGTCGCATTTACCGCCTGCTTTTTACCCATATTCAATAAGGCTTTTTTCTTATTTTTTTTGAGTTGAATTTCTTGAGTAGTCGAAAATAAATTCGCTTGCTTACACTCCATGATTAATTGCTTAATCTGCTGCAAACCTTCTTCAAATGAATAGTTTTTGGTCACATCCTGAGTAGTGTGGTGATATAACGCTGAAAGCTGTTTTTGCCCATGTAACTCTACAACACGGAAAGTGATTTTCTCCAGCTGTTCCAACTCTCCCTTGTACTGGCTCAAGATCAAACGCTCAAAAATTTGTTGATCAAGCATTTGCTTAATTTCATGGAAGAATTGTTGCTCTTGCTCAAAGGAAAAAACCGACACGGATATACCTAAAAATGAAGACTCATATAGAATAGAAGTTTAAAGGGTCTAGGATTAAAAATAAAATAACTTTACGACTGTTTTGTATTTCTATACATTCGTATTTTTAATCAAAAAAATTAAACTTATGAGTAAATCTGTACTGGAAACTTACGATCCTAAAGAGGAATTATTTAACGCCTACAGCCATGGTGCTGGTGTGGTTATGGCAGTTGTTGCTTCTATCTTTTTAATTATGAAGGGATCTTATCTTCCAACTGCTCAGTGGGTTGGTTTATGGGTATACTCATTTAGTCTCATTTTAGTTTTCACTAGCTCTACACTCTATCACTTTGCTCAAACACAAAATCTACGTTACTGGTATAAGAAGCTTGACCATACAGCCATTTATTATTTAATTGCAGGAACATATACCCCTTTCTTAAGCATCGCGATTCCTACTACAAAAGCTCATTATCTGCTAATTGCACTATGGAGCATTGCTGCAATTGGTACACTTTTCAAGTTAGTTTTTATTCACCGCTTTCAAAAAATTTCTTTGCTCGCTTATATTTTAATGGGATGGCTTGCCGTTTTTGTAATGGACGATATGCGCACCTATTTAAGTAAAGACGCATTGATTTTCTTGATCATTGGTGGATTAGCTTATACGGTTGGAGCATTGTTTTACGCGTTAAAAAAGGTAAGATATACCCATGCGATCTGGCACATTTTTGTGCTTTTAGGTGCAGGAGCACATTTCCTTGCTATCTATTGGTACATAGTTTAGTTCATTTTTCACTCTTATTCAGTGATCCTGAAAGAGTCATGGATGATGTTCTTTCACGCTATTCTTTTAGAAAAATACCTCTTTAAAAAGAATAGTAAATCAAAAATAAATTTTAACTGATATAAGGTCTTATATGGAGTCAACCTCTGCGACTGCTGCTCCGGCGGTAGCCACTAATTCGAAAACACGGGTTCTGTTTGCAAGCTTAGTCGGTACAACTATTGAGTTCTTCGACTTTTATATCTATGCAACGGCTGCCGTTATTATTTTTCCTCACCTGTTTTTCCCTGCTAGTAGTGGCAGTGCCGCAGTCTTACAATCTTTAGCAACCTTCGCAATTGCCTTTATTGCCCGCCCCATCGGTGCAGCAATATTCGGTCATTTAGGAGACCGTATTGGTCGTAAAGCCACATTAGTTGCAGCTTTACTGACAATGGGTATTTCAACCGTCTGTATTGGTTTACTTCCAACCTATGCACACATCGGAATCTTCGCACCCTTACTATTGGCCGTATGTCGTTTAGGACAAGGCTTGGGTTTAGGTGGTGAATGGAGCGGTGCAGTATTACTCGCGACTGAAAATGCCCCAGAAGGGAAAAGAGCATGGTATGGCATGTTCCCACAGCTCGGTGCTCCAATTGGCTTTATTTTAGCAACTGGTTCATTTTTATTATTGAGTGCAACTATTCCTGAGCAAGCCTTTATGCAATGGGGCTGGCGTATTCCCTTTATTGCAAGTGCTGTATTAGTGATTGTGGGCTTATATATCCGTTTAAAGCTCCATGAGACGCCAGCATTCCAAAAAGTTTTGGATAAGCAAAAAGAAGTAAATATTCCATTTAAAGAAGTTATCACTAAACATACGGGTAAGCTGATTCTTGGTACGATTGCAGCAATCTGTACATTTGTCGTGTTCTATCTTACTACCGTATTTGCCTTAAACTGGGGAACCACAAAGCTTGGCTATGCGCGTGGTGAATTCTTAGAACTTCAACTCTTTGCCACACTTTGCTTTGCTGCATTCATACCTTTATCTGCTATTTTTGCAGAAAAATTTGGCCGTAAAACAACTTCAATTGGCGTCTGTATTGCAGCTGCGATTTTCGGTTTGTTCTTCTCTAGTATGTTAGAGTCTGGAAATACCTTAATCGTATTCCTTTTCTTATGTACTGGCTTGGCAATTATGGGATTGACTTATGGTCCAATTGGTACAGTTCTTTCTGAACTTTTCCCAACTTCAGTGCGTTATACAGGTTCAGCATTAACGTTTAACTTGGCTGGTATTTTTGGTGCGTCATTTGCGCCACTTATTGCAACGAAGCTTGCTGAAACTTATGGTTTATATGCGGTTGGTTATTATCTTACCGCGGCATCCCTTTTATCACTCATCGCGTTCTTACTCATTCGTGAAACAAAAAATGATGATGTGAATAATCAGATCTAAAAATTAGAAATTCTTATATAAAAAAAGCCGGTTCATGATTGACCGGCTTTTTTTATAAATATATGACTTAATTTATTGATGCTGGATTCGAAGGTGCAATGCTATTCGTTACAGCAGGAGCTGTTAAATTGCTTGCTGCAACAGCAGCTGGTCCGGCAACAGCAGCTTCACCAATGAGTGCCACTTTTGCTTTTTCTTGGCTCTTCGCAGATAAAGCAGGATTAGTTGCCACAATGCGATTAATATTTGCTGAATTTGCTGGAGCAATCGCTGTAGTTTGTAAAATAATTGGGCGATTACCTGTATTACCCAACGTATAGCGAATGCCTGTACGCGGACTAATCACTGTTGTATTTTCTTGCTTCACTACAGCCTGAGCCGAAGTTGGCCCTTTTGCTGCAAGTACTTTATCAACCGTTGTCGTTTGAGGGGCTGAAGTTGCTTCTGCTGCGAAAACAAAACTAGGCACAGCAAGAACAGTTAAAAATAAAGGTTGTAATACTTTTTTCATTGTCTTTCCAACATACACTCTGGATGAGAAGTAAATAGCATTTAATGCTTAAAACTGCAAACATTATTCACAGGCTTACTACAAACATAAAAAAAGCAGAACAATTGTTCTGCTTTTTTTCGTAAGGCAGATTAGATCTTACCGTGACATTGTTTATATTTTAGGCCAGATCCACATGGGCATGGCGCATTGCGACTTTCTGGAACAGGGAAAGCTTGCTGATCATCAGACTCGTTCATGGTTTCTTGAGAAAGTGTAACTTCTCCAGTTAAACCATCTACATCATCATGTTCAAAAGAAAGCTTCATCGATTCAGCTTGCTGCTGCTGTTGAGCTTCCATTTCTGCAAGTTCTTCTGGTGTTGGGATATGTACGCGAGACAGATCAGTCACAACATCAGTTTTAATAATACCCAGCATATTTACAAACAGGTTGAAAGCTTCCTTCTTGTATTCCTGTTCAGGATTCTTTTGCGCATAGCCACGTAAGTGAATACCTTGTCGCAAATAATCCATTGCAGCTAAGTGATCTTTCCAATGACGATCAAGAGAGTTTAAAACGAAGTGACGTTCAAGCATTGCTGCTGATTCATCACCCATTTGAGCGCGGCGTTGACGATAGCGCTCAATCACTTCATCACTGATTCGCTCAACCAAACCTTCTTCATCTAGACGGCGATCTTGATCTAACCATTCTTGAATTGGTAGCTCAATACCTAAATCAATACGTAAAGCGTTTTCTAAACCTTCAACATCCCACTGGTCATGAATCGACTCTGGCGGAATAAAGTTAGCAATCACGCCTTTCATCACTTCATGATGCATTTCTTCAACGTATTCTTTTAAAGTATTTTCAGCTAACACTTCATCACGTTGTGAATAAATGATCTTACGTTGTTCATTATTCACATCATCGTATTTCAATAAGTTTTTACGAATATCAAAGTTACGCGCTTCAACTTTACGCTGAGCGTTCTCAATTGAACGACTCACCATTTTATGTTCAATCGCTTCGTCTTCTTTTAAACCCATTGCGCGCATCATTCCAACGACACGGTCACCTGCGAAAATACGCATAAGGTCATCTTCAAGAGACAAATAGAAACGAGAAACACCAGGGTCACCCTGACGGCCCGCACGACCACGTAATTGGTTATCAATACGACGTGATTCATGGCGTTCAGAACCAATGATGTGCAAACCACCTGCTTGCAATACATCTTCGTGGTCTTGTTCCCATTGTGCTTTCAGACGTGCTTCATCTTCAGCAGTAGGGTTTTCAAGCTTGGCAAGTTTCGCCTTCCAGTTACCACCCAAGATAATGTCAGTACCACGACCAGCCATGTTCGTTGCAATCGTTACTGCATTCGGGCTACCTGCCTGAGCAATAATGTCAGCTTCACGCTCATGTTGCTTTGCATTCAAAACTTCGTGGTGAATACCAGCCTGCATTAACTTAGAAGATAGAATTTCACTGGCTTCAATGGTTGCTGTACCAATCAGAATCGGAGCAACACCCTGCTGACGAATATTCATAATTTCTTGAATAATCGCATTGTATTTACCGTTACGGTTTAAATAAATTAAATCGTTTTGGTCGTTACGAATCATTGGACGGTGAGTTGGAATAATCACCACGTCAAGGCCATAAATTTCTTTCATTTCCGCAGCTTCAGTATCAGCAGTACCTGTCATACCTGAAAGCTTTTTATATAGACGGAAGTAATTCTGGAATGTTGTGGTCGCTAAAGTCTGGTTTTCAGGTTGAATTTCCAAACCTTCTTTCGCTTCAACTGCTTGATGCAAACCTTCTGACCAACGACGACCTGGCATTGTACGGCCAGTATGTTCATCAACAATCACGACTTCACCATCGTGAATAATATAGTGAACATCGCGCTGGAATAAGAAATGTGCACGAATAGCGGCAGATACATGGTGAACAAGGCTGAGATTCGTTGCTGAATATAAGCTTTCCCCTTCGGCCAACAGCCCCATCTGAATGAGTTCTTGTTCAACAGTTTCATAACCAATTTCAGTCATTTCAACTGAACGCTGCTTTTCGTCAATCCAGAAATGCCCACCATCTACCACTTTTTCTTCTTTTTGCGGATGTAATTTAGGGGGAATTGTATTAATTGCAGCATACAGATGCGAAGAGTCTTCACTTTGACCAGAAATAATTAATGGTGTACGTGCTTCGTCAATCAAGATTGAGTCAACTTCATCGATAATGGCATAGTGCAAGCCACGTTGTTTCTTTTCTGCTAAAGAAAACACCATGTTGTCACGTAAGTAGTCAAAACCGAATTCGTTATTGGTACCATACGTAATATCAGCAAGATAAGCTTCCGCTTTTTCAGACGGGCCTTGCATTGAATAGATCGTACCAATCGATAAACCCAAAAATTCAAATAATGGGCGGTTCAACTCAGCATCACGTTGTGCCAAATAATCGTTCACAGTAATCACATGAACGCCTTCGCCACTTAATGCGTTTAAATAACACGCCAAAGTACCCATCAGGGTTTTACCTTCACCGGTACGCATTTCGGCAATTTTACCTTCATGTAAGGTAATACCACCAATAAGCTGAACGTCATAGTGACGCATGCCCATTACACGCTTGGCTGCTTCACGACAAACTGCAAACGCTTCTGGAAGTAATTTATCTAAACTTTCGCCATTATTATAACGTTGTTTGAATTCTGGAGTTTTTGCAGATAAGTCTGCATCGCTTAAAGCTGATATCGTCGGCTCGAGCGCATTGATTTGCTCAACAATTTTGCGCATGCGTTTGAGTTCGCGCTCATTTTTTGTACCGAAGATACCTCCGATCAGACTTGCCAACATGGATAAACTCTCTAAATCTTGCTTGGTCAAATGAATAAACTTTTTCTCAGTCGTTTATTATGGTGCCAGAAATTTGAAGTACAAGGGGTTTGCACAAAACCCCTAAAAAAAATCTGATAGTTAGACGAATGGTTTTATCATTCCTCTAGTCCCCCGTAATGTGCCTTGCACCTAAAAACGTAACATTAGCGCTCATCTATTACGCATAACTTCCGAGAAATCTAATTTAGCAAATTTACCTTAAAGTTACATTGATTAAGCATATAAAATAGTGAGTTTTAGTCATATATATTTACACTTATATAAAAAGTTCATAATAAAATACAAAAACAATAATTTTAATCATAAAGTAAATGCTGCATATTCATTAGAACACATAACAAATTATGAGCAATTAAGGAACGACCATGACACTACGATTAGGAGACACTGCCCCCGATTTTCAACAAGAATCGAGCGAAGGCACTATTCATTTTTATGATTTTCTAGGAGATAGTTGGGGAATCTTATTTTCACATCCAGCCGACTATACTCCAGTATGTACAACAGAGTTAGGCTACACAGCAAAATTAAAAGATGAATTTGAAAAACGTAATGTTAAAGCGATTGCACTGTCAGTAGATGATGTAGAGTCTCATAAGGGTTGGATCAATGACATTAACGAAACACAAAATACAACTGTAAACTTTCCAATCATTGCAGATAAAGATCGTAAAGTATCTGAGCTATATGATTTCATCCATCCTAATGCCAGTGAAACGCTCACCGTTCGTTCTTTAGTGATTATTGACCCAAATAAAAAAGTTCGTTTAATTATTACCTATCCTGCTTCAACAGGTCGAAATTTTAATGAAGTCTTACGTGTTGTTGACTCATTACAATTAACCGATAAGCATAAAGTCGCTACGCCTGCGAACTGGCAACAAGGCGAAGATGTCGTTATTGTGCCTTCACTTAAAGATGAAGAAGAAATTAAACAACGTTTCCCTAAAGGTTATACAGCGGTTAAGCCTTATCTACGCTTAACGCCACAGCCTGAGCAAGATTAAAGCTTTTAAAAAGGCTTTAATTGAAGCGCAAGACAAGCGAAGCGCGTAGGCAAGCATTCGAAAAGTTGGCTACGAGATAAACGAAGCGCGTAGTAAATCTTAAGCAAAATAAGTAAATATCCCACCCTTGAAAAGTCATCCAACGCGATGGCTTTTTATTTATGTATTGAATACACATGGTTTTTACTGTTCAGATCAGTTATAACTCGAAGCGATTCGGTATAAAAAATAAAAATTATGATCTATAAAATTCATCATTTAAAGTGTGGCAGCATGTGCCCAGTTTGCGCTCCACTCTTTGGTCAAAAAGGTTTCCGGGCTGAAGTCATCTGTCACTGCCTTCTGGTTGAAACTGATCGGGGTCTAGTGCTTATCGATACAGGTTTTGGCTTGCAAGATTACTTACATATGAAACAACGCCTAGGTTCATTAGTTAAACGTTTAGGCAAAATTGAGCCTAACCTTGAGTTTAGTGCTATTCAGCAAATTCAAAAGCTCGGGTTTAATCCAAAGGATGTACAACACATCTTTGTCACTCATCTTGATTTTGATCATGCAGGCGGAATTTCAGATTTTCCACATGCCACTGTGCATGTTTTAGCAGCAGAATATAACGCAGCCCAACTTCCTAATTTTAAGGGCAAACTTCGTTATAGAACCAATCAATATAAAGATCATCGCTACTGGAACTTTGTTGAATATCAGCAAGGTGAAGCATGGTTTAACCTCGAAAAAGTAAAAGGCTTTCCTCAGTTTCAAGATGAAATTTTAATGGTGCCTCTATTAGGGCATTCAGCCGGCCATTGTGGAATTGCGATAAAACAACAAAATCAATGGTTATTATTTTGTGGGGATGCCTACTACTCTCACCTAGAGCTAAACCCTAAAAATAAATTAAGATCACTCAGTCTGCTGGAAAAAACATTTGCAGAGGATAATGAGAAACGCCTTGTTAATCTCAAACGCTTACAGCATTTAGCTCAACATGAGCCAACGATTGAAATAATTTGTGCTCATGATCCTTATGAGCTTAACCGGTATCAAAAATGAAAAAATTAACGCTCATCACACTGCTCATCTGTATAAATTTACAGGGATGTATGCAGCATGAAAATATTGCACATGAGCATCGACCACAAGAATGGGACACTATAGTCGCGCAGACTCATAATTTTTATCAAATTAGTAATGATGTTTTTCGCAGTGAACAACCCGATGCAGCGATGATTCCTGAGTTAAAACGTAATCGAATTGGAACTATTATTAATTTAAGAGCTAAAGATGCAGATACTTTAGTTTTTAAAAATGAAAACTTTAATCTTGTGCATATTCCTATCAATACATGGGCTATTGACCGACAAGACTTATTAGAAGTCATGCAACAAATTAAGATTGCAAAACAGAATAATCAACGTGTCTTATTGCACTGCTACCATGGTTCAGACCGTACAGGAGCTAGTGTTGCGATGTATCGAATTATTTTTGAGAATTGGGCAATTGATGATGCGATTAAAGAAATGAAACAAGGGGGTTATGGTTATCATATTATTTGGAAGAACATTGACCGTTTATTTACACCTGAAAATGTAAGATGGATTCAACAGCAACTGTCGAATCCATCTTAATAATTTTTTGAGTGTAAACTTTGATTTGACTAGCGTTGGTCTAACGGCACCCAATCAATGACCCAAGCCGATTTCATATTTAAACTTGAATCAGAAGTAATTTTCTTACGGGCTGCATCTGCTGTATCACGATCTTTCGCAGGTCCTACCATAATACGGATTCCCTTACTAGTTTGACTCGTGGTTACCTTATAGCCTTTAGCTCGTAATTTAGAAACAACGGCATCTGCGTTTGCTTGGTTAGCAGCCAATGCAACCTGCACCATCCACTTTTTATCACCATTTTCAAGCAGTTCACGTGCTTTTTCAGCTTCGGCTTTTTTATCTGCTTCAGCTTTGCGTTTTGCTTCAGCTGCTTTCTTATCGGCTTCTGCTTGGCGTTTTGCTTCAGCTGTTTTCTTATCAGCTTCTGCTTGGCGTTTTGCTTCAGTTGATTTTCTATCTGCTTCTGCCTGACGTTTTGCTTCAGCTGCTTTCCTATCAGCTTCTGCCTGTCGCTTTGCTTCAGCTGCTTTCTTATCAGCTTCTGCTTGGCGTTTTGCTTCAGTTGCTTTCTTATCAGTTTCGGCTTGGCGTTTTGCTTCAGCTGCTTTCTTATCAGCTTCTACTTGGCGTTTTGCTTCAGCTGCTTTTTTGTCTGCATCTATTTTTGAAGTATCAGTTGGTTTATTCGCCGTATTGGTTTGCTGATTTTTAGCTTTCGCCTCACCCACTAACTCTGGTGGAATATTATCTGAACTTTCTTGCGCTGCTGTACGACGTGCATTAATTGCAGCGTACTCTGCTGCAGCTTTACGAGCCGCATCAGCTTCAGCTTGCTGCTGCATTGCTAAAAACTCCGCTGCACGTGCTTCTTGTTCTGCAACAGCTTTTTCACGTGAACGACGTTGTTCTTCTAGCAACCGCTTTTCTGTTTCAACATCAACCGCTAGAGGTTGTAGTTGTACCATTTGTCCTTCGGTTGCTTGTTTTGGTTTAGTTTGAGCTTTTGGCGATGTGGATGCGGGTGGTTGAACTTCAACCTGTTTTATTTCCTCATTTCCTTTTAGAAGTAATGCTGCCAATAAAACACCACCTCCCAGTAAAACAACACCACCCATCCAGCGTTGTTTGTTATTCATTGACATTCTTCCAAATACTCCCAAATCGCTTCTAAAGTATGAAACGAACCACAGGCCAAAATCAGCTGATTGTTATTTGTTTGCTCAAGCGCTGATTTAAAAGCCTCTTTGATATTGCCATATTGTTGTACTCTCTGACCTTGCAAGGCATCATTGAGTTGCTGAATTGATGCAGCACGCGGCACATTCAACTCAGCAATTTTCCAATGTAAAACAGTAGGTTTCAATAAATCGACTACTGATTTTATATCTTTATCTGCCAGCATTGAAAATACTGCGACAACTTCTGTGTACTGTTTATTGTATTCTAAGAAATTTCGCAATTGCTTTAACAAAAATTCAACACCATGTGGATTGTGTCCGGCATCAAAAATTACCGTTTTCCCTTCCACTTGACGCTGTTCAAAACGTCCTGCTAAACGTGCAGCTCGAATACCTTTTTCTAAAGCAGACTGAGAAATTTCAAGTCCGCTATTTAAAATAGCTGCAACCGCTCCCGCAATATTTTCAATAGCTAAATGACCTAAAGGAAGCTTTAAAGTGGTTCCTTCTGAGGCAAAGTACCAGTTCTGTCCATCATCGGCGAGTTTATAAAAATAATCACGATTAACGGTACATAAAATTGCTTGCGTACTTTCTACTTTATCTTGAATTGCTTGCGGTAAAAGCTGTTCGCCAGCAAAGACAACTGGAATTTGTGGACGAATAATGCCTGCTTTTTCAAAAGCAATTTTTTCGATAGTATCGCCCAACCAGTCAGTATGATCTAAGCCAATATTAGTAATAACTGCAACGTCGGGATCAATGACATTAACGACATCTAAACGCCCGCCCAAACCGACTTCGAGCACCCATACATCACATTGTTGTTGTTTAAAAATAACAAAAGCAGCCAAAGTGGTTGCTTCAAAAAAAGATAAGCTTAAATCACAATCGCGACGAGCCTGATCGACTTGAACAAAAGCATCAATCAGACTTTGATCATCGACTTCGACTCCACCCAATTTGACTCGCTCATTAAAGCGATAGATATGCGGTGACTGATATAACCCAACTTTATAACCCTGTGCGTTTAATATCGCGGCCAGTGTGGTTGTAGTTGAGCCTTTACCATTCGTTCCGGCTACTGTAAAAACTTTAGCAGTAGGCTGAGTTACACCCAGCTTTTCTGCAACAGGAATTACACGTTCCAGACCAAGATCTATCCCTGTAACGTGAACATGGCTCCAATAATTGAGCCATGTATCTAAAGAGTCTATTGAAAGTGGAGCTTGTTGATTCAAGGTAAGTTCATCAATTTCGATACAAGTCGAGATACAGTATCACGTAAAGCATGACGATGAACAATCTGATCGATTACACCATGATCAAGCAAATATTCAGCACGTTGGAACGGCTCTTCTAGCGTTTCACGTACAGTCTGCTCAATTACACGTTTACCAGCAAAGCCAATCATCGCTTTAGGTTCAGCAATATGAATATCGCCCAACATTGCTAAAGAAGCAGTTACACCACCATACACCGGATGTGTTAACACCACGATATAAGGTAAGCCTGCATCTTTTAATCTTTGAATCGCAGCCGAAGTACGCGCCATTTGCATAAGTGACAACATGCCTTCTTGCATACGTGCGCCACCAGAAGCTGCGAAACAGATCAATGGTTGACGTTTTTCAATAGCAAGTTCAGCAGCCTGAACAAAACGGTCGCCTACTACAGTACCCATAGAGCCGCCCATAAAGTCGAACTCAAAAGCACAAGCAATCATATCCACGCCATTTAAATTACCTTGCATGGCGATTAAAGCTTCTGTTTCACCAGTTTTGCTTTGCGCTTCACGCATGCGTTCTGGATATGGCTTGGTGTCGACAAACTTTAACGGATCTTTCGCGCTAAATTCTTGCCCTAATTCTGCTACGACATTGTCGAAGAACCAGTTCAAACGATCACGAGCTTTCATTCGTAAGTGTTCATCACACTGTGGACAAACATATGCATTGAAAGAGATTGCTGTACGTGTCACTAGAGCATGACATTCAGGGCATTCAATCGTTGGCTCAGTAAATGTTGCTTTGAGAATTTGTTGCTCATTTGCGACTTCAATACCTGGAACCGGACGTTTTGTCCATGGTGTCGAAGGGCTAAGAACTTTCCCTGATTTCACTTCTTGATTCATACTAACTCATCGAGCGCTGCTCGAAGCTCCTTGACTTTATTCACCGTCTGTTCAACAGCGTCATCCGCTGCCAACGTTGCAAAATTTTTAACGAAAGCACTACCTACAATCACAGCATCAGCAACGCTACCCATTGCTTTTGCTGAAGCAGCATCACTGATACCAAAACCAACACCTACTGGAATATCAGTGGCATTTTTGATTTTTTGAATACGTGCAGCAGCTTCTGCCGTATCTAGTGTTGCGGCTCCCGTTACACCCTTAAGTGAAACATAGTAGATAAATCCACTTGCCTGATTTGCCACATGCTGAATGCGTTGGTCTGTAGAAGTGGGTGCGAGCAAGAAGATTTGATCCATGTCATGTTGCTTCAACACAGCACCAAACTCTTTTGACTCTTCTGGCGGTAAATCCACCAGTAATAAGCCATCTACACCACACTCTTTCGCATGAGAAACAAACTTCTCGTAACCAATCACTTCAACCGGATTCAGATAACCCATTAAAACAACAGGTGTATCCTGATCCTGTTCACGGAACTCCTTTACCATATTAAGAGCATCTAATGTGTTAGTCCCTGCTGCAAGCGCACGTTCAGCTGCAAGCGCAATTACTGGACCATCGGCCATTGGATCTGAAAATGGTAAACCAAGCTCAATGACATCTACTCCTGCCGCAACCATTTTATGCAGTAACGGAACTGTTACTTGCGGTTGTGGATCACCCGCCATGACATAAGATACAAGCGCTTTACGTTGTTGGGACTTAAGCTTTTCAAAACGGGTGGCAAGACGTGACATAGGGTTGTGCTTTCCTTGAATTATTTAAAATTGAGGAGTTGTTTGTAGAAATACAAGAACATCGCATTTTAACGCTATTTTTTGTCCATTGAACAGGTCTAACGTTATGGCGATATTCGATTGTATGATTCATACAACCCATGGCGTACATTTATCAATATTTTGAAACTTTTCTCAATGATCAAAGCTTCCTATTTTCGAGCCATTATTAGATCGTCATCTGAATAGAAAATCGCCACAGAAAGGCTATTTTATTGCATTTTTATTTGTTAGCTGTAATTGTCTTTTTCTTGCTAATAGAGTTTGTCCTGTCAAATTTTTATGGGCACGTGCAAGTGCTGACTGGTCCGAATATCCCAATTGTTCAGCAATTAAAGTGAGGCTGGCATTTTGGTTAAGTAATATCTCACAGCGTCTCATACGCTCTGCATCTAAAATTAATTTAAATGAAGTGTTTAATGACTGTAGTTGGCGCTGCAAACTTCGTACTGAAATATTCAACTCGATGGCAATATCTTCTATTTTAGGGGCCTGCTGCCTTTGCTTAAAATATTCATGAACAATCCAATGAATTTGCTGAGCTAAATCTGTATGTATTTTACGCTGAGCTAACGCTTCTTCTGCCTGTTTCACCAAAAGTTGTATTAAGGTCGGGTCTGCATGCTGAGGGCGTATACTTAATCCCTCACTTGCAAAAGTTAATGCATAGTAAGGTTTTTCAAATGATAATTTGCATTGAAAGAAACGCTGATAGTGCACTAACGGACCACGTGCACGGTGAACGAACTCAACTTGTTGCAAGAGAAAATCATGTAGTGGAGCTATCTGTTTAGCAAGCTGTACCATCGCTGCCAAGGTCAATTCACAAAGTATGATATTGCTGTCATCAACCAAGGGCCAATACAAACGAATTTTTGAAGCATCTTGCTCAATTTGCATAGGTACCACTTGCTCACCGTCAATCACCAGACGGTGAAACTTCATAATGTATTCAAGAACCTCTGCAAAACTGCCACTTCGGGATGCCATATAGCCCAACACTCCAAAATTGGCAGGTGTAATGCAAGTGGCCATTTCCAGAGCTAAATTGGAAACTTGTAGCTGAGATTCGGTTAGCTCTAAAAGCTCAAGAAAAAAAGTTAAAGATGATTGAGCATCAATAGACGAAGCTAAAATATTTTGAATTTGGCGGGCCTGAACATCCGTCAGATTTAATGCCTGCCAGTCCATTTTCCTTTCTTTTAAGTAAGTATTCCAAAGGTAAAAATATCCATTTGAAATCGTAAAATCCTGCATGGCGCATCCTTTTTTTACTGCCATCTTGTCGCAAACTGTATAAAAATTGGCAATAACTGTCAAAACAAAGCCGACTAGCCGCGACATACTAGTAAACAAGTTAGATGCGAGAAATAAAAATATGAACGCACATGTTTCTTATCAAGTCGAGCCAGTGGTTCGTAAAGATCTAGATTTTCACTTAAACGAAGCACCTCGCTTTTGGTTTAATAATGATCCTTTTTTGACTCGTATGTTTGATGCACTCAGCTTAACCTTTCCAGATGGAGAGCGTTATTTTATCGAATGTGTTCGTATGTTCCGAGACAAAATTGATGATCCAGAACTACAAAAACGAGTTGTGGACTTTATTAAACAAGAAGCTCAACACGGTATTGCTCATGACAAAATGAATCAGCTCATGAAAGAGCAAGGTATGCCTGTTGACCAATTCACAACCACACTAAAAAGAATTTTTCGTTTTGAACTTACCAAACGCTCACCGCAATACAATATTGCGATGACGGCGGCGGCAGAACATTTAACTGCATTAATGGCAGAAACCTTTTATAGCAATAAAAAAACATTGGAAAATGCACATCCGTATGTCCGAGCGCTGTTTGCATGGCATGCCATTGAAGAGATGGAGCACCGAGATGTTGCTTTTGATGTTATGAAACAGGTCGGTGAAGTACCAGAGTCGACTCGTCGTTTTGTATTAGTTCTTACGACGGTTCTGATGTTTGGTTTTACGCTCTATCGCACGAATATCATGTTGAAATGTGATGGCTTTAGTTCTAGAGAACGACTTTTAATGAACCTTAAAGGCTTACCTTGGTTCTTTGGTAAAAATGGCACATTAACCGCCATGAAAAGCCAATATTTAGATTGGTTTAAAAAAGATTTTCATCCAAGTCAACATCCGGTCATTCGTCAATACCCTGTTTGGATTGAAACACTCGAAAAGACAAATGACCCTATTGCAGCTGGTGAAGCATTTTGGCAAGCAGGTTTATAACCTGCTTGTTACCATTTTGCATAATGTTGTTCGAGTAAACCGTATTGCTCATTGCAATTGATTATATCGGTTGCCTCATGCTCAATCGTGCCGCTAATTTTAGCTTGCCACTGATTGAACTGGCTTCCAATCATTCTTAAATTAATATTTTCGTATCGACACCAACCAATATGGACCTGTAGATTAAGTTTTTGATCTAGAGAGCTAATTTTCCAAAGCTCATCATTTACTTTTTCAAATAAAACATCAGTCAGTGGAAATAAAACTCCGTTAATCCATAAGCAATTTTCATTACCAAAGCTTTCATTAACCCCTGAAGCTAAATTTAAACCGATACGCCGCCCTTGCTCATCCCAGAAATTACATGAAAGCCAGAACCAAGCCGTTTCAGGTCGCAAAAAGCCACAAGTATCATCTAGCGATGCAAAAGTCTTTTCATCAAATTGTACAACTTGGTTTTGTTTATTAATAAACATCCCCTCTACACCTAGCGTGGTCTGCTTTTGGGTATAGGTCCAACCGTTAATTCCTGTCGGTGTACACAAACTTAAGATATCGGTTCCAGCACAAAAAATTCGAGCGCTAAGTTGAATCTCGCCATATTTAGTGACTCGAATGTATCGCACACCATTGCCATGCTGGATATCAAACTGATAAGGCGATTTAGAAAAATAGCTTTGATTAAACAACGGCTGTTCATCAAGATAGGTTTTATGTCCTAAAGGCTGAATTGCATTCCACTCAATGACCTGCTGAGTTTCATGATCATAAATATAGAAAAAACCATGCCCAACCCAGCCGATATCTGCAATTGCCAGACCAATACTATAGTGTTTATGTTGAATGCCGCAGAATTTAAATTTCTTATATTTTAATTGCTTACGCCAGCCTTTTAAGACCTTACCATAAGGCGTTTTATAAATATAATGTTGTACATGAATGGTTGACGGTACAGATTCAAAACGCCCGTAACGAGGCTGTCCATTTTCTTGAATTAAATCCATTTACCCACTTCCATATGAATATTAGATTTCAAATGACCTATACCACGGTCAAATACGTATTTTCCCAAATCGTTGCAGCAAAATCGCCTTTTATTAAATGAATATAGCGCCCTGCTACACAATCTATCGCTAAGCAGTCATCAATATCAATGACTCGATCTGTGTGTGGTTTTTGCCACTGTTGATCTATAAATTGTTTACCTAATTGTTTAGCAATGACAGTATTTGGTGCAACTACAAACTCATAACGGTGAAGTTCACCGAATTCACGAGCATTATATCCACCCAGATTAATTAAATATAATTTTAAATCATCTGGTTGTGGAGCAGCATCTGTAAAATGAATTTGATAATTTTGCCCTTGAGAGCTAACACCAGAGAGTTTAGCCCAAGCATCAATATGTAATCCTTGAGTCTCACCAAACCAAGCCTGTTTAAGTTGAGGATAAACTTCTTCCAAAGTATCCCCTACAGCCATGACTACATCATGAACTTCTGTATTAGCGCGTGCATGACGCCCACCTAACATCACCATAAACAAGCTTGGCATTATAGTTCTCTTACATCTCGACCATTTCTACGCCATCAATGCGTGCAACTGTCATTAAATCTTTATCACCACGGCCTGAAACAGTCGCAATAATAATCTGATCTTTAGACATTGTTGGTGCAAGCTTAGAAACGTATGCCATTGCGTGCGAGCTTTCAAGTGCAGGGATAATCCCTTCGATTTTGGTTAAATCACGGAAACCTTGCAGAGCTTCTGTATCATTAATCGGCACGTATTCTACGCGTTTCATATCTTTCAAGAAGCTATGTTCAGGACCAACACCCGGATAATCTAGGCCCGCTGAGATACTATGTGTCTCAATAATCTGACCTTGCTCATCACTCATCAAGTAAGTACGGTTACCGTGCAATACGCCCACATGGCCTGCATTTAACGGCGCGGAGTGCTTACCAGTTTCAATACCCAAACCAGCAGCTTCAACACCATACATTTTCACGTTGGTATCGTTTAAGAATGGATAGAACAAGCCCATTGCATTTGAACCGCCACCCACACATGCAACCAATGCATCTGGTAAGCGACCTGCTTGCTCCAAGATCTGTTTACGTGCTTCACGGCCAATAATCGACTGGAAGTCACGAACGAGTTGAGGATATGGATGTGGGCCTGCAACTGTACCAATTACATAGTACGTCGTATCAACGTTGGTTACCCAATCACGCATCGCTTCGTTCATGGCATCTTTCAGCGTTTTAGAACCACTTTGTACAGGAACAACTGTGGCACCCAACAAACGCATACGATAAACGTTCATCGCTTGGCGCTTAACGTCTTCGGCACCCATATAAACAACACATTCAAGCCCTAAACGCGCTGCAATTGTTGCAGTTGCTACACCATGTTGCCCAGCACCAGTCTCGGCAATAATACGTTTTTTACCAGAAAGCTTTGCTAATAATGCCTGTCCAATCGTGTTATTTACCTTATGTGAGCCTGTATGGTTCAAGTCTTCACGTTTAAGATAAATTTGCGCACCACCTAACTCTTTTGACCATCGCTCAGCATAATAAAGTGGACTAGGACGACCTACATAGTAGGCGAGATCGCGGTCGAATTCTGCCAGAAACTGTTCATCATTTTTCATGCGAGAATAGAGACTTTCTAAATCTTCTAATGCCGCCATTAAAGTTTCTGACACAAAACGTCCGCCATGGATACCAAAATGCCCTGCAGCATCTGGGTACTGTGTATAGTCAATCACATTGTTTTGCTGATCCACGTTGGACTCCTTGCATAAATCGTTCAATGAGTTGTTGGTCTTTTATACCTTTTGCGGATTCTACGCCTCCGCTCACATCTACTGCAAAAGCACCGGTAGTATGAATAGCGTCAATGACATTGTCAGGGGTTAACCCGCCTGCCAAGATTAATGGAATATCAAGTTTTGGAAATTTAGACCAGTCAAACTGATGTCCTGTACCGCCTTTAAGCTCAGGATGCCACGCATCGAGCAATACAGCACTGGCTCCTGCCGCCTGATATTTTTGAATTTCAGCAATTACATCTAAATCAGGTTTAACCTGAATCGCTTTATACCAGCGACGTTTACAATGGCGAGCTATTTCCTGACATTGTTCTGGAGTTTCATCGCCATGTAGTTGTAATACATCTAGGGGAACACAATCAAGTACATCCTGAATTTCAGTGGCACTTGCATTAACAAACAGACCAACCATTTGTACATAAGGTGGAATTACTTTTGCTAATTCTTGGGCCTGTTCAACTGTTACATGTCTTGGGCTTGGCGGGAAAAAAACAAAACCTATCGCATCTGCTCCAGCAGTAACAACTGCCTGAACATCTTGAATGCGAGTAATTCCACAGATTTTTGCGCGTGTACGTTTTTGGTTTGAAGGGCTCATGATCTGCCTAAACTACAACCATTTCTTAAAATAAACGCCATTGTAATGCAATTTTTGTCCCTTGCGTAAAAGTTCTCTGGGAATTGGACTAAATGACATTGTATGAAATAAATCGCCACTTTATACTGCGTAAAATTAGAAGCAAGTGTAAGCAATTAATGCTTTAGGGAAGCTGGTGAAAGTCCGGCACTGCCCCCGCAACGGTAACAATGTAAAGCATATTTTTTAAGTCGCTATCGACTTACACCACTGCAGTAATGTGGGAAGGTGAATATGTCCATAAATTAAATATGGCGTTGAAGTCCGGAGACCTACTTGTTTCATCTATCTACCCGATCATTCACGTGGGGTGAATGTATGGAGCATGTTATGTCTAAGACTTTTCAACCTACTCGTCTGGTAGGGGCTATCGCTATTGCGATGGGGTTTTCACCTGTTATTTTTGCTGAAGATACAACGAACGCAACTCAGCTTGATCCAATTGTAATCACTGCTTCAAAAAGTGCTGAAAAAGCGAGTGAGGTTCCGGCGCGAATTTCAGTGATTTCTAAAGAAGAAATTGAAAAAAATCCTGCTTTAAATCTATCTGATATCTTGCAAAAAGATGCATCTATTTATGTAAAACAAAATGGTGGTCTTGGGCAAGGTACTAATCTTTTGATTCGTGGTACAAATCCAAATCATGTACTGTTATTAAAAGATGGGGCACGTCTAAATACTCCAAATACCCTTTCCCCAATTTATCCTGAACTTTTAGATACAACTAATCTTGACTGCATTGAAATCTTAAAAGGTCCTGCATCAGTTCAATATGGTACTGATGCGATTGGTGGTGTGATCCAAATGATTACATCTACACCTGAAAGAAACTCTGCATTCGTTACAGGTATTTATGGTGAGGATAATACGTATAAGGCGATTATTGGAACAGATTTAGTCAGTGATGCAGGATTCTTTGCTCAGATTCGTGGGCAAAGTATGGAAAGTGATGGAACACATATTTTCAACACACAACCAGACAATTTAAAAGCTGCTTATGATCAAAAAGGTTATAGCGCAAAATTAGGTTATGACAATAAGAATAATTTAAATACAAGTGTTGAAATTTCTCAAAATAAGGGCGCTAATAATTATTCAGACAATGGTGGCATAAGCAATACAGCTAAACGTGAGTTTGACAATCAGTTAGTCAGTACCAGAGTCGAATACAAACCGACATCTAATATCACTATCAATACAAGATATTCTAATTTTAAAGATACACAAGAGTATCGTGAATCATCACCTTATCATGCTGACACTAAACGCAATGAAGGTGATTTAAATGTTAAGTGGCAATTTACACAGGCACAAAATATCTTGGTTGGCGCAAGTATTGATAATACAGAGTATCAGGATGCCTCTATTTTAAATGGAAAGCAAGATATTGATTCTACTGGCTATTATCTACAACACCAATATAAAACTGATAAAATCAGCACGCAATTAGGCGTACGCCTCGAAGATAATGAAAAATTTGGAACACATAATGTGGGGCAAGGAGCTGTTCGTTATTTTGTATTACCGTCAACCAGTATTTATGCAAATATCGGAACAGCTTTTAGAGCTCCTTCACTTACTGAATTGTATTATCACAGCGAAGCTGATTATGGTTCTGGTGGAATTTATCATACTTATGGGAATACCAATCTAAAACCAGAAGAAAGTACTTCATATGAAATTGGCTTAGACCATCAGTTTACTCCTGCATTAACAGCATATTTATCGGTATACAAAACAGACGTCAAAAATTTAATTGCATCAAGTTCTAGTTTTGATGCTGCAACTAACACAACGACAAGTACTTATGAAAATCTAAACAAAGCACAATTTTCTGGTGGAGAGGTTGGTTTTAAATGGAAACAAGATGATCTATTTTTATCGACTGAATATGCCTATGTAAAAACCGAAAATAAAGAAACTGGTTTAGAGATTGCTTATCGTCCTAAGCAAACACTCACCTTAACTACAGGTTTAGAAAATACTGTTTACGGTATCAGTGCTTCACTTATTGCCCGCTCTAACTCTAATGCTCAAAATAGTGCTAATCCACAAAAAGTCCCAGGCTATGCTACTGTCGATTTAAATGCTTACTGGAATATCAATCCAAACGTTAAAGTATTTACTAATATCGAAAATGTGGGTGATTCTGAATATAAAACGGTTTACAACTTTGGTAATTGGTATGTGAATGGTGGCCGCCAAGCTTCTGTTGGGGTCACTTTCCGTTATTAATTTTTCACTCTGATTATAAAAATATTTTCTTAACTCCAGTTTCGGGGTAATGTTCTGACCGACATTATCCCTTTTTTATGTTCAGGATATCCATCATGGGACACCGTTTAAGCAAAATCTATACACGCACAGGCGACTCAGGCACAACAGGTTTAGGCGATGGTTCTCGTGTTGCCAAAGATGATTTACGAATTGCAGCACTTGGTGATGTCGATGAACTCAATGCCATTATTGGGGTACTTCGTGCTCAAATCACAGCTAGTCAAGTGACCAATAAAGCGGATTGGGATAAAAGCCTGAGTCTTGTTCAACACTGGCTTTTTGATTTAGGGGGAGAGGTTTGTATTCCAAACTACAATTTGCTTGAGCCTGTTTGTATTGAATTTCTTGAAAAAGAAATTGACCGTATGAATGAAGACTTGCCGATGCTTAAAGAATTTATTCTCCCGTCTGGTTCTTTATCTTGCAGTTATGCCCATCAAGCCCGTGCCGTTTGCCGCCGCGCAGAACGATCACTGCTGTCGGTACAAACACGCGACCAAAATATTCAAACCACGGCGCTCCAACTTTTAAACCGCCTGTCTGACTGGTTGTTTGTCGCATCTCGTGCTTTACAACGTGCGGAAGGTGGACAAGAAGTGCTTTGGCAAAAAAATATTAATGAGATTATTTAAAAATAGATTAGATTAAGAATGGTCTCTGTTCTTTTGAGAGACCATAGTCAAAATATTTCATAGAAGAAAATTATGCGCATTATTGGTCATCGTGGTGCACGCCGAGAAGCTCCTGAAAATACACTAGGTGGGTTTCAGCACATAAAAAATTTAGGTATTCGTGGTGTCGAATTTGATATTCGTCAACTTCAAGACGAAGAGTTGGTCGTGATCCATGATGATAATTTTTTACGTACAGCTGGAGTCGACCACATTGTTGAGCAATCTAATTTGGCTCAAGCGTTGTCATTTGATCATCGTCAAAACTGGCCTGACTGGCCAAATTCAGAACCAACACCTACCCTTACAGGCGTTTTAAAATTACTTGATAACTTTGAACATATTGAAGTTGAAGTTAAAGCTGTAAGAGACATGGCTTTAGCAGAAAAAATTGTTGAAAAGCTTGAGATTGAATTACAGGGTTATGAAAAAGTTGTCACTATCACAAGTTTTGATCTTCAAATTTTAACGGCCTTAGGTGAGATAAATTCTCAATTTAAACGAGGCTTATTGGTTGAGCTTCCAGTGGGTGCAATCGCAATTGAACTCGCTCATCAATATGGTTGCTGTCATATTGGCTGGCATGATCAACTCGCAACAGATGAAATGATTCAACTTTCCCAGCAGGCCGATTTAAATATTAGTGTCTGGACAGTCAATGATGTAGAAAGAGCAAAAAGGCTCAAGGATTTAGATGTACAAGGGCTAATTACAGATATTCCAACCACGATGTTACAAGCCCTATAAATATAAAAAAGGTGGTAAACCCACCTTTTATTTCTTTTGTGCCTGAATAAGGCGTTGTCCACTCTGATCGAGCAGATATAAGGTATTACCTACTAACTGGAAGCGTTGAATACGTTGTAAAGCATCCACCAACTCTGCCTCTTGAGCCAAAGCACCATCACAGCTTAAATGCCCTGCATTTACCTGCATATCAAGTTTTTGCTGGCTGAAATCAAATGTATATCGACCAAAAACGCCGTTACAGCCAGTATGGCCTGATACTGTTTTGATCGCAGAATTTAAAGAAAGAGTCGGCCACTGTGTAAAGAATTTTGCTTTATGACCACTGATTTGAGTGATCTGCCAATCAATATCTTGAATGCCATCGGTACTCACTCGCTTTTTTACAACTGGAGGTTGAACATGATGAACTGTTTTTTTTGTTTGAACTTTTTTTGTATTTTGATCGGGGGCACTTTGACATGCGGCTAATACAAGACTGATTGTGACCAAGATACACTTCAATGATAATTTTCTTGCAATATCAATGCTGTTCTTTTTTTTCAATCGTTGTACGTTCATTAAACAACTTCTCCTACTTGAAAAACTCTGTGACATAGTTTAAATCTGTTACCGTTCTTTCAATACATCTGTACAATAATGTTAGTGATTCTCACTAAGCACGTGCTAATATGAGGGATAGAATAGCAATATATCTTGATGATTGGTTTTGCTATGTCGTTTTGTCTTTGTACCTTGTCTAACAAGGATTCTAGGAGCGCTGCCGGATATGACTTCCGCCCCACTCAAAGCCCCAATTAACTGGACCGCTAGCATTACCTTAATTGGTTTACCAATTCTTGCCGCAATCATAATCCCGATTTACGCGTATTATTATGATTTTAGTGTAAGCGCATGGGTAAGCTTATTTTTTCTTTTAGCTCTAAGTAGTATGGGGATTACTGCTGGTTATCACCGCCTGTGGGCTCACCGAGCTTACGAAGCGTCGTTACCGCTTAAAATTCTTTTAATGATCGGTGGAACATTTGCCGTGCAAAATAGTATTTTGTTTTGGGCATCTGGTCACCGTACCCACCATCGTCATGTTGATGATGTTGACGAAGATCCATATTCAATTGAGCGTGGTTTTTGGTATGCCCATATGGGTTGGATGATCCGTGATCATTCACCATCTGAGCCTGACTTTAAAAATGCACCTGACTTGCTCAATGATAAATTGGTTATGTTCCAGCATAAATACTACGGTTTACTCGTAGTTGCAGTTCACGTTGGAATTTTAGGTTTAATTGGTTGGGCAACTGGCGATTTATGGGGTGTAGTTCTCATAGGTGGTCTATTGCGTTTAATCATTAGCCATCAAGTGACTTTCTTCATTAACTCGCTTTGCCACATGTGGGGTAAACGTCCTTATACAGACGAAAACTCAGCACGTGATAATTTCTGGTTAGCTATCGCCACTTGGGGCGAGGGTTACCACAACTACCACCATATCTTCCAATACGATTATCGTAATGGGGTAAAATGGTGGCAATATGACCCAACAAAATGGTTGATTTGGTCTTGTTCTAAACTTGGTTTAGCTAAAAATTTACGTCGTATTCCAAGCTTTAATATTAAGAAAGCTGAACTGGCGATGAAGTTTAAATATGCCGAGCAAGATCTTGCTATTTATGGTCATGATGTAAATGCTGACATTAGTCAAATGAAGCAACGTATTGCACAAGAATACGAAGCATTTACTCATACTTTAAATGATTGGGCAAAACTTAAAGAACAAGAGTTGCAAGTGAAAAAAGCAGCAATGGCTGAAAAGATTCATAGAATGGATCACAAGCTTAAAGTTGATTTTCAATTGCTTGAACACCGTCTAAGTCATCACCGCGAATGCTTAGAAACACTTATGCGTAGTGTTAAAAAGAATACTAATGTGGTATCAGACTAAAATAAATTCTGATCTAAAATAGCTCTTTCGGGAGCTATTTTTATGCCTGCTTTTTAACTATGGTATAGTGAAATCCGCTCTCTCTATTTTGCCAAGCCCATGCAATTTAATCCGCTCTACCCTTCACTTCCGTCTAAATTATTCCATGTTCAGCAGCCATCACCTTTGCGTGGTGCAAAAGCGGGACATTTTAATACCGCTTTGGCAGATGAACTGCGATGGTCAGAGGACGAAAAAAATGCATGGGTTGAAATTTGTAGCGGGCAGCGTACTTTCCCTGAATTCCCTTCTCTTGCTATGGTCTATGCTGGCCACCAATTCGGACAGTGGGCAGGACAACTTGGTGATGGACGCGGCTTACTTATCGCGCAAATACTGAATACAAAGGGCCAAACTATAGATTTACATCTAAAAGGTGCAGGCCCGACACCCTACTCAAGAATGGGAGATGGGCGCGCGGTATTGCGTTCTGTCGTCCGCGAATATTTAGCTGGGCATGCATTAAATGCCTTAGGCGTCGCTTCTAGTCACGCGGTAGGTTTTACGACCTCTACTCAAGGGGTACAGCGTGAAAAACTAGAGTTGGGAGCAATGCTACTCAGAACATCTGAATGTCATATCCGCTTAGGACATTTTGAATGGATTAATCAATACGCTCCAGAGTTACTGTCAGAGTTCACTCAAAAATGTATTGAATGGCATTATCCTGAATGTCTAGAAACTGAGAATCCTATTTTATCTTTTGCAAAGAAAGTAATAGAACGGACTGCAATCATGATTGCGAAATGGCAATTGGTTGGGTTTGCTCATGGCGTAATGAATACCGATAACTTAAATATTACCGGTTCAACACTCGATTTTGGTCCATATGGTTTTATGGAACGCTTCCGCCCGAATTGGATCAATAACCACTCAGATTATCAAGGCCGTTATACTTATCAAAATCAGCCAAGCATAGGTCATTGGAATTTATGGACTTGGTTAAACAACTTAATTCCTCTCGCTGAACCTGAGCAAAAGGATCAGTTCAAAGAAGAGTTAGCGCGTTGCTTAGAACAATTTGAACCGACTTTTATTGAACATTACACAACTGGTTTATGTCAAAAAATGGGACTTCCCCATTTTCATAAAGACAGTCTTGATTGTAGTTTTAGTTTTTTAAAAATCTTACAAACTGAACAACTCGATTACACTCAGAGCTTTATTCGACTTCAAAATAAAGAATATAAAACTCTACGAGATGATTGCCTTGATATCCGACAATTTGATGCTTTCATTACGCAATATCAAAGCATCCGTGAACATCAAGATACCGATGAACTTGATGCGAATATGGAAAAAGCAAATCCAGTTTATATCTTACGTAACCATATGGCACAGCGTGCTATTGAAGCTGCGGAACGAGATGATTTTAGCGAAGTAGATCGTTTATTCAAACTACTTGATCAGCCATATACAAGACAATCAGAGCTGGAACAGCCACAAGATTTAGGTCCTTTACCAAGTGACGTACCAGACGTAGCAGTCAGTTGTTCTTCTTAATACTTTAAAGACTAAAACTCTCTTAAGTCGCTTAAGAGAGTTTCTTAAACATCAAAGAATAATATATGAAAATTAGACCTATCATTATTTGTACACTTCTTATAGTTCCACTCGGAATCGCTTTTTATAATTATGAAAAATATTTACCAACTTTTACGCCAAGCCATCAAGCACTTTCAAATGAAGAGATCGTAGAACTTATCAAGACAAAGCCCATCACTTCAATTGAAGTGTTCAAAAGTCAACGCATACTTCTGCTCAAGAGTAATCAGGACGTGATTCGCCGTTATCCTCTCCGTCTTGGCTTTAATCCTAACGGACATAAACACTTTGAAAATGATGGCAAAACACCTGAAGGTGTTTATTCGATAGACTGGAGAAATCCACAAAGTGCGTACTATAAATCTTTGCATATTTCCTATCCCGATATGAAAGATATTGCTTATGCCAAGCAACATAGCCAACCAACGGGTGGAAATATCATGATTCATGGATCAGTTCCAAAATCCTTTTTATCGATGCCTTTTAGCTCGACGTATATGCCACATAAGGATTGGACATTAGGATGTATCGCGGTTAGAAATGTAGATATAGACGAGATTTGGCAATTAGTACCCGATCATACGAAGATTATAATTTATCCATAAAATCTTTAAAACTATCCACATTTTCTGTGGATAACATTGTGGTTATCCACAGAATAACTTTCGCTAGTGTTTTACTCTTCAGGATATTCGAAGCGGTAACCTACACCATAAACAGCTTGAATCCATTCATGACGGTTACCAGTTTCAGCTGCTTCACTAATTTTTCTGCGCAAGTTTTTGATATGGCTGTCAATTACACGGTCGGCAACGTCAAAACTATCTGGATTAATATGATCCAATAATTGTGCACGTGAATATACTTGTCCTACATGCTCTAAAAATAGCTCAAGTAAGCGAAATTCGGTTGGCGTTAAACTCAACGATTTTTGTTGATACCAAATTCTTTGCTGTGCTTTATCAATTCGGAAAGAATCATTTTGTTCAGGCTCTGCCTTACGTTCTAAACGGCGTAAAACTGCTTGCACACGAGCCACCAACTCTTTTGGGCTAAATGGCTTACAGACATAATCATCAGCACCCATGTTGAGACCTAATACCCGGTCAATTTCCTCAGTACGGGCAGTCACCATAATAATCGGTAAATCTGATTGTTCACGAACTTTACGGCAAATGGTCAAACCATCCATTCTTGGAACCATTAAGTCCAGAACCATTAAATTCGGTTTACGTTGCTGGAAACTCGCATAGGCATCTTGACCATCATGAAACATACTTACTTCAAAACCGGCAGCTTCAAGATAATCACGCACTAAATGCGCTAGTTCGACTTCATCTTCAACCAACATCACATGTTTCATGAGATATTTTTCCTTTTATATTTAACTCTGCTTTTTAAAAGTGAGCACACAACGTAAACCACCTAGCGGTGAATGTTCAAAACTGAGTGTACCACCAAGCGCCTGCGCAATTTTACAAGACAAAGCCAAGCCTAGCCCTGTTCCACCTGTACTACGCGTACGCGAATCATCTACGCGATAGAAACGTTCACCTAAACGAGACAACTGCTCATCGTTTAAACCAAATGGGCTGTCATCGACATACAAACTCCACTCCTGCGGAGTTTGAGCTGTATGAATATGAATTTTGCCACCTGTTTCTGTGTAACGAATACTATTACTAATTAAATTAACAATAATCTGTTTAAAGCGATCACAGTCTAACAATAACGGAGAACTTGTTCCTTCAACTTGAATTTCGAGACCAGCCTGCTCAAGTTTCGGTTTAAAGTTTTCAACTTCTTGTAATACCACTTCCCACGGGTTTACAGAACTCAAATAACACTTAAGCTGCTGGGCATCTGCCTGTGCCAAGTCTGCAAGGTCTTGAGTCAATTTTTTCAGGCTTGAAACCTGACGCATCATCGCATCTAAATGTTCAGGAGTTGCTTTTCGAATCCCGTCTTGCATCGCTTCAATTTGCGCTTGTAATACAGCGAGTGGTGTTTTTAACTCATGAGAAGTATCTGCCACCCATTGACGTCGTGATTCTTCATGCTGGTGTAAAATTTCTGCCAAATGGTTCAATTGAGTTGATAAATCACCCAACTCATCATTTCGCTTAATAACAACTTGATGTTGATAATTTCCTTTCGTTAATTCATTTGTCGCATTTAATAAACGCTGAATCGGTTTCTTAAAATAAGTTGCCATCAATAGCGCTGCAACTAAACTTGAAAGTAAGGTTAAAGCATAAATTAAGAGTAAATAGCGCTTTTGATTACTAAAGAAATTAATACTCAAAGCATCTTCTTTATCTAAAACAGGTTTTAAGCCTAAATAACCTACAACTTGATTGTTTAAGATAATCGGGCGAAACGACATCTGATCTGAAGAAGGCGGCTCACCAACCACAAACTGGTGACGTGCATCATATAAAGATAAACGAGAGCTCAAACCCAAACGGTCAGGCAAAGCAATAAAACGCTTTTTACCATTTTGAGTTTCAATATCTTTTAAGCTCCCTTTCTTTGACTTATTTTTATCATCACTTGGACGAAACTGGTTTGCACTTAAAGGGAATCTTAATCCTTCAAAGGGTTGATATTGAGAAGGTAAATTTTGTTCGAGTGTTCTTAACTCTTCATCACTAAAAATAGTATTTTTATTTGTCGATGCAACTTGAGGTGAAAGATTGATAAGAGCATGTTCATCGAAAGAATGCTGCTGTATAGCAATATCATATTGGCGACGAAGCCACCACTGTGAGAGGCGGTCATAGTCATCGGGAGCCGCATTCCCTTCAATTTGTAAAATCTGTGCCTGAATCGCATTTCCCCAATCATGGTACACCCTATAAACATCGCCCAGATTGGTAATGAGACGGTCGAGCTTCTGCATTTCAACGTCGGCCACATATTTGGCAAAGTTCTTTTGCATGGTCCAGTGCAAAACGCTCAAGCTTGCAGTCGCAATAAGCAATGTGGTGAGCAAGACTGTTAAAAATAACCGCAATGCAATGGGAACACGTAGAACGTTCAAAAGCACTCTCTCATTTTTACCCTATATTTGGCATTGTAACCAACAACGAAAAGAAAAACTCTCCATTGTTTCTACATCTTTATTATCTAATCTTTAAGCCATCAGTAAACACAACATTAGAGGGCTTTAAATATGAAAATGACGGCAAAACTTGCATTATTCAGTGCGGCAATTGTAACAATGGGAAGTTTAGCGGCGTGTCAATCGACGACTCAACCGCCAAAGCCAGAGCGTGGCATGATGCAAGATGGCCCACGTGAAGGCCACCACCGTATGAAACATCGTGAGTTCACACCAGAACAAAAAGCAGCATGGGAACAGCACCGTGCAGAACGTCAAGCTCGGTTTGAACAAATCCAAAAAGCATGCGATGGCAAGGCCAACGGACAAGCAGTAAATGTGCAAGTTGGAGATAAGACACTTGAAGGTACTTGTAACCTTCGTTTTGAACCAAAGCGCCCTCAACCACCAGTTAACGCCCCTGCTCCTGCATCAGCTCAAGCAAAATAATTCTAAAAATCGTGAAACAAAAGGCGCCTATAGGCGCCTTTTGTTTATACATAACTATTTACGATTTTGACTATTTGTATCATATAAACATAACCAAAAGTGTTTACACTCAAAGCACTTAGCTAGTTTAAGCATTTTTTTCTTGACTTTGCAGTCACAAAGTAAAGGTCCTGAGGTGCTTGTGCAGTTATGCAAGTTGTTGCACGATGTAATAGTCCAAGGTGCCTTATGGCACATTCTCATAGATTAAGATTATAACTCTGGTTTCACCAGTATTGAGGAACCCGATATGCCACAATACAAAGCGCCCTTACGTGATATGCAATTCGTTTTGCATGAATTATTAAATGCTGAAGAACACTATGCAAAATTACCTGATTTCCAAGGTAACGTAAGCCGTGAATTGGTTGATCAATATTTAGAAGCTGCGGCAGACTTTTGTGAAAATGAACTTTCTCCTTTAAACCAAGTTGGCGACCGCGAAGGTTGTACTTGGAATGATGGCGTAGTTACCACTCCAACAGGCTTTAAAGAAGCTTATCAAAAATATATTGAACTCGGCTTTCCGTCTTTATCAGCAGAAGAACAATACGGTGGCCAGGCTTTACCTAACTCTTTAGGCATTGCAATTTCTGAAATGGTAGGTAGCTCTAACTGGGCATGGGGTATGTACCCTGGCTTATCTCACGGAGCTGTACGTACATTAGAACATCATGGTTCTGATGAACAGAAAAATACTTATTTACCAAACCTTGTTTCAGGTGTTTGGACAGGTACGATGTGCTTAACTGAATCTCATGCAGGTTCAGATTTAGGTATTATTCGTTCTAAAGCAGAACCAAATGCTGATGGTAGCTATTCAATCTCTGGCGAGAAAATCTTTATCTCTGCTGGTGAACATGATATGGCTGAAAACATCATCCACATCGTTCTTGCTCGTTTACCAGGTGCACCAAAAGGTACTAAAGGTATTTCGCTATTCATCGTTCCTAAGTTCAACGTTAATGCAGACGGAACACTAGGCGAGCGTAATGCAGTACGTTGTGGTTCAATCGAACATAAAATGGGTATTCATGGTAACGCAACTTGTGTCATTAACTTTGATCAAGCTAAAGGTTACTTGATTGGACCTGAGAACCGTGGTTTGAACTGTATGTTCACCTTCATGAACACAGCACGTATTGGTACTGCTGTTCAAGGTTTAGCAGCGTCTGAATCATCTTTCCAAGGTGCGTTGACTTACGCAAAAGAACGTTTGGCAATGCGTTCACTTTCTGGTCCTAAAGCTCCAGAAAAAGAAGCAGATCCAATCATTGTTCACCCAGCTGTACGTAACATGCTTTTAACTCAAAAAGCGTTTGCTGAAGGTGGCCGTGCACTTGTTTACTTACTTGCTCAATACGCTGACATCGTTGAAAAAGGCGAAACAGAAGAAGAGCGTAAGTTTGCTGACAACATCTTGTCGTTATTGACTCCAATTGCAAAAGCATTCTTAACTGAAACAGGTTCTGAATCTGCTAAGCATGGTGTTCAAGTCTTCGGTGGCCATGGCTTTATTTCTGAGCATGGCATGGAACAAATCGTACGTGATACACGTATTGCTTGCTTGTATGAAGGTACAACCGAAATTCAAGCACTCGATTTGTTAGGTCGTAAAGTATTGCAAACTCAAGGTGCAATGCTAAAAGACTTCACAAAAATGATTCACAAATTTGTTGAAGCAAATAAAGACAACGCTGCCATGAAAGAATTTGTTGAGCCGCTTGCTGCTCTTAACAAAGAATGGGGCGATCTCACCATGCAAATTGGTATGCGTGCAATGCAAAACCCAGATGAAGTAGGCGCTGCTGCTGTAGATTACCTCTACTTCTCAGGTTACATTACTTTAGCGTACCTATGGGCTCGTATGGCACTTGTTGCACAAGAGAAGTTGGCAGCAGGTACTAGCGATGTTGACTTCTACAACGCAAAAGTCACTACAGCTCGATTCTACTTCAAAAAAATCTTGCCACGTGTTCGCTCACATGTTGATGTGATTGCAGGTGGTCTAGACCCATTGATGTCATTAGATGCTGAACATTTCGCTTTCTAACCATAGTTAGTTGCGATATGCAATGTTAAAAAACAAAAAAGGACTGCTCAGTTTTGACGGTCCTTTTTTTATAAAATCAATGATAAATTTACACTTTAAATTCCATATCCATTTCGTTTTACAGGATATCTAGCACAGGCCAATGTGCACAAAAAAGGTGAACGATTATGCCAATTTACAATGCTCCTTTAGCTGATATGAAATTCATCTTAAATGATGTATTTAAAGCAGAACAATTTTGGCAATCTAATGAGAAACTCGCTCATGTAGATGCTGCAACAGCTGAAGCAATTTTAGAAGAAATGGCTAAATTTGCTCAGAACGTGACTCATCCGTTAAACCGTACTGGTGATGAAGAAGGCGCTCGCTATGAAAACGGCGAGGTGTTCACACCAGCTGGTTTTAAAGATGCATTCCGTCAATATGCAGAAGGTGGTTGGATTGGCTTAGGTGCCGATGAAGAATGGGGCGGTCAAGGCATGCCAAAAATGCTCACCGTTCTTTCTGATGAAATGTTATTTGCAACTAACCCATCATTTATGCTCTACCCGCTTCTTTCTGTGGGTGCAGGCATGGCTTTAAGCAGCTATGCATCTCAAGAACAAAAAGAAACTTACTTACCAAAGATTTATTCAGGTGAATGGTCAGGCACGATGTGCTTAACCGAGCCACATGCAGGTACTGACTTAGGTATTATTAAAACCAAAGCAGAACCTAATCAAGATGGTACTTATAATATTACGGGTACTAAAATCTTTATCACTGGCGGTGACAACGATTTAGCAGAAAACATCATTCACTTGGTACTTGCTAAAACGCCTGATGCCCCTGCGGGTTCACGTGGTATCTCACTATTCATCGTACCAAAATATTTGGTAAATGAAGATGGTTCATTAGGTGAACGTAACCTCGTTGGTCCAGGTTCTATCGAACATAAAATGGGGATTAAAGCATCTGCAACTTGTGTGATGAACTTTGATGGGGCTAAAGGTTACCTCGTTGGTAAAGAAAACGAAGGTCTTGCTGCCATGTTTGTCATGATGAACTACGAACGTTTATCTATGGGTATCCAAGGTTTAGGTGCATCTGAGTTTGCATATCAAAATGCAGCACACTATGCGACTGACCGCTTACAAGGTCGTAGTGCAGCTGGTGTTCAATCACCAAATAAACCTGCTGACAGCATTTTGGTACATGGCGATGTGCGTCGTATGTTGTTAAACGTACGTGCGAACAATGAAGCATCGCGTGCATTTGCAGTCTATGTAGGTCAACAGCTCGATATCACTAAATTCTCAACTGATGCCGAAGCTGTGAAAAAAGCTAATAATCGTGTTGCGCTTTTAACACCGATTGCTAAAGCTTACCTTACAGATACAGCATTCCAAGCAACTTTAGATGCTCAGATGGTGTTTGGTGGTCACGGTTATATCCGTGAATGGGGTATGGAGCAATGTATCCGTGATCTTCGTATTGCTCAAATCTACGAAGGAACAAATGGCGTTCAGTCTCAAGATTTAATTGGCCGTAAAACCATTAAATGTGGCGGTGCTTTCATTGCTGAATACATCACTGAAATTCGTGACTTTGCAAATGATCTAGACACCGATTTAAACTTCATTAAAGATGCAACTTTAGATGCTGCAACTGAAATTGAAGCAATCACTCAGTTTATTATTGAACAAGCTGCTGAAAACGTAGACTTCCCGAATGCTGCGGCAGTCGATTATCTACATGCAGTCGGCTTACTCAGCTTTGCATATATGTTTGCTAAAATCGCAGCGGCAGCAAAAGATAAATCTGGTGATTTCTACCAAAACAAACTTGCTTTAGCTCAATACTTTGTTGAACGTATCTTGCCGGATATTGATGCGCGTATTGCTAAGATTAAAGCGGGTTCTGACTTAATTATGGGCTTTAGTGAAGATTACTTCACGAACCAAGCTTAATATTTAAAATTAAAAAAAAGCGCCTGAATATTCAGGCGCTTTTTTATTTTGTATTTACTATTTCCATTGGCATGAAATTTGTTTAATTTCTAAACATTACAAAGCAAACAAAGATATTACTATGCCTGATCCTAAAAAATACGAGCGAATACTTGACCGTTTTGGTCATTACGCCGTAGAAGCCTTTCACTATTTAGCCTTGTTTATTATTGGATGTATGGTGGCTTGGTCGGCAGCCAATACTGTTTTTGAAATTTTGACCGTCAAAAAGTATGCTTCGATTGATGATATTTTATTATTATTTATATACTTAGAACTGGGGGCAATGGTTGGAATTTACTTTAAAACCAATCATATGCCAGTACGCTTTCTTATTTATGTTGCGATTACAGCATTAACCCGCCTACTCATTTCAGATATTCAACATGACCATAAAGCAGATATGGACCAAGTCATTATTACAGGCTCAATTCTTATTTTAGCCCTTTCTATATTGGTGGTCCGTTTTGCATCTTGGAATTATCCTTCAGTGATGAAAGAAAAACATGCAAAAACACCAACAACGTTAAAGCCACCACAACCTCAAGATGATGAGTTAGCCTAAAAAAGGCCTCAATATTGAGGCCTTTTTTTTATTTTACATTTAACGAACTCGATAAATGTTGTGTCTTGAATCGACTAACAAATATTGATTAGGGGTTTTAACCCAATGGTATCCACGTGGTGGCGCATATAAACGATGCGCTCTCCAATCCGAAATATAATAGCGGCTATTGCGATATTCAGCAGGAATACGATCGCCACGTTTAAATGCTACATATCGACCATAGTGCTTACCGCGATCGGCATTTGACCACTGTGGAGCGCGATGATCATTTCGGTAGTCATGACGGCGGTCATCACGATGCTCATATCGATCATAGTTTTTACCATGATTATTATCCCAACGATGATTTGTATCGGCCATCGCAGTAGCTGACATACCCAACATTAATGTTGAAAGTACAAGAATGATTGGCTTTTTCATGCCCTATTTCCTTTTATCTTGATCTGAAGCTAGATTAAAAGAGAGTCAAGGAGAAACCATGAATAAAACAGCTTTGATTGATATTGTTTGTAATGACTATAAAGAAAATATGAAGAATCTGTATCTGTGCTACCATTACCATTTTTCAAACTAGGTCAATTGCTGTGTCTGAAATCAGTTTTGAACGTCTTCATCAATTTTTTTGCAAAGTTCCAACCGTACAAGAAGCCCGTATCATGGCTCATGGAGCAGACGGCGAACATGCTTGGTGGTTTAAGTTCAGTATTGATGTAGAACATCCGCTAGCATGGCAAACAGTTCAAGAACTCGGTCACGTTTTAAATTATCTCTCGACAAATGAACGCCTACCCACATTATTCTTCCCTGTTTCACCACCACCTTATATGAATGGTGAAGCAAAAGACTTTTTATCGTGGATTATTCAGTGTAACCATCCTGAGTTTAACCCAGATGTGGTCTGTGACTGGCTTGAAGCTCGTTTACCAAATCCTGTAGATGATGAGTCGCAATGGAAAATTAAGACTGATTTGAGTGAATTAGAAAAGTTAGATGATAAGACTTTGGATCAGTTGATTCCGCCTGCGCCTTAAGTCGGACTGATGGCACAGCCTTTACTTACTGGGATGTTCTAATGTCTTTTGTATAGGCTAATGCCTCACTTTTGAGAGGTCAAAAGTGACAAAAACCTTTGTTTCACTGATGTTGCTTCCCTGCAACACAGTGAAACGGCAACATCCATGTCGCCAATTACCGTCCCAATTGTGTACAAAATCACGGTAACGAATGAGCTCTAAGTTTAGAATAAAACTAAGTAAGACCTCGTCGTGTACATATCGCCTCAACGTTTATATAAAAAATAGAATTAGAAAGTCGACAACCCTGACCATTCCATAAAACGATAAATCCAATACTTCACTTTAGACTCATCTGCATACTTCGCGTAATCCACGCTCATCTGTTTATCTTGTAGATTTGACCAAGAGGTATTGAAGTAATCTTGCGCATCTTTAAAGACTTGATCTTGAACATTACCCACAACCAACATGTCAGTTTCAAGGTTATAATTTTTTAAATTACGGGCAGTGAAATTAGCAGACCCTACAATCAACTCAGCTTGTTGGGCGTTATATTTCAATATCATTTTACTATGATTCTGCTCGCCATGTGTGTCACACCAACGAATTGGAATGCCTGCCGCGTGTAGCTCCGAGGCAACTTGACGGTTTGGAATACCATTCTTTTGTCGGCCAAATGCATCTTTATTTGGATCAAGTAAAACTCGGACAATCACACCTCTTTGTTGAGCACTTTTTAGAGCTTCAATAATCTTGCGTTCAGATAAATAGAACATACTTAAATCAAGATGCTCTTTAGGCTTAGCTGAGTTAATCAATTTCAATACAGATTGATAAATCGCCTCTTCAGTTAACACTTGAACTTGAGGTTTAGTTACGTCTTTTTCAAAGTCACCTAAAATGAGCGATGGAGAACTACTACCTGACATTCGCGCAACCGCGGCTTCAGATTGTAAAACGTCTGCGGCTGTCGCTCCTGTTACCACCAAAGCAACATTTGAGTGTCTAGAACTACCATCATGAGGGTTTGCTGAAGTCACCAGTGACTTCCAACCAGCATCGGTATCGACGACTACAGTTTTACGGTGATTCGCCTTAAAGTTAAATAAGTTCAAATAACTGCGCAGTGTAATTTTTTCATCACCGAATGGATTGGGTAGCCAGCCTTTTTCAGGGTTATTTCCAACATTCTGACAGCAGATGTACCATAATCCTGACCAGAATGGATTAGAAGCACGTAAAGGAGCTAAATTGGTTTCAATCACATCAACACCCGCTTGACGTAACTGACGGTAGTGTTCAGGGCTTAGGCCTCCGTAAACAGAGTTAATCGGGTCGGTAATCATCACAATCTGAATTTGGCGGTTTTGTCTTTTTTTACTTACTAATGCATCAGTTAACTCTTGCATTAATGGTCTTTGCTTCAGTGTTGAGTCACCCACTTCTGAATTAAACAAGAACATATCCACTACTATCGTGGTTTTTGCCTCATCAATCATTTTCAAGATTTCATCAAAAATGTGCTGATCGACCTGTTGTTGCCCTTTCGCATCTAGGTAGGTTTTATCAGCTAAAAATTTGACATCGGCATGTCTAAGCTTGCCACTAAAGTTAATCCCTTGTGGCAATGGTTTTACTGTGTGGTAAATTGCCGATGCAAGATATGCAATAGCAACAACGCAAAGTAATACCGCCATATAACGACGCCCTGACCAATTTATTTTTTGATGAATTCGTTGAAAAATACGCATAAAAAAGACCTAACTTGATGCTTTCAAATTAGGTCTTTTGGATTGATTTTTCAAGTTTAGTTTCGTGTTAAAGCCTTAAAAGGTAAAATCAACACCGACTGTAAAATTACGTCCAACTTGCGGAATATTTGATAAGAACGAAGCATGTTGATAAACCGTGTCATCTAACAAGTTGTTGGCTTTCATATAAACACGGTAATCTGTTTTTGCACCATATTGCCCAGAATATGCCAGACCAAGATTGAGCATGTTATAGCCTTCGGTTTCGGTCTCGTAGGCCGCGATTTTATCTTGGTTAAAGACATGATAATACTCGGCAGAACCACTAAAGCCATCACCAAAATCTGCGTCGACTTTAGTCCCTAAGCGTCCTGCTGGAATACGCGGAGCGTTATCTTCTGCATCAATTTTACCGCGCACATAGTCACCAAAAGCACTGATCTTGTACATTGGGGTAATTTGATAACCAATTTCACCCTCTGCACCATAGAAGCGTGCTTTATCTTGAGTGTATTGAACTAAACGGAAGTCTTTATAACGGTCAAGGGTTTGCGCATAGATGTAGTCATCAAACCAGTTATGGTAAACATGAAGATGGTAATCAAGTTTGTTATTATCAAAATGCAAACCTAACTCAACATTATTCGATTTTTCCTTACTGAGTTGATCATTTCCTAACTCATAAGTATTTGTCGCAAAGTGCCCACCATTTGCATATAACTCTTGAGCTAAAGGTAAACGTTCCTGATGTGAAGCGACAAAAGAAAGTTTGTAGTTCGGTGCAAACTCCCAATTCGCAGCACCTGCGTAAGAAAATGCCGACCCATCAAAATCTTGTTTAGAGTTATCGTCCACATCAACTTCTTGCTGATCTGCACGTGCAGAAAGCTCAAAATGTACGTCTTTCCATTGTTTATGCTCTAAAGCAAATACACTCCACTTTTTGGTAGTGGTCGGAGCCATAAAAGCTTCTTCGCCAGTTAAATTGAGTTTTTGTTGACCTAACTGTGCACCAATCACCCCTTCCCAATCAGCAATAGGGTTATGGACTAATTCAATACGCCCATCATAGCCTTTGTTTTGGAATCGGGTTGCAATTGCTCCTTCTTCAATTTCATCGTGCTGATAGTCAGTATAGCTCGCCTGAGCACGTAATTTTTGGAAGCCTGCAAATGGATCATTTAACTCAGTTTTAAAATCATAACGCTCAGATTTTAAGTCAATCCATGGGCCGCCATGTTCGTGATCGTGAGCTTCTTCATCACTGTGACCTTCGTGATCATGGTCATGATCGCCACAATCTAAATGTGGTCTTCCGCCTAGATGAGCACTACAACTTTCATATTCATGGCTATGACCTGGTAAGCCATATTGGTCTCGGCGGTTGCTATAAGAGATACCCGTATAACCACGGTCATAAATCCAAGATAACCCGACGTTAACAGAGTCACCCTGAGCAAAAGTATTGTCTACACGGTGCTCTTTTTCGCCTTCATGAATATAATTTGGCGCAATGTAGTTATTCGCATCGCGTGTTAACCCCTCAACACGTAAAGCCACTTGGCTACCCAATCCTACAGTTACACCCGCGCTCGCTAGTTTTTCATCACTTCCAGTGTTGTAACGTAAGCCAACTTGTCCTTCATAACCGTTTTCAGGCATTTGCGTAGGGATCTTGTTATCAATAACGTTGACTAAACCACCGACAGTTCCTGCACCGAACAGTAAAGTAGAAGGACCTCGAATCACTTCCACTTGCTTTGCAAGTACAGGATCTACAGTTACAGCATGGTCAGGTGACAAAGTCGAAACATCAATATTTTCTGATGAATTTTGGAGTACTTTAACACGTGGTCCATCTTGTCCACGGATCACTGGTCGACTCGAGCCAGCCCCAAACTGATTAGCGTAAATTCCCACTTCACTACTGAGCGCATCCCCAATAGTGGCGGCCCCTTGCGATAAATGCTTTTGATCAACAACAGTATCTGCAACTGCAAAATCTTGTGAAGTTTGCTCAAGTGGATGAGCCTTAATTCGAATGGTTTCTAACTTTTCAACATTTTCACTTTCTGCTGCAAACGAAGGAACGGATATGACAGCTAAAATGGATAAGGTCAAAATATTTTTATAAAACTGCATTGGATGTGTCCCGGATCACGATATGTTTTATTTTGTTATATTATAACATTCCAGTTGTATTGCAATAAAAAACATTTCTAATTAGACGATTCGTTAGACTGATCACCTAAATGATGTGAGTAATTTTTGATTTCTAATGCCTTTTACGATCTCTCATGCCGTTATAGCTCCACCTCTGTCCAAGCTTAGCAAAAACGCTTTACCGATTGCTGCGTTAGCAATTGGGAGTATGACACCCGATCTTTACCGCTTATTTACAGTTCAGTCCAGCATGCTGACGCACCAATGGAAAGGTCTGATTTATCCCAACCTTGCATTAGGCCTCGTCTTTTGTGCAGTTTGGTATTTTCTTTATCGTCCAGTGGTGTACCGTTTTTTCGGTGTGCAACATGATCTTGGCCTCAGCTCTTTAAAACGTATTTTTATATTTTTTATTGGAGTTATATTTGCACTCATTGTCGGTATTGCGACTCATCTGATTTGGGATGGTTTAACACATTCAGACTTTCGAACGTTTGTATTTAAAGATGTATTAGCGACAACTATTCATCTTTTTGGTCATCCCTACCCTTTGCATCGTCTTTTACAACTTGGCACCTCTGCTCTTGCCTTACCTTTTCTTGGTTGGATGTGTATTCACTATTACCAGCGCTACAAACAACACTGGAAAGTAAGTAAAAAAATTAAAATTTTCGCGTGGTCTCTGTTTATTCTATCTACAGTCTTAGGTTTATTTTCATTTTGGGATTATGCGCGCTACATTCCCCATGAAGTTTGGCATGCCGATACCTATTATTTTACAGGGCGTTCTATTAATGAGTTTATGCAAGGTTGGTTAAGTACCTTTAGCTTAGGATGCTTATTATTCTTGTTTTTAGATCGGCAACAAAGAATGGGATAAATTGGAAAACTTGCTGCCAAATTGCTCATTTTCAGCTTAATTTCCGCGGTTTTTTGATCTAGTTCTTGTGGCAAACCATGCAACAAGGCATAATCGAAAACTTATTTTTTTGACGGTGCGCGGTTTACGCATCCGTCTTTTCAGCCAATATAGTTTGGATATTTTTCATCATGATGCGAACTCATTACTGTGGCTCTTTAACTGAAGCCCAAATCGACCAAACCGTTACACTATGCGGTTGGGTACATCGTCGCCGTGACCATGGCGGTGTTATTTTCCTTGATATGCGTGACCGTGATGGTCTCGTTCAAGTGGTTATTGATCCAGATACTCCAGAAGCATTTGCAACTGCAGATAAAGCACGTTCTGAATATGTATTAAAAATTACAGGTCGTGTTCGTCGCCGTTATGAAGGTACTGAAAATGCCAACATGGTGAGTGGTCAAATTGAAGTTTTAGGTAAAGACATCGAAGTTCTTGCCGCTTCAGAAACACCTCCATTCCCGTTAAATGATGAAAATACCAATATTTCTGAAGAAATTCGTTTGAAATATCGTTTCTTAGATATTCGTCGTCCTGAAATGTTGGATCGTTTACGCTTCCGTTCTAAATTGACCAATCTTATTCGTAATTATTTCGAAGAGAATGGTTTCTTAGACGTTGAAACACCTATTTTGACACGTGCAACACCTGAAGGTGCGCGTGACTATTTAGTACCAAGTCGTGTACAAAATGGTAGTTTCTACGCACTTCCGCAATCACCACAATTATTCAAACAATTATTGATGGTGGGTGGTATTGATCGTTACTACCAAATCGCAAAATGTTTCCGCGACGAAGATTTACGTGCTGATCGTCAACCAGAATTTACTCAAATCGACGTTGAAACATCGTTCATGAGTGACGATGACATCATGGACTTAATGGAAGTCCTGACTGTGAAGATGTTCGATGAACTTCTTGGCGTTAAATTTGATAAATTCCAGCGTATGACGTATGCAGATGCAATGCGTGACTATGCATCAGACAAACCTGATATGCGTATTCCTTTGAAACTCGTTGACGTTGCAGACTTAATGCAAGAAGTAGAGTTCAAAGTATTTGCTGGCCCTGCAAAAGATCCTAAAGGTCGTATTGTTGCTTTACGTGTTCCAGGTGCAGCATCATTGCCACGTAGTGCAATCGATGAATACACCAAATTCGTTGGCATCTATGGTGCAAAAGGTTTGGCTTACATCAAAGTTAATGAACTCGCTAAAGGAATTGAAGGTCTTCAATCTCCAATCGTGAAATTCATTGAACCGATTGTACTTGAACTATTAGCACGTGTTGGTGCGCAAGATGGCGATATCGTATTCTTTGGCGCTGATAAAGCTAAAGTTGTAAATGATGCAATGGGCGCTCTTCGTGTGAAGATTGGCCATGATTTGAATCTTGCAACTTGTGAGTGGGCTCCACTTTGGGTTGTTGACTTCCCAATGTTTGAAGAAACTGAAGATGGTAAATGGACTTCTGTTCACCATCCATTCACTCTACCAAAATCAAGCGTAGAAGAAGTGAAGAGCAATCCAGGTGAAGCACTTTCTGTTGCTTACGACATGGTATTGAACGGTACTGAAGTTGGTGGTGGTTCTCTACGTATTTACACATTAGAAATGCAAAAAGCGATTTTTGAAGCGCTTGGTATTTCTGATGAAGAAGCAGAAGAGAAATTCAGCTTCTTATTAAATGCGCTTCGTTACGGTGCTCCTCCTCACGGCGGTTTGGCATTTGGTCTTGACCGTTTAGTAATGTTAATGACTGGCGCGACTTCTATTCGTGACGTTATTGCATTCCCTAAAACCAAGACTGCTGAATGTCCACTTACTCAAGCACCTGCTCCTGTTGAAGCAAATCAGCTTCGTGACTTGGGCATTCGCTTACGTGAAAAGCCAAAAGCTGAAGAACCTAAATAATTTTTAGATTTTTAAATTAAAAAACCCTGCTTATGCAGGGTTTTTTAATGAGTAATTTTCAAATTTTAATGGGATATTTCTTTTTCAAAACTTGAGAGTGTTTTAAATTTTTGATCAAAAATTTGAATGATTTCTGTTTTAAGCTTTTCAAAATCGACCACGTGTTCATCGTCATTTAGACAAATTTGTGGAAGTTGTTCATTCTTAATAACCTGATTAATTTCAGGAAGATTTTGTAGCCTTAAGTTAAAGTTTTGTCCACGCTCAAATATATTGACAGGATAAAAACGAGATGAGCACAACTGCCACAACCGAAAAAGATACTGATTAACGTCTAAAGGCTGTCTAAATCGATGACTTGATACTTCTTTTAAGTAAGCTTCTTCGGTTTTCCAAACTTCTTCAAATACGGTTTTCAAAAAAGGTTGAGGCAAATGAGTACTATAAAAACTTGAAAATTTTCGATTATATAAACTTAAAAGATTTCCTAAATTACTGCTCATAGAATAGCGATAGTTAAAAAGTGCATAAGGATTTTTATGGAATAATTTTCGCTTATCAAAATGCTTATTAATAATCGCAACATCCGTTAGGGCAACTGCCCCCAGAAAGTTCTCTTCACCTACCACCATGAGAGGCTGTAAATGCAAGCCATCACAAGGTAAACCATTTCTAAAAAAGAACTCAGGTTCTAAAGGCCTATTAATAAAGGTATCATCATTAAAATAGACAAAATGCTCTGCTAACCCCTCAATTTTATGAATATTGATTTCAATGGCATGTGAGTTAAATGTCGGTAAACAGTTTGGTTCAATAATTTGATCGTGAGTAACCAAATTTAATTTAGGATGATTTTTGACTAAAAATTCAGGGAAATGACCACAAGTCACCAGATGGATCTTTCTGACCCATGGACAAAATTTCTCAACAGATCTAAACCAGTAATGAAGATTATTCCAGTCGCGATAGCGGCATTGCTCAGCAAGTTCAACTAGATTGGTTTTAGTTTCTTTGGATTTATAATATATATATTGTTGCTGCCATTTTGTATCGGTTGAATCCACCCAAATCATTACAAAATCAACAGGCTGCATTAAACATATATCCAAATAAGTACAGAAATTTACTAGAAAATCTTAGATAAAAAATGGAATTTAAGGTTTATTAATGTTAATAAAAATTCACAATTTATTCATATTTTTTATTTTTTCTACACAATTGTTTAAAATAAGGCTCTATTGAGCTGAGAGTAGGCAAATGGCATAATATCCCCACTTTTTCTCCCTTGGTGATTCATTATGGCAATGCGCCCTGATGTACGTCGACATGCTTTAATCGTAATTGTATTCTCTCTTGCGCAATGGTTTCTCATGCGCTATATCCTTGCAAATGAATTATTTAACATTACTACAAGTCAACGTATTCTTTATTTCTGCGTAAGTAGCTTAGCAGGTGCATTACTTATTTTTGTTGCGCTGATTTATATGGTTTTAAAAGGAAATGCGGATAAAAATTAATATCCGCATCTCATCATAAAATTTAGATAAGCCTAAAATTTATTTCCTAATATAGTTATCGCATAACTGTATCAATTCTGGATGTCTATCATGCTGATGGACGATAGGAATGATTTTTTGGTTGCGATTAATAATGAAACCTTGATCATTAATCGTAATTTGATCTATTCGATATAATCCAAGAGTTACAATAATAGACTCAAACGGCTGACAGCGAGTTACACCATCTAAATCATTGGTAATTAATAATTTATTGTGCATTGCCTGATCATAAATTCTTTCAGACATTTTTTGATATGGCTGTTTGCAGAACTCTTCAATCATTTTATTGATATAGACTTTAATCGAGTTCATATCTCCAATTGTGACGCCTGAGCACGAAACCTGCTCATCTTTTGCACTATTATAAAAACCATCTCCATATGCATCGATAATCCATTTTTGATTATATTGCTCAGTGCCTATCGTATAATCTGGATTTTCCATACCAACAAAGAGTCCTTTGCCGAGATCTTTAAAAGGATTACCCTGAAAAAAAACGTCTCGCACATCGCTAAGCAGCACATGTGAAGCATCAGGATGACTTTCTACAACTTCTTTATATTCAAAAAAGCGACTCACATGCGGATAGCCTGTGATTTTAAGGGCTTTTATTTTTGAATCAGGAAGCGCTTCATTTACAGTTAATCCAATAATTTTCTTAAGAATATTTTTTATAAACTTAAACTTGTAAATACCTGAGTATTTTGACTTCGATTTAAATTTCCCAATAGTCGAAACTTTAAATTCAATTTTAAAATTTTTGATATCTGAAAATGCATTCACAAACTCTGGCATTTGCTCTTTATAGATAATTAAAGTCAAAATGCCATCAAAGTCTGTCTTTTCCAAAGAATATACAAAAGAAGAAATAAGATCAGCACTGTATCCAGTTGCTGACCCAATAATAATATTTTTTTGCTTAATCATAAAACTAATAATAAAACCTAAAAAAAACGGTTAAATTATATATTTATTAAGTATATATTTCTTTAATTTAACTCTTAAGTAACGTAAAAAATCACTGTCATCTTGTGAAGTAGGAGTAATTAAGCTTCTTTCCTTTTCTAAATAACTTAACGCATCATTATTTTCGATGATCGGGTGATCGAATAAAAAACAGACATAGAAACTAAAGTCACCTCGTCCAACAAGATCTTGCCAGTGATCATAAATTTTTATCGGTTGATGATAATCAACTAACATCTGGGCCATTTTACGGTCTACAACATAGGCATACGCATACGCTAGTTTTTCGAGATAGTCGTAATCAACTTTTAGAATTTTTTGGTTATACAACTCTTCGGGTAAATATTTTCCACGAACGCGATTGCATATTTTCATTTGAATACCGCCCAAGCTTAGAAAAAAGCACGGACCTAGGTTCAAAGAACGAATGTGTTTTTCTAAATCCCGAAAATCAATTTCAAAACGCTCGATCACATCATCTTCAAAAATAATGGCATATTCTTCATCAGAGCTTAAAAAATCTTTTAGTGCAGCAATATGAGACATGGCACAACCAAGCTCACCAGGCGTCATCGGTTTTTTCTTGCCTGCTACACCTTGTTGAAAATATTCACTGACGCTTAAATTTTTACCGATTACCCCAAACTGCTTAAATTCATCGCGATATTTGTAAAATGTTGCTTGAGAGTACAACTTTTTTAAACGTTCACTATTAGCAGATTCAATACTGATTAAATATTTTTTCATTTCATTCAAATGTTAAAATGAGTCAGGGATAGTCTATCTAATTATAGTTATATCGAGTGTAAAATTTAATGCTAAATCGCCTGATTCAAAAAAAATGGTATAAATACCAACAATCAAAAAAAGCAAAATCTTTTAACTCTCATTGGTATATGCGTTTTGGCTGGTTAGAACAACCTTTTACAACACTTGAGCAATTACATTCCCTGTTTGAGATCCACTCCCCTAAAAAGTTTACATTTGCAGATAGCTTTTATGCTCAAGAAAATGGCCGTCATTTCATTTTTTTTGAAGAAGTGGATGAGGAACACCCTGTGGGCTTTCTTTCGGTCTTGGAAGTTTTTAAAGATGGCACCTACACCCCACCTGAGACTATTTTAAAACTCGATTACCACCTTTCATATCCTTGTGTATTTAAAATAGATAATACTTGGTACATGATCCCAGAAACTTCTGCCAACAAGACGATTGAACTTTGGAAATGTACGGATTTTCCGCTGAAATGGGAAAAGCATTCTAATCTGATCGAGAATATTGAAGCAGTCGACAGCACACCTTTTTATCATGAAGGCTTATGGTATCTTTTTACTTCAACACGGCGTGATTGTAAGAAGTTTGGTGATCGCTTAGATCTATTCTTTACCGAAGATATTTTAAATCCTAACTGGCAAGAGCACCCAATGAATCCAGTGTGCCGAGGCAGTCAGCAATTCCGTATGGCGGGTAAACCTTTTATTTATAAAGGAAAACTGGTTCGACCAAGCCAAGATTCGTTAAAACGATATGGCGGCAATATCGAATTAAAAGCGATTACTCAACTTAGCCCAACAGTCTATGAAGAAAAATTACTAGAAGTGGTTTTACCAGACTGGGATCAGGCAGATGACGGTTGCCATACTATTAATGTCGAAGATAACTTCGTGGTACTTGATGCCATTCGCCTTACGCCAAAAAATAATTAAGTCTTCAGCAGATCTTTATAAATATTAAGCGTCTGCTCAGCCATGGCTGGTACAGTCAGTTCAGCCTTGGCTTTTGCATACAAAGGACTAAAGTCATTTTGCGCATCGGGCTTAAGTACAGCTTGAATTGCGCTTGCCAAACCCTCTGCATCTCCAATTTCTGCTAGATATTGTTCTGGTAACCACTCGATCACGCCATTCACTTTAGTGGAAGCCATTGCTTTATCGGCCTGTAAAGCTTCTACCATCACTAATGGAAAACCTTCACGGTCTGATGATAAAACCACAACATCTGCTAACTGGACCAGATCACGCGCATCAGTTCTAAATCCTAGAAAAGCGACCCGATTTTGCATATTCAGTTCACTGACTTGTTTCTCTAAACTTGCTCGAAGTGAACCATCGCCTACAATCCATAAATTGGCATCAATCTGTTGCATCGACTCAATCAGTAAACTGATATTTTTTACTGGTTCTAGACGCCCAATACACATAACAACTTTTTTGTTTGCATCTAGTTCAGCAAAATCTTTTTGAATCGATTGAAGTAGCTTTTCTTTATTTTCAGCTGTAAGAGCAGGTTGAGGATATACCCCGTTATAAACCACGTGTGCTTTAGACTCTGGAATACCTTGTGTTAGTGCTTGGCTCACTGCAATAACCGCATCACCTGCTAAATAGGCAGATTTATTCTTTTTAGTACCATGTACAGTCGTCACAAATTTTGGACCAGTTAAAAATGGTTTAATTCGGGCAATCAGCTCAGCCGCCTTTCCTGCTTGTGCATGAACAATAGCGGGTTGGATTTGCTGAATAAGATTTTTAAGTTGCCAAAGTAAAAAAATATTCCAGCGACTACGGGCAAAGTCGACAGCATGAAAATGTACTTGTTGGCTAAACTTGTCTAGATAGCAAGGATGTGCAATCACATGTACTTCATGATTTAAAGCAAGCTCATTAACAAGGTTAAAAGTATGCTGCTCTAATCCACCCACTCCACCGCTAGTTGCCAATACCTGAACAATTTTCATAGCTTGCCTACTTATTTTTTATCTTTATTCATGGTCTGTTCAAATAGTTTGGCTTCTTTTAAAAAAGCATAAAACGCGTTAATCATACTATTTACGAAACCACGCCAACCATTTAAGAAACTGCGGCGAATAAAATAAGACTTCATGAAAGTCACTGGCATGACCAAAACCAATTTTGCAACGCTTGGAGATTTTCCTTTTTGGTATTTTTCTAAAGCCTTTAAATTAGAATATTGGTTATTTTTTTCGACTTTAACGAAAATACTCGACTCGCCATAGTGATAAATATCATGTTGCGCACGCTGTGATTCACCTTCCACAATCACATTTTCATGGACCTTATTTGCAAGGTCATAATGCCCTTTAGACTTGCGAAAAAAGCGCACCTTTGCATGTTTTTTAGTATGCTTGCTGTTGGGAACACCTAAAAATACATCATTAATCGGCGTGATTAAAGCATCAAGCTTGTTCTGCTGAATCGTTTCAACTATCTCTTGTTTTAACTCTTCAGATAGGACTTCATCGCCATCTAAGTTCAGTACCCAATCATTTCGGCATTGTGCTAAAGCTAAACTTTTTTGCCCAGCATAGCCTTGCCAGTCTTGGTGAGAAATTTTCGTATTATCAAAGCGCTGTGCAATTTCATAAGTATTGTCAGTACTACCTGAGTCTAAAATAATAACTTCATCAAACTCACTGACACTTTGCAAAGTCCGCTCTAACCAAGCACCACAATTTAAAGTGACAATGTAAACACTACATGGAATTTTATTCATAACTTATAACGTCCTTTAGCAAGGGCGATACGCATCTGTAAAGCATTCATGGCACCATGCGTGCTGACACGTGGAATATTAAATTGATTGCCTGCCTCATACGCTTCGATTTTTTTACGCGTCGATACAGCGTTTTTAAAGCCAATCTCTTCGGCCATTTTCTGATGTTTTTCGTTAAATCGACCAAATGGATAGGCAAAGCTTGGGCACTTCCCAACTAATGCTTCAACGTCACGTTTAGACTGAAGCATCTCATCATAAGCGGTTTGATCGTCAAGCTTAAGTAAGTTCACATGATGTTGTGTGTGTGCACCAAACTCAATGAACCCTGAATTCGCCATTTCATGAATTTGTTCATGAGTGAGCTTTTCGATGCCTTCAATTTGCGTCGCCAAATAAATGGTTGCCTTTGCATTATATTTTTTAAGTAATGGATAGGCATAAAGATAATTATCCATAAAGCCATCATCAAAACTTAAAGCAACGACATTTTTTTGATTACGATATTGTTCAAGCTCAGAGACAAAACAAAAAGTAGCTCCTTTACGCGTCAACAACTTTAAGAGTTGTTCAAACTTTTCCGGAGGCATGTTCATACCAGAGGCTGCATCTTTAGGAGTGACCTGATGCAACATCACAATGCGTGGTAATTTGTTCGAACGAAACGGAAGCCAGAAAGTATAATTACCCAGCACATATAACAGTGCAGCAAGTGCTAGTAGGCCTACCGCAACGTACAAAAACCACATCATGCATACACCTCATGTGACCATTCATAATCTTCTGAAAGGGGCTGCTTAAATGTCACTTCAACCATAAATTGGGTGATGCGCTTAGCATTGAAAGATTTGCGTGTTTTCTCCCACCCCTCTTTCGCTATTTTTTCAGCCTGCTCTGGGTTCTGATCAAAGAATTGAATCTTCTTGGCTAAATCAAACTGATCATCAAAGTAAACAACTTCCTGCTCGGTATAGAGTTTCTCAAAACCCGGAATTCTTGGGCTAAAAGTGAGTAAACCATTACCAGTCAGTTGTACAATACGGTCAGAACTATACAAGGTTACATCGTTACGGCGTGAATAATTGAGTCCCATTTTTGTTTCAGACAAAACTTTATAATACGCTTTACCGTAAACACCCGGCTGCTCAAAACAGCCGTAATATTGATAGTTCACATGACCCTGTTGCAATGCATCTGCCAAGTCCTTTAAGAACTTTTCACGCTCAGGTTCTTTATAAACCACGCCACAAAAAATAAAGGTCTTGTCCGTGTTCGGGTTTGAAAATTGTTGTAGGGTCTCTACATTACGATGACCAACATTTGGCAAATAGGCCACGCTTAAATGAGGTTGTTTTAATTTTTCTAGATATTCGCCACCGGTTGTGCAGAAAATAGCATCTAAATATGGCGAGAATGCTTTAACAAAGTCGAGTTTGCTTTCAAGATAAAGCGGGTCAACATACCAAAATGCAATTTTAGTATTTGGATAAGATTCTTTAATCTGTCTGAGAACATCCGGACTCATTAAATCACTATGCCCGATGAGTACCAGATCAGGTTCAATATTATTAACGACCTTTAATACTTCTTTATTGGCCCAATTGGCACCCAGTTTTTTTGTTTTAAAAATGGTTCCCATTCGAGCCATGTCACGAAAACTAAAATCATAAACGAAATGGCCATTTTCAATTAATCCGGCAGAAATTTTACGGTCTGTACAGTAAAAATGGGCGCCTTGTTTATTAAAGCCAAAATTCGCAATATGCAATATTTTCATTTATTTACTCAAAATAAAAAATTTAATTTTTCGCTAAAAGATATGTTGCCACACGGTCTGCTTCTTTAAAAGCATAAGGTTGTGGTAACTGTACAACACAAGTCTGCTGTGAAATTAATTTTGATTCTAACATTTGATCAACTGAGTGGGTAATGCGGTCATCTTTCAAACGGTCCATTGCCATTACCCCAACTCGACAACCCGCAGTAAGCGCCTCAAAAATCATAGATACGCTATCTTCTGTCACCCAAACAGCTTCTGCTTTTTGCATTTCTTCGAAAATCCAGCCTTGAGGGGTTTGCTCAACCGGAAATATTTGTAAATGCGGGGCAAAGCTTTGCTGTCTTAAAATATCGATAAATTCTGGTGGCGTTCGGCGTGACGTCGTCAGAATAATTTCAGCGTCTGGATTATTCTCAACAATTTTTTGAACACTGCTTAATACTTTATCTTGATTCCATTGATGTCGTTTAGAGGAACCACCTAAAGCAATTAAAATTCGGTCTTTTTGATGGCGGTTTTCATTAAGAATTGGATTTAATGCACCACGCGTAACAATCACATGGCTATCTGCATGAATACCGTCATGCTCTGGAATAACAGCATAATCAAAACAAACCACAGGTAAGTTAGGCTTCATCAAAATAATAGTTTTGGCTTTTCTAAAAATTTTGCCGAGTAGCCAAACACGAAAATGAGTGTGGCTTCCCACTCCAAATATAAAATCGGGTACTTTTTTTAATAAAGATTTTTTTGAAGAGAAAAGCGCCTGAATTAAAGAAATAATCGGTAAATCAGCAATGAGGACCTCTTCAAAAGTTGTTTCTGGCTGTTGTCTTTGCATTGCCTGAAACAAGCCTAATGCTTGTGAACGGTGCCCTGCCTTACCATCAGAGACATAGACAATATGCATAAAAGCTCCCGAAGCCAAAAATAAAAAGGCGAAACTTATGTTCGCCTTTTTATGTTAACGGATTAACTTATTTTACGTAAGTTAACCAGTGTTCATATTTCGGATTTCTACCTTGAACTGCATCAAAGTAAGTCTTTTGAATTTCAGTAGTAATTGGGCCACGGCCACCTGCACCAATTGGACGGTCATCATATTCACGAATTGGCGTTACTTCCGCAGCAGTACCAGTGAAGAATGCTTCATCTGCAATGTAGAATTCATCACGTGTAATACGACGCTCAACAACTTGATAACCAAGATCTCTAGCAATCGTCATTACTGTTTGACGTGTAATACCATCAAGTGCACCACCAGCAATATCTGGAGTATGTAAAACACCATCTTTAATCAAGAATACGTTTTCACCAGAACCTTGGCACACATAGCCTTGTGGGTCCATTAACATCGCTTCATCGTAACCAGAATGTGCAACTTCTTGATGAGCAAGAATTGACAATGTGTAGTTACCAGATGCTTTTGCTTTACACATGGTCACATTTGGATGATGGTGAGTAAATGATGAAGTTTTAACGCGAATACCATTCGCCATTGCTTCATCACCAAGGTATGCGCCCCACGCCCATGCTGCAACTGCAGCATGAATCGTGTTATTCGTTGCTGCAATACCAAGTTTTTCTGAACCGATCCAAATAAGCGGACGTAAATAGCAAGAAGCTAGTTTATTTTCACGTACAACATCAATTTGTGCTTGTTCAAGTGTTGCTTGGTCATACGGTACTTTCATTTGATAAATTTTTGCTGAATTTAACAAACGTTTTGTGTGGTCTTGCAGACGGAAAATGGCAGTACCTTTAGGGGTTTCATAAGCACGAACACCCTCAAATACGCCCATACTGTAGTGTAAAGTATGTGTTAAAACGTGAATCTTTGCATCACGCCAATCAATTAATTGCCCATCTTGCCAAATAAAACCATCACGATCAGCCAAATTCATGGAACACTCCAAATTGTTATAAAATCATTCACTATCCAACTCAACCGAGGCGGTTGGGTCTATTAATCTTTGCCATAAATTGCAAACGACCGCACGGGTACTACGCCAGTCCGCTGCGCTTACTTGCATGGATTGATTTGCAAGGGCTAAGCGGTGGCTTTCGGCACGTTCACTAAGATAGGCTCGAATTAATGCTGTGGCATCTTCACTGGATAAGCAGTCTGCTTTAGCAGCATCTTCTAAAATTCTTACGTTATCAGAATAATGGGCGAGATCAGGGTTAGTCCCGCTCCATGCAAGTACAGCATACTGTGCCATAAATTCGATATCTACGATACCACCTGCGTCCTGTTTTAAATGAAAAATACCATGTTTTTTCTGTTCAGAAGATGAACCTAGGTGGTCTTTCATTTTCTGACGCATTTTCAACACTTCTTCACGAACATAAGCCTCATCTCTAGACTGAGTCAATATCTCGCGGCGAAATATTTCAAATTTCTGGCAAAGCTCCTCATCGCCAGCAATAGAGCGCGCACGAACGAGTGCCTGATGCTCCCAAAGCCATGCACTTTTCAACTGATAGTGTTCATAGGCTTTCAAACTTGTCACCAATAAACCGGCCTCACCGGAAGGTCTTAAACGTGTATCAATTTCATAGACACGGCCATCAAGGGTTTGAGTGGTCATAAGCGACATAAACTTTTGAGCAACACGCATTGCAAACTCAAAGCCACTAATAGACTTAGTTCCATCCGTATCGGATTGTTCATCTAGATAATGAATAAAGACAAGGTCTAAGTCAGAACCATAGCCAAGCTCAATGCCACCCACCTTGCCATAACCAATAACAGCAAAGGCTTTATAATCGAGTGAACAACGTTTCCCCTCGACATCACATGGATAGCCATGGCGCTTTGCTACTGTTTGATAAGCCAAATGAAGGGTTGCATTGACACTGACTTCCGCAATATCAGTTAATGCATCAGACACTTTCATGAGTGGGCTTTCAGCTAATACATCACTTGCAGCAACAGTGAGTACATTGCTCTTTTTAAACAGTCGAAGTGCTCGCATTTGGTCTTCAACCTGATCGATCTCAATACGAAGCAACTGCTGACGTAATGAGTCTTCTAAGTCTTTACGCTTTGGCAACTCAAAGCCCATCGATAAAAACTCATCAAGCAGTACTGGATATTGCGTTAGCTCTTCGCAAATCCATGGACTTACCGTCGCCATTTTCACTAAGCGTTGCAATGCCCCTTTACTTTCAATCAGCATGACTAAATACACGGTCCGGCGCATGACCGATTCAATCAGTGGCATTAAGCGCAAAAGTGCAGTTTGAGGTTGGTCAGACTGTAAAATCACTTCAATTAAATGAGGCCAGAATGTCTTTAATCGCTGAACCGCGTTTGAAGGTAGTTTTTTGATTGCGTGCCCGTGCCAGAACTCATGAATCAGATTTTTCGCCTTGTCATCTAGCACTTCATCTAACTGTTGCTCTAATTGCCCAAAATTTTCAGTTGCTGCATTTGAACTTGTATCTTCAATGAGTTGCTTAAATTGAACTTTTACTTTCTGGCGTTTCTCGTTAAGAACATCAATAAATTCATTCCAACTCGCAAAACCCAAGGTATCTATAATGCGTTGTCTTAGGTCTGCTTCTTCTGGCAATAGCTGGGTTTGTTGGTCATTGAGGGCTTGAATCGCATGTTCAACACGGCGCAAAAACAAATAGGCATCTTCTAGTTCTAAAACGGCTTGTCGTTCTAACAAACCTGCTTCACCAATGTGCTCAAGACTGACTAAACACTGGCGGTCTTGCAATTCACGTTTAGAGCCACCGTAAATCAACTGGAACACCTGAACAATAAATTCAATTTCGCGAATACCACCCGCTCCGAGTTTAATATCATCCTCGATATGGCGACGTAACACTTCACGCTCAATCATCGCTTTCATATCGCGCATAGCGGCAAAAGCGGTGTAATCAACATAGCGACGGAACACAAAAGGACGAGTCATTTCCAACAAGTCTTGCCCTTCTTTACCACCAGTTACAACACGTGCTTTAATCCACGCATAGCGCTCCCATTCACGACCATGCTGACTTAAATATTTTTCCAGAGCTGCATGACTAATCGCCAATGCCGAGCCATCCCCCCAAGGGCGTAAACGCATATCGACTCGGAATACAAAACCATCTGCGGTAATGTGTTCAAGTAAATAAATTAACTTTTGTCCCCATAAAATACAGAACTGCTGTACATCAATGCATTTACGACCATTGGTTTCACCTTGTTCATCAAAGGCAAAAATCAAGTCAATATCACTCGACAGATTAAGCTCTTGCGCACCAAGTTTACCCATGGCAATAACAATCAAATCTTGAACTTTGCCCGAGTAACTCATCGGTTCACCGTGTTTAGCCACAAGTGCTACACGTGCAAAATCTTTTGCCGCACAAATACTGGCATCGGCAAAATCAGAAAGTTCGCGTGTGAGTGTGACAACATCGGTAAGCTGATTGGCATCTTGCCAAATCCAACGGAACATTAAACGACTTCTTAAAATGCGTAATCCACGCATCCAAGACGTTTCGTCCCCAATTCCATCTAATGTGGTTTCTACAAATTGATAAATCTGTTCAGTCGAGAGCGGTGCAGTAAATTGATCTATTTGGTAATCTTGTTCTAAAACAGCCTGATGCAGGCCTAAAACTTGTTCTGCGTACTGACTAGCACGCAATGTTTTTTGTAACTGCTCCGCATTCATATAAAAAGCTCTTTTCCTCGTACTCTGTTTTTAGTTATAGCAGTTCGAGTAGCGGTAAGAAAAGGGATTAGACTAATTTTGCTTCTGCTGAAGAGTAATGTTCGGCATGAGTCTCGTGGCTTTCCTGAGCAGAAGGTAATAAAACTTTAAATGACGTTCCTACGCCTTCTTTGGAGCTGACATTAATTTGCCCCTGATTAATCTCCACAAAACGCTTACAAAGACTCAAACCAAGACCCGCACCTTTTTCACCTGCGGTTCCTTTAAAGCTGGCTGTAATACGTGGATGGAACAAATTTGCCATTTGCTGTTCGGTCATACCTAGACCTGTGTCTCGAACTGTTATTTCTATATTTTTGTCAGCCTGTCTAGCTTCAATAAAGACTTTGCCCGATCCATCAACATCTGTAAATTTCAGTGCGTTTGACACCAAGTTTTGAATCACAGAGGTCATCATATTGATATCGGCATAGATTTTTAAATCTTCTGGCACATCATTCACCAGTTCAATATTTTTTTTCAACGCTAAGGTACGCAAAACATCACAAACGATATTGCTGACTTGTCTAAGCTTAAAGTTAATCGGGTGATAAACAAAACGCCCACCCTCTGCCATCGCCCATGTGAGTAAGCTTTCAAGCAAGTTATAGGTCGATTGCGAAGTGTCGTATAAATAGTCAGCAATATTTTGAATGCTAGATTCATCTAAAGTTTCACGTTCTTTGGCGAGTACCTCAGAAAACCCGAGTAGTCCATGAAATGGTGCACGCAAGTCATGCGAAATGATCGAGAAAAATTTAGTTTTACTTGAATTAATCGCAACCTGTTGCTCATAGAGTTCGTTTAACTCTTCATAGTTAAACTTCAACTCGACTTGCTGCATAAAAGTAGAACAATAATCGAGCAGCAATTGAATATCGTCATCTTCAAATTTAGCTGCATCGTCATCAAAAAAGACAGCGAAGCCCATAGAGGTTTTATCAGGATATAAAAGATGCACGGCCAACGCCCTGCTACACTCGATATTTAATTCTTTTAAATAATTGGTTAAATTTTGATAAGAAGGATGTAAGTGATTAATCACCTGTTGTTTGGCAAAGCACTGTTTTAAATGTTTCGAAGGCTTAAAAGAAATTGCCGTCATGCCTTCTGGGCAATGATGCCAAAAGTAAGGTTCTTGATTAAAAGTTAATAAGGCTTTTTTACACTTCAAAAGTCGAAGACTAAACCGGAAAAATTGCTCAATATAGTTCTGCTCAGCATTTAAGCCAAGCAACAGAGAAATTCTACAAGCACTTAATTGCTCAACCTGATTTAGTTCTAAACGCTGGAATGTCATTGCCCGCCTCACAGATTTTGTCGTTTTTGGTCGGAAACGCTCTTAAAAATGTACTTATAATCATTATGATCTACTACAAACTTTAACACAGTACATAAAAAGAGCAACGTTCTTTTCGAAATAGAAATGTGAAGTTTCAATTAAAGGTTTTCAGATACATAAAGTGGGTATGTTTTAGAAAAATACAACAAATGTTTGAACGTGGAGAGTTGAAACATGTTGGAAATGCGAGTTCGTAAAATGGTAGAAAGCGGCTTAAAAGTACTGTTTGAATAAGCGCTTAGGGGGCGAGTTTAATTTGGCTTATATTAAACTCGCCTCATATTAAAATAAGGGCTTTTATGAGAATAAAAATTGAAAGATTTTTATAACTTCTACGTTTATAGCTCGAGATTCGAGTCCGACCCTCGGAGCCAAATTATGAGGTCGTAATTTCTTAAGATCAAACAACTTTTTATAGCCAACAAAAAACCCCTAAACCGTTAGCTTAGGGGTTCTCGTAGAATCTTGCGATTCTGAATATGGTCCCGAGGGTCGGACTCGAACCGACACGTCATCTCTGACAGCGGATTTTGAGTCCGCCGCGTCTACCAATTTCACCACCTCGGGAGAGGAAGTATGTTTGTGTTGCGTATATTAGCGCGTTTGTAAAACTTGTCAAACCCTAAGTGAATATTATCGTTCACTTTTAGATCATTTAAACATTTTTCATGATTTAGGTCAGAAGCACAGCCATAAAAAAGCGAAAAAGTTTATACTAGGCACAATTTTTGCGGTGTTTTTTCTCAAATATGCAACTGTCTGACTTTTCCTTTGAATTACCTGATGAACTTATTGCCCGTTACCCTCTTGAATCACGTAGTGCTTCACGGTTGTTGCACTTAGACTCAAAGGGTCAATATCACGATCACATGTTCACAGACATTATCGATCTGTTCGAAGAAGGTGATTTATTGGTGCTTAATGACACCAAGGTCATGAAAGCTCGACTTAAAGGAAAACGCTCTACAGGCGGTGCTATTGAGATTTTGGTTGAGCGTATGCTGAACCACACAACAGCATATTGCCATATCAAATCAAGTAACTCGCCTAAAGCAGGCGCCGAGCTTTTTGTTGGTGCAGATAATATTCCTGTGATTGTACGTGGCCGTCACGAAAACTTATTTGTGGTTGAGTTTTCACAGCCCATCTTGCCTGTTCTTGAGCAATATGGACAGTTACCTATTCCGCCTTACTTTAACCGTGAAGCAGAAGAAATTGACACTGAACGCTATCAAACGGTTTTTCATAATCCTGAAAAAATTGCCAGTGTTGCCGCTCCTACTGCCAGCTTGCACTTTGACGAAGAGTTACTAGCAAAGTTAGAGCAAAAAAATGTTCAAAAATCTTTTGTGACTTTACACGTCGGTGCTGGCACATTTATGCCTGTTCGTACTGATGATATTACCAATCATGTCATGCACAGTGAATGGTGTGATGTACCTCAAGAAACCATTGATTTAATTTTGGCGACTAAAGCGCGTGGCAATAAAGTGATTGCCGTTGGTACAACTGCAACACGTGCTTTAGAAAGTGCAGCACAAGCTCATGGCGGTAAAATTGCAGCTTGGACTGGCGACACGCAAATCTTTATCTATCCTGGCTATGAGTTCTGCATCGTAGACCGTCTAATTACTAACTTCCATTTGCCTGAGTCTACTCTGCTCATGTTGGTATCAGCACTTTCAAATCGAGACAACATTTTGGCTGCCTATGAACATGCAGTTAAAAGCCGCTATCGTTTCTTTAGTTATGGCGATGCAATGCTGATTGATAAATTAGAAGTTTAAGAATTAATATATTGATCGATATTGTTAAACGTCTCCTCTCTCTTATAAAAGGATGTGTATGTTTAGCAATATCGCTCAGCTCTGCCCAATGAATTAGAATTTTTATAAATCTAAAGTTTAGATATTTCCTTCATTAAAATATCGATGCAATAACAGCTATCCTTAGTTTCTCCCATCTTTTTATATAACGGCTACATTTAGTAGTAGAACTACGTCGCAGAATCAAGGAAAATAGCTCTCTTTTTAGCAGCGAACTGTTTCTTCGCCTCTGCTCGTGTTCAGGATTTTTAGATGAAGTTTGAAAAATTAGGTCAGTCGGGGCGCGCCCGTCGTGGTCGTTTAACTTTAGAGCATGGTGTTGTTGAAACACCTGTTTTTATGCCAGTGGGGACTTACGGCACAGTCAAAGGTATGCTACCACGTGATATCGAAGACATTCAGGCACAAATTATTTTAGGAAATACCTTCCATTTATATTTGCGCCCAGGTCTTGAAGTGATTAAAGAACACGGCGGTTTGCATAACTTTATTAAATGGGATAAGCCAATTTTGACTGACTCTGGCGGTTTCCAGGTTTTTAGTCTTGGCGCAATGCGCAAAATCAAAGAGGAAGGTGTTACTTTCCGCTCGCCGATTGATGGTTCAAAAGTATTTTTATCGCCTGAAATTTCTATGGAAATTCAGCAAGTTTTGAACTCTGACATCGTCATGATTTTTGATGAATGTACACCGTATCCTGCAACTCATGAAGAAGCACAAAAATCATTGCAGCTTTCTTTACGCTGGGCAAAACGTTGTAAAACCCATCATCATGATGAACTCAAAAATAAGAATGCATTATTTGGCATTATTCAAGGCGGTATGTATGAAGACTTACGTGATGAGTCTTTAAATGGCCTTCTTGAAATTGGCTTTGATGGTTATGCGATTGGCGGCTTATCTGTAGGTGAACCTAAAGATGAGATGATCAAAGTTTTAGATTATCTACCAAGCAAAATGCCACAGGACAAACCACGTTACTTAATGGGCGTTGGTAAACCGGAAGATATCGTTGAAGCGGTGCGCCGCGGTGTCGATATGTTCGACTGTGTAATGCCAACCCGTAATGCGCGAAACGGTCATTATTTTGTCACTGATGGTCTGGTACGTATTCGTAATAGTAAATATCGCCATGACCAGAGCCCGCTCGATCCACATTGCGATTGCTATACTTGTAAGAACTTTACCCGTGCTTATCTATTCCATCTTGAAAAATGTGGAGAGATGTTAGCGTCTATGCTCGGTACTATTCATAACTTACGTTATTACCAACGTTTAACTGAAGGTATGCGTGATGCATTAGACAATGGCACCTTTGATGAATTTGTTCAGGACTTTTATGCCCGTCGTGGATTAGAAGTTCCACCATGTCCGGTTGATGAATAAGCCCGATTTGCGCTCAACCTCAAGACAAGGTAAATTGCAAAACGAATTAGGATTATGTCAGGTATCTGACTCATATTTTTAACTTTAGGAAATCAAAATGAGCTTTTTAATTTCTGCTGCACATGCAGCACCGGCAGCTGGCCCAACTACAGGTATTTTGCCAAACATCTTGATGATTGTTGTATTCGTTGCAATCTTTTATTTCTTAATTTGGCGTCCTCAAGCAAAGCGTGCTAAAGAGCACCGTTCTTTAATCGAGAGCTTAGGTGTAGGTAGTGAAGTTGTGTTCGCTGGTGGTTTAATGGGCAAAGTAACCAAAATTGAAGGTGACTATGCAGTTGTTGAACTTAGCCGTGGTGTAGAAGTAAAAATTCAGCGTGCCAGCGTAATTTCAGTATTACCTGAAGGCACTCTAAATAACCTTTAATCATAAAACAGTCGTGCTTTAGCACGGCTTTTTCATTTAAGAAGAAAGCGAATGCGTTACCCTGCATGGAAATATTTACTGATTCTGGTTGTTCTGGTAGTCAGTACATTATACGCACTGCCTAGTCTATATCCGGATGAGCCCGCCGTTCAAATTTCCGGTGCCAAAGCTGGTACCCAAATTGATCAAAGTGTGGTGCAAAAAGCAGAGCAAATTTTAAAAACAGCAAATATTGCAAGTCACGATAATACTTTTACAAATAATGCTGCCCTCTTGCGTGTCAGCTCTTCTGAAGCGCAGTTGAAAGCAAAAGAAGTATTACGCCGTGACTTAGGTGATCAATATGTTGTCGCCCTAAACCTTGCACCAACCACACCGGAATGGCTGCAAAAGATTGGCGCAAAACCAATGAAACTTGGTTTGGACTTACGTGGTGGTGTCCACTTCTTGCTTGAAGTAGATATGGACAAAGCCGTTGCCCAACGTATGGAAACCTCTGCCACCGATTTGCGTCGTCAGTTCCGTGAAAACAAAATCAAATTTAATAGTCTTGCATTAACAAACAATGTAATCACTGTTCAATTTGCTGACAATGCTGACCGTGATGCAGCAATGGATTTTCTACGTCGTAATGGGAATGAATATACCCAACAGGCATTAGCAAGCTCTACAGGTTCTACTTTGAAGCTTTCTTATACTGATGTACGTCGCCAAGAAATCCAGTCATATGCGGTAAACCAAAACTTAACAACATTACGTAATCGTATTAACGAACTTGGTGTTGCAGAAGCATTGGTACAAAGTCAGGGTAGCAACCGTATTGTTGTTGAATTACCGGGTGTACAAGATACAGCTGAAGCTAAACGTGTTTTAGGCCGTACTGCAAACCTCGAATTCCGCTTGGTTTCTGACTCAAATAATCAATATATTGACCCATATACAGGTAAATATAATGGTCAGCCTTTACCTCCGGGCACAGAAGTTTTTGCTTATGAGTCTTTAGATAGCGGTCGTCAACTTTTGTTGCAACGTAATCGTATCTTGACTGGTGAGCGCGTTCAAAATGCAAGTTCTGGCTTTAGCCAAGACTCTGGTGGTGCCGAGGTAAATATTACCCTCGACAGTGCTGGCGGTAAGCTGATGTCCGATGCAACTCGTAATGCTGTTGGTAAACGCATGGCGGTATTGTTCATCGAGAATAAGCAAAAAATTACTTATGTCACAGATCCTAAAACTGGTGCACAAACAGAAGTTCGTACTCCATACACTGAATCTGTAGTCATCAATGCTGCAACTGTTCAGGCCGTTTTAGGTTCAACTTTCCGTATTACCGGTTTAAGTTCTCCTCAAGAAGCAGCAGAACTCGCATTAATGCTACGTGCAGGTGCTTTGGCTGCGCCAATGTATTTTGTTGAAGAACGTGTGGTTGGTCCAAGTCTTGGTCAAGAAAATATTGATAAAGGCGTATTATCAACTCAAATCGGCTTCTTGCTTGTTGCAATCTGGATGGTGGTTTTCTTCCGTCTATTCGGTTTAATCGCTAACTTTGCTCTTGTGTTTAACTTGGCAATGATTTTAACGGTTATGTCATGGATTGGAGCCTCCCTTACCTTACCGGGTATTGCAGGTATCGTCATTACCATTGGTATGGCAGTCGATTCTAACGTATTGATCTGTGAACGTATTCGAGAAGAAATGCTCTGGGGAGCCTCGCCCAAGCAGGCCATTGTGGCCGGTTATGATCGAGCCTATAACACCATTTTTGACTCTAACTTAACGACGTTCCTCGTTGCTTTCATTTTGTTTGCAATTGGTTCAGGCACAATTAAAGGTTTCGCTGTAACATTAATGATTGGTATTGTGTGTTCGATGTTTACTTCAATTACAGTGACTCGCGCAATTGTACAAATCATTTATGGTAAACGCCGTAACTTGAAAAAGTTGAGCATTTAAGGAGATCGATGATGACTAAAATGACTCAACAAGAATCAAAACAATATACTCGTCCGGATGATGCAAAAATCATCCCGTTCATGAAGATTGCTAAACCTGCGGCAATCTTCTCGATCCTGATTACATTGGCGAGTATTTTCTTTATTGCGACTAAAGGTCTTAACCTCGGTTTGGACTTTACTGGTGGTGTCTCTGTCGAGTTGAACTATGCTCAACCAGCAAATCAGTCTGAAGTCGTTCAGGCACTTGGTAAAGCTGGTTTTAAAGATGCTGTAGTGCAAACGCTAGGTAGTAATAAAGACTTAATCGTGCGCATGCCTGTACAAGATATTAAGGTCGAAGACCTTAGTAATGCCATCAATAAGGCTGTGCAATTACCAAACAATGCCGCAGTAGTTCATAAAGTGGACTCTGTAGGTGGTCAAGTAGGTAACGAGCTTTATGTTCGTTCTGCTGGTGCGGTTGCCCTTGCACTTATCTTAATGTTGATTTACGTGACGATCCGTTTCGAGTTTAAGCTCGCAATGGGTGCCGTAATGTCTCTATTCCACGACATCATCATTATTATTGGTGCTTTTGCATTATTCCAGTGGCCGTTTGACCTTACTGTTTTAGCTGCGGTACTTGCTGTTATTGGCTTCTCGCTTAACGATAACATTGTAGTGTCAGACCGTATCCGTGAAAATTTCCGTAAAATTCGCGGAGCGACTCCTCGTGAAATCGTCGATATTGCATTAACCGAGACTTTACGTCGTACCATTCATACATCAATGACCTTATTGCTAGTCGTTCTAGCAATGATGTTCTTAGGTGGTGATGGCTTACACTGGTTCTCTATCGCAATGTTTGTTGGTGTCTTTGTAGGTACTTACTCTTCAATTTATATCGGTACAGCTTTTGCCTTATGGCGTGGTCTTAACCGTCAGGACTTCATCGTTCAGGTTAAACCTGAATTTGAAGATGACATTCCTTAAGTTGGATAAAGTAAGACATATAAAAAAACCGCGATTAATTCGCGGTTTTTTTATTTAAAACATATTATTTACGGCGCAATGCATCCGAAATTGCTTCAACCAACTGTTGAGAAATTTCTTGTTTAGATGCTTTTTCTAACTCACGCTTTTTCATGTGATAGTTTTCAGCAAAGAAAACCGTCATCGCATTTTCATCAGAAGCAAAACCAATGTCTGCACGTGACACATCATTGCACGCAATCATATCGAGTTTTTTAGCAACCAGTTTTCCTGCCGCATATTCTTCAACATTTTGTGTTTCAGCTGCAAAGCCCACCATAAATGGACGCTTTTCCTGACCTGCAATGGTTGCCACAATATCCGGGTTTTTTACAAGGGAAACATTCAACTCGTCCCCTGCTTTCTTAATTTTGTGCTCGGCAACTTCTGCTACACGATAATCAGCGACTGCGGCAGTTGCAATGAAGATATCACAGCCTGTTTCTAACGAGTCCATACTGATATCTAACATCTGTCTTGCAGAGGCAACATTTACTCTTTTTACACCATTCGGTGTATCTAAACTTACAGGTCCAGCAATCAGAGTCACTTGTGCACCAGCAGCGTAACAAGCAGCCGCTAAAGCAAAGCCCATTTTACCAGTACTATGGTTCGAGATATAACGAACAGGGTCAATCGCTTCACGCGTTGGCCCAGCAGTAATCACAACTCGCTTTCCAGCTAACAAACCAAATTTTTCAGCGATGGCACGTTGAGCCTGATGGAAATAACCAGCCACTTGCTTGGCAATTTCTTCTGGCTCTGGCATTCGACCTAAACCAACATCACCACACGCCTGCTCACCCGCATCCGGCATGATCACATGCACACCATCTTCGACCAAGGTTTGTAAATTTCGTTGTGTAGCTTTGGCCGCCCACATTTGCTGATTCATGGCAGGCGCAACCCATACAGGAGATTTTGTGGCCAAAAATACTGTACTGAGCAAGTCATCTGCTAAACCATGCGCAAATTTTGCCAAAGTATCGCAACTTGCAGGCGCAACCAGTAATAAATCAGCCCAACGTGCTAATTCAATATGTCCCATTCCAGCTTCAGCCGCAGGGTCTAAAAGTTCAGTATGGACAGGATTACCAGAAAGAGCCTGAAAAGTTAGTGGGGTAATAAATGCCTGAGCACCATGTGTCATGACCACACGCACGTCAAAGCCATAATCTTTGAGGCGGCGGACTAAGATGGCACTTTTATAGGCAGCAATTCCGCCAGTAACAGCTAAAACGATGTTTTTATGAGGAATAACACTTAGATCAAAGCTCACGAACAGGATACCTTACTGTTGCAGTGGCGCTCACAATAGCATTAAATACGCGCAGACCCAAGATTGATTGGGCAAACAAAATAAAATTTTAAGCGAATTATGCTGGGGAATATGAATACTTCTATTAAAAATTGGCCCGAACAAGAGCGGCCAAGAGAACGGTTATTACAACAAGGCCCTCAAAGTCTCTCTGATGCAGAGCTATTGGCGATTTTTCTTCGCTCAGGTTCAAGGCAACATTCAGCAGTCGAATTATCACGTTTACTCATTCAACATTTTGGCAGCCTAAATGCAGTATTTGATTCATCGTTAAGTGAATTAACTCAATTTAATGGAATTGGAGCAACAAAATATTCACAATTACTGGCAGTCAAAGAACTCGGACGGCGTTATCTCGATCATCACTTTCAGAAAAATGATCTCAGTCTTCATTCTTCTGATTTAGTTTTAGATTATTTGCGCTATGAATTAAAAGGTGAAAAACAAGAAGTCTTTGCCGTGCTGTGTCTAGACCCAGAATTAAGAAAGCTGCATTTTAAAAAGCTATTCTTTGGCTCAATGCAATATTGTGCGGTTTCGGTCAATCAAACCTTACGTTACGCCTTACAACAACATGCTTGTCAGCTCGTTATTGCACACAATCATCCATTTGGTTTGGCGCAGCCTTCTGCCGAAGATATTGCCTTAACCCAGCAACTAGAAAATGCCTGTCAACTTGTCGAAATACGCCTCTTAGATCATTTTATTATCTCACCAGAAGGAAGCTTTTCATTTGCTGAACAACAACTGCTCAACCCTGCACCAATATCAGTTCAATAATATTGACAAAGCTTAACTAAGCCTAGAAGATCAAAACAAAAATAGTGATGCTTAAAATAAAATGATTGTTCGTGATCAACCTAGTATTTTCAAAGTTTTATTCTCTTGGCGAGGGACGATTTTACCCAAAATTCTTCCCTCCTTAGGGTTTGTTATGTTGATCTCGGCAATCATTGGTGGCGTGGAATATATCAATCTTTATCGCTTTCCAGAAATTCCTTTGGTTGGCTTTACTCTCATTGGTGTCGTACTTTCTATTTTTTTAGGATTTAAAAATACTGCATGTTATGACCGTTGGTGGGAAGCCCGAAAATTATGGGGCGTTTTAATTGCAACTTCACGTCATTTTGACCGTGATTGCCGAATTTTGACTCAGGCCCGTCGTGAACGTGTCATTCAGCATGTGATTGTTTTTGCTAACGTGTTACGTGACCGTTTACGTCGTCAGACTGCGAACCCAACAGAGTTAATACAAACCAGTGGTATGAGCCAGCAGGCACTTACTCAACTCTATCAGCAAAATAATGCCCCTCAGTACACATTGAGCCTTATACACTGGGAATTATTACAAGCACTTAAAGAAGGTGAAATCTCTGACATCATCTATGCGCAGATGAATAAAAATGTTTCAGATTTAAGTGTCGTGCAAACTGGCTGTGACCGAATCGCCAATACGCCTATTCCATTTGCCTATTCAGTTTTGCTCAACCGCACTGTCTATTTTTTCTGTTTTATGTTGCCGTTTAGTCTGGGTTCATTGCTTGGCTTAGCAACCCCTTTACTGGTTGGAATTTTGGCATATACATTCTTAGGTCTTGATGCACTCAGCTCAGAAATTGAAGAGCCTTTCGGTACTCAAAGTAATGATTTACCTTTAGACGCAATGGTCCGTAATATCGAGATTGAACTTTTAGGAACACTAGGCAAACCTACACCTCCTCCAATTCAGGCTCAAGATAATAACTTGCTGTAAAATTTTAGAGAAAACGCTCCCAAACACCTTGCTGATTAGCGGTTGGTTTAGGTGTATTCCCCAATTTAATCCATGGCATATTTTCACCATGAAAATCACTACCAATCGATACGGCCAGCTGATGTTGCTCAATTATCCGGTCAACCATCTGGCGAGTAGATAACGTTTCCATGGGTGGAGGTAATTCAATTGCGTCTCCACCTGAGGTTGCGAATAATTCAATTAAATATCGAACATTGGTTGCAGATAAATCATAACGAGTCGGATGTGCTAAAACTGCCAGCCCTTTACTTTCATGAATTACATCAATGGTTTCTTTCAACCCTAATCCTTCAAACTTTACAAAGGCACGTCTTCCCTCTTTTAAGAAACGATCAAATGCTTGTTGAGGACGGGTTACTACATTTTTTTCGACCAATGTTTTAGCAATGTGTGTTCTGGTGATTCGATCTGCCTGATCTTCTACTTTGGCAAGAACATCTTCATAAATCTGAAAACCAATACATTTTTCTAATAAATCACAAATGACTTTAGCTCTTTGCGCTCGTACCCTTTTTTGTTGTTCTAATGCTTCTAAAATTGGCGCTTCATCTTGCATGTTTAAAGCAACGATATGCACGCCATAACTCTTTTTGGTTGTTGGACGCGACCACTGACTTGAAATCTCTGTACCAGAAATGATTTTTAAATCATGACCTTGTGCAGCAATTCTAGCTCGCTGCAAACCATCCATTGTATCGTGGTCAGTTAAAGCCAAAGTATGCAAATTCACATCTATAGCAGCTTGCACCAATAATTCCGGAGACAAAGTTCCATCAGAAATATTGCTATGTGTATGTAAATCTATGCCTTGCATCTTTTATACTATGCCATTCACCAAACCTGATCAGATACTCTAACATGAAAGCACTTCTGGACTTTGTTCCATTAATTATTTTCTTCTATTTATATAAAACAGTTGACCCAACCGACACACAGCATCCTTTACTTAAACTGATCGGGTCTGCTGGTGGTGCCGATAATAATAATATTCTTGTAGCGACAACTGGCTTAATCATTTCAATGCTTGTGGTATATGGTGCCCTATTTGTTTTCCAAAAATTCCGTCTAGATAAACAACAGTGGTTTGTATTGTTTATGACTGTGATTTTTGGTGGCATCACCCTCATGTTAAGTGATGATTTCTATATTCGTCTGAAAGCTGCAATTTTAAATTTGGTTTTCGCAGGGGCATTCTTGGTTTCACCTTGGTTTGGTAAAGACCGTAAACCACTTATACGACGTTTATTTGATCCTATTTTAGAATTAAGTGAAAAAGGTTGGAAAAATCTAAACTTCGCTTGGGCAGTCATGTTTGTAGTGATGTCTTGTTTGCATGTGTTCTTTGCATTTTTATTTCATGGCGGAAAATATTGGGGTGAATTTACTGCATTTGGTGACATGATTGTGATGTTTTCATTTATCATTATTCAGTTCATTATTTTACGTAAACATTTTAAGTCACCAGATGCTTAGAATGGTTCCTGATTGATTATAGAGATACGATTACATGCCTTTTTTTGTTCTAAGCTGTACCGATAACGAAGGAACTCTAGAGAAGCGCTTAGCAGTACGCCCTCAGCATATTGAACGTTTGCAAAAACTTGATGATGAAGGCCGCCTTGTTACAGCGGGAGCTATGCCAAAAGACCCGAATGATCCTCAAGCAGGTTTCTATGGCAGCACCATGATTGTTGAATTCGACAGTCGCGAAGCATTAGATGAATGGTTAAAAGAAGAACCATTTCTTAAAGAAGGCATTTATGCCCACATTGATGTAAAACCATTTAATAAAGCATTTCCAAAAGGGTAATCGCATGCAGCCTGCAATCAAAAGCTTTCTTGGCTTGTGTTTGATATGTTCAACTGCTGGAGCAGTTGAACCTGCTGCAACACCAGCAACACCTCCTCCAAGCGTGCCTTCAACTCAGGCCGCTAAACCAACACCTACAGCGGCAAATGTAGTAAAAACAGCGGCTACAACTCAACCACTTACAGCTGAACAACTCGTAAAGAATAAACAACAGCAAGATGCGAAAATCAAAGCTTTGGTTCAAGATCAGGCATCTCGTTTAAAACAGTTAGAACATGCCAATCTTGAAGCACTCGCTCAGAACCAAGAGTTACAGCTAAAAAATGATAGCCTCTCGGTTCAGGTTCAAGTCTTACAAAGCGAACGTAGCGCACAAATGTTTTTATATGGTGCGGTTACCTTAGCTGGTGGCGTATTGTTAGGATTCTTTATCGCTAGTTATATTCATACAAAACGTCGACGCCAGTGGTAAATCCAAGCAATCTATTAAACCAAATGAACGTATCAAACCGTATCCAAACAGCAGAACTGGACTGGGAATTAATCGATGGTATCGAGGTTCCCATTTCCAAACAATTTGGTGATGTCTATTTCTCTAAAGATAATGGCTTACTTGAAACACGACATGTTTTTCTAAATGGTAATGACTTATCAGAACGCTTAGCCAATCTAAAAGATTTTGAATATTTCAGTGTAGGAGAAACCGGTTTTGGTACAGGTTTAAACATTCTTGCACTCTGGCAACTTTGGCAACAAGTTCGTCCAGATAATCAAAGTCATTTACATGCAATGAGTGTTGAAAAATTTCCATTAAGTAAAGCTGACCTTATTCGTGCTTTAAATGTCTGGGATGAGCTTAAACCACTTGCAGAGCAGTTAATTGAACAATATCCACTGCCAATTGCTGGGTGTCATCGTTTAACTTTTCCTAACGAGCGTTTTAGCATTGACCTATGGCTAGGAGATGCACAAGATATTTTCCCAAGCATAGCGAAAACTAAAGCAGTAAATGCTTGGTTTTTAGATGGCTTTGCGCCCTCTTGCAATCCAGAGCTATGGGAACAAAACGTTTTAAATCATATTGTCCGTCTTTCTGACCATGGCAGTACATTTTCCTCTTTTAGTGTCGCAGGAGTTTTAAAACGTGGACTAAAAGCGCATGGTATTAGTATTTCTCGTCCACGTGGTTTTCGACATAAACGGGAAATGCTCAAAGCAATCTGGAATCCACCTCAATCTAATGATGAATCCTCACAATTAGACCAAATTCAGTCATTGGGTAAAGAACAGCAGCATATTGCGATCATTGGGGCCGGCATAGCAGGTTTAACTACGGCGTGGGCATTTGCAGCACGCGGGCATCAAGTCACCCTATATGAGCAAACAGAAGCATTGTCTGGTGCTTCTGGAAACCCTTTGGCGTTGCTTAATCCAAAACTATGCCCAATTGAACAAAGCCATGAACATCTCATGACTTTAAGTTGGCAACATGCTTTAAATTTTTATAAAAATTTTCAAGCATTCCGCCCACTTCAAATACAACAAATCGCATTGAAAAATGCAGACGAACTCCTCGATCTTGTAAATCAATATCCAGCTGAGGTTGTTACCCACTTAACGAACTCACTCGAAACGGCATATTCAAGCGTTTTACTAACAGAAGCGGGTTCTGTTTCACCACATCAACTACGTGATGAAATTTTGCAACATCCTTTAATTGATCTAAAAGTTGCCCATATTACAGCACTGGTTCCTTTTGAAAATAAAGTTCAATTGCAGGCTAGTAATGAGGTTATTGCTGAAGCAGACCATGTTGTTGTGTGCTGTGCTCGGGGAAGTGCTGCTTTATTTGAAAGCTATCCACAGTTAAAACCAATACGTGGACAAGTGAGCTGGGTTGATAACACTTTTGCTCCCTTGCCTTTAAATGAGGCTTATAGCTATGGTGGGTATTGCATGCAACTTGATGCTTCACAGATGATTTTAGGTGCGTCTTTTTACCCAAATCGTGAAGATCAAGATGTACTTACCGATGACCATGTGCATAACTTTGAATTAATCCACAGCGTATTTCCTGCTTATGCAGAAAAGTTACCAGCAACTTCGACATGGCAAGGTCGTGCATCTATCCGAGCACAAAGCTTAGATTATTTTCCTCTGGTTGGAAAAATGCAGGAACATAGCCGAATTGCTACTTTTGCAGGTCTTGGTTCTAAGGGATTCTTATTTGCTCCGCTATGCAGTGAGATCTTAGTTGCCCAGCTGTTAGGGGAAGCTTGTCCAGTACCAGACAATTTATTACAAAAGTTAAATCCTCAACGATTCCAGAAAAAAGTAAAGCCTAAAAAACCTTATTTCAAACCACAGTAATTTACTTCAATAAAAAAGCACCCGAAGGTGCTTTTTTTTATGCGCCCTGCTCTAGAGGCAAGCCAGCATCACGAGCTGCACGTGTCCCGCCCATCAGCACGACATATTCACGCGAGGCATCCAATCCTTCTAGTTTCTCAGCTGCACGAGGAGCTTTGCTACCACCACCACATAAAATATAAATCGGCTGACCCGCAGAGACCTGGTTCAAAATATCAGCATTCAAATCATTAATCGGGCGATTTACCGCACCTTTAACATGCCCTTCTGCATAAGCATTTGTATCACGGACATCCCAGATAACAGCATTTTCTGGGAATTCAAATGTTGTAATTTCTTGTTTACGGATCATTGTGCACTCCTTTGATGTAAACAACACTTGGCAAATGAAGAAAACCCTCTTAGCATCTCAAATATTCTTTCCCTTTGTAAAGGTCTAAACTATGCCTTCTTTCGATATTGTCTCTGAATTAGAGTTATTTGAAGTTAATCATGCCGTACAAAACACACAAAAAGAGATTGCAACACGTTTTGACTTTCGTGGTCATGATGTTTCAGTCGAAATAAACGAAAAAAATAAAGAAATTAAAATCAGTACTGAAAGTGATTTCCAGTGTGAACAGGTTTATAACATGTTAGAAAATCATTTCTATAAACGTAAAATTGATGTGCAAGCACTTGATCCGCAAAAAGCTGCTGCTTCAGGTAAAAATTTTGTGCAAGTGATTAAACTTAAAGATGGTCTTGACTCAGATACTGCAAAAAAAATTAATAAAGCCATTAAAGAAAGTGGCGTTAAAGTGCAATCTTCTATCCAAGGCGACAAAATTCGTGTAACAGATAAAAAGCGTGACACTTTACAACAAGTCATGAATTTTTTACGTGAACAGCAATTTGGTGTGCCATTACAGTTTAATAACTTTAAAGATTAATCTCTTGTCGTGACATTCAAAGCTAAGGTAATTCCATGTCTCAATCCAATCGTCTATCAAAACTGGTAAAAGCGACTTCAAAATTCCCTAAAGGTATTCGGAGCACGCTTTGGAGCAAGGCGTTTGGTCGTATCGTGCCAATGGTGGGTACAGCAAATATCCGCTATCTGGAAGTAGACTCAAACCATGTTATTGTCCGTTTAGATAACCAAAAAAATATGCAAAATCATATTAAAGGGGTTCATGCTGCGGCTATGGCTCTTTTAGCAGAAACTGCAACAGGTTTTCTAACCGGTTTACACATTCCTGATAACCGCATTTTATTAATCAAATCATTACATGTTGATTATTTAAAAGTAGTTGAAGGTGGTTTGACTGCTACGGCAACGTTATCTGCTGAACAGCGAAAGTTTATTGCGGATAATGAAAAAGGTGAACTTGTGATTCCAGTTACTGTCATTGATGATGCAGGCAATGAACCAATCCAGTGCCAAATGCTTTGGGCATGGTTACCGAAACGTAAGAAATAACAACTAATCTAAAGTACTTTTAGATTTTTATTTGCCTCAAGATATAAAAATTATTTTTTGTATCTTGAGGTTAAAAATGAAAAAAATACTAATTCTTTCCTCTTTATTTACGAGTTTTATATTTACAACAATAACGACTCATGCGACTGAACCTAATCTTAAAACCAGTAAAATAACTTCGACCAAATCAGAAGCGATAGATAAAGTAAGTGCTCAAAATAAAAAAATTGTGATCGACTTTTATGAAGGCGTCTTTTTAAAACATAAAGTCAAAGAATATGCAGACTGCTATCTGGGTCAACAATACATTCAGCACAACCCTAATGTTCCAGATGGGAAAGCACCTTTTGTTAATTTCTTCACTGAAAAGTTCCAAAAGAATCCGCAAGCTAAAAATGAGATTAAACGTGCTATTGCTGAAGGTAATCTTGTCGTTTTACATGTTCATTCTACTGAAAATGAAAAAGATCGAGGAAGAGCAATTATTGATATATTTCGTGTCGAAAATGGAAAAATCGTAGAACATTGGGATGTTATACAAAACATTCCTGAGCAAAGCAAAAATACAAACACGATGTTTTAATTCTAAAAATAAATTCTTTGTATAAATTAAAGATTAAAGCCTGAATACTGATATTCAGGCTTTCTAAGTTTTATTGAGTCTCTAGGAACTTTTGTCTCGCTTCTTCGGGTATTTGGCGCTTATTGCCTTTTACATCAACTGCTACAAAGGTAAAGACTCCTTCAGTAATACGTATTGGCTCACGAGAGTCATCATGACTATCCCAAACTTCAATTTGCATCTGAATAGAAGTATTTCCAACTTTTAAGATTTTGGTATAGCAGCTAATGACAAAGCCAACTTTTACCGGAACCAAAAAGGTCATTTGATTAATGGAAATCGTAGCACAGCGGCCACGACTGAAACGCTCTGCGTGAATTGCTCCAGCTAAGTCCATTTGTGACACAATCCATCCACCAAATACATCACCACTCCAGTTTGTATCTGCTGGCATGGCAATCGTTTGTAAGGATAAAATTCCTTCTGGTTTGGTATAAGCTTCTGACACCTTAGCTCCCGAAATTCGTTTGAAGTTGTTGATCGAGCCACTGCTGCAATTCAGGCGCACGTAATGCGCCGCTAATACGCGCAACCTCTGTCGTTTTGTTCATTAAGACAAGTGTCGGAATACTTCTCACATGAAAAGCTTGGCTTAAGCGAGGAGATTCTTCGGTATTAATCTTGGCAAAAATAACGCCTGGATTTTGTTTTGCGACCTGCGCAAAATGTGGTGCCATCATTTTACAAGGTCCGCACCATTCTGCCCATAAGTCAATGAAAATAGGTAGATCACTATTCGTGATGTAGTTACTAAAATTTTGCTCATTTAGTTCAATAGGCGCAAGCGGTATTAATGGCTGATGACATTGCCCACAGCTTGGTTGCTCAGGAAGTTTTTCTTCTGGAACTCGGTTTTTTGCACCGCACGATGCACATACAATAATCATTTACACCACTCCTATATGCTGATGTAAAAATTCTAATTGGGTTATCACTGCTTTTTCAAACCATGAACCGTGATAGATATCAAAATGTTTCATATCCCACTCATGATAACTCACAAAAGGCGCAATATTTGTCGCAGCTTCACGACTGGACTCAATAGGAATAAGGGAATCTTTTTGGGCCGCAATAAATAAAACTGGAATATTAATCTGGCGCACAACCTGAATCGGACGGTATCGCATCAAATTAAAAAAGACACGAGCTGGGACTTCCCCACTCCAATAATAGTCAGGATTTACAATTGATAGATAACCATAATAACTATCTGCTGTTGGCATAAAGCATAAATTATGTTGATCGACGACAGGTAATCTTTTGGGATTAAGCCCCATTTTTGATCCCATATAATCCTGACTCGACAATTTCAATGCTTGAGGATAGCGTTGTAAAGGATAGAGCTTGGCAGTTTCAGCTCCATCTACATAAGGAATTTGTACTAAAATTGCCTGAATATTCTTCAATTCAGAAGCTAGGCTTAGCGCATATCCGCCACTTAAAGAAGTTCCCCATAACACGATTCTTCGGTTATCTATCAGCTTACAGGTAGAAGCATATTGAATAACTGTTTTCCAATCTTCCAACTGTGAATTGATGGAGACCATTTCTCTTGGCTTGCCAGTGCTCCCACCCCAATATCGATAGTCAAACAAAATAACAGCATAGCCCGCCTGTGCAAATCGCTGTGCATATTGAACTAATTTAAATTGACGCAACGCAGCAAAACCATGGGCCATAATTATAACGGCAGATTTCTTATTTGTTTTTGGAATATAAAAATCAGCTGCGATCGTTTCCTGACCACATGGAACATATAAAGGCTCAACCATATAAGCGTGCATATGTGCTCCGTTGAAATAGAATATGAATAACCAATTTTAAAATAGCTTAATGATCATTTTTAAAATTTACAGCTCAGCTATAAGACATAACTTTTCTTAGTCAGAACAACACACGAGTGTCTTGTATCTCAGGTTAAGCTTAATGCTATGATACAGCATAAGAGGTTTTGTTAAATTTTGGAGTGACGAAATGTCAGATAATGTTGGTTTCGCAGGTCAAATTGGTCCAGAGCATGTTGGCCAAGTTGTAGAAAAAGGATTTAAATCGATTATTAATAATCGACCAGATATGGAAGGCGGCCCTGAACAACCTACAAGCGCTCAAATTGAAGAAGCAGCACGCCAAGTAGGTCTAGACTACGTTTATCAACCTGTTGTAGCTGGGCAGATTACAGAACTTGACGTACGTACTTTCGCAAATCATTACAATGAGTTGCCAAAACCTGTGCTTATGTTCTGCCGCACCGGAAACCGTTCGAACAATCTGTATCAATTAGCAAAACAAATGGATTTATTAGACGACTAATTTTAAGAAATTAATATTCCATAAAACCCTATTTCTTCCTTAAAGTAGGGTTTTTTGATAACTTATTTTGCATATCTCTGCACGAATTCAACAGAACTAAAAATAATATTGGACTAAAGTATTTAAATCTTTTTGAATCATTTATTAATTTTTATGAATAAATTTATATTCGTACTTTTAAGCTGTTTAATTCTTACAGCATGTTCATCAATGCAGGTACGGCCTACTGTAGGTGTAAGTATGGGTACACAACTTTAATTAGCTAGCTGCTTCATAAATATAATGAGCAACCTCATGAAATATATGTTATTTTATAAATCTAAAAAATTATTTTAAATAACTTATCATTTTAATTGGGGACAATGATGAAACTTACTCATGGAGTATGTGGGATTACTTTGGCTGCTTTTTTGACAGCTTGTGGTGGAGGTGGCGGTGATGGCTACTATAACCAAAATTCAAATTCTGGTTCTACGACAACACCAACCACACCCTCAACAGATCAAGAGTTGGCCACTTCTGTTTTAAATAGTGTAAAACAAGAAGGAAAATATTTATTCGGTGCATATGATCTTAATAATGAAAAGTTATCAAAAGGCTACATTGACCACGCATTAGATACCTTCGCCCAAGGCCCACTCAAGTTAACATTAGATATTCGCAAAGTAGATCTTACTAAGTACTCAGATCACTATCGTGAAAAATGTTTTATTAAGAGTACTACAGACTACCGTGCCTGCTACGTATTTAAAGGTGAAGAAATTAAAACCTTGCTCCCTGGTTATAATGATTGGGACTTCGATATTACAGCAGATGATTTAAAAAATATTAAACTGGCAAACGACAATATCTCTCCAAATTTAGAGGATTATCAATCAAATACCAGAATTTATATTTTTCAAAATGAAAATAATGATAAAAACTTCCAAGATGTAACAATTACTGGGGCCTTTGCATATCCATTCCAACACTCATGGGGACTAGAACAAACCAAGCAAAAAAGATTCGTATTAATTAATTCTGCCACAAGTGATTATAAAATCACTACAACTACTATTGTGCAAGATCCTGATACAGGCCAACCTACTGAAAAAGAAATTACTACTGGTGCAATGAGTGTATATAAAGATAACACATCAACTGATGGTGATCTCTACGTAGTTCAAGGTGGTTCTGGTTTCAACGTACTTATTAATGATAACCCTAATGTTCCTTTTGCAGAACCAATTTCATTTGTTGTGAACTCTACTCCTGGCAATACAAACAATGCGACATACAAAGTAAAAGCTGGTAATCACCAAGTATTAAGCTTGCCGAGTATTACTGGTCTTGAAGGAAGTCGCGTTGAAAATGAATCGCCAACAACGAATGCACAGAAATTTAATGGCAGTATTTATTTAGAAGGACAAAATATTTTTACTTTCAAACAAAGCTTGAATGGAACTACATTAGACTTTAAGCATGTTATTAATGGGGTAAACATTGAAGGTCAGTCTATTAATCAAAATGGGACTGTTTCAACAATCTTAAAAACACCTTTTATGCAAAATTTTACATATTAAAGCTAAATAATTAGAACTAAACCCTCTGTTCAAGAGGGTTTTTCTATATATTCTAAATATCTATTAAAATAGCTTAATGACAATGTTCGATATTATTATCATTGGCGCAGGTACTGCTGGTATTAGCGCATATAAAGAAGCCGTTAAATATACTAATAATATTTTAATTATAAATGATGGCCCATGGGATACCACCTGTGCTCGTGTAGGTTGCATGCCAAGTAAAGTCCTCATCTCTACAGCAAACCGTATGTTTGACATTCAAAATGCTCAAGAAGTTGCTTTGGACGTATCTGCAAAAATTAATACTGATCAGGTCATGAAACATGTACAAACTTTACGTGATCGCTTTACACAAGCCACTTTAAAAGATGTAGAGCAATGGCCAACTGAACATAAAGTTTCTGGTAAAGCCCATTTTATTGATGCACAAACTGTAGAGGTTAATGGGCAACAGTACCAAGCAAAAAGTTTTATTCTAGCTGTAGGTTCAACTCCTAATTATGAGCAAACTTGGCAAAAAGAACTTGGAAATCGGCTTATAACAACAGATCAAATATTCGAATTAAAAACACTGCCTAAATCTATTGCCATCATTGGTAGTGGTGTGATTGCCCTTGAAATTGCTCAAGCTATGCACCGTTTAGGCGTAGAAACCACGATTTTTGCTCGCAGTAAGCGAATTGGGATACTGACTAGTTCTAGGCTTCAACAACTTGCACAAAACGAACTAGGGGGAGAGCTAAAAATTCTATTCGAAACTTTACCAAGTGAAGTTAAGTGTAGTCCTAATGAAGTTATATTAAATTATACGTTTGAAGAAAAAGAGAAAATTCTCAAAGTTGAATATGTTTTAGCTGCAACAGGCCGTACAAGTTTACTTGATACTTTAAAACTAGAAAATATTGATACTTCTTTTAAGGATATTAAGTTGTTACCTATAAATGCAAAAACCAAGCAATTAGATACATACCCAATTTTTGTTGTCGGTGATGCTTATACCTCAACACCATTACAGCATGAAGCTGCACATGAGGGCAAAAAAATTGTTCATAACTGCTTGAACTATCCACAAATCCACCCAGTTAAGACTCTTACTCCCTTAGGAATTGTATTTAGTCATCCTGAAATGGCAATCGTCGGACAGAGTTATAAACAACTAAAAGATAATGGTATAGACTTTATTACAGGTGAAGTCTCTTACGAACGGCAAGGAAGAGCTATAGTTCTTGGAAAAAATAGAGGTGCTATTGAGGTTTATATAGAACGTGAAAGCCAGAAACTTCTTGGTGCTGAATTATTTACAGAAGCAACAGAACACATGGCTCATTTATTAAGCTGGATAATAGGCGAAAATTTAACGTTAAATGACATTCTGGAAAAACCTTTCTATCACCCGACTCTAGAAGAAGGCCTTCGAACTGCGTTAAAACATGCGCGTAGACAGTTATAAATATTATTCTATTACGATATAGGCCTAGAAGCCTATTTCTAAATCAAATCGTACTCAAAATTTCCCTTATATATTATAAAAAAGGACTCCTAATAGAGTCCTTTTTTATTGTCTTAACTTCTTACCTATTTTTTCTAATTAATTTTCTGCATAAAAAAACACCCCCAACTATTGAGTTGAGGGTGTTTAGAATAATGAGCTGGC
>NZ_JAOTNV010000010.1:0-33487 GCF_025630795.1 Acinetobacter sp. AYS6
GGTCAACGTGACCGATTGTGCCCACGTTTACGTGTGGCTTATTACGTTCAAACTTGGCTTTAGCCATGATGATCTTCCTTTATAAACTGCTCATGCAGGGTCACTGCACGAGCGCTTGGTTTTTAACTAAGAATTAGTTTGGGCTTATAGTAATCGAAAGATTACTCGTCGTCACCTTTTTTACCGCCAGTCTGGAACTTAGCGATGATGCCTTCAGCCACGTTACGTGGAGTTTCAGCGTATTTAGCGAATTCCATAGAATAAGTCGCACGACCTTGAGACATAGAACGCATTTGAGTCGCGTAACCAAACATCTCAGCCAATGGAACTTCTGCTTTAATTGCTTTAGTTCCACCAGGAAGATCATCCATACCTTGAACCATACCACGACGACGGTTTAAGTCACCCATGATATCGCCCATGTAGTCTTCTGGAGTTTCTACTTCAACTTTCATGATTGGTTCAAGAAGGATAGGATCTGCTTTCATGAAACCGTCACGGAAAGCGTACGAACCAGCCATTTTGAACGACAATTCATCAGAGTCGACATCATGGTAAGAACCATCGAATAATGTCGCTTTGATACCCACAACAGGGTAACCAGCTAATACACCATTCTTCATACGTTCTTGAATACCTTTGTCAACCGCACCAAAGAATTCTTTAGGTACTGTACCGCCGACAACTTCTTCAGCGAATAGGTATTCTTTACCAGCTTCTTCAACATCCATAGGCTCTAAACGAACATATACATGACCGAATTTACCTTTACCACCAGTTTGACGAACAAACTTACCTTCTTGTTCAACAGACTTTTTGATCGTTTCACGGTAAGCAACCATTGGTTTACCAATGTTCGCTTCAACACCGAATTCACGTTTCATACGGTCAACGATGATGTCAAGGTGAAGCTCACCCATACCAGCAATAATTGTTTGACCAGATTCTTCGTCTGTACGAACGCGGAACGATGGATCTTCTTTAGCCAAACGACCTAAAGCAATTGACATTTTTTCTTGGTCAGCTTTAGTTTTTGGTTCAACAGCCAATGAAATTACTGGCTCTGGGAATTCCATACGCTCAAGTGTAATGATGTTTTTCTCATCACATAATGTATCACCAGTAGTAACGTCTTTAAGACCTACACACGCTGCGATATCACCTGCACGGATTTCATCAAGATCTTGACGTTCGTTCGCATGCATTTGCACGATACGACCGATACGTTCACGCTTAGCTTTAACTGGGTTATAAACCGGATCACCTTGTTTAAGAACACCAGAGTAAACACGTACGAATGTTAAGTTACCTACGAATTTGTCGTTCATGATTTTGAACGCTAACGCAGAGAACGGAGCTTCGTCAGATGCTTCACGAGACGCTTTAGTTTCGTCTTTATCGTCAAGGATACCTTCGATCGCTTTAACTTCTGTAGGTGATGGTAAGAATTCAATCACAGCATCCAACATACGTTGAACACCTTTGTTTTTGAACGCAGAACCACAAAGCATTACTTGAATTTCAGAAGCTAATGTACGAGCACGTAAACCTGCAATGATCTCTTCTTTAGAAAGATCACCTTCTTCAAGGTACTTGTCCATTAACTCTTCAGAAGCTTCAGCCGCAGCTTCAACCATTTTGGTACGCCATTCGTTAGACGTATCAACAAGGTCAGCTGGGATATCAGCATATTCAAACTTCATACCTTGAGATGCTTCATCCCAGATAATCGCTTTCATTTCGATAAGGTCAACAACACCTGCAAACGTATCTTCTGCACCGATTGGCACAACGATAGGTACAGGATTACCGCCTAAACGAGTTTTAACTTGCTCAACAGCACGGAAGAAGTTTGCACCAGTACGGTCCATCTTGTTCACGAATGCTAAACGAGGCACTTTATATTTGTTTGCTTGACGCCATACAGTTTCAGACTGAGGTTGTACGCCACCAACTGCACAGTAAACCATGCACGCACCGTCAAGAACACGCATAGAACGTTCAACTTCGATTGTGAAGTCTACGTGTCCCGGGGTGTCAATTACGTTGATACGGTGTTGTTGGAATTGGTTACCCATACCAGACCAGAAACAAGTTGTAGCAGCCGAGGTAATTGTAATACCGCGCTCTTGCTCTTGTTCCATCCAGTCCATTGTTGCTGCACCATCGTGTACTTCACCAATTTTGTGAGATACACCTGTGTAGAACAAAATACGTTCTGTTGTAGTTGTTTTACCTGCGTCAATGTGCGCAGAAATACCGATGTTACGGTAATTACTAATTGGGGTTTGGCGAGCCATGATGTCTACATTCCTAAATGTTATATTTAAAACAGGACGCATCAATTAAATTGATGCGTACAAATATCCAAGCAGGCAACTTAAATACCCGCAAAGCTCCCACTTTGATAAAGAGCAATGTTGAATCGAGCAGCTGTACGCATGAATATTCTCCTGATTAGGGACTGTTTTATCCGCTTAGAAACGGTAGTGAGAGAAGGCTTTGTTGGCTTCAGCCATACGATGCACGTCTTCACGTTTTTTGATTGCTGCACCTTTACCTTCAGCTGCATCAAGCAACTCACCAGCAAGACGTAAAGCCATCGTTTTTTCAGAACGCTTAGCAGCAGCATCTACTAACCAACGCATTGCTAAGGCAGTACGACGGGATGGGCGTACTTCCATAGGTACTTGATAAGTAGCACCACCAACACGGCGTGCTTTTACTTCAACCATAGGACGAACTTTTTCAAGAGTAGTCTCGAAAAATTCAACTGGGTCTACTTTGTTTTTTTCTTGAACACGTTCCAAAGCACCGTAAACGATACCTTCAGCAACAGATTTTTTACCATCTTGCATTACGTGGTTCATGAATTTAGCGATTGTTTGGCTGCTAAATTTTGGATCTGGAAGGATCTCACGAGCAGCGACTACGCGACGTCTTGGCATTTTAATACACCTAATAATATGACACTTCAGGATAATCCAGCAGTTTGTACAAGTGTCATGTACACGACGCTGGCCTTACTATACGTCGCTTGAATTACAAATCTATGAAGAATTCAAACAAGCGAAACGCTAAAGGGCTTATTGGACTGCTTTCTTAGAATTACTTCTTAGGACGCTTAGTACCGTATTTAGAACGTGATTGATTACGATCTTTAACACCAGCACAGTCTAATGAACCACGAACGGTATGGTAACGTACACCTGGTAAGTCTTTAACACGACCACCACGGATAAGAACAACACTGTGCTCTTGTAAGTTATGACCTTCACCACCGATATAGCTAGATACTTCAAAACCTGAAGTTAAGCGAACACGGCAAACCTTACGCATAGCTGAGTTAGGTTTTTTAGGTGTAGTTGTATAAACACGTGTACAAACACCACGACGTTGTGGACAAGCCTTCAACGCAGGAACTTTGGATTTTTCAACCAAAGTCGTACGACCCTTACGGATCAACTGATTCGTTGTTGCCATATGGCAATTCTCCCGTTATTAAAAAACCTTAAAAAGAAAATACCTCTTTTTAAGGGCACATAATTGTAAGCTAAGATGCAAAAATGGTCAACATGGCAATACTTACCAAATGTTGACCATATCAATCTTTGACAGGATAACTTACAAATTTAAATAGAGTTCAAATTCTATTTTTAAACCTCTTATTTGTAAGCATAGTGTTAAGAGTATTTTTTATCATCCAGTTCCTCTTCATCTTCCTCAGGAGTTAAAGCCGGTTTTTGCTCAGTGTGCTCATGTTCCTCTACATGTTTATCGGCAAGTTGCTCGAGACCCTGATGAACATTTTCCTGAATTTTCTCTTCACTCTTTTTATTTTCAGTTGGTTTTAAAACAATAGATACTTTTGAAATTACATCATGATTTTCTACTTTATGATGATGTGCAACGTGATTATGACCATCTTCACCAACATTTAAAAGACGTGGACTGGCTTTCTGAATAAGCGTAACCGCAGCATAATAAGCCTGTAGCGGAGATAAATGCTCACTTGGATGTTCATTTAAATAATGTCTTGCAGCTCCAAAGATAGCTTGTGCTTTATGACCCACATCTTCTTGTAGCTTCCAACTATATACTGCGCTTAAAACAGCACCAGCAACTGGTGTAACTTTACCAAAGGCTGAGAGTTTCGGAATACGATTTAACCATCCCCATTTAAACTCCCCATCTTCATCAACTAACCAGTTCTTTAAAGTATCTATATCAGTAGTTGAACCTAATACCTGCTGAAATTGATGGATGTCTTGCGTTTCCAACATATTTCGTAATGTTTTTAAAGCTATCAATAGCGTTTGTTTTTCAGCAATTAGACTAATATCAACTTCTTTAAAGATAAATTCGACAACGTCTTGGTCTGTAACTTCTAGAAGATCAAAGCCATGTGATCTTCCAGTCTGATAAATCGTTCTTAAAACCAGAACTAGTGAAACAGGAATATCTACAGCTGCACCAACTACACCTGACACGCCTGTGATTGCCCCTTGTATGGTCGCAATTAATTTATTTTGTTCTATTAGCGCCTGACTTAAACGTTGAGAACGGCCCGTATCCTTAGTGAGTTCAAATAAATCTTTAGCACCCGCCTCTTCCAAGATTTTTTCAGTTAATGTGCTTTTTGAACTAAAGTCATTGAGCCAATCAAATAAATAGCCTGAAATTTTTTCATCCCAATCTGGGGAAAGAAATGTAGCCACACCATTTACTTTTGTAAAATGTCGCCCAAAGACCTGACGAGTTACTTTCGGTAACTGTTCTCGTAGCATTTGTTGAGGACTTTCATATTGCTCAACTTCAAATGGGCTTTTTGTTCTCGATTTACCTTCAACCGTTTTATCAGCTGGGATTGGTTCAATAACCTTACTCACATCACCTGATTGGTTATGTTGCAAGATACTCAATCCTGTAGAACTGAGCTTTTTAGCCACTCCGAAGACCTGAGAAAACAAATTGTCAGATTGATTATTATTAAATTTTGTCATCAAGTACCTCGATTTTTTAATTTATCTAATTAGACATAAATACTAGGTGGAATGTGGATTTATCTCAACTTGAATGTGTGTATTTTAGTTAACCCTAAATGCAACATACTATGTATTTGGTTATTTTTTTTAAATGTAAAATTGTCATAAAGATTTGCCATAAGAAATGAAAATCCTTTCTGCTATCATGTTAACAACGAAAAAACATGAGTCTTATTTTCTTACAGCTATATTCTCCTAGTTACTTTCATAGCTGTTGATGACGATAGACTCTTAATATCACCATAAAGGGACCTGTAGATGAAACGTGTTGTAATCACTGGTATGGGTATTAACTCATGTATCGGTAACTCTTTAGAAGCAGTTACTCATTCACTTCAAAATGGAATCTCCGGGACACGTTTTAACCCAACTTATGCTGAACTCAATTTTAAAAGTCATGTGAGCGCTGCTGCAGAACAAGATTTTGATCATATTGACCGTAAGTTAAAACGCTTTATGGGCGTATGTGCAATGTACGCTTACAATGCTGCTGTAGCTGCTGTTGAACATGCAGGTCTTACGGCTGAGCAAATTGGTGGTAATCCACGTTACGGTATCGCAGGCGGTTCAGGTGGTGGTTCAACTGCATCTGTTGTTGAAATGACAGAGCTTTTAGAAACTAAAGGTGCACGTAAAGTAGGACCTTTCTTTGTACCACGCAACATGTCAAATACGATTACTGCAAACGTAGGTGTTGCATTCAAACTGCAAGGTATTGCTCATACGATTACAAGTGCTTGCGCAACTTCTGCTGACGCAATCGGTTATGCGTACAATCTTATTCAACTCGGCAAACAAGACCTTATGCTTGCTGGTGGTGGTGAAGAAGATCATTGGTCTCAAAGTTTATTATTTGATGCAATGGGCGCGCTTTGCTCAAAATATAACGACACTCCAGAAACAGCATCTCGCCCATATTCAGCAGACCGCGACGGTTTCGTTATTGCTGGCGGTGGTGGTTTTGTTGTACTTGAATCACTTGAACACGCTCAAGCACGTGGTGCCAACATTTTAGCTGAAGTCGTTGGTTATGCTGCAAACAGCGATGGCGCAGACATGGTTGCTCCAAGCGGTGAAGGTGCTACACGTTGTGTATTAATGGCACTTGAAGAAGCTAAACAACATGGCGTAGAAAAAATTGACTATGTAAATACACATGGTACTTCTACTCCTGCTGGTGACATTACAGAACTTAAAGCGATGGAACGTGCATTTGGCGAAGGCAATGTACCACCTCTTAGCTCAACCAAATCTATGACAGGTCATAGCTTGGGCGCAGCTGGTGTACAAGAAGCTATTTACTCAGTTCTTATGATGCAAAATGACTTTATTGCACCAAACATCAACGTGACTGAACTAGATGAAGGTGCAAAACCTTTTGATATCGTACTTGAAAAACGTGATGCAAAATTGAATACTGTAATGAGTAACAGTTTTGGTTTTGGCGGTGTTAACGCTTGCCTTATTTTCAAGAAGTGGGATGCATAATCCCACGTAGGATTATCGATGGATGCACCTTCTGATGCTTTTTTGTGGGTAAAAGCATTACATATTATTGCTGTGGTTTGTTGGTTCGCTGCTTTGTTCTACTTACCACGCCTATATGTTTATCATGCCATGAGTGAAGATGCAGCTAGTCATCAACGCTTTGAAATAATGGAACGTAAGTTGTATCGCGGAATTATGTGGCCTTCTCTGATTGCCACCTTAATTACTGCCCACTTCCTTGTAGATTGGGGCGATGCAACTCGACATTATCATCAGGCAACATGGTTTTATCTTAAAGTCGCTTTAGTGGCTTTATTAGTCATCTACCATTTGGCATGTGGCTACTATCGTAAAAAACTTATCGGAAATGCTCACTATAAATCACATAAGTTCTGGCGCTTCTTTAATGAAATGCCAACCTTAATTTTATTTGCTGTAGTGATTTTAGTTGTCGTAAAGCCTCAGTTTTAACTGGGGCTTTTGTTTTTCTGAGTTATTACTTTTGAGTTAGATCATAAAAACTCGCAGAATTATTTATATATTTACCTTTGTCCAATCAAAATCATAAAATCAATACACTCTAAAAGTTATACCAAATGAATAATTCTGACCCTTTATTTACTTATAAGTAACCTATACTATCCTAAAGAAATAGATGAACTCATTTAATGGCAAAGCTATGCTAACCTTTACTGCCCTTAAACGCTTAATCCATACACAATTTATTCTTCTTACGCTTTTTATTTTCCGTCACTTAAAAAACTATCCCATCAGATATTTAACCACTCAAGAAAAACTACTAGCACAACTTGTTTTCGGTGACATGCTCAATTGTGAGCAGCCTAAAATTATTGCTACTCGTTACCTTCCTTGGCAGTCTTGCGGTATTTTTATGGCGCCAAATGGGAATATTTATGTCAATCTTTCCGATTACAGTGAAAATTACGCTCTAGAATCTAAATTTATGCAGGGTATTTTTATTCATGAACTCACTCATGTCATGCAGTATCAAAAAGGCATTCATGTACTACTGAAAGGTGCGTTGCTGCAATCAGCTTATTATCTTAGCTTTAAAAATTACGATCCCTATAAATATACCTACTCACCACACAAGGCATTTAGCTCTTATAACATTGAGCAACAAGGTGAAATTGCCCGCGACATTTGCTCTGGAAAAATCCCGAATATTATCTGTTCACCTCAACTTCATTTGTAACCAAATAATCAGTTTTTCTTTGAACGTAACATTTTTTGCTTAATGTAAATGATAATTCTTATAAATCAGAAATACTTACCTAAACAAGCAAATTTCTCTTACTTAATTCAAATTATTGAAAAAAATATAACGCGCTTATTCCAAATTGGCTTGCGATAAGGCAGTATACAAACAATAAAAATAATGAAGCCTGTTTCTATTCTATACAGAAAATCTCGTTATTTTTACGCAGAAAATATGTGATTGGTATATATTATTGATCTTGACATTTTTGTTAACTATTTTAATTGTTTACTATCGTATCATACACATCGTTGAAAAATTATATCTATAAAAATCAACACTGTGTGTATCTATATTCGTTATGATCTAGGATTAGGTTTGAATGAAAAGTTTTAAAGTTGCCCTTGCTCAGTTTTCTCCGCATATTGGCAATATTGACTCAAACACCAAAAAGATGATTGAGCAAGTAAATCAGGCGAAAAAACAAGATGCTGACCTGATTATTTTCCCCGAGCTTTCTGTTATTGGTTATCCGGCTGAAGACTTACTGTTACGTCCAAATTTAAATAAACGTATGCAAAAGGCTTTTGCTCAACTTGCCGAAGTTAAAGATATTGTCATGGTTTTCGGTTTTGTGAACCAGACAGAAGATGGTCAACGTTATAATTCTGCTGCGGTCATGAAAGACGGCCAAGTTTTGGGTGTGTTTAATAAGCATAATTTACCAAACTATGGCGTCTTTGATGAAAAACGTTATTTCCAAAAAGGCCATCAACATTTGGTGTTTGAATATCTTGGACATAAGTTTGGCGTGTTAATTTGCGAAGATATCTGGTCAATTAATACCGTAAAACAGTTAAGCCAATTAAATGTTGATACTGTTCTTGTATTAAATGCATCACCATATGAAGTCGGTAAACCACAGCACCGCACACAAACCTTAAGTGAACTTGCAAAACAACTTCATCTGAACATTGTGTACGTTAACCAAGTGGGCGGACAAGATGATTTAATTTTTGATGGCACTAGTTTTGTCAGCAATAAAGATGGTGGAATTGCTTTACAAGCACCAAGCTTTAAAGAAGACCTCTACATCGCTGAATTTGACCCAAAAAATAAAGCATTTAAAGTCACAGAATCAGCTCCAGCTTTAGAAACATTCGCAGAGATCTATCAAGGTTTAGTTCTGGCAACACGTGACTATGTAGAGCGTTCAGGTTTCCCAGGTGTCATCTTAGGTTTATCTGGCGGTATTGACTCTGCCCTTACACTTGCTATTGCTGTTGATGCAATCGGTGCAGAAAAAGTGCAAGCCGTAATGATGCCTTACACTTACACATCTCAAATTAGTGTAGAAGATGCGGCAGAACAAGCTCGTCGTATGGGTGTGACTTTCGGTATTGCTGAAATACATTCAGTTGTAAACAGCTTCATGCAAACCTTGTACCCTTTCTTTGGCAACTCACCAGCAGATGCAACCGAAGAAAACTTACAAGCGCGTGCTCGTGGTACTTTACTTATGGGCTTATCAAACAAGTTTGGTAACTTAGTACTCGCTACTGGCAACAAATCTGAGCTTTCAGTTGGCTACTGTACACTTTACGGTGATATGGTGGGTGGTTTTGCTGTTCTAAAAGATGTTTATAAAACTATCGTATTTGAATTAGCGAAATACCGTAATAGCTTAAGTGAAACTCCTGTTATTCCTGAGCGTGTGATTACTCGTCCACCTTCAGCAGAACTTCGCCCCGACCAAAAAGACCAAGACTCTTTACCAGCATATGATGTATTGGATGCTATCCTTTATGCATATATTGAAGAAGATTTAGGTCAGGCTGATATTATTGCCAAAGGTTTTGATAAAGAAGTTGTTGAAAAAGTCATCCGTTTAGTTGATCGTAATGAATACAAACGTCGTCAAGGTGCGATTGGTCCGAGAATTACTTCTCGTGCATTTAGTCGCGAACGACGTTATCCGATTGTCAACGGTTGGACAGCGAATGACTGAGCAGAAAAACTCATCAAAAACTACAACACTTGCTCAAGCACTTTTGCTTGAGCAGGTGGAATTTTTCAAAAAACAATTATCTATAGAAAACTCATCTATTTATTTTCGGCAGTTTATTCAACTGTTCATGCAACATGCTGATGAAATCAAACTTCATGAAGTAGTTGATTTAGAGCAACTCCAAGCCGTTGTGAAACGCTATGCTTTTGAAATGCAGCTAGGTGCAGGTTTACTTGAGTTTATTGGGGAAATCGCACAGCGTATTTATCTATCTGCTATGAAATCTCCGATTCAGCTACAAGACTTGGTATCTGACCACCAATTTGAAATGTGGCTCTCCAAATTTTTGGAAATGGAGCATATTCCCCATTATCTTAATCAATTTTTAAGAACTAGTCCTTCTGTACAGCAGCTTTGCCAATATATTGCGACCTCAACCTTAGAACAAAAAATACCAAAATTTTTAAATGCATCTAAAGTAAATGACTATCATTTTGAATGGCAACATAAACTCAAAAAATTCTCTTTTTTACAGCAGCAACGTCTTGAGCATAAGCTTGAAACATGGATTGCCAGTTTTATTCACGAGCAACTTACAGAATTAAGTCTTTTGTCGACCGAAGACTTAGAAAGTCTTATACGACACGTCTGGGAAGATCTTAGACATAAAAAAATGTATGAGTTTATGAAACAACTCACTCCTCTTGATGTGGAAGAGTTCTTTGTTTTAATTTACGAATACTGGAAAGAATTACGTCAATCACAATTTATGCAAGATCTTATTTTGTATGGCGTAGAAGTTTTTTATGACTTTTATAAAGACCAAAGTTTATTTGAAGTATTAAGTGAGATTGGTTTAACTGAAACCGATTTACAAACAGAAGCTTTACGTTTTTATCCTAAGGTTATGAATGCCTTTAATGAACACGGTATTTTAGAACCGTTACTTCAAGCGATTTTAGCTCCTTTTTATCAAAGCTCAAAAACACTCGATATTATTGAAAAACATTTTAACGAGTAAAAAAAAGACAAAAAGAAACCATGCATGAGCATGGTTTTTAAAATGGTGGCTATGACGAGACTTGAACTTGTGACCCCCGCATTATGAGTGCGGTGCTCTAACCAACTGAGCTACATAGCCGTAAACTGTGTGCGCATTATCTATAGTTCTGTATAGCAGGTCAAGAGTTCAAAACCATTAAATCCTGCCAAATGAACAAATAAGATTCAGATCACCTTTATTTGTTCATTTTTTAGCAAATTTATGTTTTAAATATTTGATCAGCCACAGAAATATATTAAAGATCTAATACCAGTTTTTTACCTTTAGCTCTCGACACACAAATCATCATGCTCTTCTGTGAAGCTTTTTCTGCATCACTGAGATATTGATCAAAATGCTCTGCTTCACCTTCTAAAATAGCAGTTTCACACGTACCGCAAACCCCTTCTCGGCATAAACATTCCACATCAATATTTAATGTTTCGATGGCTTGTAAAATTGTCTGATTACTTTGTACTTCAATTTCCTGATTAGACTTAGCAAGTACGACCGTAAACGCTTCACCATCTTCTGGAACTGTTGAAGCAAATTGTTCCCAATGGATGTATTCGTCACGGTAACGATGCTTATTACAACAATCAATCACAGCATCAATCATGGGTTTCGGCCCACATACATAGATATGTGTACCTTTAGGTTGTGATGAAATCAGTTCATCCAGATTTAATGTGCAACCTTCTGAGTCAACATAACTAAATACATGTTCTGCATGTTTCTGCTTAAGCTCATCAAGTAAAGCTGCGTGCTCAGGAGAACGATAAGCATAATGTAGCTCATACTCAGCACCACGCGCTGCAAGCTCATCCATTTGAGGCAAGAATGGTGTAATGCCAATTCCACCTGCAATTAAAATATGTTTATTGCCTGTTTCAGCTAATGGAAATAAATTTTTTGGTTCTGAAATCTGAATTTCACAGCCTTCATTGCACTGATCATGCATAAACACTGAACCGCCCTTACCCTTCACATCCTTACGAACGCAGACTTGGTAAGTTGATAGGTCTTGCGTACAACTCATCAGCGAGTAGGCATTTGAAAGCTGCTCATTCATTTTGACAATAATATGGCTTCCCCCACTAAATCGAGGAAAGTTCTGTCCATCTTGACGCTTGAACGTAAACCGTTTGATTAAAGGGGTTAGCTGTTCCACATGAGTAACAACTGCCGGGAACATTTCATAATGACTAGCCATATTAGAATCCTTCTTTTACCGCATATTCTTGTTGTTAGGGCTTATCCTTAAAGCCCTAAACACATGTATTTAATGGTCATAAACTCTTCAAGACCATACTTTGAGCCTTCACGCCCAACACCTGATTGTTTCACACCGCCAAATGGTACAACTTCATTTGAAATTGCTGTGGCATTCATTCCAACCATTCCATATTCAAGTTGTTCTGACACTCGCCATAAACGTGAAATATTTTCGCTATAAACATAAGCAGCCAAACCAAAGATGGTGTCATTTGCTTGAGCGACTACATCTGCTTCATCTGTAAAACGAATGAGCGGCGCAACTGGACCAAAAATTTCTTCTTGGACAATTTCCATTGTACGGTCAACGTTAGTTAAAACTGATGGCTCATAAAAGGTTTGCCCTAAAGCATGCTGTTTGCCGCCACAAGCAACTTTAGCACCTTTACTCACCGCATCATCAATCAACTGCTGTGCTTTTAAAACTGCTTTTTCATTAATTAATGGGCCAATTTGTACACCCTCTTCAAGTCCATTACCCACTTTAAAGTTTTGTACTTCTTGTACAAACTTCTCAGCAAAAGCTTGATAAATATTGTCATGTACATAAATGCGGTTTGCACAAACGCAAGTCTGGCCTGCATTACGAAACTTGGCAAAAATCGCACCTTGTACAGCTTTATCTAAATCGGCGTCGTCAAATACAATCAGAGGAGCATTACCACCTAACTCAAGCGCCAATTTTTTAATGGTGCTGGAACACTGCTGCATCAGTAGGCGTCCCACTGGAGTTGAACCAGTAAAAGTCAATTTCTTCACTTTTTCATGCGAAGTAAATACCGAGCCAATTTCTTGAGATTTACCAGTAACGACATTAATCACACCAGCGGGAATACCTGCTTTTTCTGCAAGTTTCGCAATCGCTAAAGCACAATAAGGCGTTTCATTTGCTGGCTTAATCACTATCGTACATCCAGCTGCTAAAGCTGGTGCTGCTTTACGGGTAATCATGGCGATTGGGAAATTCCACGGCGTAATAGCAGCTACTACTCCAACAGGTTCTTTACTAATAATAAATCGTTGTTGGTTATTTACGGTTGGAATGACGTCACCATAAATACGCTTGCCTTCTTCGGCAAACCATTGAATAAATGATGCCGCATAACGCACCTCACCTTTCGCTTCTGCTAAAGGTTTTCCTTGTTCAATGGTCATAATCAAAGCAAGTTCGTCGGTATGATCGAGAACCAGTTTGTACCAAGCCAATAAAATATCTGCACGGTTTTGAGCAGTTAAAGCTTTCCAACTTTGTAAAGCAGTATAAGCAGCCTCGACTGCTTGCGTAGCCTCAACCGCTCCCATATTTGGAATTGTGCCAATTTCTTTGCCTGTCGCAGGGTTAGTCACTGGAACCGTTGCATTTGACTGTGCAGCTAACCATTGCCCGTTAATATAGGCTTGTTGCTGAAATAATTCAGTGCTTTGTAAACTCGACATATCATCTTCCTAACTGAAGAATCAGGTGTAAATCATCTTTACACCTGAATAAATCCATTTTTTATTTATGATGCTGCGCCACTAAATGTTGGAAGTAAGCAATACCATGCTCACTAATTCCTGAGCGTTGTTTATCAGTCATGATACGGCCTTGACCACGATAACCACGTGATTTCAAACCACGTTGTACGCTTTCGACCAAGTTCAAATCTTCAGGACGGAATACATTGCGATACCACTCAATCAAATCTTTCTGATCTTGAGTAAGTTCTTCGTTTGTGAAGTAAATATCGTAATGCTGCAAAGTTGTTTCTGCATCTACTGGGAACTCATAGATCACAGTCATGAAATTGCTGCCCGGTGGTACGTTGAACATAGTACAAGGCCAAGTCCAGAAACCATGAAACTCAGGATCTGTTACTGATGGATCAAGTTTGAATGACTTCTCAGATGAACGAGCAAAACCATACTGTAAAGTCCAGTTTTGATGTGTTGTGTGCCAATATTTATCAACTTGAACAGAATCAGCAAAACCAGGATGTGCAGGCCCACAGTGGTAACATTCTAAATAGTTATCAACAATCACTTTCCAATTTGCCGGCGTTTCTGTCACAAAACGTGCTGCTAATTTCAAATCTTTAATTACGCTACATGCTTGATTTAAACGCTCAGCAAATTCCGGAAGTTGGTCTTCTACACAAGTCGCATTTTCATCCATGTTAATGAAAACAAAACCTGCATATTCTTCAACTTTTAAAGGTACCATGCTTGAGTTTTCTTTATCGAAAGATTCAACATGATCGCAGTTACGTGCCAAAGCTAAGCTACCGTCTAGCTTGAAAGTCCAAGCATGGTATGGGCAGGTAATTACATTTTTTGCTTTACCACTGCCACTTAAAAGCTCGTGACCACGGTGTGGACATACATTATAAAACGCACGTAAAACACTATCTTTACCACGAATGATGACAATATTTTCACCAATTACTTTGCGGGTAATATAGTCATTCGGTTGTGCCAATTCACTGCCATGTGCAACACAAATCCAGCTTTTAGCAAAGATTGCTTCTTTCTCATGCTCAAAAACTTGCGATGAAGTATAGAAAACTTTAGGAAAAGTCCAGGCAACATCTGGGTTTGCACAAAAATCTTCAGGTAATTTTTCAACTGCATTCATGTTATTACTCCATTAAATTCTTTTCGTCCAAATGACTCGATATTAAATTGATGTCTTTTCGACACTGCCAAGCATGCGATGTATCGCACTCAGCATGTTTTGATATAACTGTTGAACTTCAGGACAATCACGCATGAGACGTAAACTGCCATGTAATAAACCTTTGCCTAAATGGAACTCGCTAGGAATCCCAGCTTGTTCCAATTTTTGGGTAAAGAGATAACCGTCATCACTTAAAGGGTCATATTCAGCCACTGCTACAAAACTCATAGGCATATCTGAAAAATCAGTTGCCAATAAAGGCGCTAGACGTAAATCCTGCCAATCTTGTGAGTTAGGCGCATATTCCTTTAAATAAAAATGCATATCTTCCGTTGTTAATAACGGCGCATGGGCATGCTTTTGTGCAGAGGATGTGTCAAATGCAGTACTCAAGCATGGATAAATCAAAGCCATACCTTGAGCTTGCAAGCCACTATGTTGTAGTTCAACTGTAAGGGCGGCTGCCAAGTTACCGCCTGCACTATCGCCGGCTAGAACGATATTTTCCCTGTCGATCTGCCAGTCAGAACCATGCTCTTTAAGCCATTGATAGACTGCTAAACAGTCTTCAAAAGCTGCCGGAAAGCGATGCTCTGGTGCCATGCGGTAATCCACACCAATGACAACTGTATTTAAGTCCTGACATAAATAACTGGTAATAAACTCATGTGAATCGAGTCCACCAACCATCCAACCGCCACCATGTAAATACAACACACACGGCCAACCTGCTTCAGGTCGATCAGTTTTTGGTGAATACACGCGAACAGGTACAGGATGCTCTGCATTTGCAACAACTCGGTCTTCTACGTCGATCTTGCCATCACGAGGCAAAGTGTAGTGTCGGCACATTGCATCATAGGCTGCACGGACTGAGTCAATATCTGCATCTGCTGGTGAGTAAATGCTGCTCCAATACACTAGGCTTTGCATTTCTTCACTTAAGGCATAAGTGGTCTGTTCACATGTCGTCATTACCGTTCCCTCTAGCTGGTTTTTCTGTCCAGTTTGATTGAGCTTGCAAGCTCAAGCTGCATCCTTTTTACATGTTCATCTTGAGACTGGTTTAAACCAATTTCCGAATCATCATAACCTTGTTGCTCAATTAAATGCGATGGGACTTTGGCATAATCCTGAATCAACCATTTCACTAAGCCATAGGTTTGAATCAGAATAATCACGATGAATGGTAAAGCCGTCACAATAGTTGCTGTTTTCATTGTGTCCAAAGGTGCCTTACTAAAGATCATGGCAATTGGAACTAAAGTCAGCATGACACACCAGAACAGACGAGCATTTGGTGATGGGTCTTGCCCTTCACTTAAACCACGTGTGCATGTTGCTGAAACTGCATACCCTACTGCATCCATGTGTGCTGCCAAGAACACCACCATAATGCCAAGGAAAATCCACATCATCAGCTTTCCAGCCGGTAACAGGCTAAGCAATTGACCAATTGCAACCTCACCGCCTTGTTGGCTTAAAATTTGTGGTACATTTACAGCTCCATGAATAAAGCTATAAACGCTGTAGTTTTCAAATACGCCGAAGATAAACCAAAGACCAACGCTGCCACCAATCACCATGGCAAAGATCACTTCTTTAATGGTACGACCTTTAGAAACACGCGTTACAAACAGTGCCACACCTGGTGCATATGAAATCCACCACAACCAGTAAAATACAGTCCATTCACGGGTAAACTTGCCATCACCCATTGGGTCAGTAAACAGGCTCATATCAACAAAGTTGGTTGCCATTAATCCAAAACTCATTAATGAATTATTCAAAATGAATTGAGTTGGACCAAAACAAAGCACATAGATTGCAAATAATACGACGCCCAAACACACTAAATGGCTTAAACGCTGCATACCTTTATCCATACCAACGTAAGAACTTAGTGCAAACACAACGGAAACGCCCAAAATAATGATAACTTTGGTCATAAAGGTATTTGGGATACCTGTGAGCTGAGACAAAATATTGGTAAATGTCACAGCGGTAAGTACTAACGAAATCGTCAATGCACCAAACATGCAAAGCAAAAACATTAAGTCGACTAAACGTCCAACCACGCCAGTTGATTTAAAACCTGTTACAGCCTCAATCACGGAAGCCAGACTTAATCCTTTGTTTTTTCTCACATGGTAGCTATAGCACAAAGAAATTGATGCCAATGCATAAATTGCCCAAGCACTTAAACCTGAATGAAAAAACGAGTAAGCAACACTATATTTCAATGCTTCTGCTGACTCAGGCGGTAAGCTCAAACCCGGAGTTTGATAATAATAGGCCCAGTCCAAAAAACCCCAGTACAGCGTAGAAGACCCAATCCCTGACAAGATGAACATAAAAATCCATGACATTGTGCTGTATTGAGGCTTTCCCTCTCCAAGCTTAATTTTGCCGTATTTACTAAAGGCTAGACCAAAAGTAAAAATGATAGCTAAAAAAGCAAAAAGTAATACTGGAGTTGTAAATACCGATGTCGTCCACTGCATCCATGTTGCAGCAATCTTGATCGACTCTTGCGAATAAATCGCCAAACCAGCAACTGAAGTAAATACAAACAGCAAGCTAATTACGGCAAGAACTTTATCCGTATAAATTTTTGAGTTTTGATTATCCATATCCATACATCCATTTTTGGATGGCGTTATTCCATAGCGAATACGTCCATTTTAGTTTCGGCTACACATGATGCAATTGCATCTCCTACCTCATAAGTTTTTGCCTCACCACCAATATCAGCTGTTTTTGGTCCATTAATTAATACATTCTCAATGGCCTGCATAATGTCCTGACCCGCTTGAATGCAGCGTTCGTCATCTTCACCAAAGAATTCAAACATCATGGCACCCGACCAAATCGCAGCAATTGGATTGGCAATTTGTTTACCGTAAATATCTGGTGCTGAACCATGTACAGGTTCGAACAATGATGGGAATTTCCTTTCAGGGTTTAAATTTGCCGACGCGGCTAAACCAATGGTTCCAGTACATGCTGGTCCCAAATCAGAAAGAATATCGCCAAATAAATTCGATGCTACAACTACATCAAAACGCTCAGGTTGCAAAACAAAACGAGCCGCTAAAATATCGACGTGCTGTTTATCAGCTTGAATTTGTGGATATTGTTTCGCCATCGCGTCAACGCGTTCATCCCAGTACGGCATGCTGACGGCAATACCATTTGATTTGGTCGCTGCGGTAATTTTTTTCGCTTCACGTTGATTTGCAAACTCAAATGCATAACGCAAAATGCGATCTACGCCATGACGTGTAAATACTGCCTCTTGAAGCACAAACTCTCGGTCTGTTCCTTCAAAAGCTTTACCACCAATGGCTGAGTATTCACCTTCACTATTTTCACGAACCACATAAAAGTCGATGTCGCCTGGTTTTTTGCCGACCAATGGACATTTCACACCTGGCATTAAGCGCACTGGGCGTAAATTCACATATTGGTCAAAACCACGACGGAACTGGAGCAGTGAACCCCAAAGTGAAATATGGTCGGGCACTTTATCTGGCCAGCCTACAGCGCCAAAATAAATTGCATCATAGCCTTGCAACGTTTCAAACCAGTCGTCTGGCATCATTTTGCCATGCTCAAGGTAGTAATCGCAGCTTGCCCAATCAAATGCATCTAACTGAAGCTCAATGCCGTACTTCTCTGCTGCTGCCTTTACAACCTTAATGCCTTCTGGTAGAACTTCTAAACCAATGCCATCGCCTGCAATCGTGGCAACTTTATATTTTTTTGCCATAAGCTTCCTTCACACCTTCGACTAATATCCTTGTATGGCTTAAACATGATGTTTTAAGCAAAAATGATCAATAACGGAACTATCACTCCAATGGACACGGATCGTGAACAATCTACCTAACCTATCGGATTTAAAGGTTTTTTGCACAGTCGCAAAGCTGAAAAGTTTTGTCGAATCTGCTGAGGAACTTGGGACATCGCCAGCGTTTATTAGCAAGCGAATTAATATTTTAGAAAACACATTAAGCTGCAAACTTTTTCATCGCAGCACACGTCACGTTAGTCTGACCGAGGATGGTAAACTCATTCTTGAGAGAGTTTCGAATATTCTTGAAGAATTTGATGAAGTTTGTGAGCTGGTCAATAACCCGCTCAGTACACCCACGGGTCGTATGGATATTATTAGTAGCTTTGGTTTTGGCAGAAAGCATATCGCACCAATTCTGTCTAAATTAATGATGCTTTACCCAAAGCTCCAGATTCATTTTGACACCATCGACAATACCAAAGACCTGATTCAACACAGTATTGATTTGGACATTAGAATTGGTAATGAAATTGCACCAAACATGATTGCAAAGAAGTTAGCTTCTAACTTTCGAATTTTATGTGCAGCACCGAGTTATTTACTTAAACAGGGCATACCAGACAGTATTGAAGATTTGCAAACACATGATTGCTTAACGATTAGTGAACGCGATCAATCCTCGGTACTCTGGAAATTTAGGCATGCTTCTGAAGATGTCTCAGTTCATGTCAAACCACGTTTCGTTTCAAATAACGGAGAAATTATTCATCAGCTTGCCATAGAAGGCCACGGTATTATTTTCCGGTCAATTTGGGATGTTGCCGATGAATTGATTACAGGCCAACTTCAGCATATTTTGCCTGAATATTGGCAAGATGCAGATATTTGGGCAGTTTATCCATCACGACTCAAAAGCTCTTCCAAACTGCAAACCTGTATTTTGTTCATTCAAAATGAATTACTTAATCGTTTACAGCACGTTCAAAACCTAAACCGAGGACAACTCATTTCTCCGGCAGTTAAACGAGAGCCACCACCTGAAAAAGTCTTTCTATAAAAAATGCCCTAAGAGAAGCGTATTCACTTAGGGCATTAGATTGCTTTTAAATTTTAGAAATAATATCCAATTGAGAGATAAAACAATTTATCCCAATCATTACTACTACCTTGCGCCAGACCATTCGCTCCACCTCCCACCATTGGGTCATTTTTACTCATAATATATTCACCCTGAATACCAATGGCTTTGTAATTAAAATAAACCCCTGCAATTAAACGTTCAGAGTCTTTATAGCCATCCTCATCTTTAAAAAAGCGGCTATGAGAGATATAAGGTTTAATGTTTTCAATCTGATGGAATGGTTTAGCAAAAGTATAGTTAATTTCATTGACCAAATATTTACCTTTATTGGCGACTTGATATGGATAATCAAATGCTCCAATAGTTGAACTATGAGGAAATAAATTATCGCCATTTGTCACATCTTGCTTACCAGCTAAAAACATCCATTGCCATGCTTGATATTGCGTTTGAGCAAAAACATTCCATGATTTACGATGACCATCTTCATCTGTTCTTTTATTTTCTAAATCAGAATACCAAACTGACCCACCTAACTCGGTCGAAAAATTTTGAGCCTTATCAAGCTCAAATTTTCTAGACGCTCGAGCAATCCACATATTCTTTTCTTCAATATTAGTACCTGTGGTTAAATCATCAGCTTCAACAAAATTACCACTGTATCTGCTTGAGTCCTTTGAGGTTCCCTTATAGTTCCCTCCATCAGTAGGATAGAATCCTAAGGTTAAATTATATTTATCATCTGCAAATTTATATTTGATGCCTAAATTATCTATATCTTCTAAACCGACTGTATTTAAAAGCGTCTCGTAATAACTAGATCCCCAAAATTCGCCAAAGCCAAAATCAACGGGCTGCAAACCTGCCGTGATTCTTTGCTGATCAGATAACTTATAACCTACCCATGCTTTTTTTAGGAAAATCGCATCACACAAACGATCATATTGATAACAACGTGCGTCGACACCTGCAATCCAATCTGGATTTTCATAACCTAATACTAATTTAATGTCAGTTAAACGCCAGTCATCATTTTGAGAACCCTCATTTGCATCAACTACATAATCCTTATGCAAATAACGGGAGCGCACGGCGCCAGAAACTTTAAATTGCCCCGAATCTAAAGTTGGATCTCCCCAGCTCAAATCAGCCGCAGAAACTTCTATTCCCGCAGTTAAACTTAAAATTCCTAAAAATAATAATGACCTTTTCATGTCTTCAACATCCTTGTTAAGTGTTATAAGAACATGAAGAAATTGGGCTAGACAAACAATGCCATAACTATGAAGTCGGTCTTTACAAACTGTGTTTAATCAAAAAATAAGCATAAAAAAAGACCACGCAGGAGCGTGGTCTATAAAATGGTGGCTATGACGAGACTTGAACTTGTGACCCCCGCATTATGAGTGCGGTGCTCTAACCAACTGAGCTACATAGCCGAAAACTGTGCGCGCATTATCTTAGTTTCTTTAATGCACGTCAAGAAAATTTTTTAAATAAATTAGGTGAAGTGAGCCTATAAGCCGGGTTCTGTCGAGGATGGTCATTCCTCTAGGCGTACAATCACTCATACGCTCAAGCGACCTACCCGAATCCAGTACGGGCCGTACCTCAGGATTCCTATTTGGTCTTGCTTCTGGTGGGGTTTACCATGCCGTGAACTGTTACCAGACACGCGGTGCGCTCTTACCGCACCCTTTCACCCTTACCTCACGAATGAGGCGGTCTACTCTCTGCTGCACTTTCCGTCGGCTTTCACCGCCCAGGCGTTACCTGGCACCCTGCCCTATGAAGCCCGGACTTTCCTCCCCTGCTTCAGTCACGAAGACCTCCACAGCAGCGACCATCCAGCTCACCTCAGGGGCGCATATTAACAAATTTATTTACTAATTGCTCGTGCTTTTTTGAGCAATTAATTTTTTATATTTGTCCAAGAGCTGCTCTTCCGTTTCTTCATGCTGTGGATCTTTAGGAATACAATCTACAGGACAAAACAACTGACATTGCGGTTGGTCATGATGACCAACGCACTCAGTGCATAAATCTGGATGAATTTCATAAATCACTTCACCCATGAAAATTGCTTCATTGGGGCAAACCGGTTCACAAACATCACAGTTTATGCATTCATCGGTGATATATAACGACACGTTACCAACCTTGTTGATGTTTACGTTCAAAAGCCTCAACCACAGCTTGCGGAACAAACTTGGTTACATCCCCTTTTAAACGAGCAATTTCCCGAATCAATGTCGAAGAAATAAATGAATACTGCTCAGATGGTGTTAAAAACACCGCTTCAAAATGTGGATCAAGTTGACGGTTCATATTGGCAAGTTGAAATTCATATTCAAAATCAGAAACCGCTCTTAAACCACGGAGTACTGCTGTTGCCTTTTGCTCTTTGAAGAAATTAACCAGCAAACCATCAAAGCCGACAAATTCAACATTTGATAAATGGCTTAATGATGTTTGGGCCAGTTCAACTCTTTCTTCTAGACAGAACAAAGGGTTTTTATGATGTCCAATTGCAATTGCTACTACAACCTCATCAAACATTCTTGATGCTCTAGTAACTAAATCAACGTGTCCATTCGTGATGGGGTCAAATGTTCCAGGATAAATTACACGCGTTTTAGACATCCGCTAGTACTCTAATTGTATTGTGAACCTATTTTAGCAAAAGTTATACATGAGGCGAAATATTCATGTGCAGGAAAAACTTCACCTTAGCATCAGTTTACGGCACAATAGGCATAATTGTGGAAGTTTGAATTATGGCGAAAGCAACAGTAGTAAAGAAACATAATGGCGGAACAATCGCACAAAATAAACGTGCCCGTCATGATTATTTTATCGAAGAAAAATTTGAAGCAGGCATGTCACTTCAAGGTTGGGAAGTAAAATCCTTACGTGCTGGGCGTATGACTTTGACGGAAAGTTATGTCATTTTCAAAAATGGCGAAGCATTTTTACTTGGCTCACAAATTCAGCCTTTATTATCGGCTTCGACCCATGTTGTACCTGAAGCAACACGTACCCGTAAGTTATTGCTCTCCCGACGTCAGCTTGAACACCTGATGGGTGCAGTTAACCAGAAAGGTTACTCATGCGTTCCTTTAGCATGTTACTGGAAAGGTCATTTAGTTAAACTAGAAATTGCGCTTGTGAAGGGTAAACAGCTTCATGACAAACGTGCAACTGAAAAAGACCGTGACTGGCAACGCGATAAAGCTCGTATATTTCATAAGTAATAAAATAAAAGCCTCTTTTCAGAGGCTTTTTTACGTCGTGAATTTCATTAGCTTAATCTATATAAAAGTCCAGCAATATATTCACCAAACCATTTAGCTGTATCCAAGTCGCCTTGTGGAGGAGTAACTTCAACAGGCGCATTATCTGACTGTGTCATTAAACCTAAACAACTCGATAATCGGTTTAAATCTTTTTCACTATGCCCTGTCGTCATTAAAGGTAAACCTGACCAAAGCATGCCATGTTGCATGGCAAAAATATTTAATTGTTGTAATACCGCGAGTTTATCGCCACTTAATCCGCCCGAATTTGCAAAGCCCGCCGCAAGTTTGCCTTGCCACACACGTTCTTTCCAACGTTTAGAAGTACTGTCCATAAATTTTTTAAAATCGGCAGTCATACTTCCCATATAGGTAGGCGATCCAAAAATAATACCTTGTGATGCATCTAATGCATCCCAATCAATATGTTCAATATTCATTAGATGTACTTTTACCCCCATCACCTCTGCACCAGCAGCAATAGCGAACGCCACCTTGGCCGTATGACCATAGGGACTGTGGTAGACAATAGAGAGATGTTTTTCAGGCAAAGACATAAGAGTAAAATTTTGAGCGATTTTTTCTATTTTATCATTTTATTAGTGCTTGCTAAACCTACATCTATAAATATGAAATATAAGGTTTGCCCTACTACTTACTATAGAAATATTTTCAAATTAAATAAAAACTCTCTTACTTTATTTAATTACTACAAAATAAGAGAGTGAATTACATCGGTTTTATAACTTATATAAAAACGAAGGTGGCCATACGTCCAGTCTTAGCATCGCGACGATAAGAAAAATATTCATCATTTTGTTTATAAGAGCACTGGTCTCCACCTAAAACCTGTTTCACGCCTAGACTTTGTAAAATAAAACGTGCAATTGCATATAAATCTGCATGAAATTTATTTGGAGCTGCTCCCTCAACAAAAGCTGTTTCCAACTCAGGATACTTGTCACAAAAAGCAGCCTTTACTTCAGCCCCAATTTCAAAACAAGGTTGGCTAATCGCAGCTCCTAGCCATGCCCAAGTTGGAGGGGTCTGCATAGCGGCAACCGTATTTTCAACAATCCCACCAGCTAAACCACGCCAACCCGCATGTAAATTTGCGACTTCGGTACCTTCGGCATTACCTAACACGACAGGTAAGCAATCAGCAGTCATCATCATTAGAGCATGGCCTTTGGTTTGAGTGACCAAACCATCACCAATTAAAGCCTTAAAAGGAATTTGTTCATTTATAGTATGGCAAATCGTACTATGTGTTTGAGTCATCCATGTCATTTTTTTAACACCAAACTTAGCAAACTCATCTAGCAAGATCATACGATGTTGCTGAACACGTTGTGCTTCATCATTGACATGTAAAGCCAGATTAAAGCCAGACAACTCATGTTGACCCGTTGATAATGCCAAAGGATGTTGAACACGTGTCTGCCCTACATATACACCTTGAGGTAAACCTTGAACAAATTCCATATACGCGTCCTTAATATGCAGCGTTTTCTGAACGTAAAACATCGACTAAATGCGTAAAATCTTCAGGCCACGGCGCTTCAAATAGCATTTCTTCACCAGTACGAGGGTGTTTTAAGCCCAATTTAGCTGCATGCAATGCTTGGCGCTTAAAACCACGCAAAGTATCAATGAGTAATTCAGACGCTCCTGCTGGTACACGTACACGGTTCATATAGATCTGATCACCGATCAGTCCATAGCCGATATAACTAAAATGGACACGAATCTGATGAGTTCGACCTGTTTCAAGGCGAGCTTGTACACGAGTAAAATCTTTAAAGCGTTCTTTTACATTGTAATGGGTCACCGCATCTCGTCCGCCCGGTAAAATCGCCATTTTTACACGGTCAACAGGATGACGTTTGATCGGTTCATCAATAGTACCGCCAGCAATAATATTTCCATAAACAACTAGGTCATATACACGGTAAACCGATTTATTTGCCAACTGTTTACTTAAAGAAAATTGTGCTTCAAGGCTCTTGGCAACAACTAACAAACCACTTGTATCTTTATCAATACGATGTACTAAACCTGCGCGAGAAAGTTCCGACAATTTTGGGAAGTGATAAAGCAAGGCATTCACTAAAGTTCCAGAACTGTTACCCGCCCCTGGATGCACGACCATGCCAACTGGTTTATTAATGACTAAAATGTCGTCATCTTCATAAACAATATTAAGTGGAATATTTTCAGGTTGACTTGTGGTCTGTGCTTCGAGCTCAACGTCGAGTGTAAGTAGCTCTGTCCCTTCACAACGGTGCTTAGGCTTGACAATGTTACCATTCACCAACAGATGGCCATCCTTCAACCATTGTTTAAGCTTTTCACGTGAAAACTCATTCCACACCAAGGCCGCAACCTGATCGATACGTTGTCCTAGATAGGTTTCATCTAACTGAACTTGCAACGATAAACGTGTTGCAGTTGTATCAGAAGTATGGTTATCTGCATCCTCAGAATCTTCAAGTAAATTGAAGTCGGTTTCAGATAAGTTTGTGTTTGAAGATTGTGCTGAAGTCATTTGATCATTGAGATAAAAGTGGTTTAATAGCGCAATTGTAGCTCATTGCCCAACATAACAGAGGAGTTTTTATGTCGCTACCACGTTATAAAATTACGATGCTTGCCTTATCTTTAGGTGTAGCGTCTGCATTTGTGGGCTGTAGCAGCAATCCAAGTAAAAAAGAAGTGGTCGATAGTGGCCCACAATCTAGTGAACAAGCTTACTTCGAAAAGGCCCAAAAGTCGCTTGACCGTGGTCAATATCTTGATGCGACCAAGTCTTTAGAGGCAATCGATACTTATTATCCGACTGGACAATACGCACAACAAGCACAACTTGAACTTCTATATTCGAAATTTAAACAAAAAGATTATGAAGGCGCGATTGCCTTAGCAGAACGTTTTATTCGTTTAAATCCTCAACACCCAAATGTAGATTATGCTTACTATGTTCGTGCTGTATCGAATATGGAGCAAAACTACGACAGTTTGATGCGCTATACATCTTTGCAACAATCTCATCGTGATGTGAGTTATTTAAAAGTTGCTTATCAGAACTTTGTTGATTTAATTCGTCGTTTCCCAAGTAGTCAATATTCTGTTGATGCTGCTCAGCGTATGAAGTTCATTGGGCAAGAACTTGCTGAAAATGAAATGACTGCTGCACGCTTTAACGTTAAACGTAAAGCTTGGATCGCGGCTGCAGAGCGTTCTCAATGGGTAATTGAACATTATCCACAAACACCTCAAGTTCCAGAAGCATTAGCGACTTTGGCATATAGCTATAACCAATTAGGTGATAAAGCGACTTCACAACAATATATTGAAGTTTTAAAGCTTAATTACCCTAACTTGGTGAAAAAAGACGGCACAGTTAACATGCGTGCTGCTCGTAAAGAAGGTAACTGGATTAACCGTGCGACTCTGGGTATTTTCGGTCGTGAATCTACGGCTGCAACTCCAGAAAGCACAGCTGAAGCAGAAGCTCCAAAACGTGGTTTCCTCAATCGCGTAAGCTTTGGTTTAATTGGTAATTCAGATAAAGAAGAAGCTGAACAACCAGAAAAAACAACCATTGAAGCTCCAAAGTCAGAACGTAGTTGGACAAATCGTTTAAGCTTCGGTTTATTAGATAAACCTGAGCCACAACCAGCAGAAAATACAACTATTGCTCCAGCTGTTAGCTCTACAGATGTATCAACTGATTCTCAATCAGATGATGCAACGCAAGGTACTAGCGACGCTGCTCAATAAGTTACAAACTTTAAAAAGCACCAATAAACAGGCAAGTGATACCACTTGCCTGTTTGTTTTTATAAAATATTAAAATATTTATTGTGTAGATCTTGCTTCATCATGTCAGAATATTCTGGCTCACTCTCTCATCAGTTTTAATACGGTTATCTGAATTATGGCAATTCCACAACATACGATTGATCAGATTTTAGATCGCACAGATATTGTCGATCTGATTGGTCAGCGTGTGAAATTGAAAAAGACGGGACGTACATATTCCGGCTGTTGCCCTTTTCATCAAGAAAAATCTCCTTCGTTCCATGTCTATCGGGACAAGCAGTATTATCACTGCTTTGGTTGTCAGGCTAACGGGAACGCGATCCGTTTTCTGATGGATATTGATAATCGAAACTTTATAGATGTCATGAAAGAGTTATCGAGTAGTGCTGGAGTCGAATTACCCAAAGATAATACTGAAAATAAAAAACTGTCTTATACCCGTCAGGTTACCAAGCCACCAGTTGCTAAAGCAAATACGGCGGAGCCTATAAATCCGACTTCGCAACAGCCAACAGATGAAAGTTACAACACGCTTGAACCTGTATTTTTTGATGACCCGTTTGCTCAGTTTGAGCAGCCTTTTAGCTTTGATGAGCCAGTTCAAGAAGGTAATTTATATGACTTACTGGAAAATGTTGCCCAGTTCTATGAACATCAGTTACCTAATAGTCAAAAGGCAAAAAACTACTTTAAACAACGTGGCTTAACCAATCAGACGATTCAATTTTGGCGCTTAGGCTATGCACCAGAAGATTGGCAACACTTAGAAAAAGCTTTTCCTTATGACATTGATGGATTAAAGCAACTTGGACTTATCCGTTCAAGTGATAGTGGTCGTGATTTTGACTTATTACGTGACCGGGTCATTTTCCCAATTCGAGACCCTAAAGGCCGTGTCGTTGGTTTTGGTGGTCGTGCCTTAAATGATGAAATTAAACCTAAATACATTAACTCACCAGACTCAGAAGTCTTTCACAAGAATCAGCTACTTTACGGGCTTTATGAAGGTAGAAAACTTAAGTCTAGCGACTGGTTAATGGTTGAAGGCTATATGGATGTCATTGCGCTTCAGCAGTATGGCATTACAGGGGCCGTCGCAACTTTAGGGACTGCAAGTAATACAGAACATCTTAATATTTTATTTAAACAAAATAGCCGTATTACCATTGCTTTTGATGGCGATGCTGCGGGTCAAAAAGCAGCACGCAGAACATTAGAAATTGCTTTACCACTTCTTAATGATGGGCGCGAACTCAAATTTTTTGTTCTACCGAATGACCACGACCCAGACTCTCTTATCCGTCGTGAAGGGCTTGAAAATTTCCAAAAACTATTACAACAGGCCCCTCTTTTGTCTGATTTTGTCTTTGCCCATTTAACAGGACAACACGACATTAGCACCCCAGAAGGCAAAAGCTTGGTCATGGGTGAACTCAGAGAACTGACTGACCTATTACCCAAACAGGGCTCTTTCCGTTATTTACTTAATCAGTCTTTTCGTGAAAAACTTGGACTGGGTAAACGTTTTACCCCGCAAATCAGCCATGATGCCTCGCTCTCATTTAATATTCATACTAAAGATGAAGACTTTGCAATTGCAATTTTAATGCATCATCCTTTTCTTTATATTCATTTTGAAGGGTTACGTGCCTATATTCAACAAGATGAATTATTGGCAAAAGTTCTAGCTATTTTAAATCGTATTTTTGATGATTTACCGGATGACCAAGAGTTAGCAACTTATTATGTGCTTGGCGCTTGTAGTAGTTATTGTCATGAAATTGCCGATATTATGCAGAGAACGAATATACAGGCATTAACACAGGCGCCTGAAGTCGCTGACAAATTGGCCAAAGAATATGCTTTAGGCTTAAAAGAAAGATATTTACGTCTAAAACTGAAATCTAAAATTTCATTAGTAGAGTCAAGAAATTTAAGACAGCAACTCAATGAACTAACAAAACAAATTAGTTTAAGACTGTTGTCTTAATGTTTTGGCTTACGCTCATGATCAAACACATCCTGTAAATGCTGTTGCAACCATTCGAAATAATCAGGATTTTCTGCCTTGGCAGCTTCGCGTAGCAAGATAGATGTAGGATGCATAAGCTTTTGTGACAAACGATGCGCGAATTGCTGCAATACCTGTTCGGCATTTTCACCGTGATGCAAAGCCTCTAATGCGTGACTAAGCTCTTGTTGACTCACTTCTTCACTATGTTGACGGTAAGCGTGAATTGTACTGCCTGCTTCTTTAACTTTTTGATGAGTAATAAGCTGAGTAGCCAACTGATTAACCATTACCTCTGCTTCAACAGCTGCCTGACGTCGTTGAGCAAGGTTCTCATCAATCACGCTTTGTAAATCATCAACACCATACAAATAGACGCCATCAAGTGCTTCAACTTTAGGATCTATATCACGAGGTACAGCCAGATCAACCATTAACATTTGTTGATAGCGACGTTTCTTTAATGCGGCCTTAACATCTGGATAAGCAATAACTTGATATAAACTACCGGTACAGCTCGACACAACATCAGCACGATACAAGTTTTCAGCCAAGGCTGCAAAATCAATAATTTCAACTTCAACCTGATGTGAAATTTCTTGAGCTAGTTGGTCAGCACGCTCACGGCTACGATTACAAATAATAATTTTGGCGACGCCCATTTCAGCCAAATGCTTAGCAACCAAGCTATTCATTTCACCCGCAGCAACGACCATCACAGTAAGTTTTTCAGGCTTACTAAAAACCTGTAAAGCTAATTGTGCAACCGCATACCCCATCGAAACAGCATGGCTACCTACCGCCGTTTCAGAACGTACACGTTTAGCAGCATAAAAAGCATATTCAAAAACACTGTTTAATTCAGGAGAGACCGTTTGGGCTTCTTTAGACAGTGCCAAAGCACTTTTGACTTGCCCTAAAATTTGCGGTTCACCTAGCATAAGAGAGTCGAGACCACTTGCAACTCGCATTAAATGTGTAATTGCCTGCGTGTTCTCGTAACGATAAACATGATGAATTAAGTTCTTTACATCAATATTATTGGCATCGGCTAGCCATTTCAGAAGGCTTTCGGCATTTTCTGCCATGGCATAAATTTCTGTACGGTTACACGTAGAAACGACCACCAAATCTTTTAAGCTTTGGTGATGGTTTTTTTGTTCGGCAAGCAAATTACTTAATCGCTCTGCATTGAAAGCAATTTGTTCGCGGAGTTCGACAGAAGCTGTTTGATGGTTGACACCCAATGCAAAGAAAGACATATCAGATCATCATTTCGCTAAATTTATGCTATTGTGCAACATCGGTGTCATAAAAAGCATTACTTTGGATCAATAAAAATTGCGTCAAATGAATAGCCGTATTAATTTTAACGGTGCTTCGATAAGACAGTATTCTACCACATTCTTATTGTTAGGTAGCATGTCCTCGCATGTCTATGCACGTCCTGTGCAAGAGACCTATGCCGTGCATTCATTTGATCAGGCATTAGAGCAGACGATGGTCGCTGAATTTGCCCTAGCCTATGATGATATTCCTAATGCTTTGCACAATTACACAGTACTCGCAATTAAAAGCAACTCTACTTCAATTAAGCAGCGCGCTTTAGATGTTGCCCTTGAATATAATGATTTTCAAGCCGCTTTAAATATTGCTACACATTGGGTAGCCCAAGAACCCAAAGATGTACCGGCCTTATTCTATTTGTCACATATTGCTTTAAAAACACATGAGTACCAGCTTGCTGCTGAAACATTAGATAAAATTTTAAAAATAGATCCCACTGCTGATTTAGAAGAAATTTTAGCGAGTATCGCCCCAGAAAATGCTCAAGATCGAGATGTATTATTAACAGCGTTACGTTCTAGTGCAGAAAAAGACAACCCTTCTATTTTAGCACTTATTGCCAACTTAGAAGCTCAAAATGGTCAACTACAATCTGCTTTAACTAACATTAACAAGGCTTTACGTCGACGTCCTAAAGTGACGAGCTTTATTTTAATGAAAGCAAACCTACTCATTGCTTTGAGCGATCAAGAAGGTGCACTTAAATGGTATGCAAAGTCCAGCCGTAAATATAAGAAAAATTTAGATATTCGTTTAGCTGAAATCCGCTATCTCATACAAATTAATCAATCTCAGCTCGCCTTAGAAAAACTTGAAAATGTTATCGAGGCTAATCCCAAAGCTGAAGAAGCATTGTTTATTGCAGGCTTAACCAGTATTGATTTAAAACAATATGACAAAGCAGAACAATATCTTGTTGACCTACGAAACTCTGCAAAATATCAAAATGAAGCTTATTATTACTTAGCCATTAATGCAGAACGCAAACAGCACTATGAAACCGCAAAAGCTTACTATCGTTTGGTTGATGGCAGCTTATACGTCGTTTCCAGACGCAATCTGATTGCAATATACGATAAACAAGAAAATTTACATGATGCTTTACGGTTCCTCACTCAAGAGCGCGTAAATTATCCTCAACATGCAAGTTTCTTATATCAAGCTCAAGCTGAAATTTTAAAGAAAATGGGCAATAAAAAAGCTGCATTAAATTTATTAGATGAAGCAATAAAGAATTTACCGGATGATCCGGAACTTATTTACGCAGAAGTTTTATTACTTGATCCCTATACTGACCGCGACAAGCTCGACAAAACATTAAATCAATTATTACAACTTGAACCCAATAGTCCAACTTACCTAAATGCATACGCTTATACACTAGCCCTGCAAAACCGTAGGTTAAAAGAAGCACGTCAATATGCAGAGCAAGCCTTAGAATATGCGCCAGAACAAGCCTCAATTCTTGATACGCTGGGCTATATTGCATTTTTACAGAATGATTATGAAGCTGCGGCAGAAGCTTTAGGTAAAGCTTATGAACTTAGCCACAATATAAATATTGGCGTTCGGTATGCTAAAGCGTTGTATATGCAAGGATCATTAACTCAATTTAGCGCTGTGTTACAACAACTGAAACAAAAACATGCCAATGATCCACAATTACAGCAGCTTGATGCGTTAATTTTACCTACATCTGCAAAAAAGAGTTAAATATATGAGCAAATTTGCCCAACTGTGCACAGCGATCTGTGGGTCAAGTGTATTATTTCTAACCGGTTGTCAGCATTTTACTCAACCAAAACCTGCGGTTACCCAGCAAATTCAAGATGAAAAACACTTTAATTTACAAGGTAAAATCGGGGTTCGCACACCACAGCAAACTGGAAGTGCTTTTTTCACTTGGGTTCAACAACAAGATAATTTTGATATCGAATTAAGCGGCATTCTAGGTGTAGGAAAAACCCAAATTCAGGGTAAACCTGGTGAAGTGAAGTTAAATAGTGCGAAAACTGGATTAATTACTGCTGCCTCTCCAGAAGAGCTATTAGAGCGTGCAACTGGTTGGCAAGCACCAATCACTCATTTAACGAGCTGGATTTTAGCTAAACCCGCAACTTTAAGTGCTCAGATCAGTAAAGATAATGAAAATCGTGTCAACCAACTCATTGAAGACGGCTGGACTGTTAATTTCAGTTATGATGGTGAACAAACTTTGCCAAACAAACTGGTTTTAAAGCAAGCTCTTGCTGAAGATAAAGAAAACCGTATTACAATGGTCATCCAAAACCGCTAAGTCTAATTATATAAATCTATGATTCGAGTTCCCTCCCCAGCTAAGCTCAACCTGTTTTTACATATTACAGGCCGACGTGAAAATGGTTATCACGAGTTACAAACTATCTTCCAAATTATTGATTTATATGACTGGATGATATTTACACCAACTTTGGATGGACAAATCGAAATTGATGGATTGAGCGAGGTTAGACCGGAAGAAAATCTGATTTATCGAGCTGCTCAAATACTAAAACCGCATGCAAAAAAATTCTGCGGTCTACACATCAAAATTGAAAAAAATATTCCAATGGGTGCAGGTCTAGGTGGAGGCTCATCCAATGCTGCCACGACCCTGATTGTGTTAAATCAATTATGGGAATGTGGACTAAATCAAGAACAACTTGCGGACTATGGTGTAAAGCTTGGTGCCGATGTTCCTATTTTTATTTATGGTAAAAATGCATGGGCTGAAGGTGTGGGTGAACATTTATCATTCATAGACTTAGAGCAAAAACAGTTCATTATTTTAAAACCTGATTGTTTTATCAGCACTCAATTGCTTTTTTCACAAAAAACATTGACAAGAGACTCTAAGACCACTAAATTTTGCGCCTATCAGTTAGAACCTTCTAATTTTGGAAATAACTTTGAGCCATTGGCCCGACAGTTATACCCTGAAGTAGAAGAAGCGATGCAATATTTAGATCAATTTGGTCGAGCAAAGCTTACAGGTACAGGTGCTTGTGTTTTTATTGAAGTAACGAATGAAATGAATATTGAAGAAATTCTTAAGCATTCACCATGTAAATCTTACTTGGTAAATAGTTTAAAAGAATCTCCTCTTAATCATTTTAAGGTTACATGTTAGGGGCGTCGCCAAGTGGTAAGGCACCGGGTTTTGATCTCGGCATCCGTTGGTTCGAATCCAGCCGCCCCTGCCAACCTCACCTGTAATGATGATTATATTAGGGGCGTCGCCAAGTGGTAAGGCACCGGGTTTTGATCTCGGCATCCGTTGGTTCGAATCCAGCCGCCCCTGCCATCATATACATCATCGAATTTAGGGGCGTCGCCAAGTGGTAAGGCACCGGGTTTTGATCTCGGCATCCGTTGGT
>NZ_JAOTNV010000010.1:33587-171293 GCF_025630795.1 Acinetobacter sp. AYS6
GGCACCGGGTTTTGATCTCGGCATCCGTTGGTTCGAATCCAGCCGCCCCTGCCATTCTCTTATTTTAAAGACAGACTTAATTGCTATGCTTTTTGTTGATTAATCTTGACATTGCATTGCAAAAATATTAAAGTTCTGCCGCATTAGGGGCGTCGCCAAGTGGTAAGGCACCGGGTTTTGATCTCGGCATCCGTTGGTTCGAATCCAGCCGCCCCTGCCATCTATTTAATTACATACCAACCGCCAAGGGTGCTTCATGCCCAATCTTGTCGTTTTTAGTGGAAATGCTCATCCACAGTTCGCTCAAAAAGTCGTAAGTCACTTACATATCCCTCTAGGTGCTGCATCAGTCGGTCACTTTTCTGATGGAGAAATTTCAGTAGAAATTACTGAAAATGTTCGTGGCAAAGACGTATTTATCGTTCAGCCTACTTGTGCCCCTACCAATGATAACCTTATGGAAATCTTGGTTATGGCAGATGCTTTGCGTCGTGCAAGTGCTGGTCGTATTACCGCAGTTATCCCTTATTTTGGTTATGCTCGCCAAGACCGTCGCCCACGTTCTGCACGTGTGCCGATTACAGCTAAAGTTGTTGCAGACATGCTTACCACTGTTGGTATTGATCGTGTCGTAATGATTGACTTACATGCTGACCAAATTCAGGGTTTCTTCGATATTCCAGTCGACAACATCTATGGTACTCCTGCTTTACTTGCTGACTTACGTCAACAACAGCATGATAACCTTATGGTGGTTTCTCCTGACGTTGGTGGCGTAGTACGTGCTCGTGCCGTTGCTAAACAGATGGGTGACATCGATTTAGCAATCATTGATAAACGTCGTCAAAAAGCCAATGAGTCGCAAGTTATGCACTTAATTGGTGACGTGAAAGATCGTGATTGCGTTATCGTAGATGACATGGTGGATACTGCTGGTACATTGTGTAAAGCAGCTGATGCGCTTAAGCAATTTGGTGCACGCCGTGTAGTTGCATATGCAACTCATCCTGTACTTTCAGGTAAGGCTATTGAAAACTTACGTAATTCAGTTATTGATGAATTGGTTGTTACTGACACCATTCCTCTTTCTGAAGAAGCACTAACCTTGGGCAAAATCCGTCAGGTTTCTGTTGCTAGCATGGTTGCTGAAACGATTCGTCGTATTAATAACGAAGAGTCTATCAGTGCGATGTTCGATAGTTTATAATATTGCAGCTTTTCTTAACCCTGGCCTTGGCTGGGGTTTTCTATCACTAAACTGGTCGCAAGTTTAGTCTATTTAACTTTAATGAGGATTTACTCATGTCAAACTTCGTATTAAACGCTCAAGCGCGTGCTGAAGACAAGCAAGGGAAAGGTGCGAGCCGCCGCCTTCGTCGTGAAGCTTTAATTCCAGCTATCATCTATGGTGGCGAAGCTGAGCCTGTAAGTGTTACTTTAGAACTTCGTGAGCTTGTAAAAGCTTTAGAAAACAAAGCATTCTTTGAAGAAGTTGTAGAAATCAAAGTGGGCGACAAAGTTGAAAACGTTAAAATCCAAGCGTTACAACGTCACCCAGCAAAAAACACTCCTATGCACGCTGACTTTAAACGCGCATAAGTGTTAAAAGGCGTAGATTAGTGTCAAATATTTCGCTAATTGTTGGTTTGGGCAATCCTGGTTCAGAATATGCCCAAACCCGTCATAATGCAGGTTTTTGGTTCATTGAACAGCTTGCTAATAAATATGGCATTACATTAAAAAATGATCCGAAATTTCACGGAATCAGTGGACGTGGTAATATAGAAGGACACGATGTCCGTCTACTTCTACCCACTACATTTATGAACCGTTCTGGACAAAGTGTAGTTCCATTTGCGAAATTTTATCAAATTGCTCCCGAAGCAATTTTGATTGCTCATGATGAACTTGATATGAACCCTGGTGTAATTCGTCTAAAAACAGGCGGAGGGCATGGTGGTCATAATGGTTTACGTGACATTGTCCCTCATATTGGTCCAAATTTTCATCGTTTACGTATTGGTATCGGACATCCTGGCTCGAAAGAAAGAGTTTCAGGTCATGTACTTGGTAAAGCACCAAGTAGTGAACAAAGTCTGATGGATGCAGCAATTGATCATGCCCTTTCTAAAGTGAAACTACTTGTTCAAGGTCAAGTTCCACAGGCCATGAATCAAATCAATGCATATAAACCCACTTAAATTGTTGAACAATCAAGCTTGCTATCTTGCTTTTTTAGGAGCAAAATGCGCATCAGCCACTTTGCCAACAGCAAAAGCTATAGATTTCATCATAAGATCTTAATCTTAGGTCTACTCAGGAGACGCTAGCCATGCTATCTCGTTTATTAAAATGCAAAATTCACCGTGCAGTTGTAACCCATGCTGAACTTCACTATGAAGGTTCTTGTGCAATTGATGGCGTATTGATGGACTTAGCTGGTATTCGTGAATATGAAGAAATTCATGTTTGGAATGTAACCAATGGCAAACGCTTCACAACCTATGCGATTCGTGGTGAAGATAACTCTGGAATTATTTCGGTAAACGGCGGTGCTGCACATCAAGCAGACGTTGGTGATTTAGTGATTATTGCTACATTTGGTGATTTTACTGAAGCTGAAGCAAATATTCATAAACCACGTTTGGTCTATGCGAATCCAAATAATACAGTCAACCATACAGCGAATTGTATTCCTGTCCAAGTTGCTTAACTTATTCTAAGAATAAAAAAGCCCGCATTGACGGGCTTTTATAATTTTATAAATCTTTAATAGCTCCTTCCCACCAACTCTTTTGTTTTTCGCAATTTAATGATTGAAGCTTTTCTCCTCGTAAATTAAACAAGATCGCTTCTCCTTCAGGATTTACCTTAAATTCAGCATATTTTGCTTTCTGATAGCATTGAGCTAGACCTTCTGCAAATAAGAAACTTCTTGAAGCTGGATATAAAGCCTGTAAACGATTTTCAGGATTTTTTAAAATTAAATTTTGCCCAGTAAATGAATTGTTAGCATCTAAAATTGTGCGGACTACTCGATTTTGCGAATCCAAAATAACTTTTGCTGGAACAGAAGAATGATTAAAAATTACCTGATCTAGAGCCTTACTCTCACTTCCTGCAAGAGCTTTAAGTGATTGTAAATTTAATTCATAAGCCAGTGCCATATAGTCACCTTGTAAAATTGAGCGGGGGTCAACTGGTTTAAGCTCAATGAAAATACTTTTACTATGTTGCAAATGCCATTCATTCTTCACTACTAACGCCGCAAAAAATAATATGGTGGCTAATGCAAGAATAAGAGAAAAATACTTCTTCATTCTTTCTCTCCTTCAACAAGATCATTTTTATTTTCGCGGTGAAGTAACCAAGACAGAGCCAATAGAACAACACCAGAAATAAAAATAGATGCGCTCTTAGCTAGAAAATTTATTTGTAGATTGTAATAAAGCTGCCAGAATACAAAAACAAATACTGCTAAGCTAACTCCATAAACCACATGGTCTTTCTTTTTTAACGTCCACGTTAAAATAATCAACAGGATAAAAATTTCAAAATATCCCAATGCAATAAGTAATATGCCAAAAGTTAAAAAGGCAAAAAATGCTGCTCCTTTAAGTTGTTTATATAAATAAAAAGAACTAAAGCATAATAACCAAAGACTAGGTAACAGATAGAATACCCCTAACTTCTGGTCCACCGAATTATCTAGGGCTAGCCCCATAAAAGTATCGAAAAAAGAAGCTACTAGAATTACTACAAGCACACATAAAAAAATACTACGCTCATATAGAGCTATTGATCCCTTCTTAGGTAAGAGCACCAAACTAAAAACCAAATAATTGAGCAAAGTTAAATTTAAATAAGTTTGATTAGAATGTATTGACCACAATGAATGATCCAGTTGTAGCAAATAGATAAAAGCGATGCCATATGTGGCAAGCATTTGAATTAAAATAAAGAACCAATGTAGTTTAAGAAAATAACTAATACACAGAATAAAAATCTGTGCAATTAAAACCCATAGAATTCGATCTGTTTCTGAACCGAGATGAAATAGGAAAGCAGACTGTCCACTAATAAATAAACAATAGGCAAATTGTCGAAAGAAATAGCTTTGTGATTTCTTTAAAAGAACAGTAGCTAATCCTACAAAAATAATTCCAATGACTAAAGAAATAGCCTCCCAAAATACCAGCGTAAAAGCAGCAAGCGCTAAACCTGCAAGCCAAGCACCAATTGCCAATGGAATGATATAAAAACGGCTTTGACGAAAAATTTTTATTAAAAGATAGCTAATCAACGCAAACCAAATAAAAATAATGCCAGCAATCAATAAAAAAATGAACTCATTAGAATCTTTGAATAAGTTATTAATTCCATCTACCAGCCATATTGTAGCTGTCACCCCGAGAACAGCAGCCATTAAACTGGCACATAGCTGATCATTTTTTTTGAAGAAATAATAAAAAGCAATTATCCCTAAAAAGAAAGCAGAGATCAGATAAGCAATATTTTCATTCGATAGATATTGAATCATTCCAATGATTGAAATAACAGCAAACCATGCGATAAAGACAAATCTTAAAGCACGATACTTCTTTATACATACCCAAAATTCGACAAGGCTTAATAAATTTAGAGCAAATAGATATAAATAAGGAAATTTTTCTGACCAAAAAGTCTGCTTAAAAAATAAAAAGAGTGTAAGTTGACTGGTAATACAAATTAAAGTAAAAATTCCAATATTGGGGCGATATAACCACGGTAGTAAAAGTAATGTCCAAAGTAAGAAAAGCAAATAGCTGTCTGCACCTGTTTGATAGACCTGCCCGATTACAGCCAAACTTAGGCCTATCATCAAACCGCAAACACCATGTAAAGTCTGCCTAACTCCTTCACTTAAGGTATCTTTTACGCTGATCCATGCTGTCACAACTAATATAAGTGGAGGGATGACTAGCTGAATGCTGTCTGGCAGCATTAACCAGTTAGCAGCAATTAAATAAAGAATACTGACAGCCATAAATACATAACTGAAAATATGGAGATGCTGAATAAATAAAGTATTCCTAAGGGGATAATCATCTCTTATCTGCATGAAACACCTATTTTATTTATAATTTTCTATAAAAAACATAGCATTCCATTTTCATATCAACAAGTAAGCTCTTGTTAAAAAGCCTATTTCTGTTTGCGAAAATACTTATTCTTAAAGAAACTTAGCATTCTATAAAAGCATCTAGCCAATTTTATCAAGCGCGTTATAATAAAACCCATCGCTTCAGGGCGGGGTGTAATTCCCCACCGGTGGTAAAGTTAATTTTTATTGATAAATTAACAAGCCCACGAGCTTAAATTGTGTAATTTGAGCAGATTTGGTGAAACTCCAAAGCCGACGGTATAGTCCGGATGAAAGAAGACGACGAACTGGGATAAATCCGTTTTATTTCAGTAACAGCCTGTTTTTACATCAGTCCTGAAATGTTCAACCGTATTTTTACGAGAGCGTTTCATTATGTCTAGCTTAATTCAACCAGAACTTTTTTTCTCAGCCCTCTCTCCTGCTGAGCAACGCATTCAACAAGCATTAGAAGATATCCGTCAAGGCAAACCTGTCTTGGTTATGGATGACTTCGACCGTGAAAATGAAGCAGATCTCATTGTTGCAGCCGAAACTTTAACAGTAGAAACAATGGCACGTATGATTCGTGATGGCTCAGGCATCGTATGTTTATGCCTTACAGAAGAGTTAGCAGATCATCTAGAACTTCCACCAATGGTTTCTCAAAACTCAAGCCAGTTTCATACTGCTTTCACAGTAACAATAGAAGCAGCTCAAGGTGTTACCACAGGTGTTTCTGCTAAAGACCGTGTTACTACCATTCAAACTGCAATTAAAGATGGTGCTGTCCCAAGCGATCTTAACCGTCCTGGCCATGTTTTTCCTTTACGTGCACGTAATGGTGGAGTACTTACTCGCCGAGGACATACCGAGGGAACAATTGATCTAGCAAGACTAGCTGGGCTTAAACCTGCTGGCGTGTTATGCGAATTAACTAACCCAGACGGTACTATGGCATCAGGTATTCAAGTTTTGGCTTATGCGCAAACTCATCACTTAACCGTGATTACCATTGAAGAACTTGTTCAATACCGCCAACAGCACGGTGTTTAAATAAAAAAAGGTTTGGCTTTATATCAAAGCCAAACCTTTAAATTAAAACTTACTTATATTTAAGAAACTTTCTTTTGTGCTGCCATTTCTTCAACATAGTCCAAGAGTTCAGAGAATTGATTAATCATTGCTTTTGGCTGTGCTTGAGCAAGTTCCTCTGCTGTTCCATAACCATAAGTCACAGCTACCGCCTCAATACCATTATGACGTGCACCTAAAACATCATATTGACGGTCACCCACCATTAAACATTCTTCTGGGTTTAGTTGCTCATGTTCCAAAATATAATGGATAAGGTCAGCTTTATTAGTCCGCTCACCTGTCAACTCACTGCCATAAATATGTACAAAATATTGACTTAAGTCAAAATGATCTAGGATACGTTTTGCATAAATCGTTGGTTTAGCAGTTGCAACGAATAAACGATACCCCTCTTCTTTCAATGCATTAAGTGTTTGGGCAACCGATGGATATACTTCATTTTCAAATAAGCCCGTAACTGAAAACCGCTCACGATAAGCAAGTAAAGCTTGTTCAGCTAAAGCATCATCTTGCGTATCGAGAAGTTTTGCTAATGATGCTTTTAATGGGGGGCCAATTGTCCAGTCAATATTTAAATCGGCAGCTAATGGAAAGCCCAACTTATCCATTGCATAGCGAATTGAAGTATGGATACCTACTTTTGGGTCTGTTAAGGTTCCATCTAAATCAATCAAAATATGTTTTATAGCCATTCAATCACTAACCCAGTAAAGTATTTAATTCAATTGGTCGAGAGTTTAATCAAACTCTCTTATACTAACGTAAATTTAAATTGAAAAGGAAATAACCGTGCGTCCAACCGTACTTTGTTTCTCGGGTTTAGACCCTTCAGGTGGTGCAGGTTTACAAGCTGATATTGAAGCGATTGGACAAAGTGGTGCTCATGCAGCAATTGCATGTACAGCTCTTACCATTCAAAACTCACAACAAGTATTTGGCTTTGAAGCAACCTCAAAAGAACTATTATTAGCCCAAGCAAATGCCGTAGTAGGTGATTTACCGATTAAATGCGTTAAGTCAGGCATGCTCGGCACTACAGATAACATTGCTGCTCTAGCGGAATTTCTTCGTGCACATCCTGACTATCAATATGTACTCGACCCAGTGTTGGTGGCAAACAGTGGTGGTTCATTAGGTGATCAAGCAACTCTTGTCAAAGCTTTCGTTGAGCTTATTCCCCTAGCCACTGTTATTACTCCAAATACAGTCGAATTACGTGCTCTAACAGGAATCGAAAACTTAGAACAAGCGACCCAGAAACTTTTCGAAATGGGTGCTAAAGCTGTATTAGTCAAAGGTGGGCATGAAGATACACCAAATCATATTAAAAATAGTTTATATATTAATGGTGAACTTGCGGCGAGTAGTAGTTGCCCCCGCTTGGAGGGTGAGTATCACGGTTCAGGATGTTCTTTAGCTAGTTTTATTGCTGGTCGTTTAGCTTTAGGTGATTCTTTAAAAATTGCTGTACAGCATGCTGAAACATGGTTATTTGGGGTTTTAAAAAATGCCGAGACTCCGGTACCAAATGGGCAAAAAATACCAAAAAGATTTTAAAAAGAAAAAAAGGCGCTCAAAGCGCCTTTTTTATTAGCTTCAATTATTGAGGAATACGTAAAACTTGTCCTGGGAAAATCTCATCAGGATCTTTTAGCATTGGTTTATTTGCTTCAAAGATTTTTGGATACTGATTTGCATCCCCATAAACTTCTTTCGCGATTTTTGAAAGGTTGTCGCCAGATTTCACTGTATAAAATTTGCTTTCTGGTTCAGGAGTCGCAACAGTCATCTGGTCATCTACGTGTGCCACATGATCAATATTCCCAACAATAAGAATAATTTTCTCTTTGTCTGCTTGGCTTTTTACCTGTCCTTTAATGATTGCAGTATCATTTGAACCGTTATAGGTAACAGATAAACCTTCTACCCCTAGGCCTAAACTCTTAATTAAACCTAATAATTTATTTGCAATTTCTTGTGCAGATGGTTCTGCTGGTGTTGCTGGAGCTGGTTGTGGTTCTGCTGGTGCGGTATTTTTCTTACCAATACCTTTTACAAAATCAAAAAGACCCATCTTTTAGTCCTCATATTATTGTTTATAGTAAAGTCATTAAACTGACCTTTATTGTTATACTTCAAAAAAGTGATACCTCTGCTATCAATTAAGGTTGATCTTGTAAAAATATGTATCTCTTAATTTTTTTCTCAAATAAAAAAAGCCACCTTACGGTGGCCTTCTTTTTATTCAGCAATATGCGAATTAACCAAGTTTTTTAGTTACATAGTCAATTGCAGATTGAACAGTAGTGATTTCGTTAGAATCTTCATCAGGGATAGTGATGTCGAAGTCGTTTTCGAAAGACATTACAAGTTCAACTAAATCTAAAGAGTCAGCACCTAAGTCATCCATAAAAGATGCTTCGTTTTTAATTTCTTCAGCTTTAAGACCAAGTTGTTCTGCAACCGCTTGTTTAACGCGTAGTTCGATATCGCTCACAGGAATTCTCCTCATTGCTCGTGGCGTTTGATTTGCCACTAGTTTAATTGAATATAAAAATTTTTAAAAGTTTATACATCAGCCTTAGGCCATGTATAAACCACCATTTACATGTAATACCGTACCGGTAATGTAACCTGCTTTATCACTTGCAAGGAAACTCACCGCATTTGCGATATCTTGTGGCTCACCTAAGCGATTCAAAGCCACTTGATCACTCATTTTTTTGCGAATGTCTTCACTAAGTGCATCTGTCATTTCTGTTGCAATGAAACCTGGTGCCACACTGTTCACAGTGATTTGGCGGCTACCCATCTCTTTTGCAAGACTACGGCTAAACGCTTCAATACCTGCTTTTGCAGCAGAGTAGTTCGCTTGACCTGGGTTTGCAAAGTGTGCAACAACAGAACTAATATTAATAATGCGGCCAAAGCGCGCTTTTGTCATACCTTTAAGCACACGTTTAGATAAACGATATACAGCTTTGAGGTGAATGTTGAGAATATCATCCCAATCATCTTCTGACATGCGTAGCAATAAATTGTCTTTCGTGATACCTGCATTATTAACCAAAACAAGCACAGGGCCATAGTTCTGTTCAATATGAGAAACGACTGCTTCAATCTCATCGAGATTACGCACATCGAGAGCTAAACCTGCCCCTTGCTCACCAAAGCTTTCACTTAACTTTTGTGCGCCAGATTCAGATGTCGCAGTACCTACAACAAAATAACCGTCTTGAATAAGTTGCTGGGCAATTGCAGCGCCAATGCCCCGACTCGCGCCCGTTACTAATGCAACTTTGCGTTCTTGTGTCATGCAATTTTTCCTTCTGCCACTAAAACAGCATTTAGGGCATCTTCCATTTTACTCTTGCTATCAATAGCAAAAGCTTTTTCTATATTTGGTAAACGCTTCGCGAGATTACTCAATACTGTACCAGGGCCACACTCAACAACGTAGTGAATACCTTGGTCTTGTAAAAACTGCATCGTATCTGTCCATTGTACAGACTGGTACAATTGAGCAGTTAACGCCTGACGCAATTGAGCAACATCGGTAGCTATTCCCGCGTTGACATTTTGTATTACAGGAATGGTAGGCAGCTCAATGGCAGTTTGTTCCAAAGCTTCTGCAAATTTTTCAGCAGCAGGTTTCATCAATGAACAATGCGATGGAACCGACACAGGTAAAGCAATTGCCTTAGCAGACTGCTCTTTTGCCAAAGCCATCACTTGTTGTACAGATGCTGTACTTCCAGCAATCACGACTTGACCTTGTGAATTATAGTTTGCAGCTTCTACTGAACCTTGGCCTTCTGCATTTACGATTTGGCAAAGTTCAACCACTTTTTCATCGGCTAAACCAAGGATTGCAGCCATAGCTCCTTCCCCTTGAGGAACAGCGTTTTGCATGAGTTTACCACGCAAATTCACGAGTTTCACTGCATCTGCCAAGCTCATAGATCCAGCAGCAACCAAAGCGCTGTATTCACCTAGAGAATGCCCTGCAAGGTATTTAGGTGCCAGACCACCTAAATCAAGCCATACACGCCATAGAGCGATACTGGCAGTTAATAACACAGGTTGGGTATTTTCTGTTTGGTTGAGTCCTTCGCCACTTTGCGCAATATGCCATAGATCGAATCCAAGTGCATCCGAAGCTTCAGCAAAGGTTTGACCAACCCCACTAAACTGTTCTGCTAGTTCAGCAAGCATACCGACTTTTTGTGATCCTTGCCCCGGAAACACAAACGCAGTTTTTGTGGCTAAAGCTACTTGTTCAAGACGTTTAGCAGACATAAGAAATCCTTTTTTGGGTTTTCACTCATTTCTGGAGCGGAAATTTAACATGTTATTTATATTTTTATAATTGCGAAAAACAACAAAAAAAGGGAGCTTTCGCTCCCATTTTTTCTATACTTAAGCATCACGCTTAATGCATATCATACAATTATTCAGCATCAGCTGCTTTAGCGAATAATTGACGACCACGGTAGAAACCGTCTTTAGTCACGTGGTGACGACGATGAGTTTCACCAGTTGCTTGGTCTACTGTTAATGCATTCTCGGTTAAAGCGTCATGTGAACGGCGCATGTCACGGCGAGAGCGACTTTTACGGTTTTGCTGAACGGCCATGATGGCTCCTTACAAAGATCGAAAAAATGGATCAGAACAAATTCAGTTGTCTTATCTCACAATTATATCACAAATTATGAGTTAAGTTTACCCTTCAAACCTGCCAAAACATCAAACGGATTATCCCGTTTTTCTTCAACAACATTTTGAATGGTAGGTTGATGTTTATTTTCACAAGCATCATGCTTGGGAGATAAAGGCACCAACAATAACAGTTCATCTTCTAGTAATGCGAGCAAGTTAATCGAGGCTGGCGTATCATAATCGCCTTTCGTCGAAGACTCACTTTCACCTAAAACGATGAAATCAGCATCCTCATCCAAGCGCTCTATCAGTGACTCATCATCCATTAATGCAATATGAAAGTCCAAGACAAGAGGCATTTCAACAGGTTCCAAACAACGTTGGCACTCCATTGGAACTATCGTGTCCATATGACCATCCATCCACACAATGCGATGATATGCATCCATTGATAGCTTACAGTCTATGTTAATCAATTGATTATCAATTGATCCAACAGCTTCACGAGCGATACGAGCAAAGCGAGACAAGGGCAGTTGACCTGACCATGTAAAGCCTTGTTCAGCCCATTTAAACGGCTCAATCTGTGCCGGAAAGGTATTTGCTGACATAATTAAGGCGGCAATTCTACAAATTCATCGGTACTCTGTCAAAGATTAAGATACAATTTTGCACTTCTTTAGACAGAACTCGGGGTAAATTAAGCAATGCACCTGTTGCAGCCGCAACCTGAAGTTAACACTTCATTACTCGTTTGCACCCATTCAACTCATCAGAACTCTCTTGTACCTGACATAGTGCAACTCTCACCATGGTCAAGCTCAAAATCGGAGTCTGAGCAAGTCGATTGGCTTATTTTACACTTTAATCACTGGTTTTCCCACCATAATGTGACATTAGTTCGTGGAGATTTTGAACCAGAATATTTCCCGGCAACAAATCAGGGTCCAGCTAGAATCCAATTCGCCCATGGTTTTTTGAACAGCGCCTTGCATGAAATCAGCCATTGGTCGATTGCTGGTGAAAAACGTCGCCTAATGCCTGATCTTGGATATTGGTATGCTCCGGATGGCCGTACTCAAGAACAGCAAAGTCTATTTGAACAAGTAGAAATTAAGCCGCAGGCTATTGAATGGTTGTTTGCACAGTCTTTTGGTAGAAAATTTAGAGTCTCTCTGGATAACCTGACAGGTGATAGCGGAGATGGCAAAATATTTAAAGATAATGTTTATGCTCAAGTACAACGTTACTTTTCACGCGAAGCCAAGTTGCCACGTGATGCAGCAGCATTTATTGGTTTGATTTGCCAATGTACACGTTCGGGTACACCGTTACAATTAAATGAATTTAAACGTGAACTCCTTGATTAATTGACAATAAAACCACGTTAACTACTTGCATAGGTTATTTAAAAAGCCTAATAATTATTTTAAAACTGGCGTGATGGAGTATCTAAAATATGATGCATTTACATGTACATCCTGAAAATCCACAGCAACGCCTCATTAGCCAAGCGGTTGAACGCATTCGTGCCGGAGATGTTGTGGTTTACCCTACCGATGCTGCCTACGCAATTGGCTGTCAGATCGGTAATAAAAATGCTATGGAACGTATTGCACAGATTCGCGGTTTAGGGCCGAAGCACCAATATGCAATTATGTGCTGTGATTTATCTGATATTGCAACTTATGCAAAAGTTGATAATGCAACTTATCGTTTATTAAAAGCAAATACCCCAGCCATTACGACTTTTATTTTACCTGCTACCAGTGAAGTTCCGCGTAGGTTAATGCATCCTAAAAAGAAAACCATTGGCTTACGTATTCCAAGTAACCCAATTTGTCAGGCTTTATTAAAAGAACTTGGTGAACCCTTACTCACCAGTACATTAATTTTACCAGGTCAAGAAGACCCTCTAGATGACCCATATGACATAGAAAATCAGTTAGATAAACGAATTGATGTATTCATTGACGGTGGTTTCGGTACTTTAACAAGCACAAGTATTGTCGACTTATCGGGTGAACATCCTGAAATTATCCGTCGTGGCATTGGCGATGTAAGTGCTTTTGAATAAGCACTTACATTTTTTACCAATAGTTTTAAAAAAAGTATTATCACTTAAAAAAATACTCTTTATTTATTTTGGATTTTTTTTACACTTTAGTCGTTAAGTAATTTATTAAAAGACACAATTCATTTAGAATGATTTCCACTATCTGCTGTTCTTCTATTTACAGCTCTCTTTGACTTGAATAACAAGTCTCATGCTTTTGAAAATTCGCGTGGCTTATAATCGTAATGAATCAATCACTTCATCAATCCATGGAAGACGCTCCACACATCCGTGTTTTAGATGAGTGGCATGACAAGATTCCTGAAGATCTCTATATACCTCCAGCTGCATTTGAGATTTTGCTCGAACAGTTTGAAGGTCCACTAGATTTTTTAATTTATCTGATTCAAAAAAACGGTTTTGATTTAATTCAAGTCGATATTGCTCCTATAGCAACTCAATATTTAACCTATATGGATAGTATGAAGTCCTTAAATATTGAGCTAACAGCTGATTATATGGTGATGGCAGCGTTATTAGCCGATTTAAAGTCTCGCCTACTTTTACCAAAGCCCACCACTATAAGTATTGAAAAAGATCCTAAACAGGAACTTATTGATCGACTTGAAACCTATTTACGTATTAAGCAAGCGGCTGAGCGTTTAGGTCAAATGCCAATTCTTGAGCGTGATACATTCAGTGCCAATGTAAGCTTAGGTCATATCGCTCCTATTTATGAGGGCTATGATATCTCAGCATTACATGATGCATTGTTCTGTGTATTTAACCGTCCAGAACCTGTGACTCATGTCGTGGCTCAAGAACCTGTATTACTCGAAGAACGCATTGCATATATTGAAGAGAAATTAGAGTCTGGTGACGTGTTAAGTTTTAAAGAATTACTCAATCCCCTGCAAGGTCGCATGGGAATGGTTGTTACATTTATGGCTGTTTTAGAATTAACCCGACAACAAAGAGTTAAAATTATTGCCTCTGGTATTGAAGCTCCTTTAGCAATTCAAGGATCTGCAATATGAGTTTTGAACAAAATAATACGGATTTGTCATTAGCTGACATTCATCACGAAGTTTTATTACAACTTGAAGCAATTATTTTTGCCAGCGAAGCACCCGTTTCAATTGCCCGTTTAAAAGAAGCATTTAATAATCAATATAATAAACAACAGCTTCGTCAACTTTTACAACAGCTCGCGCTATTACAACATGGCAGATCTATTGAATTGATTGAAACAGCGCAAGGGTTTCGCTTTCAGGTAAGATCTAAATATCGTAGTATTATTGCGCAAATTTGGCCAGAGCGACCAACAAAACTGTCGCCTTCTTTACTGGAAACACTGGCCGTTATTGCCTATCATCAACCGGTTACCCGCGCTGATATTGAACAAATTCGTGGTGTGTCTAATAATAGTCAGATTCTTAGAACACTATTTGACTGGAACTGGATTAAAGAAGCTGGTTTTAGAGATTTACCCGGAAGACCTGCGTTGCTAATTACAACGCCTCAGTTTCTGAATGCTTTTGGTCTAGCTTCGCTAGGCCAATTGCCTCCCCTACAGAACGCCAAGGAAGCCTTTATGGCTCTCGATGCAAATGCACCGAAATCATAAAGAGGTGGACTGTTGATCATTATGTCTAAGGTTGTGCTGTCATGAGTGAAAAATTGCAAAAAGTATTAGCGCGAATCGGATTAGGTTCCCGCCGATATATGGAAGAGGTTATTGCCGCAGGACGCGTGAGTGTAAACGGCCGTGTTGCCCAAGTGGGTGAGCGCATCGAACCAGGCGATGAATTACGTATTGATGGCCGTAAAGTTCAGTTTCAGATTGAAGACGAAATTCGTCGCCGTGTATTGATTTACTATAAGCCTGAGGGTGAAATCTGTTCACGTAATGATCCTGAAAAACGCCCAACCGTATTTGATCATTTACCACAAATTGCAAATGACCGCTGGGTTATGGTAGGTCGTCTAGATATTAACAGTACTGGTTTATTACTGTTTACAAATGATGGTGAGCTTGCTAACCGTTTAATGCATCCATCAAATGAAATTGAACGTGAATATGCTGTTCGAGTGATGGGTGAAGTAACTCCTAAAATACGCCAAAACATGATAAATGGCGTAGAGCTTGAAGATGGTCCAGCTAAATTTGAGTCTTTCTCGGAAATTGGCGGTGAAGGTATTAACCGCTGGTATCAAGTAGTGGTGAAAGAAGGTCGTAACCGTGAGGTTCGTCGTATTTTTGAATCACAAGAACTTAAAGTAAGCCGCTTATTGCGTACGCGCTACGGTACAGTTATTTTACCACGCGAATTACGTACTGGCCGCTGGATGGAACTCGATAAAACTGACATCGATAATCTAGCAAAATCTGTTGAGTTAAAGCCACGTCAAGGTACTGGTTTATTTGGTATGGCAAAACGTCGTACTGACCGTATGACCGAAAAACCAATGGCAGCTCGTCGTGGCGGTTACTTACGTCAACAACGTCGTGATGATGAAAAAGAAGCTCCTGTTAACACGGGTAACCAACGTAAATCGACTGGTTTTAACCGTGGTTCTAAGAAATTCTAAAATATTTAATAATATGTAAAAAAACCGCTCTTATAAGAGCGGTTTTTTTATAGCCTATTTTAAATTAATCCATTTTTTCTAGCTCAATCCATTCAGCTTCAGGGAAATAAGTTGCTAAATAATCTTTTAAATAATCTGAAGTATCTTGAGAAATTAATGGATCTTTTGACTCATCTTTTAAGTTATATACCAAGGCTTGCAATTTCAGCCCACGAGACTTGAGAGCTTCAAGACTAAGTAAAGTATGGTTAATACTTCCTAATCGACCCGATGTCACTAAAATAACGGGGAACTGGTGCTGAGCAATATAATCAATGGTAAGTAAACTTGTAGTTAATGGCACCATTAACCCGCCAGCACCTTCGAGTAAAACAATCTCAAAACGGTCAGCTAATGTTTGAGTTGCATTTTCAATTTTTTGAAAGTCAATTTCTCGGTTATCGAGGCGGGTTGCCAGATGAGGCGAAGCAGGATAACTAAAAATTTCCGGCATGGTGAGCTTATCGTGATCTTCTTGAAACCATCCCTGCCCCATAATTTCACGATGCTTTTCAATATCTTCAGAAATATCAACATTACCCGTTTGAATGAGTTTTTGGGTGATCACTTTTTTACCCTGCTCAGTCCATAATTTTGCTAAAACGCCTGTAGCGTAGGTTTTACCAATGTCGGTATCAATTCCGCTAACAAAATAGATCTGACCACTCATTTACTTAATTCTCCGGGCAATACAATAGATTGGATGATATGTTAAGGAATATCCCTCAGCATGCTTAAACTGCTCATAATCTTGATAAAACTGCTGTAAAGTCTGCTTGTTCCAACGATGACGTGCTGTTGCAGTCACACCTGTTGCTTTTAAATGCTGCAATACGGCTTTAGGTGAATCGAAATAAAGCTGGGCTTCTGACTCAGACAAATGCAGAATCTCAAAACCAGCCTGAGTTAAGGCACTATGCCAATTTTCAATAGACCAATAACTTAAACCTTGACCTGTTAATTCTTTAATCTCGATTAAATTTTTTGGTCCAAAAGTTGAAAAACATAACCAGCCTTTTTCATTTAAAGCAGCATGACAATGTTGAAGTACGCGAGGTAAATCCTGCATCCATTGCAAAGCCGAACCTGAAACAATCATATCGAGCTGATGGGGAAACGGTAAAGTTTCAATATCACCAATCAACCATTTCAAATGTTCTTGGTGAGGAAAGTGCTGCTGCACATCTGCATATAGGTCATTTAAAATCAATTCTTCAATTTGAAAAGATGCAGCAATAAGATGAGTTAAATTGCCAGAACCACAACCAATTTCAAAAACACGTGACATCGTAGTCGGGCAAAACTGCTGGAGTAACCGTGTTAAATTTTGGCAAATTTGTTTTTGAACAATTGCATGTTCTGCATAGCTTTGCCCTGCTTTAGCAAAACGCTGGGCAACCAAGTTTTTATTCAAACTCACAGAAAACTCACCAATTCTTCAAGTTCATGTTGCTGCACCATAGACGTTAAAGAAATACGCAAACGAGAACTATTTTGAGGGACAGTTGGTGGGCGCACAGGCATGGCATAAAAACCGTTTTCCTGCACTTGTTTTGCCTTATCGATAGCAGCCTGGCTCTCTCCCACAATAATTGGAATAATATGACTGGTTGATGGGCTCACATAACCCTTTTGCACAACAGCGTGTTGAAGATATCGGCTGATATTTTTTAAGTGCTCACGTTGCGGTTGAGCTTGTAATACTTTTTGGAATATAAAATTTGCCCAAGCCATAACAATCGGCGGTTGTGCAGTACTAAAAATAAGCGGGCGCATTTTATTAATGAGATAGTCTTTAATAATTGGATGGCAAATAATGTAACCACCGACTGCTGCCAATGCTTTACCTAATGTACCAACTAAAAAATCAATATCTTGAATGACATTATATTGTTCAGCACATCCCAGACCTTGCTGACCACGCACACCAATTGAATGTGCTTCGTCGACATACAACATAGTTTTAGCGAAACGTTTTTTGAGCTGCACTAAAGCGTCTAAATCCGTTTCATCCCCATCCATACTAAAAATACTTTCAGTCACCACGATAATTCGTTCAATCTTGTCATCATCGTGATATTTTTGCAGAAGTTGTTCTAAGTGCTGTAAATCGTTATGACGATAACGTACATATTGAGCACCAGATAAACGTATACCGTCGATCATGCTCGCATGAACTAGCTTATCAGCCAAAATTAAAGTTTTACTGTCGGCAACAGCTGGCAAAATACCAATATTCATGTGGTAGCCACTATTAAATAATAGTGCCGCCCGACCACCAAATGCTTGGCTTAGGCTATTTTCTAATTGCTCATATTCTTCAAAATTACCTGTTAATAAACGTGATGATGAAGAACTAAAATAGCTACGCTCCATTGGAAAACTTTCTAAAAATTCTTCACGAAGTTTTACATCCGCAGCTAGGCCAAGATAATCGTTTGAAGCCAGATTAAGCATCGTTTTATTTTGAATCGTAATAAAACGGTCCTGCTGCACATTTTGAGTAAATTGTCTCAAATTACCTTGTTGTTTTAACTCATCCAATTGAGTAGCAAAATGATCAAGCAATGACATTTTAATGCACTCCTTGCATCGTTTTAACAACTTCAACCAGCTCTTCAAGCAAATTGCTTAACTCTTGATGCGTGATTACATAGGGAGGCATCACATACACTAGCTTGCCAAAAGGACGAATCCAGATTCCACGATCGACAAACTGTTTCTGTAAAGTTTTCATATCGACATTAAAGATGAGTTCAACTACACCTATTGCACCAAGCACTCTCACATCAGCAACATAATCTAACTGATTGAGCGGTGTTAAATATTGAGTAAGTTGTTGCTCAATTCGCTCAATATTGGCTTGCCAATCTTGCTCAATTAGCAATTGAGTACTTTTTAAAGCAACTGCACAAGCCAATGGATTAGCCATAAAGGTTGGGCCGTGCATAAAGACGCCAGCCTCACCCCGACTAATGGTTTCTGCAACATGTTTTGTTGTTAAGGTAGCAGACAAAGTCATATAGCCGCCTGTTAACCCTTTACCTATGCACATAATGTCTGGCTCAACTTGTGCATGTTCCCACGCAAAAAGCTTACCGGTACGGCCAAAACCAGTGGCAATTTCATCGAAAATTAAAAGCAGGTTATATTTTTCACAAAGCACTTTGGCCTGACGTAAATATTCAGGATGATAAAAGCGCATGCCCCCTGCACCTTGTACAATCGGTTCAATAATCAGTGCAGCTAAATTTTGATGATTTTTCTGAATTGCATTTTCTAACTCTGCAATATCTTCTGGATTCCAATCTTCATGAAATTTGGTCTGAGGTGGCGCAACAAAAATGCGGTTTGGTAAACTTGTACCAAAAATCTGATGCATGCCTGTGACTGGATCACAAACAGACATCGCATTCCATGTATCTCCATGATAACCAGAACGCGTTGTAATAAAATTTGTTTTTTGCGGTTGACCTTGTGCTGTCCAAAATTGCACGGCCATTTTCAAAGCGACTTCTACTGCAACAGAACCTGAGTCTGCATAAAAAATTTTATCGAGCGTTGGCGGCGTAATTTTTAAGAGAATTTTTCCTAACTCAATGGCAGGATCATGGGTTAACCCACCAAACATGATATGGGACATGTTTTGTAATTGGTCTGACACTGCTTGATTGAGTTCAGGGTGGTTATAACCGTGAATCGCACACCACCAAGATGACATACCATCAATTAAAGTCCTACCATCATCTAACTCAATAGTCGCGCCATACGCACGTTTAACTTTAAATGTCGGTAAAGGTTGGGTCATTGAAGTATAAGGATGCCAAATATGTTCCAAATCAAAATTATCGGTCATCCTATTTACCCTTTTACAGCGTTCAAATCTTTCATTGAACACATGTTAAACCTGTTAAGAATGAAAGAAAATTGCGATATCAATCAAAGCTTATTAACTTTGCTGATGAATTGTTAAAAATTGGCAGATTTCTTCAATTGTTCGTTCAACTTGAAGGTAGGGAAAAGCATGAGTAGCGTCATTTAGTAATTTATATCTCATCTTTTCTGTAGCGATATATTCAAAATTTTCTACAATTTTGCAAGGAATGACGCCATCTTGTTCAGCAAATAAATGAAGCTGTGGCCCAGAGTAATTTTTTAAGTTCTCTACCAAGTTTAAATGCTCTAACATTTCTAACCCTTGTAATAACAACTCATAAGGAGGAGGGTTTGCTATATTTTGCATATTTAGCCAATCTTGTTTAGCTTGAGCTGACCCTTGAGTGATTAAATAAAAAAAGCGTTTTAAGGTCGCTTCGGGATTTTGCAAAAAGGATTGCTTAAATAGATCAAATACATCAGCAGGCATTGCAGTTTGCCACGTGCTATTAGCAACAAAACATGGATTCGAAGCGAGCGTAATTAAAGTTTTAGTTAGGCCTGTGCTCTTATAAAAAGAATCAACTAATTGAGTTGCTAACTGCCCGCCTAAAGACCATCCAATTACAGTATCAATATCATTTAATAAATGAAGCTGTTTCTGGACACTATTATTCAAAATGTCAAATATATTAGTAAGTTGTACTTCACAACCCTTCTGTTGCAAATGCAATTTTAATGATTGCAAAGGTTCAATTCCTACACCCCAACCTGTAATCAATAAAATTTTATTTTGTAACTTCATATGCTTGTCCAGAGCCAGTTTTTTACAGTTTATATATAAATATTAATTTAAAATATCTTTTAAAATCAATATAAAAACTAAATTCCACAGATTAAAATCAAGTGTTTATGAGCATTTAATATTCTGAAATATATTGATAAATAAGACCTGCATTATTAATAGGAAACATACAAAAATTTAATTAACTAAACATTGAAGCCAATCAAAAAACAACATACTCCACACTTCGCCTATAAATCCATTATGCAATGTAATTAATGTTAATACTTATGTTTTTTTATTAAAAAAAATGACTCATCAATTCATTTTAATGTTAGAAGATTAATTATTGATCAAAAAATATTGGGCAGGCTAATATGAACAGTCAAAGTATAATATCTGATGGGAGAGAAAAAGATACATATTTTGTTACACCAAATGATATTATAAATACTTTACCTTTAGATAAAAACTACTGTTTATTTTTGGATATTGATGGAACTCTATCTCCATTTCAGATTAATCCTGAGCAGAGTTTTATTCCAAAAACTACATTAGAAACTATAAAAGAAATAATTAAATTAAATATACCTGTTATTGCTGTTACAGGCCGCAATGTAGTGACAGCTAGTAAGCTACTGTATCCTGTTGAAGTTCCTATTGCTGGCTTGCATGGTTTAGATATTTATTTTAGTACAGATCATTATATTCGACCAGATTTAAGTCAGATTAATTTTAAAAAATTAAAACAAGATATTATAAAATCTTGTGAAAAATATCCTGAATTACTAATTGAGGATAAAGAGTATTCTATTGCTTTACATTATCGTGAAAATCCCAACTTAGAAAGTCACGCCATTAATATTATGCAAAAAATCAAAACTGATTATCCCCAATTAAAAATAAATAAAGGCAAGTTTGTTATTGAATTAATTCCAAACCAAGCCGATAAGGGCAAAGCAATTCAAACTATATTAAATCATCTTAATTTATCTTCAGTACTCCCTATTTTTATAGGAGATGATTTAACTGATGAATCTGGTTTTATTTTTATTAATCAGCAGTCTGGTCTCACTATTAAAGTGGGTTTTGGTGAAACACAAGCAAAATATAGATTAAAAGATATCGATAACGTCGCTAATTTTCTTTTTTTATTTCAAAACAAAATAAAAAGCTTATATGTCAAAAATAGTCAAAATCAGAATGGAGAAAAAATATGTCTAAATTAATCGTATTATCAAATCGAATAAGTATGCCTTCAGGTAAAGCTTCAGCTGGTGGTCTTGCTGTAGCTGTACAAGATGCTTTGAATGATAGCAATGGTATTTGGTTAGGCTGGAATGGCCAGCAGATTACCGATAGCGAAGCACCAGAATTTGAACAGGCTTATTCTCAGGGTATTGACTACATTACCTGCCCTCTCACTCATCAGCAATATGCACAATATTATTGTGGTTTTGCCAACAAGGTTCTGTGGCCAGCAATGCATGCCCGGGAAGATCTTATTGAATATGATGCACAAGAATATAGTACCTATCAAAAGGTCAATCGATTATTTGCTGAAAAGTTAAAACAGCTTGCTCAGCCTGAAGATCTCATTTGGGTACACGATTATCACTTTTTTAGTGTTGCCCGTTACTGCCGTGAATTAGGCATGCAAAATAAAATTGGTTTCTTTCTCCATATTCCTTTTGCTAGTCTGAATATCTGGCGCAAAATTCCTGTAGCTCGAGAGTTAATTCAAGACTTGAGCCAGTATAACGTGATTGGCTTGCAAACCCAGATTGATCAAAATGCGTGTATGCAAACATGTTTAAGTTTACTCGAAGCTCAGAAAATTCACCGCGACAGTATTAGCTATAAAAAACGTCAAATACTTATTAAATCGTACCCTATTGGCGTTCAACCAGAAATGATTCAAAAACAAGCCCAACAAGATGCACCAAGCCCTTGTGTGTTTAATTTTGAAGACATACCTCGTCAAAAAACGATTATTGGGGTAGACCGGATTGATTATTCAAAAGGTTTACTTGAGCGTTTTAATGCATTTGCCACCTTCTTAGAAACCAATCCCGAATATCATGGTTTAGTTCGACATTTGCAAGTTGCGACACCGTCACGTACGGATATTGCAGCGTATCAACGTTTATACCAACGTTTTAAAACTAAGTTAGAATTGATTAATGAAGAGTTTGCACATGAAGATTGGAGACCGGTAGATTGTTGCTATGACCCAGTTCAGCACAATCATCTCATGCATATTTATCGTCACTCTGATATTTGTTGGATTAGTTCACTACGTGATGGTATGAATCTAGTCGCTAAAGAATATATTGCAGCTCAAGATCCAGAGAATCCTGGAGTACTTATTTTATCTAAATATGCTGGTGCTGCCGAGCAGATGACTCAGGCCCTGCTTGTTGACCCGCAAGATAGAGCGGCCATGATTGATACTTTAAAAATGGCTTTAGAAATGTCTAAAGCTGAGCGTATTAATCGTTATCAACAATTGATAGAGGGTTTATCAACATCTGATCTTACCCATTGGCGAAACGATTTCTTAGATGATTTGGAAAAAACACCAACTTTGCTAATGAAATCTCAGCGTTTATTACAAGATAATTATCAATCTATTTATCAGGTTTTATAAATCTAAAAAAAAGAGCATCGAGAAATTAAACTTCTCGATGCTCTTTAGATTATTTTTAACCTTAATAAATTAATTCGTTTTTCCAAGTGTAAAACGATTAAGTAAAGCAATAATAAATAGTAATACCGCTACACCTGTTAAAACTGTACTTAAACCAGCCCATTCACCAATTAAACCAATTAAAGCTGGCCCGCTTAATGAACCTGTATAGGCAATCGTTGAGACTAAAGAAAGTGCTGCTGCTTTAGGCATATCATTTTGTCGACCCACACGAGAAAACATCACTGGTACAATATTAGAACAGCCTAATCCTAAAAGTGCATAGCCTAATACCACCACTTCCCATACGGGTGCAGTCACAATAACAACCATACCAATTGCTGCGCCAATCGCACTATAAGTTACGACATTTTTTTCACCCCATTGCTTTAGTAAGAGGTGACCGGTAAAACGTCCAGTCGTCATGCTTAAAGCAAAAAAGGTATAAGCCAGACCCGCAAAGGCTGGATTAAGCTGATACTTACTTGTTAAATAAATACCACCCCAATCCATTGCCGCACCTTCCGATAAAAAGGCAATAAAACACATCATGCCAATAAGTAGAATAATGCCATTAGGTCGATAAAGTTTTTTTGGTGCTTGAGTTGTATCTTGATGTGGTTTTTCATCCTGTTCAAAAGACGTTAAACAAGGAGGAATCGCAATTCCACCGATCACAAGCAAAATCATGACAACAGACAAAGTACTCATTAATGGAGAAAGTCCGATTGCCAATAATGCAGTCACCAGCATGGCACCAGTTAAGCCACCAAGACTACACATTCCATGGAAGCTAGACATGAGAGCTCGCAGGCTATGTTTTTCAACGACTACTGCCTGTAAATTTATAGCTACCCCAAGACAGCCTGCTGCCGACCCAAACACAAATAATGCTACAGCCATCATTACAATGCTGCTCCACATCGTGAGACTAGGTAATAACACCATTAACAGCATCAATGCCACCCCAATTAATGGCCGACATCCCCAACGCTTGACTAAAGCACCAGTCGTAGGCATCGCTATCATTGAGCCAATACCCATACAAAGCAAAAGCAAACCAAAATCAGCGTGATTGAGGTTTAAGCGTTGCTGTACATAAGGAATAAGTGGTGCCCAAGCAGATATAGCAAAGCCCAAGCTAAAAAAGCTGAGGCGTGTTGCAAGACGCTGAGTGCTTAAGAGAGTAGCTGTATCTAAAACAGCAGGTTTGGTAAATAACATATTTTCGCGAGCTCACCATAAAATCATTGGCGATCCATACCAACCGATTTTCCATAGAAAAACCCTTGCCTCATTTAATTTCTAGGCAAGGGTTTTGTTGGCGAAATTATATCCAATTTCATAAAAAAAACAGGGGGTGTGATACAATTTTTCTGACTTTTTTGTAACTACCAAAGCCTTATATAGTAAGGCTTTGAATATGTTCAATTTGACAAAATTAACATTTAAGTGATGAGTTGATTTTATTAAAATGAGCCCATAAAAAACCCAGCTTAAACTGGGTCATTTTATTAAATTTGAGATTGAATATAGTTTTGCAAGCCAATCAACTCAATTAAACGTAATTGCTTTTCTAACCAGTATGTATGGTCTTCTTCAGTATCTGACAATTGTTGGCGTAACATATCACGGCTAATGTAATCGCCCTTCTCTTCACAAAGTTTGATACCTGTCGCTAACTTTTCACGAACATGATATTCAAGCGCCAAATCCGCTTTTAAACAAGTTACAACGTCTGTACCAACATTGATATCTTCACGGTGCATGTTTGGCTTAGCACCTAAAAACAATACACGGCGAATGATCGCATCAGCATGAGAAGCTTCTTCTTGCATCTCATGATCAATACGCTCATAAATTTTATTTAAGCCCCAATCTTCATACATACGAGAATGGATTAGATATTGATCACGGGCAGCCAATTCTCCGCCAATGAGCATATTTAAATAGTCTATGACTTCTGGATTGCCACGCATAATAAATCTCCTATCGTATGAGAACTATTATGGGCAATCTTAAAAATGAATGCAAAGTAAAAAATAGTTAAGTTTATGATTTTTATCAAATTAAAATGAGAAACATACGCATTTGCAGTTCAAGTAATTAAATTTCCCCTGCAAAAAGAAACGCTTGTCCGATTTATAGTCTCAGACAAGCGTTAAAATATGACAAAAACCATCAATTTATTATTTTGTAACTAAAATCAATGGTTCTTATTTCGGTAAGCTTATTCGCTTAAGGTTTGCCCATAGGTCGCCATAAGTGATAAGAAATCAGTCTCATTCATCACTGCAATACCAAGTTTTGCTGCTTTTTCTAATTTCGAACCAGCCTTTTCACCTGCAACAACACATTTAGTTTTACTCGATACACTACCACTGACACGTGCGCCTAATGCTTGTAGCATCTGGGTCGCTTGATCACGGGTCATTTGCTCTAATGTGCCTGTTAAAACCCAACTCTGGCCATTTAATGGCTGACGTGTTGGTGCAGTCGGTGCATCCCAATGAATGCCTGCTGCAATTAAGCGATCAAGCACTTCAATGTTATGGGGCGCTAAGAAAAAGTCAGCAATCCATTCTGCGGTAATATCGCCTACATCTGGTGTTTTCTTTAGAGCCTCAACATCAGCAGCTTTAAGTGCTTCTAAAGTTTGGAAAGTATTGGCTAACATTCTGGCAGTAGTTTCGCCTACCCCACGAATTCCTAAAGCATAAATAAAACGTGCAAGAGTTGTCTTTTTACTCGCTTCGATGGCATCAATCAGATTTTGTACTGACTTCTCACCCATTTTCTCAATGCCAAGTAAAGTTTCTCGGTGCTCATGTAAGTGATAGATATCGGCAACATCTTTGAGTAAATCGAGATGTAATAAAGACTCTACCCAACGATCACCTAAACCTTCAATATCAAGCGCCTTACGTGACACAAAATGACGAATGGCTTCAATACGCTGCGCAGCACAGTAAAGACCACCAGAACAACGTGCTAAAGCTTCTCCTTCAGGCATTACAACTGGTGAGGCACAAACAGGACAGCTTTCAGGTAAATGTACAATTTCAGCCTCAGGTGAACGGAATTCTGGCCAAACTTTTTCTACTTTAGGAATAACATCACCCGTACGATACACACTAACAGTGTCTCCCACCCGTACATCAAGACGATGGATTTCACCAATGTTGTGTAAAGTTACATTAGAAACCGTCACGCCTCCCACAAATACAGGATTTAAACGTGCGACTGGGGTCAAAGTACCTGTACGTCCCACCTGCCAATCAATCTGATCAACCGTAGTTAATGCCGCTTGTGCAGGGAATTTATAGGCAGTCGCCCAACGTGGCTCACGACTTAAGAAACCGAGTTGTTGTTGCTGTTTTAAGTCATCAACCTTTACAACCATCCCATCAATTTCAACTTGCAAATCGGGACGCTCTTTTTGAATTTGCTCATAGCGCTGCTGTACTTCTTGAATTGAATTACATAGATATTGACGTTCAGCAATTTCAAATCCAAGTTGGGTTAGCCATTGTAAGCTATCATGCATGGTTGATAGGCCATGATTTGGTTCACATTGAGCGATCCCATACGCATAAAACGCTAAAGGTCTGCCAGCAGCAATCTTCGGATCAAGCTGTCTTAAACTACCCGCTGCTGCATTACGAGGGTTCGCGAATGTTTTATCCCCTTTTGCTTCCTGATCGGCATTGAGTTTCTCAAAGCCAGATTTTGGCATAAGCACTTCACCACGTACTTCAAGCAGACGTGGAATTTCAAAATGATCTGAATGCAGCACTTTAGGCAAGTTGCGAATCGTTTTAACGTTTTGGGTAATGTCTTCTCCGGTTTCTCCGTCACCACGTGTAATACCACGTACTAACACACCGTTTTCATACCAAAGCGAAATCGCAAGGCCATCAAGTTTTAGTTCTACTTCATATTGTACTTTTTGATTGGGCAAACGCTCTTCAACACGACGAGCAAATGCAAACAAGTCTTCCTGATTAAAAACATTCCCCAACGAAAGCATAGGAACCACATGGGTTACACTTTGAAATTTAGAAAGTGCTTGTCCACCTACTTTTGTAGTGGGCGAATCTGATTGAACCTGTTCAGGATATTGCTCTTCTAAAGCTTTTAATTGGTGAAATAAATGATCATATTCACTGTCCGAGATTGTCGGCTGATCCATGACATAGTAGGCATGGTTATGCTTTGCAATCAGTTGAATAAGCTGACGCATCTGTTCGATCACGGAAGTTGTTGCCATTATGTTATTCACCATAAAAAAGGGTGGAAATTTCTCCACCCTGAGCTGCGACTAGATATGTTGCAATTATCGCAACGAACGTAAAAAATTAAAACTAGGCAGTCGCCTGTGCCGGACGATAATCAATCACATGATGACGCCAGTGCTCTTTTAACTGTGGTGTAAATTCAAGATTATTCTCATCATAAACTTTGCCATCGATTTCACGAGCAATTAAACCTGCAATACTCGCCATCATGTCAAAACCAGTCACGGCTTTACTGTTTGGAAGCGCAAGGAAAAATGCCAACCCTTGAACTTGTTCAGTAGATAGAGTTTCAAGATCAAACCCAGCTGGTCCATTGTCTGTCATACGTAACACAGAGAACATCAGTACACTCGGCTCATCCGTATTTTCATAACGATGGAAACATGACATTTCGCCATAACGTAAACCGTATTTTAACAATACTTTAAGGGCTTTATCACCAGACAATGCGCGACGAGGGTTCGGATAGACATTTAACGCAATAATCTGTTCAGCCATCGCTAATGCACTTTCATCATCATAGCGTTGCTGTTCATGTAAATGCACATCCAGAATATTACTCTCACCTTCAAATTCAGCAATTTCGGCAGTTTCAATATTCGGGTTTAAACTCAACTCAGGCTCTGTTTTTTCACTTTCAGATTTCAAGTTTTCTTCTGATAAAGCTTCAGCTGCTGATTTAATAGAAACCGTATCAGCTAACTCAACTGAACTATCTGTATTAATGGTAGAGCTTTTTACAGTTTCTTCAGATTTAATTTCAACCGAAGAATTTTCAACAAATGGTTGTGTTGGTTCGACTGGAATTGCTTTAGCGGGTTCTACAGCCAGAGTTTCTGTTGGTTTTGTTTCACTGACTTGTGACTGTGCTGTTTCATTTAAAGTTGGTTCAACTCGCTCTGCGCTAGTTGCCGCTGCACGTTCAGCTTCAGTTTGCTCAAGCTGATCACGCACGTGTCTAGGTATAACCGGTTGATTACTATCAGGATTAATATGCAAATCACTGTCTAATGAGGGTTCGGCATGGTTTGACTTTTTTAAAATCATTTTTAAGCCAATTAGCATAATAATAATGGCGACAACGATGCCAATAATCGTATTGATTTCCATTCTATGACTCCGAAACTAACCCGTATTCTTTTGCCTGTTCTAAATCGACAGTGACTAATTTTGATGTACCCGGTTCAGGCATGGTCACACCCAACAAATCAGTTGCCATGGTCATCGCCAGCTTATTATGTGTAATGTAAATGAATTGTACATGTTCAGAAAGCTCTTTTACCAAATTACAATATCTCTGAACATTCGCATCATCAAGTGGTGCGTCCACTTCATCCAATACACAAAACGGTGCCGGATTTAATCTAAAAATCGCAAATACTAATGCTAACGCTGTTAAAGCCTTTTCTCCACCGGAAAGTAATGCTAGAGAACTATTTTTCTTACCCGGTGGTCTTGCCATCAGTTTAACACCAGATTGCCAGTCATCTTCAAGACTTAAATTTGCTTCACCACCATTAAAGACCTTTGGAAACAGATTTTGCAACTCTTGATTAATCTGATCAAAGGTTGTCATAAACAACTTACGAGTTTCCTGATCAATGCTTTTCATCGCATCTTTTAGTTGAGTTACCGTATTTTCCAAATCTTGAATTTGGTGACTCAACTCATCAAAACGCTGGGAAACCTCTTCAAACTCTTGTGAAGCAGCAAGGTTAACCGCACCGATTTTTTCAAACTGTTTCTGTACTTTTTCCAGTTTTTGCTGGTGGTCGGTTAAATCGATTTGTAAGCCTTTTTGGAACTCAGCATTTAGCTCTTTAAGCTGTTCTTGGTAATGTTCACGGTCTGACTTAGCTGCTTGCCATGCCAAACGTTTTTCTTCAAGTTGTTCTCTGAGCTGCTCATCTTTTTGTTGATATTGATGACGCTGATCAGTCAAGGTTTGTTGTTTTTCCTGCACACTATTGAGTTCGAGCTGCCATTCATTCCAGTTCTTTTGCAACTTTTCAGTTTGGACAAATTGCTGCTGAAATTCCGACTCAAGATTTGGTAACTCTAACTGAATAGGATCAACAAATTTTTTCGCTTGTTCCATTTGAGCATTAATTTGCTGATATTGACTCTGCAAGAATGAAATATCTTTTTCAAGCAACTCAATTTGTTGAGTCGTTTGCGTGCTGTTACGACGTAAAATTTCACGTTCTTGTTGTTGCTGATGCAAACCTTGCTGCTGTTCTTCTAGCTGCTCTGTTAACTCTTCTACCCGAAATTGCAAAGTTTTATAGTCAGGTAAAATGGTTTCAAGCTTGATTGCTAATGCATGTAAATCAATCTCCAGATCATCTTTTTGCATTGCATCTTCTTCAAGCTGCATGTCTAACTGAGCTAACTGATCTTTCAATTGCTGTTTTTGCAGTAAAAATGCTTGTGCTGCGGTTTGCTGTTTAGCAATTTGCACATCAAGCTGTTGTAAGTCTTTTTGTTTTTGTTTAACAACTTGCTGTTTCTGTTGCACATCAGACTGCAACTGCCCTAGTTCATCTTTTTGCTGAACTAAAATTTGATCTAATGCTTGTAATTCAGGTTGCTGCTTTTCAAGAGCTTGTTCGATTTCATCTAGACGAATGCGATGGCTCAGCATACCTTGTGCACTTTGACTCTCGTCATCATACATAAGGGCAATCACCCAATCCTGTCCAACATGATAGCCATCTAAAGTCAAAATAGACTGACCATGTTGCAGTTGGTTTTGCTCATTTAAAGCAGTAGTCAAATCTTGTGCAATCGCTACATTCGAAAAGATTGATAACTGTGGCGACGCAATCCAATCATTTAAACAATCTAAATTACCTTTAAATTGACTTGTTTGCTCGGAAGGTTTTAACTGGCGAGCAACTCCTTCTTGAAAAGTTTGTTCGGTCTCAAGAATATGGGCTTGTAACCATTTCGCTAAAAACTTCTCAACAATCTGCGCATATGGTTTACCTTGCTCTGTTAACTGTAGAGCCTGCATTAAACGTAGTGCATCTTGATGTTGCTTTGGGCTTTGCTTAGCAACAAGTTGGCTTAAGTTTTTCTGCTCTGATAATAAAACCTGTATTTCTGTTTTCAGGGTTTGTTGTTGATTTTTACTTGACTGATGTTGCTGTTGAGATTGCTCTACACGTAGCAATTGTTGCTCAATTTCAGCCTCTAACGTCGTGATTTCATGACAAAGCTGTTGTTGCAGTTGCTCAAGCCCACCCTGCTCATCTTCATGAACATGCGTTTGAATTTGGCTTGCTTGATGTTGTAGCGTTTCTTTTTGCTGCTCAATTCTTAGAACATTTTTGCCTAACTGCTCAATTTGGGCAGACATCTGCATTTTTTGCTGCTGTTGCTTTTCAACCTGAGCTTTTACTTGTTCAAACTGTTGTTGTGCTTGTTTTTGCTGGGCTTGTAAATCACCAAAGTTTTGCTCAGCTTCTGTTGCAGTATGCTCAATTGCAGTTAATGCTTCAGTTTGTTCATCTAACTGATTATTCAACGTTTCAAGCTGTAACTCTGAAAGCTGTAAACGTTCTTTAGTTTGGAATTTTTGCTGTTCTAATTGAATGAGTGTCGTACTGTTTTGCTGGTATAAACTCTGTTTTTGTTCCAGAGTCATTTTCAGTTCAGATAGTTTTTTTTCAGCTTGTTGCCACTCTTGTTGTAGTGGTGAAGACTGCTGAATGAGTCGTTGAAATAAAGCACTGGTTGCTTCTAAATCATGTTCAATCGTGCTTAACTCTGAACGAACTAATTTAAAAGTTTCGCCCAACTCATTCATTTGAACAGTATATTCTTCTTGTAAGCGTACGCTTTTATCTGCCTGAAAAGACAAAATTTCAATTTTTAGGGTCCGAATCTGGCTTTCCAGTGTTTTATATTGAACCGCTGCTTCTGATTGACGTTTAAGCGTCTTCAGCTGTGATTTTAACTCGAGGGCAATATCTTCTAAGCGTGAAAGATTTTGCTCAGTATGTTCAAGATGTTGCAAAGTTTCACGTCGACGAGCTTGATAGCGAGAAACACCTGCGGCCTCTTCAATAAAGATACGCATTTCTTCAGGCTTGGCATCAACCAGACGGTTAATCATGCCCTGTTCAATCACCGCATAAGAACGTGGCCCTAATCCTGTTCCCAAGAAAATATCGGTGATATCACGACGGCGGCAGCGTGTGCCATTTAAGAAATATTCGGACTTACCTTCACGGGTGACCTGACGACGAACCGCTAACTCATTATAAGCATTATATGATCCACCTAACTTGCCATAGGTATTATCAAAACGTAGCTCAACACTCGCCACGCCCACTGGCTTACGCTTGGAAGTTCCTGTGAAAATAACATCTTGCATGCTACCACCACGTAGCTGACGAGCATTTGATTCACCCATCACCCAACGAATGGCATCAATTACATTTGATTTGCCACAACCATTTGGACCAACCACTGCTGTGCGGTTCGCCTTAAAATTTAAAGTTGTACTATCTGCAAAAGATTTAAAGCCGGAAAGTTTTAAACTGCTTAAACGCATAATGCCCTAACTAGCGGCGTGAGCGTCTTGCCCAGGCCAATTCAATCTGTTTCATTCGTGTCAGCGATTCCAACACAAGGTTACGTAAGTGTCGACAAAAATCTTCCATAAATAAAGCGGCTTGTTGTGATTTTCGGATCAAAATTGCATCAGTCACGAGTTTAAATAATGCAAATGCTTCTTGTAGTTCCCGCTTAGAGGTATTTAAGGTCAAAAAATAACTGCGACGTAGTGAAGGTAGTAACTCTTTATAAAACTTCATTAGGTAAGGGTTACCTACCATATCTTGTTGTTCAGCTAAATATTCGAAAACACCATCATAAAATTTTTCGATATCTCCTGCTTTTACATGCTCAAGAAGTTGTTCCAACAATAGCTGCAATTGATCTGCTTCATGTGCGCGCCATGTTTCACTGATGCGTTGAACGATATGCCCCAATAACATCACGTTTGTGTCAAACAGTGCTTTAACCTGCTGTGCAGACATTTCTGAAACAATTGCCCCGCGGCGTGGAAATATCTCAATTAAATGAGTACGCTCTAATAATAACAATGCTTCACGAACTGACCCCCGGCTTACATCAAGCTCTTTGGCAATACGTAGCTCTTGGATACGTTCACCTTCAACCAGCTCGCCACTAATGATCTGTTCGCTAATATATTTGACAATTTGCTCAGAAAGACTTTCTGTCTCTTCGAGATTCATAAATCACCCGCTACTTTTTATATGCATTAATCCATGCTTTTCTTTCGCATCCTTGTTTTTAACTGATCACACCGATTAAAAACTATGTCATTGTCTGACAATTTTATTGCATTTTAAGCCAACCCATTTAAAAACAACATCAAAATCGGATGAATAAAATTCTCAAATGCTCTTATATTATTTAATAAAAAAAGCTCGAATTTCTAAAAATTCAAGCTTTTACATTGTAGTCTTATCAAGATTATATTTTTAGTCTCTAGTGCATAATCCCTTTATAAATAAAATAACTCCCCACCACGACTAATAAACAGGCAAAGCATTTTTTTAACATTTGCGGTGACAATGCATGGGCAACTTTTGCTCCAAATTTTGCCGTAACAAAACTCATAACACTAATGCCAATAAACGCATAGATGTGCACATAACCAATCGTGTTAGGTACAGAGATGTGTTCTTTCGCACCAAACCACATAAAGCCAATTGCACCCGCAATAGCAATGGGTAAACCACAAGCTGCGGAAGTCGCGACTGCTTTTTGCATGACGACACCATGACGGTTTAAATACGGAACAGTTAAGCTACCACCTCCAATACCAAAAATTGCAGAGGCAATACCAATGCCACCACCCGCCATAAATTGCATAGGGGTTGAAGGAAGCTGACGTGTTGGGTCAACAACCACATTTGCCCCTTTAAACATGCGATAGGCCATCACAACTGCAAAAACGCCGATAAGAAGTTGCAAATGTTGACCAGACATCAAATCGGCAATGCCTGCCCCTAAAAATGAGCCGATCACTAACCCAGGCGCTAAATTACGAAAAACAGGCCAAAGTACTGCACCTTTTTTATGATGAGCCGAAACAGAACTAAAAGACGTCACAATAATGGTTGCAAGCGATGTTCCAACTGCAATATGCATGATTACCGCTGGGTCATAGTGCAATTGGGTAAAAACGACATAGAGGATTGGTACAATAATTAGTCCACCGCCTACCCCAAACAATCCGGCAGTAAAACCAGCAATTGCGCCAATGAGTAAATATATGATTAACTCCATAAATGTTTTACCACTCTGCTCATATTCAACATGGATTTAGAGACTCGCCAACTACAACAACTTTTAAGCGCAAAAAACCAGCTTCCAGAAGTGGTTTTATTAAAAGCAACCACAACTTCGACCAATGATGATATTCGTGAAATTGCCCAAAAAGGCATTACAACGGGCTTGGTTTGTAGTGCTCAACAAACTCAAGGGCGAGGTCAACATCAACGGCAATGGATTTCACCTGAAGGAAACATTTATTTAAGCACATTGGTGCAAACTCGAACACCCTTAGATGGCCGCTTAGCACTTGAAGTTGCTCTAAATATTCTGCAAATCTCCCAGTTACAAGCGCTGAATTTGCAAGTGAAATGGCCAAATGATTTGTATAGTACGCATGGAAAATGGGGTGGAATTTTGGTCGAACCGCTTTCCCAGCATCAGGCTATTGTGGGCGTAGGCATTAATTTAAAAACACCACCAGTGACTGATAGTGACCAACCGATTACCTCTCTAGAGGATTTAGGTCTAGAACAAATGAGTCGTCTTGAACTTATTTCAGAGCTTTATGTCGCGATTCAAAATGCAGCTCGTTGGTTTGATCATGGTTGCTACAACTTGGCTGGACGTTTTAACCACCACGCTGCATGGCTTAATCAGTTAGTTCAATTCGAACATAGTCAGGGATTGGTGCATGGCCGTTTTGTTGGAATTTCCAACGAAGGTGCAGTAATTCTTGAAACCCCAGAGCCGCAACAATTTTATCAAGGTCGCTTAAGACCACAAGTGAATCAATAAACAGGTGTTCTTCCATGAAAAGTTTATGGCTTGATATCGGGAACACCCGTTTAAAGTATTGGATTACTGAAAATCAGCAAATTATTGAACATGCTGCAGAACTGCATTTGCAGTCCCCTGCCGATTTATTACTGGGTTTAATTCAACACTTTAAACATCAAGGACTACATCGCATCGGGATTTCTTCGGTTCTTGATACCGAGAACAACCAACGTATTCAGCAGATTTTAAAATGGCTCGAAATTCCTGTTGTTTTTGCCAAAGTTCATGCGGAATATGCTGAGTTAAAGTGCGGCTATGAAGTTCCAAGTCAGCTCGGTATTGACCGCTGGTTGCAAGTACTCGCTGTAGCTCAGACTAATGAAAACTATTGCATTATTGGATGTGGAACAGCCTTAACAATTGATTTAACGCAAGGTAAACAGCATTTAGGTGGTTATATTCTGCCAAATCTTTATTTACAGCGCGATGCACTTATTCAAAATACAAAAGGCATTAAAATTCCAGACTCAGCTTTTGATAATTTAAACCCAGGCAATAACACAGTCGATGCAGTACACCACGGTATTTTGTTAGGCCTCATTAGTACAATTGAAAGCATCATGCAGCAATCTCCTAAAAAATTGCTCCTTACAGGTGGAGATGCTCCTCTTTTTGCTAAGTTCTTAAAAAAATATGATCCGGTCGTAGAAACTGATCTTTTGCTCAAAGGACTACAGCAATATATTGCTCATTATCCTAAAGACTAGAATATAGAACAAAATAAAAGGCGCTATATGCGCCTTTTATTTTATAAGTTTATTTCTTTTGGTCGTTGTTGCCAAACAGTGGGCCCATTCCGCCGCCACCGCCGCCGCCAAATTGTTTTTGCATATTGCCTAATGAACGCATCATTTTGCTCATACCAGATGGATTCGCAAATTTCTTCATCATTTTAGCCATTTGCGCTTGTTGCTTAATGAGTTTATTTACTTCAGCAACATCCATACCACAACCTGCCGCAATACGCTTTTTACGACTTGGGTTCATTAGGTCCGGATTACGGCGTTCTTTAACGGTCATCGACTGGATAATTGCTTCCATTTTCTTGACCTGTTTTTCAGGATTTGCTTGCTCAATCGCCTGCTGAATTCCTGCACCGCTCATGCCAGGCAACTTATCTAAGAAGCCCATCATGCCGCCCATACTTTTCATTTGCTCAAATTGCATCAGCATATCTTCAAAGTTAAAGCTGCCGCCTTTTTGCAATTTTTTAGCCATTTTTTCGGCTTTTTCTTTGTCGATTTTGCGTTCAACTTCCTCGACTAAAGAAAGTACGTCACCCATGCCTAAAATACGTTGAGCAACACGATCTGGATGGAATGGTTCTAAAGCATCAAGCTTCTCACCCATACCCAAGAACTTGATTGGCTTACCCGTAATTGCACGTACAGAAAGCGCTGCACCACCACGTGCGTCACCATCAGTTTTAGTAAGAATTACACCCGTAAGTGCCAGTGCATCATTAAAGGCTTTAGCTGTATTTGCAGCATCTTGACCTGTCATGGCATCAACCACAAACAAGGTTTCAGTTGGCTTAACGGCAGCATGTAATTCTTTAATTTCGTCCATCATGTCTTCATCGACATGCAAACGACCTGCGGTATCGACAATTAACACATCAGCAAACTGGATTTTTGCTTGTTCAATTGCACGATTAACGATATCAATTGGCTTTTCAGAAGCATCTGATGCAATAAAACCTGCACCAACTTCTGCTGACACAGTTTCTAACTGTTTAATTGCTGCTGGACGGTAAACGTCCGCAGAAACCGTCATTACTTTTTTCTTTTGACGCTCTTTTAAGAAACGTGCCAACTTAGCGGCAGTTGTGGTTTTACCCGCACCTTGTAAACCAGCAAGTAATACAACAACGGGAGGCTTAGCACTTAAATCAAGTGTTTCATTCGCCTCACCCATCATCTTGGTAAGTTCGTCATAGACAATTTTTACAAATGCCTGGCCTGGTGATAACTGAGTCATCACTTCTTGGCCCAATGCCTCTTCCTTAACTTTCGCGATAAATTCACGAGTTACAGGTAACGCGACATCGGCTTCAAGAAGTGCCATACGTACTTCACGTAAGGTATCTTTAATATTGTCTTCGGTCAGCTGCCCTGAGCCAGTAACATTTCTTAAACTCTGTGTGAGTCGTTCTGTTAAGGTATCAAACATTGCAAAATCCGCTTAAAATGGCTAGTTGCAAAAAAATCTTTCTCGAAATAGAAAATTTATGCATAGAATGCTATAGGATACTTTAGTTCGCAGCGAATTTATATCTTATATAGATGAATTAATCCTGAAAAAGGTTTGACATGATTAGCCTCCCCTTGGTTTACACAATTTTGGCACTCATCGCATATACCACTTCTTTCTGGTATTTGTTTATTCGTTTAATGTCAAAACGTGAACCAAACCCATGGTTATTTGCTTTTATTGCAACTTTGGCACTTCTGTTGCACGGCACAGTTTTATGTCATGCCATGCTGACACCAGCCGGAATTAACTACGATGTTTTTAATTTAGTATCGTTTACATCGTGGCTTATGCTGTTGTTAAGTTTAATTTTTAGTATTTTTCGCCCTATTGTACCGTTAAACTTATTAGGTATTCCTGTAGCCGCTATTGGCCTTATTTTAGGTTTTGCATTTAGCCGACCAAATCAGTTTATTGAGCAACATTCCCTAGGTCTTGATACTCATATCATTCTTTCTTTATCTGCTTACGCAGTTTTACTGATGGCAACCATTCACGCTATTTTGCTATGGTTTCAAAATCGTGAACTCAAAAAGAAACAAAAAAAACGTTTTTGGGTCAATTTACTTCCGCCAATTCAGGCGATGGAGTCTTTGTTATTTGATCTGATCATTACTGGGTTCATTTTATTAACGATTGCACTCACTTTTGGTTTCTTGACGATTGATAGCTTCTTTGCACAGCATCTTGCTCATAAAACCGTCTTTAGTATTATTTCATGGATTATTTATGGCTCACTCTTAATTGGCCATTACAAACTCGGATGGAGAGGTCAAAAAGCGATTCGTTTTACCTTAATTGGTTTTGTGCTTTTGGCGATTGGTTTTATTGGTAGTAAATTTGTGCTTGAAATGATCTTGGGCCGTTAAGTAAATTAAAATTTCTTCGATACTAGACAGCGTTATACATATCCCGTATAACGCTGTTTTCTTTTTACTCAGGTGACACAGACTGTGAAACTCATACTCGCTCCAATGGAAGGTTTAACTGACCCGATCATGCGGGATACACTCACATCTGTTGGTCATTTCGACTGGTGTGTGACCGAGTTTATTCGCGTTACAGACAGCATTTTGCCAGATCATATTTATTATAGTTTTTGTCCAGAATTAAAAAATGACGGCAAAACAGCAGCTGGCACCCCTGTCCATGTCCAGTTTCTAGGTAACAATCCAGATATGCTGGCAGCAAATGCAGCAAAAGTTGTAGAGCTTGGTGCACCAGCCATCGACCTTAATTTCGGTTGCCCCGCAAAAACTGTAAACCGACACCGCGGCGGCTCTGTTCTTCTTGATGAACCCGATGTTGTACATATGCTGATTAAAGCAGTGAGAGATGCAGTACCTGCCCACATCCCTGTGTCAGCAAAAATGCGTTTAGGTTATCTAGATGAAAATCACACCATGGAAAATGCGCATGCTGTTGAAGATGCGGGTGCAAGTTGGTTAACAGTTCATGCACGCACTAAAGCAGATGGCTATACGCCACCTGCCTATTGGGAAAAAATTCTGCCTATTAAAGAAGCTTTAAAAATTAATGTAATTGCCAACGGTGAAATCTGGACCAATGCTGATGCTAAAGCTTGCCAGCAACAATCTGGCTGTGAAGACTTAATGATTGGCCGTGGTGCGGTAACGACTCCAGATTTAACCCAATGCATTCGCCAAAATATGGATGAAGCGTTATTTAGTTGGGAACAACTGGTTGATTTACAAATTCGTTTTTTAAACGGTCAGGCAAAAACAGAAATTGGTATGGTGGGTCGTTATAAGCAATGGTTAGGGATGATGACGAAAGCCTATCCACAAGCTAAAAACTTATGGGACCAAGTTAAACGTATTAAAGCTTTAGATGAAATTGTTCAACAATTAGAACACACCAGATCAGATGTTATTTAATTCAGTATAACTATAAAAAGAGGGCGATTGTTTTCACAACCGCCCTCTTTCGTATTTCAGGTTAAGTTATTATTTTTTCTAAAAGCCACTTACTTTCATTTTAAAGTCAGTTACAGAAACGCCAGTGACACCAAAACTCCCCATAGAACCGTTAGGCAAGTTATTAAATGTCGTTGTACTTTGGGTTCCCATATTTCCTAAAGTGACATTGTTAAATGAAGCATCGAACTTACTAGATACGCCTGTATTTCCAAAGGTTAATCCAGTTGGATCAACCCCTGCGTAAAAACCATCAAGTACAAAACCTGTTGAGGTATTTGTGCCAGCAAATTTAAACCCGAATGTAGCACCCGTATTATCAGACACTAAAGTAATTGGACAACCCGCAGCAGCAGAACAAATAGATTGAATTGCACCACCAAATTTAACCATCACTGATTGAGCAGCATGGCCAAGCTGAATATTTAAACGAGGTTTATTGGTTTGTACAAAGTTAATATCTAGATTGCCAGTAGAACGGATCAGTTCTTTTACTCCCGTATTTACTGTCGTTCCTGAACTAAAAATTGATTTTGGTGCATAACTTGTTAATGCATAATCGGATGGACTAGATAAAGATGCACTTGGGGCTAAATAAACTGAAAAAGGTAAAAGTCGAATACCGTTTACATCACTCCCCATAGATACAGCTAAATTTAAAAAAGGATTTCCACCACCAGCATCGACATCCATTGCAATATTAAAAGAAGGATTACTCGATACAGCAGCTTTAATAAACTCTATGCCAGGAACTGGATTTGTAGAATTCCCTGCAATGACAAAGCCAGCCTTACTGTTATATGAAGTTGAGGCAATACCGTTTGTATCAATCAGAGCGACTTGATTAAACTTAACTTTATCAGCCTGAATACCTAAGGTTAAACCATTTTGGCCAGTCGCGGCCGCAAGACTTTGATCATCTAAAGGCTGCATTGCAAAAACACTTGAACTACTGGCAAGTAGCAACCAGCACCCTATATTTTTATTCTTCATGTCGCTCTAATCCTTAAGAGACAAACGATTATTATTTGTTCAGACTATCAGAATAATATTCAAGTACAAAGCAATTATCCCTATAACCCGACGAATGCAAATCTAATCACATTAAAATAAAAACTATAAAAAGTGGCAATGGCTGCCACTTTTTTTGATTAGTTAAAAGCACCATTTCTAGGCACAATACTAAAGCTACTATTTAAACGTCCACCCGTAATCGCAAGCTCGCCTAAACGTGCACCTGCACCAGTTGAAGGTGGGTAGAAGTTAATATCTTTAACACGTAATGCGCCGTCGATACTCTTATCAGGATTAAAATAAACCGCTGTATTTACGCCAACTTTACCTAAACCACTTGCACTGTCTTTACCAACAACTAAAGCAGTATTAAACGCAAGTTTGCCTGTAATATTATCAAAACCAATTGCAGAACCATCGATCGGATCACTAATTTGAACTGTATTTCCAGTTGCTGTGGCAGGCATGGTGAAATCGCCCAATACAGTTAAAGCACTACCATCTGCAATTGAACTGTTTGGTACGATCGATAAGTTAAGATCTCCGCCTAAACGCAGTTTTAGACCAAATAAGACATCATTATTTCTGGCAAAGTTATCAATTGGTGAGGTACATGAACCGGTAGCTGGACAAGTTTTATATTTTGCCCCCGGTAAATAACCTGCTGCAATTTCAGTTGATAAAGCAAGTAGCATCTCTTTTAAACTAATATTAAGACTGCCATTTTCTAAACCAATGCTACCATTGCCTTTGACGAACATATCAATGTTACGTAATCCCATATAATAGTCAGTAGGACTACCGCCATTATTAGCATTTGGAGAACCATCGATTAATAAAACCGAGGTCGTTTTGGTTCCAGTCGCATCACGTCCTGTAGTTCCAGCTGCAACACCAAAACCTAGACGCGAAGTCGTTCCAGATGTAGCAACAACATTCTGAACAGGTTTACCATTGGCATCTTTTGTATAGTAATAAGCACTATTTGCTGGCGCGTCTAAACCATATACAGCGGCATTAGCATTTAAGTTATAAAAAGGTAGTGCTAAGCCCCACTGGTTGTTTGCACCATTGTCTGCAAACTGATTTGCAGGAGCCACATTCGCACTTGTCGTAAAACGACCACGTCTTGAAAATGCTTGAAACTCTGCTCCACGCATCGCAAGAATCAAGCTAAACGGATTATTAACCGTATCACGGTGAATATTATGCTGATAATCAGCAGCTGTCGTTAAAGTACCGCTACCTAAACGGATTCCGTTTAAAGTTGCGTTAGCTGGCATTAATAAGGTTTTTGTATCTGCAAGATTTAGATAAATATTTCCGCTGTCGAAATAACCACGTGTAGCAGAGTTAAGTCCTGTTAAATTACCAAACTCGAAACCGTAAGCATTCAGACCTGCTCCACCAATTTCTAAAGTGGTTGCTTTACCATCTGCGCCTAGCATTGAATCATTATCTTTGGTGAACTCACCTTTCATGCGAAAAGCAATGCCAGAATTACCTAAAATACTATTACTTGAACCTGTACCAGCAGCTGTATTTGCTGTACCTAAAGTGGTGGTATCCGCAGTACCATCTATCCCACGAAGCTGTAGATAACTATTTACCATACGTCCGCTAGCACCTAAACGAATCAAACCTTTCGCATTTTGTGGGCTATTAGTTGCATCTAAAGCATAAGGGTTAGTTTTATCTACATTCGAGCTGAGCATCACCTCAATATTCAGGCCTGAATTGGTTACTTTGCCACTACTGTCAACATATGTACCCGCAGTTAAACCAGAAGCTGAATCTGCTACACGGTTAAAATCAACATAGCCATAGGTAGTATTCGGAGTTTGCCCTACACCAGCAACATTAGTTCCAGTATTTGTCTGTAAAACTAAGCCACGAGTTGGATCAATCAACATGGCTCCTTTACCAACAAAATTAAAGTTAAAATTTCTTAAAATTAACTGATTTAGCTGGCTGCGAACATCCAATTGCCCTAGATAAATATTGGCATTATTAATACCAAGTGTCATGCTTGACTGGCTATTTGCATTAAATAACCCATCTTGGGTTGTAAGTGCCAAATTTAAAGGAGAGGTCGTTTGAATAGCCAACTGCCCTAAAGTTGGCGAACATGTAGCTGAACTATTACAAACTTTAAAGCTATTTACAGTAATAAGTGATGGACTACTTTGCATAGAAAAGTCGAGTCCAGTTTTACCCGTAGTTGGGTTACTCCCCACATCTAAACGATAATTAGTGCTTAAAGGTTGGCTAGATGCATTACTTTTTTGGACTTTTACTCCACTTGCTTGAGCTCTTAACACCTGATCAGCACTTGTTGGTGTGCCTGCATGGTCATCCCAGTAAGCATTATCAATATTAATTTCATTAAACGTAGTTTGAATAGAGATCCCATCTTGTCCATTGACGGCACTCAAATCAGCATCTGTTAAAGCTTCTAAAGCATAAATTTGACCACTCACTAACAACATGCTGGTTGCTAATGTATTTAAAATAAACTTTGAGCTGTGATTTTCTTTATTTTTTTTCATCACTTCAGTTCCTTTGAAATCTACATTAACCCTTAACAACGAGGATGGCTACCATCACAGCTAAAGACCATGACTTTTCCTTGAATAGCCAAATTCCCATTCATCATTAAACCCATGAAACCAGTTTCACGCCCATAGTCATAGGCCGATGGAGTTGCTGTAGCAACTTGCTGTGCTGCACTATTAGCAGTCGCAGCATATGTCGGTTTTTTGAAATATGCATAATCATACATATTTGAACTCGAGCCTTGCGTTGTTGTTGAGCTGGTAAAGTTATCTTGCTCAATTGATAAAGCATTGAACCCAAAATTGCGAATTAAAATTGGCTGTGCTGCACTAAAACTAAGCTGAATAGCCGGTTTAATAATTTCAGTATTACTTTTATCAAGATACTTTAAATCAACGCCATCCAAGCCCATTTTTTGAATATTTAAAGTTCCTTGTACACCTTTAAACACAAGCCAAAGTTTATTACCACTATCACTATTTTCAGCCCAACCACTTGGCTTAGTTGCATCTGCTTGTACAAAACGTTTGTTAATCGCTAAACCTATATGACAGAACTCAACGTTCTCACAGACACCACCACTACCATTGTCAAAGACACCGTTAGCTGTCTGGTTTAAATTAAGCATTAAAGATAAATCGGCACCAGCTTGACCATTAATCGCTTGCAAAGCGTCATTATCTAAAGTTTGCAGCTCAGCATGAGTAACCGATGTGCAAAGAGCGAGGATCAAAGTACTTATTTTTTTCATATCAATCTCCTCCTCTTATAGACCTTTAGTTGTAAGTTTCAAGTGCTGAATTAAAACACCGTCAATAACACCTGAACCCATGTTATTACTAATGGCTGAACTAATTTGTGCTCCAGATAATTTATAGGTGTTCAAATCTGCATTTGGTGTAGTGCTATACCAACGCCCCCCTTCGTAACGAGCATCTGGTAAAGGTGTGCCGGCTGGTACAGTAAATTGAGCGCCATTCCCTGCATCAGCTAAGGTATAACCTGTATTATTTACTGTTGGGTTATAATAAGAGGTACTGTCAATACTAGCCCAGTTAGCACCCTGAGAATCAAATTTTAAGCCTGTGCCTGCATTTCCAGTCCAGCCCGTTGCTGTACGGTACTGCCAAGTATCGTAGCAAGTACCTAAGTTCAAAAATCCACAGTTATACTTACCAGCACGACGTTCCTGATTTTGCAGTTGGTAGAAATTTTGAGTTTGTATTGCTGCAGCAACAGTACCCGTAGGCAATTTACCAAATGAAATACCGACCGCATCTTGCGTATTGTTGCCTTTAAACGCTTCTAAAGTATTGTTCGAAGAATTATAAACAGTTGAACCAATTGAAATACTGCTATGGGTTGCACTAGAACCTTGGTAAGTTTTACCACCTAACGTGACATTGGTCCCACATTGGTAAATATTACAAGTTGAACCTAAGTAACTCGTATCAGCACCACTATAGTCTGTATAAATTTTCTTATAAATTTCAGGTTTATTTGGAATACGAGCAAGTTCTAGACTAAAGTTTTTACCATCTGAACTTAAAACCAATGGTTGATATAACGAGCCTAAAACAAGGTTAATATTTGGGTTATAGAGATATAAACCTTCATTCGCATCAAAAGTTGGTGCAAGCCCACCATTAATTGCAGGTGTTACCAAATTACCTTGAGTAGTTCCAGATTCACGCGTACTCAAACGTAATACATTATTCATAGCGCTGTCTGTTGGGGCAGTCCATGAACCAGTTGAAGTAATTGTCGTAGTTTGACTACGAATACGATACAACCAATCTGAACTTGGTGAATCATTACTTGGAGCGCCAGTATATTGAGTACTATAGCGATTTACCCACGACCCTACCGAAGATGTTGGAGTATTTGCAGTAATTGTTGCTCTTAAATTAGATGCATCGCCACTGTTTAAACGAATAACACCAGCGAAACCTAGAGTATCATTATAAAAAGGGCTCATTCCACCAGCAGATGTTGCCCCCCCTAATGTTTGGAAAAGCTGTAAACGACTGCCATTTAAGCTAAAGTTATTCCAAACTCCCTGTAAACGAAGACGGTTCGCACGGCTTGCATCCGTACTCGTACCAATTAAGCCATTTGAGTCGCCATAATTAAATTGGTCTGCTGCACCATTTATTTTATTTGGATTTCGGACAAAAATATCTGACCACAAACCTAATTTCAGCTTATAAGCATCTAAACCTACGGAATCTTTCGTTCCAACCTCATATAAAGGAGCTTCCAAAGCTAAATAAGTTACTTGGCAAGATGGATCACTTGCACCACTACAAGTAGCCGCACTGAAATTAGGTACTGAATTTGCTGTTGCAACTTTAAAAATCCACGGGTTAACCGCAGTACCCCAACTCGAAATTGCAGCGGCTGTATCAGTAGACGCGATGCGAGTATTTGTATCATTATCGGATTTGGAAAGCGCTAAACCATAAAGAAAAATATCTGCTTTACCAACAGCGCGATCACCCGAATCAATCGAGCCATTTTTATTGGTATCTGCTGCTGTCATACTCAAAGGACCGACAGGTACATAATTGATATAACCAGTATCTTTAGTACGATCAGTTAATATCTGACTTGAGGTTTCATTAGCGCCTGCACCACGAAATACCATATAGGCATTCTGTGGCAAGATAGCAATACCTTCACCTGTAGTTTCACTTAAGCCCGCATCAGAAAGTTCTTCGAGTGCGAAACTAGTTTGGCTTATACAAAGCCCGATTAAACTTGCCAAAACGGTTTTTTGAAACCTTACCGTATAATTAAGTGTAGTCATCTTGACCTTCCTGTTTTATACGATGCCGCGCACCATATTTATTTTTCTTTAACAATCCTTGATGTCAGGTGAATCTATCCTTTTCACCTTAGACGAAGGGGCAAATCCAAAAGATAATGCCAACCTTTCCACATTTCTATTATGCGGAATATTTGCACAAATGCAAAAAAAAGCATGTAAAAAATTACTTTTCCGATGAATGTAAAGCAGCCTAATCTACTTTCTCGGAATTTAACAAAAAGTTAAACCTGAACCATGGCAGTTTGGCTTAAAGTTTTGATTCGTTAACTGCAAGTTGCTTAAATTTAATGTGAGCGGACTATTTTTTAAATCAATAGTACCAATATTTACATCCAAATCACCTACACTTAATAATCCTAATAAATCATAAGTTTGTGCTGGATTAGCTTGTAGATAGGCAGAAACAGCTGTTGAAATTTGTGGAAATAGTGGTGAAATATCAATCGCATCTTGCGGAATGATGTTACCAATGTTAACTGGATTTGCAAAAGACATCCACCAACCTTTTTGAGCCACGTCATCTGCTTTCGCACCTGGCCATTGGAGCATTTGATTTTGTAGAGCAAGATACATTGGTGAATTAATTGGTAAATTATGAATAAGACCCAATGACTGAGTTAAATTTAAATTCGCAGTAATATTTGAAATCGTACCATTCATATATACATTAGGAAATTTAGAACCTTTACCTGCTATGGCACAAGCTAACAAACTACATTCTGTTACTGTAGCTTCTACTTTACCACCTTGAGTATAAATACCTGTTGGTTCAGGATAAGCGGGATCATGCGGGCCTGCTGCATTATATTGCACTGTCCCATCGACCGGATAAGAACTACTATGTCCGACATAAATATTAGGAACTTTCACTGGTGCGGATAAAACTTTGGAGCTAACTCTATTACCATTGACCTGAATAGGAGCAATTTCAAAATAGTTATTTTGAATGCCAGGAATATTAAATCCACCATTAGAAGTAATAAAACTTACCTCAGCTGCTCCTCCTAAACCCAAAGCCTGTAAACGACCTGTAACTGCATTTGTTCCATATAAATTGTCCCGAGTTGCAGAGGTTGTCGCATAACCTTTAATTAAACCACTACTATCAGATTGAACTTTCATATAACCAGAAATCGAGTTAATCCCATTTGGCCTAGATGTATTTTCAGTACCTGCTGTAAGCAAGCCGATAAATTTCTCAGCACTTAATCTTAAACCTGCGACTTCACGGGTTGATGCAGAATTAGGATTTTTAATTGCAAACTCTATGAACGGATTTGTTAAAACAGCAGAAGATGAAGCACGCTCTTCGCTAGTCATGGCCAAAGGATTGCCATTCGCATCGAACTTTTGACCACTTAAGCTTAGATTATCAATATCAATATCACAGCCACCAGCACCATTAACACCGCCACAACCTAACTGTAATTTACGAATATTGGTGTTAATTTCTAGTTCAGCTTCCAAACCTAATTTATAGAAACCAATATTACTACTGTTGTCACGTAGCTTTTCTAAATTTGCAGAGTCCGTTGGTGCAATATAAGACATACTCATTAAAGCTTGGCCACGAGTTGCGGATAGTTCCGAATCTGACATAGGGACTAATGTAGAAGCAGCATAAGCTGAAGAAAAGCATAAGCTTCCAAGCGCTATCGCTACATGAAGAGACGTAAACTGTCGCATGGCCGACCTCCGTATCCGTGGGGGCATAATCCTGTTTAATTTCTTTTTATTTGGTCTGCCTGAATTTAGTAGATATCTAAACAATTACTACTAAAAGACAACCGATACATTTGCTTTTAAATTCTGTGATGCAGAACAAAAAAACAAATCAATTATTGATCATATTATATTATTTTGTACAAAAGGAAACTGTCATTTATCACTATTCCGATAAACGCACCTCATGTAAATTTTATTCATAAAATTGGGCCACCTAAGCGACCCATTATTTTAAAACTCTTCTTATCTAAGAAAAATTATGTCTTAGGAAGTGTAACGCCTGTTTGACCTTGGTATTTACCACCACGGTCTTTATAAGATGTTTCACATACTTCATCACTTTCAAAGAATAGCATCTGTGCTACACCTTCCCCTGCATAAATACGGGCAGGTAAATTAGTGGTGTTTGAAAATTCTAAAGTTACGTGGCCTTCCCATTCAGGTTCTAATGGAGTCACATTCACAATGATACCGCAGCGAGCATAGGTCGATTTACCTAAGCAGACTGTCAATACATTACGAGGAATACGGAAATATTCGATTGTACGCGCTAAAGCAAATGAGTTTGGCGGAATAATACAAACGTCAGACTCAATATCGATAAAACTTTTGTCATCAAAATTCTTTGGATCGACAATTGCTGAATGTACGTTAGTAAAAACCTTAAATTCACGGGCACAGCGTACATCATAACCATAGCTAGAGACCCCGTAGGAAATCAACTTTTCACCATTTTCATCAAAACGGACTTGATTCTCTGCATAAGGTTCAATCATACCGTGTTTTTCGCTCATCTCGCGAATCCAACGATCAGACTTAATAGCCATGTATTTTCTATCCAAAAGGTAAGTTCATTGATTTCGACGTACTTTAACTTAAAAAACCAATTATGAAAACAACGCAAAGCTACTCAAACAAATAAGAATAGCTCAGCGGCACCTTTAAAGGTTCAGTAAAGCAGAATAACTAATTGGAATTGAAAAGCTGACTAAAACAAGTGAAGCAGTTTTTTGTAAATTAGTTTGATTTAACCAACCCACTTTCTTAGACGCTAAAACTGAACCTAAGAAAATCCAAAATAAGGCAATTGGTGTAATAAGCACTAAGTAAGCCATCATGTGAACCAAATAAATATGAAAATCACTCCATGCAGCTACAGGAAAAATTGCTGAAGCAAAGAGCAAAGCTTTTGGGTTCAATAAGGTTGCGCAAAATAATTCACGAGTACGAATCGTAGGCTGGTTAAATTCTACTTCTTGATTTGCCGTATGCCATAACTTAATGGCTAAGAAAATAATATAGCAAGCACTCAGTAGCTTAAGAATAGGCGGTAGCAATGGCAATGTGGTAGACACTTTCCCAATCAGCATTCCCCACGCAGAAATAGAGATCACATACCCCAAAACTTCTGCTGGAATAAGTTTTACTGACTTCCTTAATCCTACTTGCACGCCTGAAGAAGCAAGCAAAGTGTTAGTTGGACCAGGTGTAAGTAAAATTGTGGCTACTAAGCCAATAAAAAGCCATGAAATCATTGAATGACCTCACAATATAGTCATCTCAGATTAATAGATATCCAGTCATATGGCAAAAGGTAATTGTAAAACAAAATTTTTAAAATCGTCTTTTAATTTAAAATAAAAATAATAAAAACATATATTTATTTAATTAACACAAAAATTAGTAAAGAAAACTTTACGGTCAGTTCTGAGGCTTTTCAAATAGATTCTGAGTTTAGTAACATAAGTATTTTCATTTTAAGTCTATTTTTCCATCAAAATTCTTTATAATAAAAAATATATAGTAATGGTAAGTTTAAATTTTAAGCTTTTAATAAGTTTCAATTCATATATTGTTTCTGATTTCTTTTATATAGAGCACTGCGCTCTACTATCTTAATGATTATGGCAAAGCATTTTTTTCAATCTTGGCTTCCCTCCCCCGAGAAAGTTTCAAATATGAAATTTCTAAGGATTTTTGGTAAAAAGACCCTTAATCCTGTGCTTTGGTATGTCAATCGAAAATCAATTACCCGCGCTGTTTTTGTCGGCACTTTTTTTGGTTTACTGCCTATTCCTTTCCACAGCGTATTTATTGTGATGGCGGTCTTACTATTTGAAGTAAATTTACCAATTAGCTTAATGCTGGCTTGGCTAAGCAATCCACTTACTTTAGTTCCAATTCTATATATTGGTTTTTGGTTTGGTGCCCATATTTTTCATGTGCATATGATCAACAAAGAAATGTTGTTGGGTGTATTGCACCAGATTTCCCGCTGGATTACTCATTTCGGGCATGGACACATTGATTTTAGTCTCGCGAAAATTTTAATGACAGGTCTGGTTGTCGAAGCTTTTGTATTTGCTGTCATTTTATATCTATCTACAGAAATTTTCTGGCGTTGGATGGTCATTAAAAACTGGAAAAGTAGACATCGCCATAAAAAGCAAGAAGAAGAGATTTTATAAAAATACCACTCTTCTTGCTTAGATTTAAATCATCATTTTGGTAGTTTTGATTTCATATATTCTTCAGCCACATTAAGTACATACTCTTGGCAAGCTTCTCCTGTACCTGGGTCATAAGCTCCATTATTGGTAATATTATTAGATAAGATTCGGATTCCTAGAAAAGGAACATTCAACTGACTTGCAATTTGTGCAACAGACGCCGCTTCCATTTCTTCAACAGAAGTTCCATAACGTTGATGGAAGAACTGAATACGATCAAGCTCATTATTCCAGACATCTGCTGAGCCAATCGTTCCCTCAACCACCTCACCTTTGTCATAACGGACTTTATGTGCCGCCATTAATAACTCTTGGTCACCTTCAAATTTACGAATTGCAATTGGCTCTGGATCAGACTCATCTGTTGGTAAAACATCAAAAGCTTCAACCCATGTGAGTGAGTTTGAACCAGCACCTACTGGCTGTTTAGGAGTTCTAAACGCACCAATATTGGTCGCATATTTTCCTAAAACAATATCGTAAACGTGTAGATCCGGGTCGTGCCCACCTGCTGTTCCCTGATTAATGATCGCAATCGGTTTATAACGTTCAATAGCTAAAGCAGTTGCAGCAGCTGAGTTACTCATGCCCATGCGAGTTTTAGAGATAATCATTGGATAACCGTTATAGGTACCCTTCCAGAATGTCCACCCACCAATTTCTTCAACAGTCTTATTCTCTAATTTTGAAGCCATTCTTTCTGACTCTACGGGCAAAGCACCTTGAATAATAATCGGCTGTAGTTTCTGTTTTTGTTCTTGAACGGTTGATGTCTGAGAGACGGATGAGTTGTCGTCATTACAACCCGCTAAAAATAAGGCGCTACATAAACTGATTACGCCAAAAGCATATTTAAATTGCATTTTTTACCCTTTCTTTTTAAAAAGGGTAAAGTAGCAATCTATATGCCAATTTCAAGTTTAGCTTTGTTATTAATATTCAGTAGCTTAATTTTTTATTTTAACCATATAATAAAAAACCCGACTTAAAGTCGGGTTTTAATAAGTTAAAAAATCCGCTTGTCATCACGTGTACGCTGAGGAATTTTTTCAATCTGCTCCCACATAGCCTTAGCAATATCAATATAACTATCAGCTGCATCATCCATCGCGACAACACTTGGTTTACCCCGATCAGCATGCTCACGGATCTGCGCATTTAGAGGCAAGCGACCTAGCAATGGAATATGGTATTGCTCGGAAAGCTTATCACCACCACCAATACCAAAAATTTGTTCTTCATGACCACAGTTCGAACAAATATGGGTCGACATGTTCTCAACGACACCTAATACAGGTATGCCAACTTTATTAAACAACTCAATCCCTTTAGTCGCATCAAGCAAGGCAACATTTTGTGGTGTAGTCACAATGATTGAACCAGTCACTGGAATACGCTGTGCAAGCGTGAGTTGAATATCCCCAGTACCCGGTGGCATATCAATCATGAGTACATCTAAATCAGGCCAAAGGGTTTGATTAAATAGTTGCATTAAAGCACCCGTTGCCTTTGGTCCACGCCACGCGACAGGTGTATTGTTATCACCAGTTAAATGTCCAATCGATAAAACTGCCATTCCATAGGCATCTAAAGGCACAAAATTTTCACTTTCAATAAGAGGGGTTTTGCCAGCATTGCCTAACATTGTCGGAATACTTGGGCCATAGATATCAGCATCTAAAACCCCAACTTTAAGTCCCATTTTTTGCAAAGCCAGTGCTAAATTGACAGTAGTTGTCGATTTACCAACACCGCCTTTACCAGATGAAACTAAAATAACATGCTTAATTCGAGGATGAAGCGGCACATCTCTTTGTTGCGGAGCGGCTTTTTGAATAGGAGGATTATTCGGATCTGGTTCTGATTTAGGTGAAGCATCTAGCATAGGAGGTAAATTTGAACTTTCTTGTGGAGGGCGTTTTTGTTGAACCACATGTAAGTTTAGTTCTTCAATACCACACTTTTCTAATGCACCAGCTAAGTCATCATGAATTTGCTGCAAATGCTCTTTTTCATCAGGAAATGTATTTATAGTGAGTTGTAATACTCGACCTTGAACTTGAAGCTGACTAATGCGCTCTTTTAAAGCATCTTTTGAATGCGGTAATAAATAATTCTGGAGTACGGTTTGGATTTCATCTTCTTTCACTTCTTGTGCGGGTGAAAAAACGGACTTTAATGAAGAAAGCCAAGACATATTGTTTACTCCAAAAACAGATCATTACAGCTTAATGGAGATAGTGTAACAGTATTGGTCCGCACTCGCTCACCTTGGGATGAATAATTACTCACTTCAAATCTCATCTTTTAGGTCAGGAGTGCAGATTTTAGCTTAAATCAACTTATTCAGCAGAATCATGATTTTTCAATTTATTTAACTTATCGGTTGCCGTTTTCTTCAACTCATCAAATTTTGCCGTTGCTTGAGTTTTTAACTCATCAAATTTTGTTGCAGCCTCATCTTTTAGCTCCGCTGCTTTGGCTTTGGCATCATCAAGTTTATGGCTTGCTTCAGTACGTAAATGATCGAATTTATCTTGCAGAGTGTGCTGAGCATCTTCAAGTTTGCCTTTCAAATCATGTGCTTTATCTTCAACCGCTTCTTTACCAGCAGCCTGTTTCTCTTTTACATTTTCTTTTAAATCATCTAAAGCTTTTTCACCTTGGGCTTTTACATCGGCTGCTTTTGCCTTTAATTGGTCTACTTTATCTTCAACTACTTCTTTACCAGTAGCTTGCTTCTCTTTTACATTTTCTTTTAAATCATCCAAAGTTTTCTCACCTTGAACTTTTGCATCTGCCGCTTTTGCCTTTAAATCATCTAATTTATTTTCAGTAGTCATCGTTGTTATCCTCATAGTTAATTAAAAAATTACCTGAATAAGTTATTAGTTATACATCGTTATGGCTTATTTTCTGACCGTAACTGCAATTTGAAACAAAGACAATACAGGAAGATTCAAATATTTTTCGATTTGTTTATCTGTTCTAAAGAGAAACAACTTCTCACTTTAAAATTCGATTTTTACAAATTCCGCTTGCCCCCTCACAAAGATTATTATCTCGCTATTCAAACATAGCTCTCGCTTTTTATACGGACAAAGTTTATTAATGTTTGCTTATCCCGCCAATTGAGCGTAACTCTCGTCTTGCAGTCAGACAAAGCGTTGCTTTGTTTTTCCTCCTTCATCAGTTAAAATCTTCCACCTTATAAATACGAATGAGAGAATGAAATCCGTGCGTAAAATTTTAGTCACTAATGCCCTCCCTTATGCTAATGGCCCAATTCATATGGGTCATTTACTCGGTTACATCCAGGCAGATATCTGGGTTCGTGCCATGCGGGCAATGGGTCATGATGTGACTTACGTATGTGCGGATGATGCTCATGGTACTGCCATCATGCTACGTGCTGAGGCAAACGGTATTAGCCCAGAAGAACAAATTGCGAATGTTCAAAAAGAACACATCCGTGATTTTGATGGCTTCGGTGTACATTTCGATCACTATGATTCAACTCATAGCGATGCCAATAAAGCACGTTCAACAGATATCTATATTAAAAACCGTGAAGCTGGAAATATTGCAGTTCGCCCTGTAACTCAATTATTTGATCCAGAAAAAGGCATGTTCTTGTCTGACCGTTTCATTAAAGGTACATGCCCGAAATGTAAGTCAGAAGATCAATACGGCGACTCATGTGAAGTCTGTGGTACAACCTATAATGCAACTGAGTTGCTTAACCCACGTTCAACTTTAAGTGGTGCAACACCAGTTGAAAAATCTTCAGATCACTATTTCTTTAAATTGCCAAACTTCGCTGAGTATTTACAGAAATGGACCCGTGATGAAGGTCGCTTACCTGTCTCGATTGCCAACAAACTTGATGAATGGTTTGAAGCAGGTTTAGCAGATTGGGATATTTCTCGTGATGCCCCTTACTTTGGTTTTGAGATTCCAGATGCCCCAAATAAATACTTCTATGTTTGGGTAGATGCACCAATCGGTTATATGTCTAGTTTTGAAAATTACATCAAAACTAAACGACCAGATTTAAACTTTGATGATTTCTGGAAAAAAGACAGTCAAAACGATGTTTATCATTTCATTGGTAAAGACATTGTTTATTTCCATGCATTGTTCTGGCCAGCCATGTTAGATGGTGCAAACTATCGCACTCCAACTGGTCTTTTTGTAAATGGTTTCTTAACTGTGAACGGACAAAAAATGTCTAAGTCTCGCGGTACTTTTATTAAAGCTGAGACCTATTTACAACATTTAAACCCAGAATATTTACGCTACTACTTTGCCTCTAAACTGTCAGATAAAGTTGAAGACTCTGATTTAAATCTTGATGATTTTATTCAAAAAGTAAACTCTGACTTAGTCGGTAAAGTCGTTAATATTGCTAGTCGTTGCGCTAAATTTATCAACAGTAACTTTAACAATACTTTATCTGCTAAATGTGCAGAACCTGAATTGGTACAAAGTTTTATTGATGCAGGTGATTCAATCGCTAGCGCATATGAAGCACGTGAATTCTCAATGGCTATTCGTGAAATTATGGCGCTTGCTGACCGTGCAAACCAATATATTGATGAGAAAAAGCCATGGGCTCTTGCTAAGCAAGAAGGTCAAGAACAACAAGTTCTTGATGTGTGCTCAGTTGGTATCAACTTGTTCCGTCAATTAGCTGTGTACTTAGCTCCTGTTCTTCCAACTTTGGCTGAGCAAGTTCAAAGTTTCTTAAAACTTGAAAGCTTCAATTTCGAATCACGTAAACACATTCTTGTAAGCCATGAAATTGCACAGTTCCAACCACTCATGCAACGTGTTGATCCAAAAGCTGTTGCAGCAATGGTGGATGCTTCTAAAGAGTCTTTAGGTACTCCTGCTCCAGAAGCAACTAAAGCAACGGCGAAAAAGGACAAAGCTGCCGAGAAAAAAGCTGCCCCGGCTCCAGCAGTGGGTGAAGCTGAAGTTATCGGTATCGAAGACTTCTTAAAAGTTGACTTGCGTGTTGCTCAGGTCGTTGAAGCAGGTACAGTTGAAGGTTCAGATAAATTACTTCAACTGACGCTAGACGTTGGTGAAGCTGAACCACGCAATGTATTTAGTGGTATTCGTAGCCAATACGCTCCAGAAGACCTAAAAGGTAAATTAGTGGTTATGGTTGCTAACCTTGCACCACGTAAAATGCGTTTTGGTATTTCAAATGGTATGGTACTAGCTGCTGGAAATGGTGAAGGTATTTTCATTATTTCTCCAGATACAGGCGCGAAACCAGGCAATAAAGTGTCTTAATCTACCTTAATAAAAAAGCTTCCTAAATTGGAAGCTTTTTTATTTTAGAAATTTAGAACTGAGTGAACCAAAATATTAAATAAATTTAGCAAGCCAGTGCTTTCAAATTATGACCACGGCCACCCTTCACAAGGGTTATTAAATAAAACATGTATGTTTCCTAGCTCCTCCTGTGTTAAATAACCATTCTTATTTTCATCTAGATAATGAAATAGCTCTGTTTGCTTGTTTTCACCTTGAAAACGTTTATCGCTCGGCCAGTTATAAGGATAGAAATCTTCAACACGTTGAAATTCTTTTAGGCTGTACATTCCATCATGATTTAAATCATATTTTTCCTGAAAAAGCTCCCAATCTAAAGAAGCAGGTTCACATGCATTTACCATATTCAAAATACAGTAAGTGACGAATCCAGCAAGCAACCTAATAGTTAGATTGCTCATGATTATTCGCTTGTAGATCGGAAATTTTGTAATCCTTTTCATGAACAGGAGTACCAACAATACTCATGCTCCGCTCATTTGCTGGAGGTTGCTTGCTCATCGTTCTCATCTCACATCCTGTAGTTAAGATGAGAAAAACTACAGAAATGCTCACCATTAGTTTTTTCATAACGTGAACCTCATTTCTTTTTGTTTTATTTATTAAGTTACCACTTTTTAAGTGTTTAATGACTAAAAAAGATATTTTAATTTGTATATATTTTACACAAAAATAAAGCCAGACTATAAATAGCTGGCTTTGGATTTTTTAGATATTTTAATTAAAGACTTATCATTTGAAGAAAATTAACTTTAAGCCTAATACACTCACAATACTTCCAGCTACGCGGTCAACGCCAGTTTTTGCCTTTAAATACATTTTTCTAGGCTTCTCTGAAGATAAGAGCATTGCCACACACGAGTACCAACCCGCATCAATCATGAAACAAATAATTGGTAATGCGACGTAATAATAATTTGGAATTTCTTTCGGCAGTAAAGCTGTAAATACACTCGCTAGCACAACTGCAATTTTTGGATTACTTAACTGAGTAATCAAACCATATCGATAGGCTTGTTTATAAGTCATTTTTGATTTGCCATCATTTTCCATGGCAATTGGTTCTTTGGCGTGTTTAATAATTTTAAAAGCAAGCCAAAGCAAATAAAGCCCACCACCAATTTTTAAAATTAAATATGCTGAAGGTACAGCCAATAAAACTGCTTGCAATCCCATAACAGCTAAAAATCCAAACAGAGCCGCGCCCGTCCCTGTTCCTAACGCTGTAAACAAACCATGTTTGCGTGATTTAGAAATTGAATTTTGTGCCACATAAATAAAGCTTGGCCCAGGGCTTATTGCTCCAAGCATCAATGCCATCGCAATTGAAAAAAGAGGAATAAGGGACTCAAACATTGTATTGACCTAGCATCACGCAATTGCGCGGTATTCTAACAGCTTTTTATGACGCATATAAAAATGGTGAAGATATAAATGATGAAAATTGAATTTTCATGTTTTTACAATTTATATCTTCACAACGGACAAAAATGTCCGTTAAATATATAGCCTTTAAAACTCCCCAATTGATGACATGAGTAAACGTCAAAAAATTGCTGCCCATAATCGGGATGAATTACTCAATGCAGCCGAAGAATGTTTCCGTATTCATGGCATTAATGTGCCCTTACAAGTTGTGATTGACCACGCTGGTGTAGGAAGAGCAACGTTTTATCGTAATTTTGGTGATCGTAAAGCTTTAATTAACGCGCTATTAGAACGTGCGATTACACAGTTAGAGCAAAAAGCAGCTCATTTTCAACAATTCGAAGACGGTTTATTTCGTTTAATTGAAGGACATATTGGGCAACTTCCTAAACTCTCAATTTTGCAAGATTTTTGGAGAGTCATTGATCGACAAGACCCAATTATGTTAAAAATTTATGAACGGCGAAATAATGCACTTAACCCACTGATTGAAAATGCGATAGAACAAAAACTGTGCCGAGCTGATCTAACTGCTGATGACTATGCAATGGTCACCGCAATGTTGGGTTCTTCATTTCAAGGACATGAGCCAGAAGAACAAACTCGCTTAGCAAAACGAGCAATTGAATTACTATTTCATGGTATTCAAATACAAAAAATTCGAGGGATAGAATGAGTAAAACGCCTCGTTATTTAGAAACACCACCCGACTGGACACCAGAAGAACAACCGACTCTTCCTGGTTCACCGGCAGCTATTGCACACTCTGTACCTAAGCGGTTTATTTACTTCTTTATTGGTTTATTTGTGGCGCTTTCAGCAAGCTTAAGTAATGGTTTTATTACGGCAAATTTACCTTTAATTCAAGGTGAATATGGATTAACCCCTTCTGAAGCTGCTTGGCTCCCTGCCGCCTATGTTATGGCAAATGTCAGCTCAAACCTGATTTTATTTAAAGCCAGACAACAGTATGGTTTAAGAGTATTTTCAGAAATAGGGCTTGTCATTTTTATTGCAGTGCTTGTCTTACATATTTTTGTACATACCTACGAAATGGCCCTCTTCGCTCGGGTCGTGGCGGGTTTAGCTGGCGCACCGTTAAGTTCTCTAGGTATGTATTACACCATGCAAGCCTTTAAAAAAGCAGACATGGCAAAAGGAATATATATCGCCTTCGGCTTTCAGCAACTTGGCGTACCGTTAGCTTGGATTATTTCTCCATTTCTTGTCAGTACAGACAGTTGGTCTGTTCTTTACACCTTTGAGCTCGGCTTAGCACTTTGTTGTTTAGCCATGGTCGTTTCATTGAAATTACCACGTAGCTTAAGAATTTATGTTTTTGAGAAGCAAGATTTCTTTACATTTGCCTTATTGGCTCCCGGTTTCGCATGTTTATGTATTGTGTTGACCCAAGGTCCAATTTTATGGTGGTTTAATAGTGAATGGCTTGCTTATGTATTAATTGCCGGTTTTAGCTTAGTTGTTCTAGGTTTACTCTACGAACACTACCGTGCCAATCCATTAATTATGACACGCTGGTTAGGCGCGTCTTCTACATTAAGATTTATCTTTGGTGCTTTTGCAATTCGACTTTTAATGTCTGAACAAAGCTATGCAGCTGTTAACTTCTTAAAAACAATGGGAATGGGCCCTGACCAGTTTGTTCCCCTTTACGTTGTTATATTGGTTGGAATTTTAAGCGGCACACTTTTTAGTGCACTTACTTTTTCACGTGAACGAATTATCTTCCACTTACTTTTTGCAGAGTTCCTCATTCTGGTTGCATGTGGATTAGATTATCACTTAACCAGTGATGTTCGGCCTGTGAACTTCTTTGCAAGTCAGTTCTTAGTCGGTTTTGCTGGCGGTTTATTTATTGGACCCTTACTTCTTATTGGCTTTGCTCAAACCTTAGCTAAAGGTCCATCTTACGTTGTGACCTTTATCGTATTATTCTCTGCTACCCAAACTTTTGGTGGTTTGGTCGGGTCATCTTTCTTTTCGACCTACCAACAACATCGTACGCAAAACTATCAAGCCGAGATTATTAAAGATTTAGAACAAGCAGACCCTTTAGTCGCTCAAAGACTCTCTACCTATCAACGCAGTGCATCAATTACTACGACTGACCCAGCATTACAAACAGCTCAATCCATGCGCTCACTTAATCAAGTGGTCACTCGTGAAGCTCAAGTACGCGCCTACAATGATGTTATTGCTTTAAATGGTATTTTTGCCGTCGCACTGCTTTTATGGGGTGGATTTAATATTGCACGTAGCAAATATCTCCAACGCAAAGGAATTAGCCGTCCTTAACGGCTCTCATATTTGATGAAATAGAAATTGAGATTGATATATGTCAGATGATCAAAACAAACCGGAACCAACACCAGCTCAGGCACCCGCCAACGAGCCAACACCTGCACCTGCACCTGCACCTGCACCTGCACCTGCAAGTAAACTGATTCCGACAAAACGTTCAACCTTACTGTGGATGTTGGTTGTTCTCATAGTCGGTATTTTAGTGATTTTATGGGCATGGAGAATCGGACCTTTTGCAACAAGTGTTCAGCAAACTGACAACAGTTATGTCAAAGGGAAAACAACAATTTTATCGTCACAAATTAACGGCTACGTTAAAGATGTAGTCGTTAAGGACTTTGATCATGTTAAAAAGGGTCAAGTGCTCATGCATATTGATGCCACCACTTATGATCAAAAAGTAACACAAGCGGCATCGGGTGTTGAACAAGCTAAAAATACTTTAGCCAATCAAACCCAATCTATTGCTCAAAAACAAGCTGATATTGTGGCTGCCCAAGCCAAAGTAGATCAAGCAAGAGCTCAATATGAACTTTCTTTAGCACAGCTTAGACGCTATCAACAGTTAGGAAATAGTGGCGCGGCTTCTAAATCTGAGCAAGATAAAGCCGCAGCAGATGCGGAAAATAACCTTGCCGCCCTTAAACAGGCAGAAGCCAATGTTTTAGTTGCAAATGAAGCGCTAAAAACAGCACAAGTTGCAAAAGCAGGTTTGGAAGCACAAGTTTCAAGTGCTAAGGCTCAATTAGACCAAGCGCAAACCACCAAAGACTATAGCGTCATTGTTGCCCCGATGGACGGCCAACTTGGTGAGGTGAACCCTCGTGTTGGGCAATATGTTGCAGCTGGGTCACAATTACTCTACCTCATTCCACAGCAAACTTGGGTGATTGCCAATTTCAAAGAAACCCAAATTGCCAATATGCGGATTGGTCAAAAGGCGTGGTTTACAGTCGATGCAATGAAACATAAAAAATTTACAGGACATGTTGAGCAAATTTCACCTGCTGCAGGTTCTGAATTCAGTGTGTTAAAACCTGACAATGCAACAGGTAACTTTACCAAAGTTGTTCAACGGATTGCCGTACGTATTACCATTGATCCAAATCAGGAAGGGATGGAACATTTACGTCCTGGCATGTCAGTGGTTACTTCTGTGGATACAAATTCGTAAACAGCTTTTTAAAGTTCTCTTTAAAAAGCTACAATGTGATCAATCATTATTTTCTCAATTTCTAATGTTTGATCACATTGCTCAATCAGTTCCTCATCAACATATTCAACTCCCCTATCCCTTGCATCTCGACATTAAGCGGTTAGATCTAATTCACCCTCAAATCTCGGGTAATAAATTTTTCAAATTAAAATACAATTTGCTTGCGGCAAAGCAGCAAAATTTATCAAGTATTTTGACTTTTGGAGGGGCCTATTCAAATCATATTGCGGCAACCGCTTATGCAGCTCATCTTTTTGGCTTAAAAAGTGTAGGCGTTATTCGTGGTGAAGAATTAGCGAGCAAACCTCTCAATCCAACCTTAGCAAAAGCCCAAAGCTTAGGAATGCATTTACATTTTGTCTCGCGCAGTGAATATCGTTTGAGAGAGGATGCGAACTACCTTCAACAATTGCACAATCAATTTCCTGAAACTTACATTATTCCTGAAGGCGGTTCTAATGAGCTAGCAGTGCAAGGTTGTCAGGAAATTCTCAGTCAAAGTGATTTGCAAAACTATGATGTGGTTTGCTGTGCAGTTGGAACTGGTGGAACGATTTCGGGGCTCATTGAACGAAGTGCATCTCATCAAAAAGTTTTAGGATTTTCGGCTTTAAAAGGTGACTTTTTACAACAAGAAATTCGGCAGTGGACCAAAAAGCAAAATTGGACGCTGACAGATGCTTATTGCTGCGGTGGTTATGCGAAAACTTCACTTGAGCTATTGGCATTTATCCAAAACTTTGAAGAGCAATACGCTGTACCCCTTGAACCGATCTATACGGGGAAAATGATGTTCGGTCTGTTTGACCTTATGAAAACTAATTACTTCCCTGAAGGAACTCGCATTTTGGCAATTCATTCTGGTGGTTTACAGGCAGATATAAGAAATACATCACATCAATAACTTATGAGTTTTTAGGACGGATTGTTCACGATCGTGGCAAATGTCTTTAGCATGACTAAGGCTCAGCATGGTAGTATATGCCCCTTTTAAATTTTCACGATTAATCGAGAATCTCTTATGTCTAACAGTCATGTCGATGTCATTGTCTTAGGTGCAGGTGCTTCTGGACTCATGTTGGCTGCACATGCTGCTAAACGCGGACGCTCGGTTCTAATTTTAGAAAAAGCCAATAAAATTGGTAAAAAGATTTTAATGTCAGGCGGCGGTAAGTGTAACTTTACCAACTTGTATGTCGAACCTGAAAACTATATTTCTCACAATCCGCACTTTGTTATTTCTGCCCTGTCGCGTTATAGCAACTGGGACTTTATCGGTTTGGTATGCGATTATAAAATTGCTTATGAAGAACGTAAACACGGGCAATTATTTACGCTAAACGGCGCTAAAGAAATTTTAGAAATGCTTGTGAATGAGTGTAATAAAACTAAAAATGTGGATATGCAAACCCATTGCGAAGTTAGTCAAATTACACCCTTAGAAAAAGGTGGATTTTCACTAAACACCAATCAAGGGCATTACACTTGTGATTCTTTAGTTATTGCCACTGGGGGCTTATCGATTCCAACATTAGGCGGTTCTGGTTTTGGCTACGAACTGGCACAAAAATTTGGACATCAGGTTTTCCCAACTCGTGCAGGTTTAGTTCCATTTACTTTTTCAGATCATATTAAAGAAGTCACCACACGCTTAAGTGGTAATGCCCTCGATGTAACGTTAAGCAATTCAAAAAATAGCTTTACTGAAGCGTTATTATTTACCCACCGTGGCTTGAGTGGACCAAGTTCTTTACAGCTTTCGAACTATTGGAATTCAGGAGAAAGTTTTAAAATTGACTTTTTCCCAAGCCAAGATTTAGCAACCTATTTAAAAGATAAAAAGAAAGCACAGCCTAAAGTTTTATTACGTACCCTTCTTAATGAGTTTACTGCCAAAAGTATTATCCAAGAGTTACAACAACTCATATGGCCAGAGCAGAGCGAAACAGCGATTGGTAATATCAGTGATGTACAACTAGATTATATTGCCGAGCAATTACATGGCTTTGCAGTTAAACCCTCTGGCACAGAAGGATATCGTACCGCTGAAGTTACTTTAGGTGGAATAGATACAACAGAAGTATCTTCCAAAACCATGGAAAGTAAAAAGCAGAAAGGGCTATTTTTTGTTGGCGAAGTACTCGATGTTACGGGACATTTAGGAGGTTATAACTTCCAATGGGCCTGGTCTTCTGCCTATGCTGCTGCCCAATATGTATAAGCTAATTTGAATTTTTTGAACTATTTGAAGCGGTCTCAGTATCTCTTGGCTGAGAAGTAGTTTGTTTTGAGCTTTCCGACTTACTAAATACAAATTTATAAGCACTCGCTAAAAACCCTACCGTAATTCCGGCAATGACAATTGGTGCTAAAAAACGACCTGGTTTTTTCATCGTATTTTCCTCACTTATTTGTTTTTATAACGGTCAAAAAAGAACGACCACTCAATATAGAGTGGTCGAACTTATCACAAAAATCAAAGATTTTTTGTACTGTTTATCTGAAATTTAATTTAATTCCCTTAAATTTCATCATTTTCGCCTGTAGAGCCAAACGGTTTATTCACTGGCGGTTGTGCTGGATTTACTTGCGCAGAATCAGCCGGTTTTGCATCAGATGAAACTGTTGATGGTGGAGTCGTTGGTGTAGATGTAGTTGTGGCTGGAGTAGATGTAGTTGTAGCCGGAGCCGCACTACTCGTACTAGAAGGTGGTTGATAAAGAGGATTTGGTTGATTCGCTTCTTTTTTAGCTTTATCCAGCAAGTCAGTTAAAAGTCGTTCTGCTGGTTGGCGACCACCTAAACCGAATGCAAGAGCGAAAGCTACTGCAACCGCACCTAGAGTCAAACCAAATGCAAGATTAACAATTGAATCGGCAATACCCATCGCTCTTAAACCAAGCGCAAGTACAAGACCAATAATTAAAACACGAACTAAACTGCCTAACCAACGTGAGCTATTATATTCACCACGTTGAACCACATTCGCCACAACATTTGCTAGCCAGAAACCAATTACTAAAATTACAGCGCCCAATAGAATGTTTGCACCGAAATGGATAAACATTGCAATGAGACCACTGATTTGGTCGAAACCAAGACGATCCGCTGCTTCAGATACTGCAAAAAGCATGGTAAAGAATACGATTAGGCAGCCGACAGCGCTAGAAACTTTAGTTTGGCCTAAAAAGCGTTGTATATCTAATTTAGCAGGAATTTCATCAACCCCAGTCCCAGCAATTAACTCTGCGACCAAGCGTCCAACAAAACGAGAAACTATATAAGCAACCAGTAAAATTAAACCAGCTGCAATAATGTTTGGAATTGCCTGCAAGATTTCATTCAACATTGCTGTCGCTGGCTGAGAAATTGTCTCAATACCTAAAGCTTCGAATGCTACAATCAATGTTGTAATGATGATGATGGCAAAAACAAATGAACCTAAAAATTTGCCTACATTAGAGCTTTTGAAAAGCCCAATTTTTTCAGCTTGAGCTTGAACACCTAAGCTATTAATTAAACCTTCAACAATACCGCGTACAATTTTTGCCAAGATATAACCAACAAAAATGATAACGCCCGCAATAAAGATATTTGGTAAGAAAGCGACTGCTTCATTTACCATATTCTGAACTGGAATGAGTAAGCCTGTAAGTCCTAATATTGAAAGAACAATCGGAAGGAAAAGTAACAATACAAGCCAGTAAAGAATCTCACCAATATTTTGGCTAATTCCACCTACACCCACTTCATTACTTAATTTATCATCGAGTTGGGTTCGGGATAAAACATTGGTAATCCCTGCCCGCACCAGTCGAGCAACAATCCAACCAATAAAACCCACCACGACAGCAGCAATAATATTTGGAATGTAAACAAGTACCTGATTCACCATATTGCTGAATGGACCGCTCACTCCACTAATGTTGAGCACATTGAGAGCCGCTACAACAGCTAAAATTAAGATAAACCAGAATACGACCTTGGAAATCAGGCCCTCAATATTTGGGGCTCTGCCAGTGGCTGAGGATAGTTTTGCATTGGTATTTACTTTTTGTAGTAGCTTTTTCACACCTGCCGCTACCAATAAAGCAATTATCCAACCTACTAATAAGATCACTATTGCAGCCAGAATAGGATGAAACTGATCCCAGTAATACATTGCATCAAATTGAGCGCCGCGAGGCCCATCAAAAAATTCATTCATATTGTTATGTCCTCAATTGTTCTGTTCTTTTCAGTGTTATCTCTAGGAAACACCATTCGTTGTAAAAAATGACGATGAATGCGGTCTATCTCACATTATGTTTTGAATATTTTCTAATCAACACACTTCTGCACAAATACAACAAATTGATGCAAAAGGTTGCAAAAAAGCCTTCAGGTTTACACCTAAAGGCTTGATATTAAGATAGACTGATTCGTTTATTACCCCGTATAGGACTTTAAATTCAAATCAGGACTACCCTTAATTACATGTGGTGTGGTCTCATATTGAAAAGCGCCTTCTTCTTTAGGAGCCTGGCTGTGGTCAGCAACCATATAGACAATAAGCGCAATAAGAAAAAGCCCAACAATAATTAAAATGTAAACTGGCAATCTTCTTTTTTTCGCAGTTTCTTCAGGACTCGTCACATGAGGTGGTTTTGAAAAGTCATGCATCTTCTTTCCCCTCTTCTATTATCATTAACTTTATATTCATGATAGCAATTTGCTTTGTTGCATTGTGTGAAAAAGCATTATGCTAAGGTGTCTAAGGTTGCAAAACTCTACTTTTAAAATATCAAAAATAGTATAAAATTTGCGCACACCAATTTAGACGATTAAAAATAATTTCTAGTTATTTATGAGCTTCGGCTATGTCCTATTTGTAATACAATATGTTTTAGCGCTTACTTTTTAGAAAATAGGCTATAATAAGCCCCCTTGTTTTAAAGCTACTCTATTTTATGATGTATCGTCAGCAAAACGTAACTCTTGATCTCGACACTGACGTCACACATCAATGTTATCTACACCAGACAAGAGACGAACATCTCATTGGTATTATTGAATTTAATAAACCAAGTTATGAGCTCAAATGGGGTGATCTGGAGTATTTTCGTCGTCGCACTGAAGAGTTTTCAGTCATGCCATTTCCCGATTGTATTAATGCCATGATTGTTGATATTCGTAATATCAATATTTTTCTGGACAATGAAGTTCCAATTTTACCTTGGCGTTTACTTGAAGAAGACTGTCCTGTTCGCTTAGTTGTTCCCCAAGACCGTTTAGAACATTATGCGGGCCTTTTTGAACCTACTTGGCTTTCAAGTGATGTAGATAGTGCAATTGCCGAAATTCGTGAATTTATGGATATGTTTGTCCATTAATAAACATATCCATAAAAATAATTTTAAAGTTCTTTTAATTGTCGTTTGTTACCAGTAATTTTCTACTGCAATATTTCCCTCACCTCGACGATTCATCGTCAAACCACGGCGTTTTAAAGCCTCTTTCGTATCATCTACCATTTGTGGATTTCCACACAGCATGACATGGCTTGTTGCAGGGCTCAGTTCTATACCAGCAACTTTTTCTAATTCACCGTTTTCAATCAGTACTGGCAAACGTTCATGTAACTGTGCAGATGGATCGCGAGTGATAATTGAAATAAATTTAAATCCGACGTGCCCTTCTCCAAAAGTTTCAGCAATCTCTTGAATACGATCGACATAAGCTAACTCGGCTGCAGTACGTACGCTGTAAACCAAATTAATCATTTGATATTTAGACCATGTATCGAAGTCTTGCAGCATCGACAAAAATGGGGCTAAACCAGTACCTGTAGCTAACAACCATAAATCATGCGGTAAAGGTTGTTGATAGCGAGCTAAAGTAAGATAACCATAAGGTATTTTTTCTAAGTAAAGCTCATCACCTACCTTCAAATGTTGAAGATTTGAGGTAAAAGCACCATCAGGCACTACAATCGAGAAAAATTCTAGCGTTTCATCAAATGGAGACGACACCACCGAATAAGCACGAACAACAAGTTCTTCTCCAACTTTCAGTCCAATACGCGCAAATTGCCCAGCCGTAAATTTAAAATGTGCAGGGCGAGTCATGGTGAAACTAAAAAGAGTTGGGGTCCAGCGGTGTACAGATAAAACTTTTTCTACGCTAAATTTTTCAATTGACATGATTTCAACGTGGCATGAAATAGTGCGCTCATGTTAGCATGACAGCCGAAATAATGAATACTTTTAAACGTTAAGGCTTTTTAAACATGCGCATGACATTACGCCAGTTGGCTGTTTTTGTAGCAGTCGCTCAAGAAGGAACTGTCACCAAAGCCAGTGATGCGGTCAGACTGACGCAAAGTGCAGCAAGTATGGCTTTAGCTGATTTAGAGGATGGTCTTGGTGCCCCTCTATTTGATCGTTTAGGTAAACGATTACAACTCAATGATCTTGGTCGTTTTCTATTGCCACAAGCACTCGAAATATTAGGTCGCTGTGAAGCATTTGAGCAAGCTGCAAAAGGTGAGCTGCAAAGCATTGATTTACGTATTGGGGCAACTCTAACGATCAGTGATTACCTCATGCCAGATTTGATGGCGAACTTTTTACAGCATCATCCTAAAGCGCACTTGCAATTACAGGTGGGCAATACACGCCAAATGATTGAGGCGGTCAATCAGTTTCAACTTGATTTGGCATTAATCGAAGGCTCATGTCATCTGCCTCAACTCCAATGTATTCACTGGCGTGATGATGAGCTTGCAGTATGTTGCTCCCCTACTCATCCATTAGCACGTTTAAATCGACCTTTAACAGCCCATGACTTTTATCAAGTTGAATGGATTTTACGTGAAGAAGGTTCGGGAACTCGTGAAGTATTTGATAATGCCATATTGCAAGATTTACCAGACGCTAATATCCGCCTAACCCTAGGTCATAATGAAGCAATCTTGAAAATCGTTGCTGGTGGTTTAGGAATGTCTTGTATCTCTAAACTCGCTATTGAACCTTTAATTGAAAAAGGACAACTCGTTATTTTAGATACACCATTCTGGCAACTGACCCGCCCGCTTTACATGCTGGTACACCGACAAAAATACCAAGGTCCTGGCCTCAAAGCATTCTTACAGTTCTGTGAAGATCAGGTTTAAGACCTGATCGTCTAGTGCCATCTTGAGTCATTCTCACATGGCTCGGCATTCTTTTCATTTCATTATTTATGACTTCAGAATAATTAAGGGAAGCTAACGCCTCCCTTAATTTTGCATTACTTACTTGTTCGAAACGTTATCAACAATCTTCTCTGTCCGTCACAGCTAAACTCGACAACAAGCTAACCTTGAAGATTGAGAGTCTCTATTAACGTCGAAAATGTGATAACAACTCTGACGTGATCGCTTTATTATGATCGGTGATTTTATTTTTTTTGGTTTTCGCAGGATTTGGGTCAACACGTTCAATCTTGATCGCTTTAAATTTCCCCTGATTGTCTGCCGCAAGAAATCTCACTTTTTCATTTCTTTTCGGTTCACCTTCGGATGCAGGGAAATCAGAAATATGAAAGAAAATATCTCCTTCAGTGGTCGAAATAAAACCAAATCCTTTTTCAGGATCATATTGTTTAACTTTTCCGGTATAAAATTCTTGCTTCATGATCTTTACCTACTTTTTCAATACTGTCGTTACAGCAGAAAATTAAAAAGAGACTTTCAATCCGCCCTCAAAAAGTCTATGGATTGATCAAGTCTCTTTTTATTGTTATTTCAAAAATTAGTCTTTTTGGACACTACCAAAAATTTTATCGCCTGCATCGCCTAAACCAGGAACAATATAACCTTGTTCATTTAAGCCATTATCAATAGATGCAGTATAAATCTGCACATCTGGATGAGCTGCTTCAACTTTAGCAACGCCTTCTGGGGCAGCAACTAATACCATAACACGTATATCTTTACAGCCACTTGCCTTTAATACATCAATGGCAGCAACTAATGAATTACCGGTTGCCAGCATTGGATCGATAATCATTGCAAGACGATTAGCGACATCTGGAACTAATTTTTTATAATATGTACGAACTTCTAGGGTTTCTTCATTACGCTCAAGACCTAGAACACTGACTTTTGCACTTGGAATTAGATTAAGTACACCCTCCAGCATACCAATTCCTGCACGTAAAATCGGTACAACCGTTATTTTTTTACCAGCAATACGCTGCGTAGTAACCGTTCCAGCCCATCCATTAATTTCACAATCCACAACTGGTAAATCTTTTGTTGCTTCATAAGTCAACAACATAGTCACTTCCTGAGCTAGCTCACGGAAATTTTTAGTACTGATGTCAGAACGACGTAACAAACCTAATTTATGACGAATAAGTGGGTGACGAATTTCTTGAATGGCCACAGATGTTACCTAAAAATATAAAAACGTATTTATTATAATCTTTTTTTAACGCCCAATAAAAAAAAGCCTCCAGTTTTGGAGGCTTTTTTGTACATCGGGATTATTGTTGTTGTGAAAGCATGAAATGTAATGGAGATAAAATTTCTGCTTTTAATGCCAAATTAATCATTGGATCTGGGTAAACACCAAGAATAATAACTAATGCAGCAGCAGCCAATACCATTAAACCACCTACTTTTTGACCCCAGTGAGCATCAGCATCAATACGAGGAGTTTCAGGTGGTGTCATATACATGACAACCATCACACGTAAGTAGTAGTACAAACCAATACCACTACCCACAATAATCATTGCAGCTAAGAACCAGTGTTGAGTTGTTACAGCAGCCATTACCACCAAGAACTTACCAATGAAGCCCGCTGTTAATGGAATACCAGCCAAAGATAACATCATGACTGTTAAAGTTGCTGTAAGTACTGGACGACGCCAGAACAAACCACGGTAATCTGCAAGACTTTGTGCTTCATCTACGTTGTTATATGGGCTAGACATTAACGCTACCGCACCAAAAGCACCGATAGTTGTTAATACATAAGACACCACATATACAGTTACGCTACCCAAGCTTGCATAAGTCATGCTGATTAAAGCAATTAACAAATAACCAAAATGAGCAATAGATGAATAACCAAGAATACGTTTTAAATTAACTTGACGAACAGCGAGTAAGTTACCAACTAAAATCGACAATACGGCAATGATTGTCAAAATAGTTACTAACGAGTTCACCATAATTGCGCCTGAAGCAAGCATATAGCGCACAAACAAACCAATTGTTGCAACTTTAGCAGCTGTCGCCAAGAAAGTTGCCATTGGCGCTGGTGCACCTGCATATACATCTGGTGTCCATTTATGGAACGGCGCAAGCGATAATTTAAATGCAACAGCAAAGATAATGAGTGCTAAACCTAATAACACCATTGGCTGTTTGATTGCGCTAAATAAAGCCTGTACAGAATCATAGAATGAAAGTGAACCAGTATATGCATAGATATATGCCATACCCATCAACAACATTGCAGAAGCTGTCGCTGAAAGTACAAGATACTTAATACCAGCTTCAAGTGAACTACTACGTTGATAAGTATAAGCAAGCAAGCCATATACAGGGATCGACATTAACTCAAGGCTAATGAAGAACGATGCATAATGAGAACTTGCAACCATCAACATTGCACCTGCTACTGAAGCAAGTAACAAAAGATAGAGTTCTTCGCGGTTGTCTTTATAGGTTTCGATGTAAGCGTGAGACAAAGTACAACACGCCAATGCCGCAATCAAAATCATAAATTGATAGAACATGGTAAATGGATCAACCATAAACATGCCCATCACATTTGCCGGTACAAACTTACCGCCAAATACTGCAAATAAAATATAAAGTGCAGCGAGGTTTAAACCAACAACAGAAGCTGTTGCGATTAAATTATGATTACGCTTAATTGAAATTAACAGCATGACGACAATTGTTGTCAAAGCAACAATCATCACCGGAGCTAAAGGCATAAGCGTAGAGAGTGATACTGTGAAGTTCATGATTATTGGATCTCCACATGGTCAAGTTGAGTAGCTGTTTGCTGAACAGTTTCAACGACTTCTTGAACTGGCACATAACTATTGACAAACCACTGCATACTTGAATGAGATACATCCAAGAATGTTTGTGGGTAGATACCAAGCCAAACGAGACCAATCGCACAAATCATCAAAATACCAACTTCACGAGCAGATAAGTCTTTTAGTGGACTAGTGTAATGTTGCTTTTGTTCAGGATTTGGTTCACCAAACAAAGCACGGTGAATCAAGATCAAGCCATATAAACCTGCAAATACAAGGCTGATAGAAGCAAGAATCGTGAATACAGGATATTTATTAAATGAACCCATCAAAATCAGGAATTCACCAATAAAGTTACCTAAACCTGGTACACCAACAAGAGCAGCCACGAAGAACATCAAGAAAAATGGCAAGTACTGAAGCTGGCCACGAAGACCACCCATTAAACGTAAGTCACGTGTATGTAAACGTTCGTAGATTTGACCAGACATAATGAACAATGCAGCTGATGACAAACCATGTGCCAACATCATGATCATTAGACCTTGGAAGGTCAAAATATTACCTGCGTAGATCGCAAGTAAAATAAAGCCCATGTGTGAAATCGACGTATACGCAAGTAAACGTTTCATGTCAGTTTGCTGATAAGCACACCATGCGCCGTAGAAAATACCAATCAAACCGAAAATAATCGCAATATCTGCAAACTGAGCAGAAGCTGTCGGGAAGAATGGAATAACAAAACGAAGCAAGCCATACGCAGCTGTTTTAATCAAGATACCCGCCAAGTCTACAGAACCTGCTGTAGGTGCTTGAGCATGCGCATCTGGTAACCAACCGTGTAATGGGAAAACTGGTAACTTCACCGCAAAACCGATGAAGAAACAGATCATGAAACCGTACGCTAAGCCAGGCGGTAAGTGATTAGCTACAGCTAATAAATAGTTGTAATCGAAACCAATCATTCCTGTCATCATGTAGCCATAAACTACAAGACCAAGAATACCGATTAACATCACTAAACCAGCGATTTGCGTGTAAAGGAAGAACTTAGTTGCTGCGTAAACACGTGAACGACCGTTTGAACCTTTATGACCCCATAACGCAATCAGGAAGTAGATTGGTACAAGCATCATCTCCCAGAAGAAGAAGAACAAGAACAAGTCAATCGCTAAGAATACACCAATAACGCCACCTAAACTCCATAAGAGGTTTAAGTGGAAGAAACCAACGTTCTTTTGAATTTCGCCCCATGAACAACCAACAGCAAGTACACCAAGTAATGCTGTTAGTAACACCATGAGTAAAGATAAGCCATCCACAGCTAAGTGAATGCCGATACCGAGTGATTGAATCCACGGTAAATAGAACTCAGCAGACCAAGTTGGGATTTTTGAACCCATCTCATAGGTATAAGTTCCACTTTGCCAAAGTGCAAGACCTAAGCCCAAAGTAATGAGCATACCAATTAAGGCAATCCAGCGTGGCAAAGTTTTGTCGAGCTTATCGACTAACCAACAAATAAAACCAGCAATGAATGGAACAAGAATCAGCGCGGGTAAAATTAAATTGTTTTCCATTTTATTTCCCCACTACCTGAATAACGATCAAGATCATCAATAACACCACTACACCGAGTGACATACTTGATGCGTATTCACGCAATGAACCGGTTTGACGTGAGCTTGTAAAACTATTTCCGCCTTTCACAAGTGCAGGAAGAACTAACCACAAACTGTCAATCGGATCACGGCCAAAGATTTTGGCGAAGAATAAATAAGGTTTAACAAAAACGATGTCATACAATGCATCAAAACCAAAAGCGGTACGGCAAATATGCGCCAGACCTGCACCCAAACTTGTTTGAGCAAATGATTTAACTGCACCATAAGCAAATGTAAATAATGCTATACCAACAACTAGACCAACTAGCGCAATTCCTACTGCTAAATGCTCTGCCCCATGCATGCCTTCAACAAATTGTTCAGCCACATGGAATTCAGGAATTTTTGCAGTATTAAGAATACCAGCTACAGGTGCTTTTAATACGGCACCCACAAAAGTAGACAGTACAGCTAAAATGCCCAATGGAGCCCAGTAAGTTGCACCTTTAATTTCATGGTAAGGCGTGTTTTCTTGACCAAAGAATACAACCCAGATTAAACGGAATGTATAGATTGAAGTCAGGAATGCACCTGCTACACCTACCCAATATAAGGTGTGATATAGAGCAACTGATTGACCTTGTACCCAAACTTCACCAAGAATCGCATCTTTAGAGAAGAAGCCAATGGTCAAGAATGGAATCGCTGCTAATGCACCGCCACCAATCGCGAAACAAGCAAACAGGAATTTGTTACGTTTGAACAAGCCACCCATTTTGAAGATGTTTTGCTCGTGGTGGTAAGCCAGAATCACCGCACCAGAAGACAAGAATAATAATGCCTTAAAGAATGCGTGAGCCAACATGTGGAACAAGCCAGCTTGATAAGCTTCCGCACCTACAGCCATAAACATATAACCCAACTGACTCATTGTTGAGTAAGCCAAGATACGTTTGATGTCTGTTTGAACGAGTGCAGCAAAACCTGCAACTAACAAAGTCACCGCGCCAGTTACTGAAATGAATTGCATCACTTCAGGAGCAAGTTCAAATACGCTGAATAGACGGCAGCATAAGTACACGCCAGCTGTTACCATTGTTGCAGCGTGGATTAATGCAGAAACAGGTGTTGGGCCTGCCATTGCATCTGCCAACCATGTTTGCAATGGAATTTGAGCAGATTTACCTGCAGCACCCAAGAACAACATTAATGCAGTCCAGATCGTAAGTGACGAACTCTTCGTCATTACTTCTGCTGCGTGTTCAACGATGTACTGAGTATTCAGCGTACCAAATTGTTGGTAAAGCAAGAATAAAGCGATAAGTAAGAATACGTCACCTACGCGGGTCACTGTAAATGCTTTGATCGCAGCCCAACCATTTGCAGGGTTTGCATAATAGAAACCGATAAGCAAATAAGAACAAAGACCTACGCCTTCCCAACCTAAGAATAACAACGCCAAGTTGTCGCCCAACACAAGCACAAGCATGCTGGCAACAAACAGGTTGAAATAAGAGAAGAAACGCGCATAACCTTCTTCACCGCGCATGTACCATGATGCAAAGATGTGGATTAAGAATCCAACACCTGTCACCATGCCCATCATGAGTAAAGATAAGCCATCTAAATGTAAGCTAATGCCCGGTGCAAAACCGCCAACATTGAACCACGTCCACAAGTTTTGAACAAAAACTTGCTGACCACTTGTGGTAAATGCCATGCCAGCAATTAGAGCAAATAATGCAGATAAACCTACAGAACCCACGCCAATAATTGCTGCAACATTTTCAGAGAGTTTGTCTCGTCCCGCCGCCAATAAAATAAAACCGATTAGCGGAAATAATACTGTTAGATATAAATAACTCATCCGCGCATCTCACTAGCAGCATCTACATCCAAATGATGGAAGCGATGATAGAACTGAAGGACAATCGCAAGACCGATACATGCCTCTGCTGCTGCAAGGGTCAAAATCAGAATGAACATCACTTGTCCATCTGGTTGTGCCCATACGCTACCCGCAAGAACAAATGCCAATGCAGCAGCATTCATCATGACCTCAAGGCTCATTAACATAAATAATAGGTTGCGTCGCACCATTACACCGTAAAAACCGAGTGCAAAAAGGATGGTTGCAACAATCAAACCATGTTCTAAAGGAATCTGGCCCATTATTCTTTTTCCTCTTCTGCACCTGGTTCACGTTTACCTAAGTGGTATGCTGCAACAAGGGCTGCAAGCAATAACATCGCGGCAACTTCAACCAATAGTAAATAGTGAGTAAAGAGTGCTTGACCCACTGCTTTTGGTCCAATCACTTGCGCCCCAAGTGGTGCTGAAATTGTGGTGTATTCACCACCAAGCATCCAAACCAAAAGCAAGCCGAGTAAGAAACTCATGAGTGCTGGATATGCCCAAGCATCTGAAGAAAGCCATTTACGTTCTTGCTCAACGGTGTGTTGACCTAAATTCAACATCATCACCACGAAGACAAACAGAACCATAATTGCTCCGGCATAGACGATGATTTCAAGAGCACCTGCAAAAGGCGCCCCCACGATCATGAAAATACCAGCAACAGCAAGCAATGAAACAATTAGACTAAGTAAAGCGTGTACAGGGTTCGTGTTAGTCACTACACGAACCGTAGAAACGATGGCCACGAGTGCCATCAAATAAAACGGCCACATCATGGTAATAGACTCCGTACATCGATTGGTGCACTTTCTTTTTGTGCTTGACCTTTCTCTTTACCGTTAATTGCCATACCCGTTACACGGTAGAAGTTGTAGTCTGGGTATTTTCCCGGACCTGAAATGAGTAAGTTTTCTTTCTCATAAACAAGGTCTTGACGTACATATTCGCCTAACTCGAAGTCTGGTGTGAGCTGAATCGCAGTTGTTGGACAAGCCTCTTCACACATACCGCAGAAAATACAACGTGAAAAGTTGATACGGAAAAATTCCGGATACCAACGTCCATCTTCTGTTTCTGCTTTTTGTAGTGAGATACAGCCAACCGGACACGCAACCGCACATAGGTTACATGCCACACAACGCTCTTCCCCATCTGGGTCACGCGTCAACACAATACGACCACGAAAGCGTGGCGGCACAATCTGTTCAGCCGGTACTTCTGGATATAAAATCGTGTCACGTTTACGCGTTACATGGGTAAATACCATAAACAACGAACGTACAATCGATCCGAATCCAGCTAGAAATTTATACATTTTGTACTCCCTGCTGTCCTAGGCCTGATTCATCAGAATCACAGCACCAGTCACTAACAAGTTGACCAACGCCAATGGCAAACAAATTTTCCAACCAAAGTTCATGACTTGGTCATAACGTGGACGCATTAAAGAACCACGAGCCAAAACAAACATCATTACAAAGAATGCTGTTTTAATCACAAACCAGAATACTGGCGGAACAAATGGAATTTCTAAATTGAATGGTGCTAACCAACCACCGAAGAATAAAGTTACGATCAATGCAGAAATAAGTACCACGTTGACATATTCAGCAACGAAGAACATACCCCATTTCATACCACCATATTCAACATGGTAACCTTCAGCCAATTCTTGTTCTGCTTCTGGTTGGTCAAATGGATGACGGTGAGTTACCGCAACACCAGCAACCACAAAAATCAAGAAACCTAAGAATTGTGGAATAACGAACCAAACATCGCGTTGCGCTTCAACAATTTCACGAAGATTAAATGAGCCTGCAATTGCAACTACACCCATCAATGAGATACCCAAGAACACTTCATAAGAAATGGTTTGAGCAGCCGAACGTAAACCACCAAGCAATGAGTATTTGTTATTTGAAGCCCAGCCACCAAACAATACTGCATAGACTGCAATACCAGCCATTGCCATAAAGAACAGCAAACCGATACTCATGTCGGCAACACCCAGTGAAGGACTCACCGGGATGACCATGAATGAAAGAACCGCTGTTGCCATTGCAACAGCTGGTGCTAAACGGAATGTAAGTTTGTCAGCAAATTTTGGTGTCCAGTCTTCTTTGAACATGATCTTAAGCATGTCGGCAACGATCTGGAACATACCACCAGGACCAACACGGTTCGGACCATAACGGTCTTGCCACCAAGCAAGTAAACGACGTTCAATAAAAGACATCAACGCTGCAACTAAAACAACAACAAGCAAAATCACAACTGCTTGAACTACAGCGTAGGCGATTGGCCAGTTCTCAGCCCAAAGTGGCGTTTGACGTATAATTTCTTGATTCATGAATTACACTCCTAAAGCCACTGAAACAGGCTCAGCTAGTGACACCATTGGTGCTAAACCAACTGGGTAACCAATATAACCTGTAGGTAAATATTCAATTACTTGTACAGGCAAGCTCACACTGGTTTCGCCTGCTTTTACTGTAATGCGTTGCCCTTCTTGAAGGTTCAAACGAGTTGCATCTTGTTCGCCCACTGCAAACATAGCTTCTGGAATACGAGTTTCCATTGCAGGTGTTTTAATTGTGAATTCACCAGAACCAAAAATATGATGCATTGGTACTAAGCGGAAGCTTTCAGGATTTGCAACTACAGGCACTGGAGCAATATAGCTACGTGCAGGGCGTTTCGCCAAGCGATCGAATAAACGAACACCTGAATCACCACCTTTTAAGTGACCACCCACTTCATCTTGATATTTGTTCCAAGATTGTGGAGAGTTCCAGCCCGGAGCCCATGCAAATGGTACTAATGATGATGCTTTTTGCGGACCAACATAACCTTCCATTGAGAATGTTAATGCTGAATCTGGATCGGTAGGCTGTTTCGGTTCATGAACCGATAACGGCGCACGCATTGCTGTACGACCTGAATAACGACGTGGTTCACGCGCAATTTTCAAACCATGTACACGGTAACCTGCATCAGGTGCCACATCTTGAATTGCTTCAAGTACTGGTACATTTTTCACGATGCTTTCAATTACATCGTCAAGCAATGTCCAATCTACAGCCTTACCTTTAATGCCAGTTTCAATGGCATGTAACCAGCGCCAAGATTCTTTAATTGCATATTCAGGTTTGTAGTAGCTTGGATCGTAAACTTGATAGAAACGCTGTGCACGACCTTCTTGGCTTACAACAGTACCGTCACCTTCAGCAAAACTTGCAGCTGAAAGAACGATATCAGCCAGTTTCACAGTTTCAGTTTCACTGTGATCAAGCACGATTACTGTTTCAGCTTTATCAAGTGCAGCTTTTACTTGAGCAGCAGGTAAACGACGGAACAAGTCATTTTCAACAATAACAAGTGTGTCGTAGTCTTGAGCAAATGCTTGTTCAAGGCTTAAGCCACCAAACAATGCCAAGCCCATAGAGTTCACTTCAGGAACTACAAGACTTAAACCAGCTTTAGCACCTAAGTTTTGAGTTAACTCAGCCGCAGCTTCCATAATAGAAGCATCTTGCAAACTTGTGCCTGCAATGATTAATGGTTTGTTTGCTGCTTTTAAAGTGTCAGCAATGGTTTGAGCAAATGCTTTTGCATCATCATCTAAACCAGTTACTACGTCACCTTTCACTGCTGCCGCTACGGCAAAGCCTAAACGTGCAATATCATTTGGAGAAGCAACCACTTCACCAGTTGCAACATCGGCAAGACGAGTTTGAGTTGCAGCCAAGATATAGATTGGAGATTTTGCTTCTTGACCAATACGTTGTACAGGTTCAGCTAACCAGTCTGGGGTACGTGTTTTCGCAGCCATTTCGCGAGCTTTGTTTTTCGCAGCTTGACGAACAGACAATGCCATACGTGGAGCAGTTTGAGTCAGGTCTTCACCTAAAATCAGAACAGCATCATAGCTTTCAATTTCACGCATGTTCGGGTTGTAAATACCCTCGGTTTGCATGATAGATGCAGCAAGTTCAACAAGTTTTTGCTCTTTTTGAGCAACACCAGTTGAATAATTTGCCTGACCTACAAGCTCACGTAATGCGTAGTTTGATTCCAAGCTTGCGCGCGGCGAACCAACACCCAAAACTTTTTTGCCTTGAAGCTTCGCAATCGTTTGATCTAAAGCTTGATCGACAGAAACAGTTGCAACAGTTTCACCGTTACGGAACTGCGGCTGACGTGGACGGTCTGCACGGTTTACATAACCTGTGCCAAAACGACCTTTGTCACAAAGGAAGTATTGGTTAACCGAACCATTGAAACGGTTTTCTACGCGACGGATTTCACCATAGCGTTCACCCGGAGAAATGTTACAACCAGAAGAACAGCCTTGACACACGCTTGGTGCATACTGCATGTCCCATTTACGGTTATAACGCTCTGAATGAGTCTTATCAGTGAATACACCTGTTGGACATACTTCAGTCAAGTTGCCAGAGAATTCAGACTCTAAAGTACCTGATTCTGGACGACCAAAGTAAACACGAGATGCATTGGCAAACACACCGAAGTCTGTACCGCCTGCATAATCTTTGTAGTAACGAACACAACGGTAACAAGCAATACAGCGGTTCATTTCATGTGCAATGAATGAGCCGAGTTCTTGGTTGTAATGCGTACGTTTTGTAAAACGGTAACGACGACGGTCATGACCAGTCATCACAGTCATATCTTGTAAATGACAGTGACCACCCTCTTCACAGACTGGACAGTCGTGCGGGTGATTCGTCATCAAAAATTCAACAATAGACGCACGGAAATCCGTTGCTTCTTTGTCTTCAATCGAGATATAGGTATTGTCAGATGCTGGTGTCATGCATGACATGACTAAACGACCACGCGTATCTTCTGGATTCGCATATTGCGTAACAGCACATTGACGGCAAGAGCCCACCGAACCTAAGGATGGATGCCAACAAAAATATGGGATGTCGATGCCCAGACTCAAACATGCTTGTAGCAAGTTTTCCGAGCCGTTGACTTCATACGATTTTCCATCGACATGAATTGTAGCCATAGTCGAATTCCTTAAGCTTGTTCTACGTTGCTGGTTTGCACGACAGGACGAGTCGTCACTTTCGCTTCAAACTCACCACGGAAATGTTTGAGTGCGCCCATAAGCGGCTCCATCGCACCTGGTGCGTGGGCACAGAAAGTTTTACCGATCCATAATTTACGAGTCAATTCTTGTAAATGGTCGATATCTTCTTTCTTACCTTCGCCTGCTTCAAGTGCTTTAAGCGCTTTAACAGCCCATGGCAAACCATCACGACATGGCGTACAGAAACCACATGATTCACGCGCAAAGAATTCTTCTAAGTTACGAGTGAGCGATACCATGCATTGAGTTTCATCTACGACCATCAATAAACATGTTCCCAAACGAGAACCTGCTTTCATAATCGTGTCTGCATCCATTGGTAAATCAATGGTATCTGCTGGTAAAAAGTCAGTTGAAGCACCGCCTGGTAACCATGCTTTGAGCTTTAAGCCTTCGCGCATACCACCAGCATGATCTTCAATCACTTCACGTGCAGTTGTACCAAATGGCAATTCCCAAAGACCAGGGAATTTCACTTTACCTGACGCACCATAAATTTTAGTGCCTGGATCTTTTGATTTACCTGCTGATAGGCCGATATACCACTCTGGACCACGAAGCATAATTGCTGGCAAGTTGTTATAAGTTTCAACGTTGTTCACAATTGTTGGACGGCCCCATGCTCCTGCAACTTGCGGGAATGGTGGCTTGGTACGAGGGTTAGCACGACGGCCTTCAAGCGAGTTAATCAATGCAGTTTCTTCACCGCAAATATAACGCCCTGCACCCGTATGTACATGCAGATCAAAATTCCAGCCAGAATCTAAAATATTTTCGCCTAAATAACCTTTAGCACGAATCTGTTCTAATGCATCATTTAGATATTGAGCTGCCTCGATGTATTCACCGCGGATAAAGATATAACCTTGAGTTGCCTCTAAGGTATAGCCCGCAATTAACATCCCTTCGATCAATTGATGTGGAAGTTTTTCCATCAACAAACGGTCTTTAAAGGTACCCGGTTCCATTTCGTCGGCATTACAGATCAAGTAACGAGGACCACCATCATTTGGTGCCATTAATGACCATTTAATACCCGCTGGGAAACCCGCACCACCACGACCTTTTACAGTTGCAGCTTTAATGACGTCTAACACTTCAGCAGGTTTCATGCCTAATGCTTTTTTAAAGCCAGCATAACCTTCAAGTGCTTCGTAATCATCAGCACTACGTACCGCTTCTTGTTTGCTTAAACGCCAAGTGAGCGGATGAGTTTCTGGATTACCGTCGCCATAAATTGGTTTTGGTTCAGTATTCATACATACTTCTCCAATAACTGTTTAATTGATGTCACTTCGACTAAACCGTGAGTATCTTCATCAATCATTAAAGTTGGGCCTTTGTCGCAGTTGCCGAGGCAGCAAATTGGAAGTAGTGTAAAACGACCATCTGGTGTCGTCTGACCATACTGAATTCCTAATTCACGCTGGAATGCTTCAGCAAGTGTTTCTGCACCCATTAAGAAGCAAGCAATTGAGTCACAAAGCAAAATCACGTGACGACCTACCGGGTGGCGATAGATACGGTTGTAAAATGTTGCAACACCTTCCAAATCAGCAACACTCATCGACAGCAACTGTGCGATGGCATTCATCTGAGCGTCATCTACCCAACCATTACGGCGCTGTACACACTTCAATGCATCCAAAGAGGCTGCACGAGGGTATGGATAGTGACCAATGTGATGTTCGATGTCGTGAATTTCTTCCGCAGTCAAAATCCCTTCAACATTCACACGTGGCTTTTTATCAGTCAAAATCATCATTATGTGTTACCTCTTAGCGATCCACGTCAGCCATAACCACGTCAATGGTCGCCAGATAAATGATTAAGTCAGATACCAAACTTCCGTTAATCACTGAAGGCATTTGCTGCAAGTGAGTAAAAGTCGGTGTACGAATACGAGTACGATAACTCATCGTCGATTTATCTGAAGTCAAGTAATACGTACTTGCACCTTTAACCACTTCAGTCATAAATGATGACTCGCCCGCTGGCATGACAGGACCCCATGAAACGCTCAAGAAGTGCGTAATCAAGGTTTCAATATCTTGTAATGTCTTATCTTTCGGTGGTGGAACAGCCAATGGATGATCCGCTTTATATGGACCAGAAGGCATGTTATCCAAACACTGTTGAATAATTTTTAACGACTCAGTAATTTCACGGAAGTGAACGAGTACACGTGCATATGCATCGCCTTCATATTCAACTGGCACATCAAAATCGAAGTTTTCATAGCCACTGTATGGACGATATTTACGAACGTCAAAATCGATACCTGTCGCACGTAAACCAGTACCTGTCACACCCCATGCGAGTGCAGACTTGGCATCGTATTGTGCAACGTTACGCGTACGACCAATAAACACAGAGTTTTTCAATGCTGCTGTGTAGTATTCGTTTAAGCGTTTAGGCATCCACTCTAGCAACTCTTTAACAAGTTTTTGCCAGTTATTTGGAAGATCGTGTGCTGTACCACCAATACGGAACCATGCTGGATGCATACGGTAACCCGTGATTGCTTCAACAATGTCATAAACTTTTTGACGGTCTGCGAACATATAGAATACTGGTGTCATACCACCGGCATCCTGAATTGCCGTACCACAGAACAACAAGTGGTTATTAATACGGAACAATTCGTTCAACATCACACGAATGACTTGAGCACGTTCAGGAACTTTGATTCCTGCCATTTGCTCTACAGCCATCACATAAGGCATGTTCTGAGCGCAACCACCTAAGTAGTCCACACGGTCTGTATAAGGAATGAAAGAATGCCATGTTTGACGTTCAGCCATCTTTTCCACACCACGGTGGTGATAACCAATATCAGGAACACAGTCCTTCACTTCTTCGCCATCTAACTGCAATACAACACGGAACGCACCATGTGCAGATGGATGGTTAGGACCTAAGTTAAGGAACATAAAGTCTTCATCAGCGTTACCACGCTTAAGACCCCAGTCCTCTGGCACAAAACGTAAGTGCTCTTGTTCAAAGTCTTGTTTCGCTTTGTCTTGCATGTACGGCGTATATTCTGTCGCACGTGCCGAATATTCTTTACGTAATGGATGACCTTCCCAATACGTTGGCAACAAGATACGACGGAGCATTGGATGCCCTTCGAAATTGATACCGAACATATCGTAAGCTTCACGTTCATACCAGTTGGCATTTGGCCAGATATTGGTCGCTGTCGGAAGGTTAAGATCATTTTCGTTCAAGGCAACCTTGATACGAATGTCACTATTACGCTCAAGCGATAATAAATGATAGAACACAGTGAAGTCAGATGCTGGTAAACCATCACGATGAACACGTAAACGTTCATCCATCGCAGATAAGTCAAACAGCATTACATATGGACGTTCCACTTTACGTAGGAACATAAGGACTTCTTGCACGCGTGCGCGCTCAACCCAGACTGTTGGAAACTCTTCAAAAGTCGCCTGCACGTAAAAGTTCTCACCAAATTTGGTTTTGAGTTCTTCTACGATTGCAAATGCTGGGCGTGAATCAACTGGTGTTGACTCTGGCATAGCAATGTCAGTTTCAGCCATTGGCTTGGCTTCCTATTTAATACAAATTCTGTCAATTTTCTCGATGAACATATCGGTTAGATATGTCAAAGCACCGTCAAAAAATTATTTAATCTCATCCATAGAGCGTAAGTTTTTAACGGCAATACGCTCTGCATTCTTACGATCACGTTCTGGCATCATCTTTGGCTTATACACTGGCTGAAGATCATCACCGATCACGGCAGAAAGCGGGCGTCGCTCTAATTGAATCTGGTCTTGTAAAAGCATTAAAGCTTGAATTAATGCTTCAGGACGAGGAGGACAACCTGGGACGTACACGTCAACAGGAATAATTTTGTCTACACCTTGTACTACTGAATAGATGTCGTACATACCTCCAGAGTTTGCACAAGCACCCATCGAGATGACCCATTTAGGCTCTAACATCTGTTCATATAGACGCTGAATAACTGGTGCCATTTTTACGAAACAGGTTCCTGCAACAATCATCAAGTCAGCTTGACGAGGTGAAGCACGGATAACCTCTGCGCCGAAACGTGACAAGTCATGCACACCTGTTAAGGTCGTTGCATACTCAACGTAACAACATGAGGTACCAAAGTTAAATGGCCACAAGGAGTTTTTACGCCCCCAGTTTACTGCTGTATGCAAGACATCCTCTAAACGAGTCATGAATACGTTTTTATTCACTTCCTCTTCTAGTGGATCTGTCACGATTTGACGTTCTTGCAATGGGTATTGATCAGCATCCGGATTCGCGCGGGTCAGAGTATATTTCATCCCGACTTACTCCTTTTCAGATGACAATGCAGGTGTATTTTTTGACTTAACACGACCTGATGATTGAGCTGGAATCTGGCCTGTAGGGTCAGTTACGAGCTCTTCAATAGAGTTAAAGCGTGTAATTTCAGCAATGTTCATTGTTGGTGAACCGATTTTAATCGCCTCACCTGCTGATTTACGGCGATCTGCTGGTGACCAACTTAAAGCACCCACAGAGAAGGCATAAACAAGCGCAATCAATAAATCAACGACAAAGATCACGACAGTGGTATATCCCAACCACCCTACTTCACGCACAGAAGTAGACCATGCATAGAGGTAAAGTGCCTCTAAGTCGAAGACAACAAAGAAAATTGCAACTAAATAGAACTTTGCAGACAGGCGAATGCGAGCGCCACCAGCACTCACGACACCCGATTCAAACTGCTCTTGCTTAGCACGCCCCCACGATTTCCCCCCGAGGAGTAAGGGAACTGTGAGCATAAAGACACAAAGAAATGTAACGCCGATCACGAAGGCGATAATCGCCCAGTCGTATGGAGTAATGGCACTCATGCGGGGATAACTCCTGGCAGGCCTATTATTTAACAAAGAATGTATGTATTGGCCTTCAAATACACCAAACACAAAATTAATCCCGCCAATTGTACCTGATTTCTAATTTCGCATGCTAGTTGAAGCGTCTTAGTCTTTCGGATGATTTTCTAAACAAAACTATTCTTCTATGGGTTGTAAGGGGGGTTTCACCGCACATAATCGGTTTATTTAATAGTTTTTTTGTTTATGATGATTTTTTTCATTTTTTAATTTTAGAATAATTACACAGTTCATCGACCATTAAGTTTTTATAACTTACTTTTTTATAATATTAGTTTGTTTTTTATTGTATTCAACTTCTCCTCTGAATTATGATGAATGTTTAGTCATGCATAATATTTTATTACTCTTGGATAAGAGTGTTTATCATTAAGGGCAGCTGATGCCATACTCACTTCGTGAATTTTCATTTCCTTCTTCTTTAAAATTTTTTCTTCTATTTTGCTTCATTATTACCATATGTTGTTTTATTGGTATCGCATCTCGTCCTTTAAGTTTTCTAGCGTTCTTTTGGCCGGCCAATTCTGTTTTACTCGGCTTACTGATTCGTTTCCCAAGCACACGTCGACCAAGCGCATTTTTAGGTGCCTATCTAGGGTATGTGATTGCTGATCTATTTCAGGGTACTCCATTTGCCCTCACCCTTGTTTTAACAACGTCAAATTTTCTTTATGTTGTTACTACCCTCGCACTTTATACATTTTTTAATCAACATATTAAAGCAGCCTACCGAGGCTATTCTTATCTCTTTTTGTTTGGTCTATGCGGTATAGGCAGCATAATCGGCGCATTATTTGCCGCAACTTTCGTGCCGATGTTTAATACTAAATTTATGCTTGGTAATTTATGGGATGAATTCGGCTATTGGTTCACCTCAGAACTACAAAACGCCTTACTTCTTTTGCCGATCATATTGAACCTACCTCAATATAGTCAGATAAAGCATTACTTTTCAAGAAATCGTGGCTTACAGGCGATTGACCTTTTACCTTTTTTGGCTGTCATTATTTCTATTGGTGCCAGCTATTATGACTCTGGCCCAGGTTCATTACTCTACCCGATTGCGGCACTCATCTGGTGCGCTATTCGCTATAAACCTATTATTGTTGCACTCATTACAACCTTTACCAGTGCCTATATTATCTATCATGTGTCTGGCCATTACCTTTTGCTTTATCCGAACGAATATTTAAGCAATACCATCTCGATTCGTATTGGCTTAATCATGATGACGATTGCACCTCTTACCGTCTCTAGCATTAGTGTTTTACATTCAGAGTTAATTCAAAAGCTTCAACATGCTATTGCACATGACGAGCTAACCTCTAGCCTTACTCGCCGCCAGTTTTTACAGTCAGTTAGACTCCTTCAAGAAAAGGTACATAAGGAAAATAAAACTTCGGCCTTTTTCATGCTCGATGTAGACCATTTCAAACAAGTTAATGACAACTATGGCCACCAAATAGGTGACCGTGCACTACAGACTTGTGTCACCACCATTCAAAATATTTTACATCCTCAGGACTTATTAGGTCGCTTTGGCGGCGAAGAGTTTGCAATTTTTATTGCAGATACAACCAAAGAAAGTGCTTTTGATCTTGCAGAACAAATACGTATTAAAATTAGTCAGCAACCGATTTATATTTATGGGAAATTACCCATTTTTATACAAGTCAGTATTGGCATAAGTTTATATTCACCATCTTCTCATAGAGCGATTGAAAGTTTATTTAAAGAAGCAGATGACGCTTTATATCAAGCAAAACGCCAAGGGCGCAATCGGGTCTTTATATCTTTATAGGTTTTCATTTAATCATCTAGTGTAATGAATTTTATACAATAACCTCTATTTTGCCATGTATGCTAATAACAGATAATAAGGAGAAAAATGCATGACTCTAGAATATACGCATAAACCAAACTACTACTTGTTTGCCCAGTTACTTGTGCGACATATAGAAAGCTATATTCACAAACATCCAGATGCGAATAATGCAATTTTTGACTTGCGAGATGTCTATGAAATATTTAGGCAGGATTTTGCGTCAACCACAACAAACCTAGAAGGTATTTTGCATATTGCTGATGAATATAAAATAGAAACGCTTAATGGAGATCAACCTCTTATTCAAAAATACCAGATTGATGCAAAAAACAATTCATTACTGATCGATTTTAATTCCGATGCGTTGACCAGCTTAAGAAGCGGAAAACCTATTTTGGAACCAGATGCAACTCGATTATAAATAATGCAATAAAAAAGCACCTTATAGAGGTGCTTTTTTATGGGCTTTTAAAGGGGGTTGTTTAAAACGTTTTGCAGGCCACGTCATGATAAAGCGAGCTCCACCTAAAGTAGGGCTTTCATCTACTTTAATTTCACCGCCAAACCAATACGCAATACGGCTTACAATAGACAACCCTAAACCATAACCACCTGAAGCACGAGTACGGCTGTCATCTAAACGGGCAAAGGCTTCAAACACTCTTTGACGATCTTGCTCTGGAATTCCGGCACCATCATCTTCAACACAGACAAAGGCCATGCCATCGCTGTGAATACCACCTGTAATTCGCACTTTGTTATCGCAATAGCGAACGGCATTACCTACCAAGTTTTGAACAACCCGATGTAAATAACGACGCTCTGCATCAACCTTCACATAAAGTGGAGGAGCAACAAGTTCAATTTCTTTTTGCGTTTTTAAAGCTTCGGTTTCTACTGCGACCTGATCTAATACATCAAATAAAGTAATTTCAGCAAAATCTAATGAAGGTGTACCCTGCTCGAGTTTCGCATAAGTCATGATTTCATCAATTAAGGTATTGAGTGCCTCAATGTCTTTATCAATCATGTCGACCTGATGCATACGATGGTTGTAATCATCTTCTTCTGCCAACATCTCTGTACCAAAGCGTATACGGGCAACCGGCGTTCTTAGTTCATGAGATACCGCTCTCATCAACTCACGCTGAGCCTCGATTAAACGCTGAATATGATCAGACATATTGTTATAACTTGAAGCCAAGTTTGCCATTTCGTCACTTCCTTCAATAGGAACACGCAATGACAAATCACCTGACTTCATGCGATTTAATGCATAACGTACTTGGCGAATTTTACGCTCTAACGGCAAGATCAACCCATAAACACCTAAACTCAGTAAGAAGAGGCTAAATAAGGTAATTCCTGCAGAAAGTTGTAGCGGCATCCAGTTAAACATCGGAACCGGTCCAAGCACCAGAACTTGTGTCGGATGATTTGGTATTGGAGATACGATTGAAATGGTTGTGCCACGCATTGTCGCACTATCTTTGTACAACATGACACTTTGGTCTTGACGTAAACGACCAATCTGTTCGGAGTCCAGATTAATATCTTGAATGTTGTAGATATTAATTGGATATGAGAAATGTTTTTGAATCTTAGCAAGATATTCTTGTTCTTGCCCGGGATAAAACATTAGATAATCTAGTACAAAAATAGGGAGAGCCTTCATTTGGCGCTCACTAATTTTGTCCACTTTTATCGATAAAAAGTGCTGAGGATCATCACGCAAACCAATAATAATATACGCAATACTATTACTGGCATCGTAACGGACAACAGATTTTTGAGCTTCGATTCTTTTTTTCTCGGTACGAGATAACTCAACCTTGCTCGCATCAGTGTAGTAAATTGGAAGTTCCAATAAATCTGATGCATCTGAAACCCAGTCTATTTTCTGCTGCTTCCCCGGTTGTCGAGCGACTCCCTCACTAATGACATAAGAAATACCATCAGTTAAAGATTCTCGGTATTCTTGTGCGCGTTGATAATTGATGATTTGTACAAGCAAATAACCAAAAACGGCAACTAAAACAACAAGAATTACCAGTCCCGCATATATTCGCAGGAATATGCTGTGTTTAAACACTCGACCAACCTTATAGGAAGTTTATGCAGATCTTATAACCCATTGGTTTCTTTAACGAACAAGTAACCTTTACTACGTACTGTTTTAATACGCTTTGGATTTTCAGGATCATCGCCAATTTTTGGACGAATACGTGAGATACGGACATCGATTGAGCGGTCCTGACCATCGTATTCGATACCGCGTAAACGTTCGAAGATATCTTCACGCGATAAGATACGGCCAGCATTTGATGCAAGCAACCATAATAGGTCATATTCTGCGCTAGTGAAATCAACAAGCTCACCATGCAGCGTTACTGAACGGCCGCCATTATCAATCACAAGGTCATCAAACTCGATACGTTGTGCAACTTCGTCTTCTACAGTTTTATCTGTACGACGTAATAACGCACGGATACGCGCTAAAAGTACACGCGGTTGAACTGGTTTAGCGACATAGTCATCCGCACCCATTTCAAGGCCAAGTACCTGATCCATATCTTCTGTACGTGCAGTCAACATCAGAATCGGTTGATGGTAATGTGGACGAACTTCACGGCAAACGGTTAAGCCATCGGCACCCGGCAACATGACATCCAAGACCACTAGATCTGGTTGTTCACTAATAATACGACGAATTGCACGGTTACCATCAGTTTCTACACCAACTTCCAAGCCGTTGCGGATTAAATACTCTTGAGTTAATCGTGCTAAACGCTCGTCGTCTTCAACGATCAGAATCTTTGGTAACTTTTCTTCTTGGCTCATATCATTGCCCCTATAAATCTCATTACATGCATCTTAAAAATCTTGCAGATACATTCGTTTATCATTTGCAATATACACACGTTTACATTGTAAACAAGTAGGCGTTCACCAAACTGATACATGACAACTGTGTTTTGTTGCATTTTATTAACCTTTGAATTTTCTCGTGTTTTTAACATTTAGTTATTGTTATTAAATTTCATATTCTATTCATATTTCCAATGTATGAATATTAAACAAATTATTTCTCTACCCCTATTAATTGTATTTAAGTGATTGTTTTTTGAGTTATCCACAAAGTTATCTATAAGCGATTCTTAATAGCTTTGCTATGCTATCTCCCATCAAATCATACAGATAAAAAATTACTAAAAAGTCAAGATTGATCTGCTATGAAAAATCCCGTATCTTGTGTTCAAAATAAACTTTAACTACTAAGTCTTGTGTTTATCCCTCAAACATCGTGGCATACTTTTTGCTCGGTTCAAACGGTCTATAAACATAACAAAAGTGACAATGGAGCTATGCTGGCATGAGCGTAATTACTTCGACTCCCGGTCAAATTCAGGTGATCAAACGCACTGGAGATGTTGCTGCATTTGATGCAGAGAAAATTTCTGTTGCGATTGGTAAAGCTTTTCTTGCTGTGGAAGGTCAACAGAGTTCGGATTCAAGCCGTATTCACGACCGTATTACCCAGTTGACGGAAATGGTATTAAATACTTTCACTCGCCGTTTACCATCAGGCGGTACGATCCATATTGAAGAAATTCAAGATCAGGTTGAACTTGCCTTAATGCGTACCGGAGAACAGAAAGTTGCCCGCGCTTACGTGATTTACCGCGAACAACGTACGAATGCTCGTCAGCAAACGAACTCAAACCACCACCCTACATTACAAGTGACCGATGCAAACGGTCAGCTTCAGCCACTTGATTTAAGTGCATTGCAAGCAACTGTAGCGAAAGCAGCTGAAGGTTTGGAAGGTATTGACGTTCAGGCTATTGTCGATGAAACCGTTAAAAACTTATATAACGGCGTAAAAGAGAGTGATATTGCCACTACGATGATGATGGCAACACGTACTCGTATTGAACAAGAACCAAACTATACTTACGTTACTGCACGTTTGCTTTCTAGTGAATTAGTGAGCACAGGTTTAGCATTCTTAGGCTTACCTACAGATACTCCTGAAAACACTGCACTTGAAGCCTTTTTGAAAAAAGGTGTAGAGCTTGATTTGCTTTCACCTGACTTGCTTGACTTCGACTTAGAAAAACTATCAGCAGCAATTCAGCCAGAACGCTCTAATCAGTTTACCTACTTAGGTTTACAGACTTTATTTGACCGTTACTTCATTCACTCAAACGGCGTTCGCTTCGAATTACCACAATTATTCTTCATGCGTGTGTCGATGGGTCTTGCGTTAAATGAAGAAAATAAAGAAGAACGTGCAATCGAGTTCTATAACTTGTTGTCTAGCTTCGACTACATGGCTTCTACGCCTACCCTATTTAACTCAGGTACATTACGTCCACAGCTTTCTAGTTGTTACTTAACAACGATTGGCGATGACCTCTATGACATTTATGGCGCAATGCGTGACAACGCAATGCTTTCTAAATGGGCTGGTGGTTTAGGTAATGACTGGACACCTGTACGTGCACTGAACTCTTATATCAAGGGTACAAACGGTAAATCTCAGGGTGTTGTTCCATTCTTGAAAGTTGCCAACGATACAGCTGTTGCAGTAAACCAAGGTGGTAAGCGTAAAGGTGCCGTATGTGCATACTTAGAAACTTGGCACTTAGACATCGAAGAGTTTTTAGAACTTCGTAAAAACACAGGTGATGACCGTCGCCGTACACATGACATGAACACTGCGAACTGGGTTCCAGACTTGTTTATGCAACGTGTATTTGAAGATGGTGAATGGACACTATTTACTCCTTCTGAAACTCCAGACTTGCACGACTTAACGGGTGCTGAATTTGCTGAGCGTTATGCTTACTATGAGTCTGTAGCGAAAGAAACAAACATGCTACACAAGAAAGTACGTGCTAAAGACTTATGGCGCAAAATGCTTTCTATGTTGTTTGAAACTGGTCACCCGTGGATTACGTTCAAAGATGTATGTAACTTACGTTCACCACAACAACATGTTGGTGTAGTTCACTCATCTAACTTATGTACTGAAATTACCTTGAATACAAATCAAGACGAAATTGCAGTATGTAACTTGGGCTCGATCAACCTTGTACAACACGTTAAAGGTGGTGTGTTAGATCGTGAGAAGTTAGCTCGCACAATTAAAACAGCAGTACGTATGCTCGATAACGTTATCGATATTAACTACTACGCTGTACCACAAGCGAAAAACTCGAACTTGAAACACCGCCCAGTGGGTATGGGTATCATGGGCTTCCAAGATGCTCTATATGAAATGAACATCGCTTACGGTTCTGATGCTGCTATTGATTTTGCTGATGAATCAATGGAAGTAATTAGTTACTACGCGATTGAAACTTCAAGCAACTTGGCTGTTGAACGTGGTGCTTACTCAACATTCAAAGGTTCATTGTGGGATCAAGGTATCCTTCCAATCGACTCTTTGGAAATTGTTGCGAAATCTCGTCCAGAACGCATGTTCGAAGTTGACCGTACTCAACGTTTAGACTGGGACACTTTACGTGCCAAAGTTCAAAAAGACGGTATGCGTAACTCAAACGTGATGGCGATTGCTCCTACTGCAACCATCTCTAACATTTGTGGTGTTTCTCAGTCTATTGAACCAACATTCCAAAACTTATATGTAAAATCTAACTTGTCTGGCGAATTCACTGTGATTAACCCTTACCTCGTTCGTGCATTAAAAGAACGTGGTCTTTGGGACACAGTAATGGTTAATGACTTGAAACACTTCGAAGGTTCAGTACAAAAAATTGCTCGTATTCCTGAAGAATTAAAAGCAATCTTTGCTACTGCATTTGAAGTAGATACACGTTGGATCGTTGATGCTGCATCACGCCGTCAAAAATGGATCGATCAAGCTCAGTCGCTTAACTTGTACATTGCTGGTGCAAATGGTAAGAAACTTGACATCACTTACAAGATGGCATGGTTACGTGGTCTTAAGACGACTTATTACCTCCGAGCTTTAGGCGCGACTTCTGCTGAAAAATCTACAATTAACACAGGTGCTCTAAACGCAGTTAAACCTGCGTCTGTTGAAGCGGCTCCGGTTGCTGCCCCTGTTGTAGAAGCGAAGAAACCAGAAGCTGCTGAAGAAGATGGTTTTACCCAAGCGGCTCCAGTGCCAATGGCTTGTTCAATCGACAACCCAGATTGTGAAGCTTGCCAATAACATTTAATAAAATTGCTCTTTTTCACTAAAGGGCAATTTTACAAGAGGTAAAGATTATGCTTTCTCATCTCAGCCATAACTATATGCTTGGTGTTGGAGTTTTAATCTTTGCCTTTCTTTTCTTTTATATACCGCTGGTTTACGCATTTTTCACAATACGTAAGCAACAGCGTAAGCAAAATAAGTTGTAGTGAGTAGAGACCAGAGGCCCAAAATTTGGTCATGCATCAATAAAACTTAATTTTGTTTACACATTAAAAGCGTATAGTAGGGACATCTTCGTTTAAGAGATGTCAAATATAGATATACACAACGAAGAGAGAACAAAAATGTCTATCCTTAGTTGGGACGATTTTGAAGATGATTCGCAAAAACCGACTGCACCTGAACACAAGTCTGCGTCCATCCAACCGGAAAAAACGCCTGATTCGCAGAATGTATCTGCTGCGCAGCCATCATCGCAGAGCATGGCAGCTCCACAATCCGCTGGAACCCATTCCGTGCGACCAACAGTTGCCTCCGATACGGTGGCTAGAGCCTCTGCAGCCTTAGAACATTTAGATGTTGCCCCTGGCCTTGAAGAGCTAGAAATGGGCGCGCAACGTGTTCAAGTTGACGACAAAGCAATGATTAACTGTCGTGCAGACTTGAACCAGCTTGTGCCATTTAAATACGAGTGGGCTTGGCAGAAGTATCTTGACGGGTGTGCAAACCACTGGATGCCGCAAGAAGTAAACATGAACCTAGACATCGCGCTTTGGAAGTCTGAAAACGGCTTAACTGAAGATGAGCGTACGATTGTGATGCGTTCTTTAGGTTTCTTCTCGACTGCGGACTCTTTGGTTGCAAACAACTTAGTATTGGCAATTTACCGTCACATTACTAACCCTGAATGCCGTCAGTACATTTTGCGTCAAGCATTTGAAGAAGCAATTCACACTCACGCTTACCAATACTGTATCGAATCTTTAGGTATGGATGAAGGCGAAGTCTTCAACATGTACCGTGAAGTTCCATCTGTTGCGCGTAAAGCAGCGTGGGGATTGAAATATACTCAATCTTTAACTGACCCTAATTTCCATACAGGCACACCTGAAAACGACCAGCGTTTACTTCGTAACCTGATCGCATTCTACTGTGTCCTTGAAGGGATCTTCTTCTACTGTGGCTTTACTCAAATTTTGAGTATGGGTCGTCGTAACAAGATGAACGGTGTTGCTGAGCAATTCCAATACATCTTGCGTGATGAGTCTATGCACTTGAACTTTGGTATCGACATGATTAACCAAATCAAGATTGAGAACCCTCACCTTTGGAGCGCTGAGTTCCAACAAGAAGTGGTTCAAATGATTGTTGAAGGCACAATGCTTGAAATCGAATATGCGCGTGACACAATGCCACGTGGTGTATTGGGTATGAACGCAAGCATGATGGAAGAATATTTGAAATTCATCTGTAACCGTCGTTTATCTCAGTTAGGTTTACCAGAGCAATTTGCTGGTGTAACGAATCCATTTGCGTGGATGTCTGAGATGATGGACTTACGTAAAGAGAAGAACTTCTTTGAAACTCGCGTAACTGACTACCAAACTGGTGGTGCGTTAAGCTGGTAAGTTTAAGCATCGTCATGCGACACATGAGTTAACATTTACGAAACATGTAACGACATTACGCGGCATATATAATGCCACTGAAATAAAAAATCCGACATAAGTCGGATTTTTTATTGTTCAGAATGTCATCTTCATTGATAGAATGGAGATATAAACTAAAAACAAACATTTAAATTACGATAATTTAATTAAAAATGTTAAGTATCTTGACAAAAAAATTCAATTAAATTTAAGAAAATCTTTTCACAAGCAGATAGACTTTTCTAAGAAGTATTCCATATAATAATATTAAAGTAATTTTTGATAAAATTAATTAAGCAAAATTACAAAAAACTTTAAATTAATTATAATTTTTTAATAAAATTAAGGAATAATCCAATTAAAGTACAAAACTAAAAAACGTATTTTTTACATTAGTGACATAGGAATTATTACTTATTATTCCCAACATTTAAAAATAAACTTTAGTGAGCTCAGTTACTTTAACAAAGCTCACTATTCTCTTATTTAAAAAACTTAGTTTTAATAAAAAACACTAACGAACCAAGCTGCATTAAAAATAAAGATAACAGCAAAGAAATTAAAGCACCTTTTAAATCAAAATAACCTAAAATAAAGCAAATAAAGATAAATAATAAAACTACCAAAAAAGACAGAAATAAAGAATTTAAATATTTAAAACCACTAGCATTCTTAATGTATACATACCCCAAATAAATAAAAAGTATATAAGTTAAATAAGTACCAATTTCTACTGCATTATTGCTATCAAAACTAAAAACAAAGCGAAGTAATAGAGAAAATAAACTACCTATTAGAAAAACAATAATAAATCTAGTAACACCAAAACCAAAATAATCCAAGTTCATAATATAAATTCTCTATACAAAATAATTAACAACTACTCTATAAAAGAGTAGTTGCCTTATCCATTTATAAATTAACTGTAATCTGTACTACCACCACAATAATCAGTACCACCATTTAATGCTTCACCAATCATTGAAGTAGCACCTATTATTGCCTCAAATGCCGGAGTTTCAACAATTACACTAGTCATCCCGCCTCTATCATAGGCATCGATATACTCTTGTGTTTTATCAGCCATTTCACCGATAGCCCATCCCACAACACCATCAGTAATAGTCCCTTTTGCAGAAGAACCAGACTCACCTGCTCCACCACCAATATTTTCAAGTTCTTCTAGATTTAAAGTTCGCATTTAAAGCCTCATATTAGAATAAAATTATAATTTAAAAGTATAAAATATTATTCAAAGCGAATAATATCAAAACAAGCTAATTTAAAAAGCATATTTTTGATATACTTTTTGTCAAGATTTGGCATTTTTTTAAACAATGTATAAGTAGAAATACCATGATGATCAAGTATGCATTGTAGAACTTTTCTCATTTCAGGCCTACTTTCAATTTTTAAAAAAGTACCATTAGCAATAATATCTTTTTCTAAATCCTCCACGCAATGAAATAAATTAATATATAGTGATTTTTCTTCAGGTATTTCTTCAATATTAGGATCACATAGACTATTTAAATTTAATGTATCATTAGTTCTATAATGTTCAACAGCATGTAGGCGGTGAAAATTTCTTAATAATTCCGGATCAGTTAATTTCTCATGGATAAGATTTGCATATGCAGTCAAATCATCAATAGAATTATATGAATTTAAATGCATTCTAGCTTCTGAATGACTTGGTAAAATATTTTGAATAATCCAATGCAAATAATCATTTCTATAAATAGCATATGTACCTACACTTAAATGAACTGTGCGCTCTCCACATGGTACTGGATCGTGCCACCATCCTCTAGGAACATATAATAAATCACCTTCCTCTAAAATAACTTCCATATAAGGTTCAGTAGTTGGACATTTTACTACATGCTCCATATCTTTACTTTGCTGGCTTGGTAAAGGATATTCAAAATTTGGTTCATGCAATATCCATTTTTTTCGACCTACTAATTGTAAAACAAATACATCACGCGTATCCCAATGAGCACGGAAAGAACTATCATCTTCATTCCCGTAACTAATATATAGGCTTGATAATGCAGGTCGATTTGCTATTTCTTCAATTTGTTTATGATAGTTATATATTAAAGGCTCATTATATATTTTATTAGCAATAAGTGTCGCGCCACGTCTCATATAATCAACTAATGCTGCTTTTATAAACCGATGACGTACTTTTCCTACATCTTGAAAACTTTCAACATATTTATTTTTTGGTAGAACTTTTCCTTCAAAATTAAGCTTAAAGTCATCTTGAATAATATCTGTGCGCAGCACTATTTCATCAATTTGTCGATCTGTTATTTGAGGGACAAAAGAATTTCTAACAAGAAATGGTTTTTTACTTTGGAATTCATTCCGAAATTTATTAGGTGAGATATCAAGTTTAATCATAAAATAATTCTTAAAAGTATAAAGTTTCAAAGCTAAAATTTGAGAGATCATTTGATCTTATCAAAACATATTTTTCCCTCCTTAAGTGAAATTACACGATCAGCAGACATAATTGTTTCTTTTCTATGAGCAATAATAACTCTGGTAATTTTTAAATCAGAAATCATTTGGTTAATTTCTTTTTCTTTTCGTATATCTAAATGACTTGTGGCTTCATCCATAAAAAGTATTTTAGGTTTTTGATAGAGAGCACGTGCAATTAGTATTCTTTGTTTTTGCCCTCCTGATAAACTACTTCCCATATCACCCACTAAACTCCAATATCCCATAGGCATCTTAATTATTTCATTATGAATACCTGCCATTTCAGCACATCGCTCAACCCATTCAAGATTTACATTAGAATCAAAAAAACTAATATTCTCAATAATATTTCCAGCAAATAAAGTATCGTTTTGGTCTACACAGGCTATTAATGACCTTAAGTTTTTTGTACCCAATTGTGAAAATGGAATATTATCAAGAAAAATTTCACCCGAAGTTGGTTCTAAAGATGCATTAAGTAAATTTAAAAATGTTGTTTTCCCACATCCGCTCGGTCCTGTAAGTGCAATACTCTGACCTGCCTCAATTGTTAAATTCAAGTCTTGAATAATTTCAGCTTCGAAATCCCCATATTTAAAACTAATATTCTCAGCTTTAATCTGACCTTTAATTTCCTGCTTTAAATTTGATGTTAGTTCAAAAGCTGTTACATCTTCTTGATCAGTTAAAACGATATCGCTCAATCTCTCACCATGAAGACTCAACATTTTTATTTGAAAATAGCTATCAATAAGGCTTGAAAATCTAGTTGAGAATTGAGTTTTATATGCAATAAATGCCGTAAGAAAACCAATAGTAAATGTTTTATCAATTACAAGATTTGCGCCAAACCATATAATTAATAAATTCTCAACTCCAAATATAAATTTATTAATTACTGAAATTACTACACTTAATTTTTGACTTAATAAGGAGTTATTTGTCTGATTAACAAACAAACCAAGCCAATTATTAGAGCGTTCATCTTGCTTATTATATTGCTTTATTGCTCTAATTCCTCGTATAGTTTCCATTAAATAACTATTTTGTGAAGCACTAAGAATAATTCCCTTTTCAGCCAAACTACGTAAAGGTAAATACGTGATAATTTTTAATAACAAATAAAGCATCATAGCAATTAATGTTATTAATGCTAATTGAGCACTAAAATAAAACATTAAGCAAAGTGTAAATATCGCTAAACAAGCATTTAAAAGTGTTATTATAAAAGTTGAAGTTAGAGTAGATTGTATAGGATCAATTGAATTAAACCGACTAATAATATCCCCTAAATGCCTTTTAAAAAAGTACTCATTAGGAACATTAACTAAATGATTAAGTACATTTGATTTCCACTGTACATTTAAAGTAGTAGAAACAAACATCCCTATTAGTGTTTGTGTTGTGGTTATAATAATATTAAAGATCATTAACATAAAGAAAGCTATTGTTAGAGTTAACAATAACTGTCTATCACCTTCTGGAATAACATTATCTAGAACAAATTGCATATATAGAGGCGAAACCAAACCTAAAACCTCTAAAACAACCGCCAGTATTAATATGTAACTAAATGAAGGTAACAGGTTTTTTAAATCATGTAAAAGATAGAAAAAATTAAATATTTCTTTTTTTTCATTCTTCTCAAATTTGGAATTTGGCCAGATTTCTAAAGCGATACCCGTAAAGATATCAGAAAATTCATCGATTGAAAAAAATCTTTTCCCCAAAGTAGGGTCAATCACTTCAATTTTTTTATTAACAGAAACTAATACAACAAAATGATCCATGTTAATATGAATAAGACATGGTAGTCTAAGTTTAGAGAGTTCATTCATCTCTAATCTTAAAGGTCTTGAGTTTAAATTTATTTGTCCAGCAATTTTTATTAAATCACTTAAACTACTGCCTTTTATTGAAACTGAATATTTTTGCCTTAATGTAAAGATTGTTTCATAGTGGCCATAATAGCTTGAAATCATAGCTAAACAAGCTAAGCCACATTCACTGCTTTCCGTTTGTAGGATTACTGGAACCTTTGATCTAAATGTAAATACCAAGTTTTGAATATAAGACATTTTAAATATTACCAGTCACTGTATACAAAGGTTCAAGTATCCATTCATAAATTTTTCTCTTCTCAAGCTTTATATCTGCTTCAAGTAACATTCCTACCTTTAAGTTTACTTCTTCTCCATATGCAGAAATAGTCTGCTTATCTAATGAGGCTTTTATAATATATACAGGCTCATTTGAAGTAATGCCTTGCATAGGTATCAGTCCTAATGAATTTAAATCTTGATAAGGAATTGGGGTTTCAGATATGTTTAATACTTTTGCTTTAGCTAACCCAAATTTTTGATATGGAAAAGCAAAATATCTAATTGAAACTTCTGTGTTAGGTTTTATAAAACCTATAGCATTAGAAGGAACGTATAAAAAACATACTAGCTTAGTGTTTGTTGGTACTATAGACATCAATATTTTATTGAGTTCAATTGTTTGTCCCTTCTCGATATTAATTATCGAAATTTTGCCATCAATTGGACTCTTTAATATTTGATCACTATTAGACTGATTCTGAATTTTTTCTTGATTAATTTCAGATTCTTCTCTTTTTAACTGTGTCAAATGTTTAAGATGTTCTTGTTCTAAAGATAAGATTTCAAATTTTTTATTTCTTAAATTTTCTTTTAAGCTGTCTAAATCATTCTCTATTTGTTTAAGTTGATTCTTAAAATCCAAAGTTTGACTTTCTTTTATTTGGACTTCATCCAAACTAGCCGCATTATTTCTATGGGCTATTTTATAACGTGCGTATACATCATTAGCTACACTCAATTTATATTTTGTAGTATAGAAAAGTTGATTTGCATTACTTATTTCTTTATTTATATATTCTAGCTCCTTAATCATATTTTGTTTTTTATTTTCATAAATTGTTTTTTCTTTAGCAACTTCTTTTGAAAACAACTCTGTACGCTGATTAGATTCATAACTAATTGAATCATACAAGTCTTTATTATTTTCTAAGAAAAATGAATTATTTATATGTAATAGATTCTGACCAATTTTTACAAAATCATTTTCTTTGACATAAATATCCTTCACAATACTAGTTCTTGTACTGTATATTTTTACGAACCCATCATTTGGCATAATTTGGCCTGAAACTCTAACTTTTTTAGTAAATTCACCTAAAAAAATAAAAATGAGCAAACTAAGGCCCATTAAGCCAAAAATAAGTGCTAACATCTTAAATGTAATTGGAACTGAAATGATTACATTCCCAACGAATCTATTTTTCCTTGACTCAAAAACCTCTTTTCGGAAAAGGCTATTATTTTTAAGCATAACAATTAATTTTACACTAGGACCAAAGGTTGAAATTATTTTAAAGTTAACCCAATTTTAACTTTGTTCGGGTTTAAAGCGGGATAATTTATAACATTTTTCTTTTATTGTCGATATTTTTTTAAAGAATAACTAAAAAATCACGATAGTATTTTTTCTTATATTACTAATAAAATCTACAAATAAACCGTATAATGAGTTTATAAAAACCATGCAAACTTGCTTATATAATGTGAGTAAATTAAATAATAGATCCAAAATAATTATCAAAAAACTTTATGATATTAATTTTTATTAAAATAGCCTCTTTTCTTTTTTCTCGTATTATTCTAACTATCAAAATTAAAAAATCTTTTAGAAGTTTTCTATCCAACTCATTACAAGAATCAATACCTAACACTATATTAAGCGTAAAGATATCTTGCTTGTCAACATATTATCTTATGTATCATTTTTCTTACAAAATATTAACATATTTGTTGTATTTTCACGAAATTAACTGATTAATTTCTATCTAAATATTTGTTTTATAAATAGAAAAAATAACAACTTATGCATCGTGTGGCGGTATAACAGTACAACACGTATACTGTAAAAAGGGTTGCTAATAGCAACCCTTTTCCATATCTAGAGATTGATAATTTAATAATATTTAGGTCAAATCTAAATACCCAAATACAGTCTTTTTAACTCGCTGCTGTAAATAAATTAAATCACTTTCCCCTGCTATGCCTGCCGCGTTAATCATTCCTTTGCTTAAAGCAATCACATCTTGTGCGGCTGTCTGTGCATGTGAAATGCCAGAACGCATAAACAAGTCAGAAATTATAGTTTCAAGTTCGTGTTGAAGTTCATTTTCCTCAGTGTCTTTACCAATGAGTTCAGAAGCAAACTCTAGTGTTCGTGCCAACTGCGGACGGCTCAATTGATGTTGCACAGCGGCCTGTATGACGAGTTTTAGTTTTTCTTTTAAGTCTGCGGCTTCATGTTGTTTTATGGCTTCAACGATACGACTTGAGAGTTTAGTGCGCTCACGTCGAATTAACTCGACGATTAAAGCATCTTTAGATGGAAAGTACTGATATAGGCTACCAATGCTTACGCCAGCAAGTTCAGCCACGGCATTTGTGTTAAATCCAGCAAAGCCTAATGACTCTAAAACGCGAGCAGCCGCCTCTAAAATAGCTTCAAATGTAGCTACTGAGCGTGCTTGACGCGGGCGTTTGCGTGGGTCTGGGAAGGTTTCTGACATGAGCCGAAATGCGAGTATGTAATGTGAGTAATCACTCATATACTGACTGAGTCATATTGATATGACAAGCAAATGCTGTCTTTTCAGTTGAACTTCAACTCGGCTCAGTCATGGAGTGGTTATGTCTAGAACCTATACTTTTTTTATTCATTTAAAAGCTTTGCCTGCTTGGTTGGTTCTAGCTCGTGAAAAGCGGGCTGAGTTTAGTGCACAGAAGCTTGAGCCTATTTTTGAGAAGTACCCGACTGTAAAAGTTCGGTGGTATGACGTTGAAGCATTTAGTACTAAAGCCAGTGATATTGCTGTGTTTGAGACGACATCTCTGCAAGATTATTATTTTGTGATTGATGCGATTCGAGATTCTGAATTTTGTACAGTGCCCTACTTTAAATTTGTAGAGATTATTCCTGCAATTGAAGATGGGTATGTGGAGTATGAGGGTTCTTTATAAAGGTTGAAGCTACTCTTTCTACTTTGCACACATACTACCCTTGTTGTGAGTTTTAAATTCTCTAACAAATTTTTGAAATACCTATACCTGTCTACTAAACTGGTGGAGCGTTAAGTGGGTAAGTTTAAACATATATAACATAATATATGTACTGTAAAAGAGCTGCCAATGGCAGCTTTTTTCTATTTGTTTTAAGAGTTAATTCTAAGACGCATTTTCTATATAAAATTAAATTCTTTTTTAAACTATAAAATAGTTTTAAGAAATTGTTTGTTTTTTGATATATTAAAACTTAATAAATTCATACTTATAAATTTATATAAGAGGTATTACATGATTAATGATTGTGTGTTTTGTAGGGAACTAAAAGGTAGTCGTGACACAAATTTTGCTGAACGATATCCCGAAATTCAAAGTAGAGTTATTTTCGAAACAGAGTCTTTAGCTGCATTCCCCTGCATTGGGCAACTAGTTTATGGGCATTTCCTTATTGTGCCCAAGAATCATGATTGCACGTTAGCGCAAACGATTAAAAGATTAAGTAATCTCAATCAAGAATTAATGCACATTCTTAACGAAGTACATTTAATATTAGGCTGCGATCTGGAAAAAAGCTTATTTTTTGAGCATGGAGCTTTAGGTCCAAATGATGGTAGTTGTGGAATTTACCATGCTCATCTGCATGTTTTACCTTCAACAAATAACATTGATCCAGTTAAGCTTCATAATTTTAAAAAAAATAAACCTTTAAAAACTATTGAAGCAGTATTAAAAAATACACCAATTGATAAACCATATATTTTTGTGGGAAATTTTAAAGATGGTTTTTACCAATCTTTATTAGAAGAGCCTTTACCAAGTCAAACTCTTAGAAAAGCGGTAGCTAATCAACTTAATATAAATAACTGGGATTGGAGAAAAATAGGGCAAGAAGAAAATATGGTTTCTATCCTTAAGCAAGTGGAATTAGCATGAATACACAAACTATAGATATACAAGAAAATATTCCACGAAACTTAGATCTAGTTGAAAAAATTAAATTTGAGTTCAGATTTGACCGTGACTTTGAGTTACATAAAGATAAGGCTCAAACAAGAATTGAGCTGATCCAGCAAGTTATTAACAATCATTTAAATAGAAATTTCACTATTGATAAAGTAGATTTGTATCCGGTAGCTCGTGCTGGGAAAAGTGGTAGTGAAGTTTTTTATTTTGATTATTATATTACAGATACCAGTACCCCTAGAAGATTTATTGCAAAATTTCAAGATAAGAATAATACAAATAAAGAACTAGAAGCAGCTACCAGAGCTGAGCACCACTCCTTATGTACACGAGTAATTTCAGAAGAACACTCCTCTATAGATTTAGGTGTGATTGTTTATGATTTAGCAAAAGTTCCGAATCATCAAGAATTTCGAGGATTTTTCCTAGAGATGCAGAATTCTCACAATGATTGTGCGATAGCTCTTGATTCGGTTTTCAGAAAAGTTTGTTTATATACTAATAATATAGGTTCAATAAACTTTATGGAGGATTTTTCAAGATATCTAAATCGGAAAAATAAACCACTTGAAAGAATAAAAACCCTTATCGAATCTTCTAAATCTTATCCAGGTATTTATCAACTTGGAGACAGTATTTTTGAGCATTACTCCAGAGTTGAAAAAGAGCTAAATTTTCCTTTTGTTCCTTATTTAGTCCACGGAGATCTACATGCAAGAAATTTAATTTTAGATGCTAAAAGACCAGTTGATACTGAATTAATTGATTTTGGATGGAGTCATTATGGACATCCTGCCAAAGATTTTGTACTTATAGAAGCAACTTTAAAATATATGCTTTTGGCTGAATTACTACAAAAAATAAAAAGACCCTCTAGAGAGCATCCATTACATATATCTATAGATATCTATGAAGAGATAGAAGATTTTCTATGTAAATACTGTTTTGAATTGCCTACATGGGATATTTTTATTGATCAAGTAAAATCAATTAATAGGCTTGAGGATTATCAAATCGACGCTATACAACGTGTGTATCTTTGCATCTCTTCAACTCGTAAAGCAGCACAACCAGTGTTAGAAAAGTTTTGTGCTACTAATGAAAATGCTCCTTCTGCTGAAAAAAATTATTTTGCCAGTCTCTTTTTAGTTGTCTTAGGGCTAAGCGGCTATGATGAAATGGAATTAATTTGGACACTAATTGGCTTAGATAAGATGGGAGCAGCAATATGGCAATACCATTAACTGTTTCAGACTTGGGTGAAATTCAATTATTAAAAGAAATATTTATTCCTGATGTTACTTCCCATACAGATGAAGTAAATGATGATTGCGCTCATTTTCAAGCTAATGGAAACATGCTTTGGTCAATTGATCCTTGCCCCACGCCTATGGCCAATTGGTTTGGTAAGGCAACACCAGAAGTATGGGGTTGTTATACAGCTATTATAAACTTATCAGACATAGCAGCTTCTGGGGGAACACCAGTAGGTATGTTGGTGTCTTTAGAAATTCCTGATAATACTCCTGTTGAATTTCTTAAAAGATATCAAAAAGGTTTGATGTCTGCCTTAAAAAAAGCAGATGCAAAATTACTAGGGGGTAATCTCAAGAGTGCTGCCAAATTTGGAGCAACAGGTACTATTATCGGTAAAACGACTAAAAGACAAGTTACCCGAAAAATAGAACAAAAAGATTGTACGATCTATTTAGTTGGCAAATCTGGTCGTTTTTGGTCCTCTGTAATTGGAAATCATCTTGGGTGGGGTAATCTCTCTATAACATTACAAGATGAGTTAAATGAAGCTCTATGTTTCCCTACTCCACAGACAAAAGCTGGACAAGTAATTGGTTCATTGGATTTTGATGTTGCATGTATGGATTGTTCTGATGGTGCAGCAAACGCTCTGTTTCAGCTTGCTCATTTAAACAATTTAGATATAACCGTTCATAACAATATCGAATGGGATCTTAATCCTCAAGTTAGAGAACTTGTATTAAATAAAAATATTAATTTAGATAATATTTTCTATAGTTTTGGTGATTGGCAATTGACTTGTGTGGTGCCAAATGAAAATAGTGTGATATTTGAAAGTAAGCTCAATGATTTTGTTCTTACAAAAATAGGTCATACTCAATTAGGTATAGGTAAAGTTAAAACCGAAGATGGGCGTGTTCTTAATAATAATAGTCTTAATCAGAACTTTTCTGGTGGATATAACTCAATTAATACGATAGAGGATATGATTAGTAAATTTATGAATATACCAATATTTATTGATGACAATCTAAACTAGCTCAGTGAATTCAAATTAAATTTTAATCTTGCCTCACCTCTTTAATTTTATGTGTATTAATAAAGTAGAGTCCAAGGACTCTGCTTTATTTCAAATAATCCCATCAAAGCTTTCTAAATATTGATACTCTTCTGAACCTTTTACAAATGAAGCTTTTAAATTTTCAAAAGCTACTTCTTTAATCTTATTATTCATTTTTTTGATAATATCTTTTAATAAAAATTCATTTTCATACGTAATTTCATTTAAAAAAATCGTAACCTCCTTATATTTAATCCATAATTCTTGATGAAATTTACTTACAAAGTTATCAGAATCTATTTCTATTTTTCTTTGTAATCCACAATGTACAAGCCAAGTATTTAAAATTTCTTGTGGATCTACCGTAGGATTATTCTCTAACAATTTACTTATTAGACTCAACAAAACTTCTGCTGATAAATTAGCTATATCTACAGAATTAAACATATTTATAAATATATTTAATTTATCGATAAAGCTTTCTCTTTCCATAAGAAGCTTATCAAAAACTATTTTAAACCTCGTATCCTCATAATTATCAACCTCACCTCTTAATAAATAATAGTTAATTAATTTACTCAATAAATCAAATTGAATATTAAAACCTAAAATTCCAAATGAAAAACAATCAACCATTTTTTCAAAATATTCTTCTTCATTCAAAATATTTTTACAAAAAAGAAAATTCAAGACATTAAAGACATTAGCACATAAAATATTTGAATTATGCTGCTCCATTAAGACAGACAAATATAAATCATCAGTTAATAATACTCCATATTCATTTTTAGAAACACAATCATAGTTAAAAAAATTGGCCTCACTATCATCAATCAAATGCAATTTTTCTATATTATTTTGAAGTGCTCTTAAAATACTCCCTGAAATCTGACTATTAGGAGAAATATAATTATGAGTAGTTAAATTTATTCTCTTAAAAACTGAATCTAAGATCGAAAATTTTGGTAAGGCCTTCAAGAAAAAATCTAATACATTCAAATCATTCAAAATTAATAAAGATGTTTCTTCAATTAAAATAATATTGGAACTATCAACAAGTCTAAAAAAAACTTTAGGTTCAATTTGAGGAGAATGTGATATTTGATATTCCGTTTCTTCTTCCTTACCACACTTTGACAACATCCAAGTTGTGTAAACATCTCGAGTATTTTGCAAAAACTTTCCACGCATAAAAAATGGTACAGGCAGTTCTCTACTCCTTAATTTTTGCTTATTATTTTCCCATTTTTCTTCTAGTTCTGGAGTGACTCCAGTTAATTTCTTTAAAGAGGCTAAAAAATCTTCAGCACCACTCTCAACATCTACGTGACCTCTTCTTAAAATTGTTGAATCAGGAAAGTTTTCAAAATATCTATTACTTCTTTCTTGGTAACGCTCAATTTGTGCATCATTTTCAAAAGGCTGATGTAGCATACATAATTGTAAATAGTCACCTTCTTGCTGAACACTATTTTGATCAACTAAATCTCCATATTTTATAATAGCTATTTTTAATTTATTGATATAATTTGGATTATTTGCATATACCTCAATCAATCTTCTAATTAGATACCTTTTTTCATCCAATTCTAGGTTACCAACTAAATTATTTTCCAATATATCTACGACTTCATCTATAAATCCCAATGAAAAACATAAGTTAATATAAAACTCCTGATTTAATTCTTCCGCATTATCTTCATGGATCGCTTCACGTATTATATTATAAGCATTACCAACCTTACCTTGATTTTTGAGTGCAGCAGCCTTTACTAATTTCCATTTAGAAATAGCAACACCTTTAATTATATTTTTCTCTGCTAATGCTTCTGCCTCTTTCCATCGACCTGTTGTAAAAAATGCTTGTGCTAAATCTAGATACCTATTTTTTCTAAGTTCTCGCACATTCAATACTTGCTCAGCTAATTCAATTATTTGATGTGCAGATATAGACTCATGAGGATTTAAATATGGTAATAGTTGTTCTGCTATAACTATAGGTTTTCCTAATTTTAAATAAGTTTTATATAAGTCTTGAGCAAAATCATTTCGTCGACTTTTATCATTATTTGATGCCGTCACAAATTTTTGAATAGCAAGAAAAGCCTCACCATCTGGTAGTTGTTTAACAATATTTTCATATTTTTCAACTAATTCTTTCTTAAACATCGCCTCAGCAATTTCAATACCATTACAAAAAATTGCAGGTATATTATCTTTTTTTGAGTTTATTAAGAAACTTTCATATTCATTTATAAGATCTAAAGATTGTTTATATTTTCCCAAGTATGAGTATGAAAGAATTTTAATTCCACACTCATCCACATCCAAACTATCTAATTTATCTAATAACTTTATAGTCTTTTTATAATTTCGCGAATTAAAAAGTATCCGAATATAAGGTCGTATTATTTCTTTATTATAAGGCCTTTCAATCAATAAAATATCAAAATAATCTGTTAATTCATCTAATCTATTAAAATATCCATACACTAAAGGACTGATATCCATAAGCATTACTACATCACGTGGATAACCTAATTTTTTTGCAGAATTCCAAGCCTTTTGTAATAGTTCATAGGATAATTTCATCCCTTCAATATCATAATTTGCGAGCCCATCAAGTGGTAAAATTTCTCCAAATACTCCTATCTGATTTGAAGCCTTATGAAAATATCTTCGTGCTGCTAAAGAATAAAAATCATATTTTTTTCTTTCATTATCAAAGTCTAAGTTAATATTTTTATCTATGATTTCATCTAGCTCTTGATAAAGCTCCCCCATTGTACATATTCCCATTTGAGCAGTTATCTCATTAGGATATTTCTTTTTTAAAAAATTTAAGGCTTCCAATGGTTTTTTAAGTAAAGCAAGAGACTTGGCTTTAATAACACATTTAGCAAAGTTTCCATCATCTAAAGAATTCACTATTTCTTCAAGCTCCACCTCCGATGGCATAGAATCTAGTTTAAATTTAGATTGGAGATATGCTAAGTGATAACGTTCCTTTTGATCTTTTTCGTATGACAATTTATATAGATTTTCTGCCTCATCAAAAAAACCTTCATATGAAGAAATATCAGCTTTTTGATAATAGAACTCGGCAAGCTCATGACTAGTGAAACTATCCTTTTTTTCTTCTAACTTATCTAATATTTTTTTTGCATCTATAACACGATTATTTGCTAAAAAATCAGAACAATTTTTCAAATCTGTGGTTACTTCACCTTTAGGATTATCTATCCAAGGAGCTTCCCCCTGTAACTCAATAGATTTTAAGAAAATAGGTTTTTCATCTATAACTTGTGTAATTCGACTTAAAGTTTCGACTACTGGTTTTTCATGTTCACTAATACCCTTTTTAAGCTCATTAAAAGCTAATTTCTCTTGAAATCTACTTGCATAGAAATCATAGATATCTAAATCTTGATCTAAAATATTTACTTTAGGGATATTTATTGAAATGCTTTTTTGATTTACTAATTTCTCATGATTTTCAGCAAACCAGTTATCATCAAGCCAAAGATAATAGATCGGACATTCATATAATTTTTTTTCATCATGAATATCAGCGACAGCTACCATGACTAATGGTTCCTGACGATGGTAATACTCTAGTGTACTGGTTTTAAAATCATATGATATTAAGGTATTTGCTGTATTATAAGCAGGTGCTGTAGTGCCCTTAAGTTGTAAGTAAAAACTAAACTCAACATGGCCAGTATTATTTTTTAGTTGTATTAAATAGTCTATACCAAAATCTGAATCACCATCTTGTTCTTTCTCTATCCAATTGAGGGGCATATTAATAGCTAAAACTTTTTTAGCTAAACGACCAATTCGCTGACTTTCTCCTTCTTTAGGTAAATTTGTCATAATTATTACCCCTATCTCACTATTTTTACTACTAAATTTACTATAATGACTTTTAAAAAATTAATATAGTTTGAATAATAAAAAACTGAAAATATTCTGATACACCTCTATATAAAATTATTACCCCTCCCCCAAAACCACTCCAACACCACATCCCGTTCATCCACACTATTTGAACTTAAAACCTGTAGCATCAAGCCATCAATTAAGTTTAAAACCATATTGGCATCGGGATTAAATGCATTAGTTTCCAGACTAAAGACCAGATCAAAAAGCTCTCGAAGTAGCCATTTTCGATATTCAATTGCCATGCGGTAAGCCGTTGGATAAAGCTGTTTTATTTCAAATATGGCTTTAAACAAAAGATGGTAAAGGCTATTTATATCGGCATGTAAACACACAATTTCTTTGAGTTTATCGGTTGGTTTTGAGTAGCGGTGTGAGTAGACAATTGCCAGCACTTCTTCTTTCAGTCGGCTTTTTTGAAAGCTTATGCACGATTCTATAAGGCGTTCTTTTGAGTGAAAGTAGTTATAAAGCGTGGCTTTTGGAATTTTAGTTTCTTTGGCGATCAGGTCTACGCCTGCATTATGGAATCCATGCGTCGTAAAGAGTTGGATGGCGGTATGTATTACTTTTAATTTTTTTGAAGTCGTTTCTAAATTTTGCATAGGTTTACCGTTATAAATTCTTGTTGTTTCTAAATGAGATAAAAAGCCTGCGCCCTTTCTGGGAGAAAAAAAGGCACAGCAAAGCCGCAAGACGGTGCTTGGCACATCTCAAGTTTGTTATTGCTAAGTTTTAAGTAAAAATGACTTAAAGCCTGAAAACCTTATGGCGTTCAAGCTGCTTTAATTTTTTAAGCTGTGTCGTTATAGCCTTTGGCAATGAGTGCCAAGAAATGATAGATGTGCATAGCCAACTCCTGATTTTGGGAGTTCTGCCAGAGCATTTGTTTGGAATTATGGTGGCAGAACGAAAGAGGGTTGACAGACTGGCTTCGAGAACCCAGCACACCCGAAGGTGTCCCCCTTCCGTCCTACCGCTACAAAAAGGGAGACGAGTGGGTCTACATCAAAAAAAATGAATTTTTTCAATGTCCTCAAAGATCAGCCTGTCAAAGCCGGCTGGCAATGTGGCCAGCACGCAAAGCATAATCGGAGAGTTGAAAGGTGTCAATGTAGCTTTTATGACAAGTATTTAAATTTATTATTGTTTTTCATTAGATTAACTTAATTATTATTTTGGATATTATATATAATTGTATTTTTAGATTAAATGAAGCGATCCATGCTTATTGATTTCTATTTTCTAACTTTTAAAGTGAAACAACAAAATGGAAAGTGGGATTAGACAATCTCCGTCTGCCCCACTTGGTGATAAGCACGATTAAAATAAACCAAGCTTTGGTCATGCTGGCTTTGTTTAATCGCCACAATCGGACAAATCAAAATGGTGTGTGTACCGACTTGTTGAATTTGTTCAATCTCACAATCGAAACTCACCAAAGCATCTTCTAACACAGGTGAACCTGTTTCTAACTCAATCCATTCGCCATGTTTAAAGCGCTCTTCTGGAGTCAGCTTAGACGAAAATGCTTTTGAAATATGTTCGTGGTGTGCGCCTAAAACGTTCACAGTTAAGATTTTGTTATCTAGGAAATGTGCATGTGAACTCGCAGATTGGTTCATACACACCAATAATGTCGGAGGTGTGTCAGTCACACTACAAACAGCAGAGGCAGTAAATCCAAAACGGCCAGACATGCCTGCCGTAGTCACAACACTAACTGCACTTGTGAGTAAAGACATTGCATTTCTAAAGTCTGTTGCTTGAACCATGACATTATTCCTAAATTGAATCGTACCTTGTCCTGAGTGTTTGCTATACCGCCCAACTCCATCAGGAAGGTACTTTATCGACATGAGTCCTGATTAGAACTACATGTAGTAAGTAAAATGAGGGTTACTTGTTTGATTATCAACTGCCATCAAAAAAGTAACCCTTTATACCACTTATTGGTAAATATTAAGCAGTAAGATCATAACCAGTCAGTTCTCGGCGAACGATTTCTGCACCTGCCGTTAAAGCATTTAACTTGCCACGTGCCACTTCACGTGAAAGAGGCGCCATACCACAGTTTGTGCAAGGGTAAAGCTTGTCGGCATCTACAAACTGAAGCGCTTTACGAAGTGTGTTAGCCACTTCTTCTGGTGTTTCAATTTGGTTAGATGCTACATCAATTGCACCAACCATGACTTTTTTACCACGAATGAGTTCGAGTAAATCGATAGGCACATGTGAGTTGTGACATTCTAACGAGATAATATCGATGTTAGATTTTTGCAGTTTCGGGAAAGCTTCTTCGTACTGGCGCCATTCAGAACCGAGTGTCTTTTTCCAGTCAGTGTTAGCTTTAATGCCGTAACCATAGCAAATGTGAACCGCAGTTTCACACTTAAGACCTTCAATTGCACGCTCTAAAGTCGCAACGCCCCAATCATTTACTTCGTCAAAGAATACGTTAAATGCTGGTTCGTCAAACTGAATGATGTCTACACCAGCAGCTTCTAACTCGCGCGCTTCTTGGTTCAAAATTTTAGCAAATTCCCAAGCAAGTTTTTCACGGCTCTTGTAGTGACCATCGTAAAGCGTATCAATCATGGTCATTGGGCCAGGTAATGCCCACTTAATGGGTTGATCAGTTTGCTGACGTAAAAACTTAGCATCTTCAACAAACACAGGCTTTTGACGAGACACCGCACCTACAACAGACGGTACGCTTGCATCGTAACGGTCACGAATTCGAACTGTTTCGCGCTTCTCAAAATCTACACCATTTAAGTGTTCGATAAACGTGGTCACAAAGTGTTGGCGGGTTTGTTCACCATCGCTCACAATGTCGATGCCAGCAAGACGCTGTTCGTGCAAAGCTAAACGTAGCGCGTCTTTTTTACCTTCAAGCAGACCTTCGTTTTCGAGTTTCCAAGGCGACCAAAGCTTTTCAGGTTCTGCAAGCCAAGACGGTTTAGGTAAGCTGCCAGCAGTTGAAGTCGGTAATAATTTTTTCATGATCAATGACCTATATGTTGATTAATTAAGAGCGTAATTAGCAGACCACTGCTCAAGAATCGCTTGGTATGGTTTGATAAATTGCTCTTCAACAAACTTCCCTTGCTCAATAGCGAGGCGGCTACGTTCTTCACGGTCATACACAATTCGAGTAAGTGAGTAATCTTGGTTCTTTAAGCTTGGCTGATAAGACTGTCCAGCCACTGAATTTGCGTTGTAAATTTCAGGGCGGTAAATCTTTTGGAACGATTCCATGGTGCTGATGGTGCTGATCAACTCAAGGTTGGTGTAATCACTCAGCAAATCACCCGTAAAATAGAACGCCAAAGGTGCAGCACTGTTTTTAGGCATGAAATAGCGAACTTTTAAGCCCATTTTTTGGAAATATTCATCAGTGAGTGAATAGTCTTCTTGCTTGTATTCAACACCTAAAACAGGATGTTCGTTTTCAGTACGATGGTACACTTTAGTCGTCGAAACGCTTAAGCAAATCACTGGCGCTTTTTTAAAGTTGGCTTTGTAAGTTTCAGAGTTAATAAAGCTCTTAAACAAGTTACCGTGCAATTCACCAAACTTCTCTGGCGTGCTAAAAGTAGACTTGTTTTTGTTGTGATCTAACAACAGCACACTAAAGTCATAGTCACGTACATAAGATGAGAAGTTATTACCTACAATGCCTTCGATGCGCTCATTGGTTTTCTTATCAACAATATTGGTTTTCAATATTTCGATTAAAGGAAGTCCGCTTGCACGGTTTTCGGCATCAATATTCATTTCAACTGAAATGATTTCAAGTTCAACGCCGTAGCGGTCACCTTTAGGATTGTCCCAATGAGCTAAGGCATTAAAACGATTGTCGATCATCTGTAAGGTGTTGCGCAGATTCTCTTCACGGCTCATCCCTCTCGCTAAGTTAGCAAAGTTGGTTGTAATACGCGTATTGTCTGCTGGACGATAGTTTTCATCGAAACAAATACTCTTAATCGTAAATGTAAATTCTTTACTCATTTTGATCAGTACCCTAATTTCTGAGATAAACCTAAAAATATTTCGAACTCTTTTTAAACTTTCCAGCCTTGTCAGATTTGTGCCTTATGGTCTTATCAAAAGTGAATTACTGGAACGCTTCAGAGCGTGAATAGATTTATACCGCAATCACAACATGAATAAAAATGATTTAGTCTCATTCAAAACTGAGTGAAATTCATGTTTAGGATTTAATAAAGAAGTATGAAGTTAAATTTTTTTCATCATTGGGAATTTTAGACAGCAGAAATTCAATATACGGCGCTCAAGCAGCGCTTTAATAATTTTAAATATTTATTATTATTTTCAAATGCTTAATAAGAAAAATTCAAGTTAAGAAATAATCAACTTAATGTAATTTATGCTGACTTCCATTCATCTCTGCTTTTAGCCATTCTAAAATATGGTTTTACGTGAATCTTCCTCAAAAGCGCTATGAGAAAGTAAAAAATAAGCTGAATTATCTTGTACAACAGGTGATTTTTTTTGCAGTAAGTTCCACTCAAGCTCTTTTTCAATCATATAAATTGAGATGACCGTTGCGCCGAGTCCAGCTAAACAGCCTTCTAAACATAAATAAAAATGCTCGAGTTCAACTTTGGTGTAGTCTTTTAAACTTTGCTTTAACTCAGCAATACGACTCATGTTTTTGAAAAAATTTGGCCTAGAGGTCGAGATCAGTACGTCGTTTGTTTCCGATGGTTTGGTTGCTTGAACTAGAGCGATATATTCATCGGCAATTTTTTCACTATAGATATGCTCTCCAAGCGAAGTCATTTCGGCAGAGTATAACGACTAGCCCAAAGCTACCTGCCAGATCTACTATAACGAATATAGCCAATTAAACATTTCAGGCAAAAAACCGCTATAGAGGGGATATTTTCTGCCCCCTGAGAATAAAGCAGGTTCTCATGCCTACGCACAGATTTTGCTGTGCTTCTTCATATCGATTGCCGTTAGTGTGCCATTATGTCAAGATATTAAAGAAGCAATCTTTATAATTTTCATTAATAAATAAGCTCTACAAAGAGGTAAATGCAAAATGTCAGAAGACAATAATAGAGATTATATTAGTCATGATAATTTATCTATTATTAATACTAAATATTATCATAACAACCTTCTGAATATACACCGTAGCTTATTATTGATGAGAAATGTAGTTATTATTGAAACTGACTCCCTAAATTTTAGTTTTGATTTAGATGATTTTTTATCAGAAATTGAGAAAAGTATCTTTTTAATAAAAGAATTTCCTTTATATTTCCCTGCCAACGAAGCAATGATTGAACTTACAAGAGAGTGGATTGAACGAATTGAGAAGGTACTAAAATTAACTTCAGGGAATATTAGTCATACATTTTTTAATGAAAGTGGATTTTTATTAATAAAAAATTTAATTAATGATATAAATTCTTTTTTTGAAAAATATTCTGATAAAAAGAACACACATTATACAAATGATCATGAGTATCGAATTTTTGTTGAAATGCTAAGAGGAAGAGAGCTTAGTTCAGACAATGCACTTGAAGCAAAAAAGCTATCTGACCAACTTGAAGAAATTAAAAATAAATTAAACCAAGATAAAGAACTTTCTCAATCTGTAAAAGATGCATACGAAGATATCAAAAGACAACATTCTAGTTTTAATGCATTTATTGAACAAAATTATAATAATGCGACAAAGAAAATATATGATGAAATTTTTAACACTGAAAATACTTTAGCAAATGAATATCGTTCATATGCTATTAAAGTATTCGGTGTAGTTGCCTTGATTGCTTGTATTACGTTTATTACTCCATGGTGGTTTGGAGTACTGCATTGGACTAGAACCTATAAATTTGTAGTAGATCCAGTAGACACTCTCTTTTTTGTTAAATCTTTATTTATGTTTTTACTAACTGCACCTGGTTGGTATTTTGCAAGAGAATCAGCTAAGCATCGTCAGGTTGCATATAAAGCCAAAATCATTAGTGCTGAATTATCTGCATTACCATATTACATTGCAGATCTAAATGAAGAGAAAAGGCATGAAATGCGTATTAAAATGGCAGATAAATTTTTTGGACAAGAACTATATAATGATAAGAAGAGTGATAATAGTAATGTAAATGAACAGACCAAAGCTACTACTGAAGCTATTAAAACTATTAATGCTTTATTGGGTAAAGCAAATAAACCGGGTGAAGGAGCTTAAGACTATGAAAGTTAAATTAAGTATTGATTTTGAAATCTATCAGAGATAGTTAAAAATTGGGAATAAACCTATATAGATTTTTTAGTAAACCTCTCTAAGCCAATTAGTGATGATTTACCTATAAGGAAGTTTATCTGAATGACTGATTGAAAGGTAATTTTATATGTTTAATTCTATTATTTACTATTTATTAGAGATGGATATGATCAAAAAAAAAGAAGAAAGTGAAGTTGAACGTAAAGAACGCAGATGGCAAAATATTGAAATCCTTTCAATATTTGCTGCACTAGTGTTAATTGGTTACATCTGGAAAATTTATCCTGATACCTTACGAGAAATTGATCAAGAAAAAACACCAGTTACTGTTCCTTTTAAACAGAATAACGCCACTGATTTGCCCTATGATGAAAAGAAATCATATGCACAAAAAATAGGTGAAAAATACGGTACTTATGGTGATACGTATGGTTCTTTAAATACTTTATTTAGTGGTTGGGCTTTTGCTCTATTATTAATTTCATTATTTATGCAACGAAGAGAATTACAAGAACAAAGAAAAGAATTAGCTGCACAAAGAGATGAAATAACAAAAGCAAATGAAATTGCTGAGTCTCAAAGAAATATTACAAAGCAACAATCAGAATTATTAGCTCAACAAAGCTTTTATTCACTTTTATTCAAATTATTAGATGAAAAAAATAATAAAATTAATTTATTTTACTTTAAAGACTCACATAATGGGCGTTCATATGAAAAACAAGAATGTTTTATTTTTTATAGTAAAAATATTTTAAGAAGTGCAGATACTTTAAATATATTTATTACTGATGAAATGACTCCATCAGAAGTACTTGATGCTTACAGAAGCTTTATAAAAAGTTTCTATCACGATGCTTCAGAACGTTCTGATAATTTGTTTGAAGCAACCTTATATTTTGAATTAATTACTAATATTTTAGATTTAATCGATAAAAAAGCAAATCCTAAAAATATAGAAACAGATATTGCTTTCTTAAAATCCTATATAAGTCATGATGAGTTAGTTATTATTGCAACTTATGGTTTCTATAATTCAAAACTTTATCGCTATATAAATAAATATGGTTTATTAGCCAATTTTGATAGCATTCTTTATGAGATACCATATCAAATTTTTTCTCACTTATATGATACTAATGCTTTTAGAACTTTTACCCCAAATGAAGCTACTGAGACAGAAAATGTTAGCCAAGCAAGTGCAGCTTAATAAAGTGATTGGTTCAATTTTATGTGTATTAGGTGTGATTCTGCTTTTACTAAGTTTCAGTAGAGCCGCTTATTGTTTAATAATCTTTATAGTGATTTTATGATTAATGGACTGAGCACTTTACATAGAACTCAGTCCATTTGAGTGAGATAGACAGCTATTCTTTAACTCTTCGATTCAGATAAATTATTTACATTCCAACGATTTGCTCTTTTAAATGTTCCGACATCATTAAACCGCACTCCCATATCACGCATCACTTTATGAGCAACGGGCGCGGTCATTTGGCGAATGTAGAATGGTTCTTTCACTACAAAATGATGAATGGCATGCGTTGAACCAAAGTTAAAACAGAACAATTGGAACGGCATCATCCACCACGGTGTTAACACTTGTGTTTGTTGAATGACATTACCAAGTTCAACATCACCGTAGTAATGCATGTTGCTGGTCACAAAGTGCAGGCAGAAGGTACGTAGCACATTTGGCGCAATCCACACCACGGTCAGAATATTAATCACATGCATAACATTTAACGTTGTAGCTGACCACGCAATCGGTGCATTTGCCAAACTTGAAACCATATCAACTGCATGGAACCCTAAAAAGATATACCAAAGCGACCAATGAATAATTCCAAGTGGAAAATAAGCTAAGAACGCACGTTTAAAAATAACTTTTCTAACCGTCCAATTGCTTGCAGAAATAATGCGTAGCAAAACTGCAAAGCCATTGTCACCAATCGCGATGAGACGGCGTATGCTCCACTGCTCTCCGTTGGTTAGCGCTCTTTCTTCTAAATCGACTTCGGTGCCCGAGTTTTTATGATGGTTAAAATGAAGCTCACGGCGTTTCCACGGGTTAATGGTACTTGGGCGAGCTAACCACACTAAGCCCATCATGAGGTGATGTGCCCATGGTTTTTTTCTAAAATACATCCAATGAATCAGGTCGTGTTCTAACTCATGGGTAAGAGATGCAAAAAACGCAATTATGGGAATTGCGAACCAAGCTGATAGCTGATGGTTTATATAAAGCACGGCAGTAGCAATCATCCCAACAAGGGAAATAAATAGAATTATGGCCCCTATTGCATTTTGATGGTTCAAAATGGGATGGCGCTTGCGTAAAGCCACACCTTCTGCGGTAACCACTTTTTTAATGTGTTCCGTTTTTTCGCTATCGGTCATTCCAGCAGGATTTTTATAAATGTAGGTCATCCGTTATTCCTCAGTTTTCTCATGACCCTACTTTATTTAGATCGCCCTAGGTGTGCTTAGCTCGAAACGCCAATCTATTGGCTATGGATGCCAAAATAGAAAGATTCAAAGCAAACAAAAGATTTTTTAGTTTTGAATCTTTTATACTGTGAACAGGAATATGAATCACAAGTTATAGGACATAACATGCCACAGACAGCAACGGCACTGGCTAGCTGGGTTAAAGCGATTCAAAAAGCGCTTGAGAAAGCAGGTGTAGATAGCCAACCTTTATTAAAACAAGCAGGTTTAGATATTCAGGCGCTAAACGATCCAGATGCGCGCTATTCATTAAAAAATACAGCAAATTTATGGAAATTAGCCGTTCAAGCGACTCAAGACTCGTGCTTTGGTCTTAAAGTTGCGAGCCAAGTCAACCAAAATACATTTCATGTGTTGGGCCATTCACTCATTACCAGCACGACCCTAAAAGAGATGTTTTTAAGAATTATTCGTTACTTCCGTATAGTGACCGACATTCCTGAACTCGAATTTTATGGCGAAGGAAATAATCATTATTTCGTTATTCATGTTCCCGACGAAGTGCAACCCGAATCTATTGATGCTTTTATCTCTATTTTTATTCGTTCAAGTCGTGCGTTACAAAGTTCTGTTTTTTCGCCATTACGCATTGAACTAAGACGTCCAGAACCCGAAGATCTAGAAACTTTTCAGAGCATTTTAAAAGCCCCGATTGTGTTTAATGCGTCCAAAGACATGATTGTGTTTGACACCGCAACCATAGAGCAGCCTTTAGACGGGGGAAACCCCACCCTCACTCAAGAATATGATGAGATTATTAATCGTTATCTGGCACGGTTCGATAAAGAAAATATATTGGCGCGTGTGAAAGTAAAACTCATTGAAAAATTATCTACAGGCGACTTTCAACAGCAAGACGTAGCGAAAAGTTTAGGCTTAAGTATCCGGAGTTTGCAGCGCAAGCTTTCGGCAGAAAATACCTCTTATAGCGAGTTGCTCGACAATACACGACACGAACTTGCGTTGTCATATATCAAGAATTCAAGTCACAATATTACAGAAATTGCTTATATTCTTGGCTTTACCGATGTAAGTAGTTTTACCCGTGCTTTTCGACGTTGGACGGATTTATCCCCTCTACACTATCGGGAAAAACATCTGTCTTGTTCTTAAATCCCTAAAAATTTTAGATAAAAAAGATGCATCCATGTGCATCTTTTTTATGAACATCTTATTTTTTATTTAATAGTTCGAGCATAGACACCGTGGTGACTTTAGCTCCAACTGGCAAGGCTTTTAAATCTACAACGTAGTTAGGACTGTGCGGAATGTAAGGTGCAGGTTTGCCTTGCTTTATTGCATTTGCAAACACAACTGGATCGGCCACGCCAATAAACATAAAGTTAAATGGAATGTCTTTTTGATCACCTAAGAGATGATGAACATCTTCCGACCCCATAAAAGGCGGATAGTCAGTTAAGACCTGTTTGTCGCCCAATAACGCTTTTAGTGGTCCATTTAAACGTGCAGAGAATTCTTTATTATTGACTACAGGCGTGCTTGAACCTTTGAACGTAAAAGTAGGCAATTGATCTTTAGCCATACCCTGCATTTCGGCCGCACCTTCACTCATGAACTTAATGTTATTTAACATGGTTTCACGTACTTTTGGATCAAACCAGCGCAAGTTCATTTTGACCAATGCAGTAGGAGGAATCACGTTATTCGAATTTCCAGCTTGAATTGAGCCGATCGATAATACTGCCGCTTTTTGAGGGTCAACTGCATTACCCATAATGGTTTGATATTGAGTAATGGCATTTGCAGCCATGCTAATTGGGTTTTTGGTTAACATGGGTAATGAGCCATGCCCACCCACACCTTTAAACAAAATATCAAGTTGATCGGTTCCCGCCATGCGTGGTCCCGGTGCATTAATGACAACACCAACAGGTGCAGGTGTGGTATGTACTGCAAAGAAATAATCAGGTTTTGGTAAATTATATTTCGTCCATAAGCCGTCAGTCACCATAGCTTTAGCACCCGTTATTGGCTCTTCGGCAGGTTGTGCGACTAAAATAATGGTTCCGCTCCATTCCTTTTTTAAAGCTACCATGGTTTTTGCCATGCTAAGCATCCATGTCACATGCGCATCATGACCACACATATGTGCAACAGGCGTTTCGGTTCCATCATCAAGTTTTACCCGCACTTTACTTGCATATGGCAGACCTGTTGCTTCTTGAACAGTATTAGCATCCATGTCGGCACGGTACATAACCGTTGGTCCCTCACCATTTTTTAAAATACCGACCACGCCTGTTTTTGCTATTCCGGTTTTAACATCAAAACCTAATGACTTAAGTTCTTTGGCAACAATGGCAGAAGTGCGGGTTTCCATAAACCCGAGTTCAGGGTGCTCATGAATATCTTTATAAACCTTACTTAACCATTCTGTTTGACCATCAATAATGGTGAGTGCTTTTTGGGAAACCGCGGGCAATGTTGTTGGACTTGCATCTGCATGAAGGAGAGTTCCATAACCTGCAATCAAAGTCGATAAGCCTAAAAATATACCGTTTTTGATCATTTTATTCATGTATTGAATTCCTTATAAATTAATTATTTAAATTTAAAATTTATATCCAATTTTTAAGCCATAGCTTATCGAGTGGTTGTCCTTAAACTCACCCACGTAATAGTCACTACCGGCCTGTGCACCAAGTTGAGCCTTTGCATCACCTAACCAGTAATATTTCACACCACCAGAAATAAAATATTGGGATGCTGGGCTATATTGAGCACCAATTCCTAAATTGTAATATCCCTTGGTTGGGCCACCTGTTGAAACTTTATCGCCTGCACCCGAGTCCCAACCCACTGACACAGAGCCTAGCCATTTAGGCGAAAAACGTTGTCCAACACCCAAATTTAAAGTCCATTGGTCATCGTCATAACGAACCAAATTAAACCCTTCCGGACGGCTTGGTGTTGATAACACGCCAATAACTTTTGAAATTTCACCAAAACGATAAGGTTGTAGCGCTAAATCACTCCAATTGACCCAACGTAAACTCCCGAACAATAAAGTTCCCTGACGAAGGCCTGTTTGAAACTCTAAATTGACTGAATCTGGAGATTTAAATTTGGTTGTACCCGACCCTTCACTATCAGGTAACTCTGAAATAATATGATTTAAATAGTTTTTCTTTTGTTCGGTCATCTGCCCGATAGACATCATATAGTCGAGATGTTGACTCACTAAATCACGCCCTGTCTGAGTCGTTAACATATCAATTAACGGCGCATTTTCAGTTGCGTTTACTTTGTGGGTAATGGCAGAGCGGTAGGTAAGTGAAACTTTAACGGCCTTTTCAGGAATTTGATAAGCCAGTCCAGCCAACCAGCCCCAATCACCTGCAGTTTTAGTTTGAAAGTCATAGCCATTATAAAGACTAAATACATTGCCTCTTAAATTGACCTGACTTTTGAAGGTTTGATAAACCGGTCCAGCAAAAACATTCCAGTTTTTATTAGGCTGATACCCTGCAAGAAAGCTAAAACTTTGAATATCAAATTCTGATTTTGTATTTCCTGTAGGCACTTGACCAGAAGTAGCCTTTGCAAGGCTTGTAGTGGTAATGCCGGGTAGCATAACCGTGTCTTTCGGTGTTGCTACAAAACCATTTACACCAGAATATTCTGTGTCGGCGCCAAAAGGCTGATCGTAAAGCAGCCCAAATGAGTATTGTGGCGTGAGCTGAAACTTTAAAGCAGCAGTTGGCCGATAATCTGTATTGGCAATATCGGAAATTGATTGATGTGAAGGGTTAGTACCAGATTCTACTCCTTTTAAATCGGTATCTGTCACACCTAAACTTGCTTCAAAGTAATTTCCCGGTTGTAAAAATGCTGATACGGATTGGCCTGTTTTATCAAATGCAGCAGCATGTAATGCACTTGTACAAATTGAAGCGATTCCCAGTACTAATGTTCTATTTCTTACTACAAAAATCATGGATCCATCCTGGATTTTTTTATTTTGATTGTTCACTTTATTTAGATTTTGAGGGATGCGCTTAGCCCCAAACGCCAAATCGTTGACTGTGGATGCCATATTTAAAATTTATAAGATTGCCGCTCTGTGATGAGCTAAGTCCCTTGGAACTCAAGATTAAAGACCATGATGATTTAAAACTTTCAGATAATTTTTTAAGAAACTTTTATATTTTTTGCTGTTAATATTAAAGCGCATGATAGATTTCCCAATCCTTCATATCTATATAAATCAAGGATGATGAGCGAATACATTTATTATGGAAATCAAACAAATAAAATATTTTTTGACGGTGGTTGAAGCAGGCAGTATTGGTAAAGCTGCCCAAAAACTCGATGTCGGCGCTTCGGCCATTAGTCAGCAAATTAGTAAGCTAGAACAAGAGTTAAGCATTCGCTTATTACAGCGTAATGCTTTTGGCGTCACGCCTACACCCGCGGGTCTGGCCTTTTTAAAACACTCTCAACTTATTTTGCGTCAAGTTAACTTTGCTATAGACGCTGCGCATTCAGCTCGGCTTTCAGGTCATGTCAGCCTTGGTTTTCCACCGACCATTACCGCTTTAATTGGCATCCCTTTAATGAAACTAATGTCTGAACGCTATCCAGACATTCGTCTAGAAATTGTGGAAACCCTGTCGGGCAACCTGATTCAGTCGATTAATTCACGTCAGCTTGATATTGCCATTATTTTTACCAATGAAATTGATAAGCAGTGGTCAATACAACCTTTGGTACGCGAGCAAATGTATTTAATGGCACGCAAAGAAGTGCTTGAAAAATACGGTCTTGCCGACTGCATCAAAAGTGGAATTATTCAGTCCCAACAAATCGGTGATATTCCTTTGGTATTGCCACGGCAGCGTCATAGCTTAAGAAAATTGCTTGAACACAAGATTGGGCAGCTTAATGTCGTCTATGAAATTGATGGCCTACACTTACTTATGGATAGCCTGATTCACCTTGACCTTGCGAGTGTCCGACCCGGAAGTGCCTGTCTGCAAGAGTACAAACATAAGCTTCAATTACTCAAACTCATTGACCCAGAAGTTGAGCGAATCAATTACTTGGTGAGCCTTGCCGAAGAAGAATTATCACCTGCCGCACTCGCTGCAAAATCGGCAATTAAAGCCTGTGTGAAAGAGTTGATTCAAAACCAGATTTGGCCATGTTCTGAAATTATTTTATAAAGGGTCATTAATTTTATTAAATACCTAATTAATTTTGCCCTCTCACTCCCTCCTGCTGTTTGAGATTACATTTTCTTCTGAATGATAAGTGAATTTCTGTTTATCAAATTATAGATGTGTAGTTTGAACTGGAAACAAGGCATCACATTTTCTACGAAGGACACCTTTAAATCTCATCTCTAACCCATGTGTTATTTAGGTTTATTGAATGAGTCGACTTAAAGCCCTCTATTGAAAATCGTGAATGTTTCCATTTTGTCAGGCCAAGGAGGTCTCCAATGGATGTCGTGAATAACCGTAGGGCTACTTTTAAAAAAATATTAAATGTAACGAGTGGCAACTTTTTAGAACAGTACGATTTTTTTCTTTTTGGTTTCTATGCCACTTACATCGCAGCAAAATTTTTCCATTCTGAAAATGAATATGTCTCTTTAATGATGACATTTACCGTGTTTGCTGCGGGCTTTCTTATGCGTCCTCTCGGCGCTATTTTCTTGGGCGCTTATGTCGACAGAGTTGGTCGACGTAAAGGTCTTATTGTGACTTTAAGCCTTATGGCAATCGGAACCATCTTAATTACCTTTGTACCAGGTTATGAGACGATTGGTATTCTTGCGCCAATTTTGGTGGTGATTGGACGTCTATTACAAGGCTTCTCGGCAGGTGTTGAATCTGGCGGTGTATCGATTTATCTCGCTGAAATTGCAACCGATAAAAACCGTGGATTTATCACAAGCTGGCAATCTGGCAGCCAACAAATTGCGGTTGTGTTTGCGGCATTACTTGGCTACTGGCTCAACACTATCTTAACTACTGCTCAAGTGGGTGAATGGGGCTGGCGTATTCCGTTCTTAATTGGTTGTTTGATTATTCCTTTAATCTTCTTGTTCCGCCGTACGTTAGAAGAAACTGAAGACTTTAAAGCACAAAAAACGCATCCATCGACCAAAGAAATTTTCAGCACGCTTGCGAGCAACTGGCGCATCGTACTTGCGGGCATGATGATGAGTGCTATGACCACAACCACGTTCTATTTCATTACAGTTTACACCACCGTGTATGCAAAACGTACTCTAGAAATGTCGGTAACGGATAGTCTTTTAGCAACCGTATTTGTAGGTTTATCAAATTTCTTCTGGTTACCAATGGGTGGCTTACTTTCAGACAAAATTGGTCGTCGTCCAGTTTTAGTCGGCATTACAACCCTTGCCATCTTTACAACTTATCCAGTTTTAAGCTGGTTGGTAAGTGACATTAGTTTTACCAATCTGATTATTACGCTTGCTTACTTCTCGTTCTTCTTTGGTATGTACAACGGCACCATGGTCGCAACGCTTGCCGAAGTCATGCCAAAACGTGTACGTACAGTTGGCTTCTCTTTAGCGTTCAGCCTTGCAGCCGCTATTTTTGGTGGTATGACTCCAATGGCTTGTACGTACCTTGTCGAAAACACAGGCAACGCAAGCACACCAGCATTCTGGCTGATGTTAGCAGCGGTATGTAGCTTAATCTCAAGCTTGTATTTATGCCGTGGTTCTAAGCAGAAGAATGCTGACCCAATTGCAGAACCTGCGAAGGTTAGCGCTTAAAACAACAACGACTTAACCTGAAATTTTAATGAACAGTACGGCGCATGTTGCAGCCGTACTGTGTTCTCCTATCATTAAAGCGAGATACTATGAAAAAGTCCCCTATCTTCATGACCATTTGCTTAGCTGGTGCAGGCTTAGGCTCAACGCTTACTAACGCAGATACACTCGAAGTGATTAGCTCAGGCGGTTTCTATTCATCTATGGAAAAACTCATTCCAATATTTGAAAAACAAACTGGTCATACGGTTCACCTTTCTTCTGGTTCATCAATGGGTGCATCGCCAACTGCAATTCCAAATCGCCTCGATCGCGGTGAACATTTTGATGTGGTGGTATTGGCCGCTCCTGAACTGAACAAGCTTGCAGAAAAAGGTTATGTAGACCCAAGTTCACAAAGTGCTTTAGTCAATTCAAGCATTGGCATGGCTGTTCCTAAAGGTGCACCAAAACCAGACATTAGCTCTGCGGCAAAATTTGAAAAAGTTTTATTAAATGCTAAGCACATAGGCTATTCAGCAAGTGCGAGCGGTACGCATCTTGAAAAAGATGTTTTCCCAAGCTTCCCACCTGTCGAGTACAAAGTGATTTCTGGTAAAGCAGAAAAAGTGGTCGGTGACCGCGTTGCAAAACGTATTGCTGAAGGTCAGTTTGATATTGGTTTCCAGCAAATTAGTGAAATCAAACCTTTTACTGGCCAATATGGTCAAGTTGATTTAGTCGGTCCAATTCCTGCGCCTTATCAAAAAGTCACTGTATTTGCAGCGGGCATTGGTAAAAACTCTGAACATGAAAAAGTCGCAAAAGAACTCATCAAATTTGTGAAGTCACCACAAGCAACACAAATTATTGAAGAACAGGGTCTTGAGCAGGTTAAACAATAAAAGCTCTAAAAGGCAACATCTTGAGGTGATGTTGCCTTTTCTCTTTTAGTGGTTTACTCAAAGCAATAGAACAAAATCTATAGCGATAAACCAGTGTAGAATAATCAATAAAGGTCAATGTAGTATTTGCCGTGGAACTCAAACAATTAAAGTATTTTATTGCGGTGATCGAGTCAGGAAGCTTGGGTAAAGCTGCAAAAAATCTTGATATTGGAACTTCTGCATTAAGTCAGCAAATCTCAAAATTAGAAAGCGAGCTTTCTATTCGCCTTTTACAACGTACTGCTTTGGGTACGGTTCCCACCCCTGCGGGTTTAGCTTTTTTTCAACAAGTTCAATTGGCACTTAGGCACTTAGACCATGCTGTAGATTCTGCGCATTCTTCACGTTTAAGTGGTCATGTTACCGTCGGTTTTTCGCCAAGTGTCGCGTCGGTTATAGGCACACACTTTTTAAAACTCATGAGAAACCGTTATCCCGACATTAAAGTCCGTTTAATTGAAGGCTTATCGGGTGACCTCAAGGCCTTAGTGAATGCAAGGCAGCTCGATGTTGCCATTATCTTTAGCGACGACGTCGACCCACAGTGGGCCATACAGCCTTTAGTCAAAGAACAGATGTTTTTAATCTCGCCTAAAGAGGTGCTGAGTCAGTACCATCTTGAAAGTTGTATCGACACTCAAACCATTACTCATCCACAGCTTAAAGAACTTCCGCTTATTTTGCCGAGCCAACGACATGGACTGCGCTTGTTGCTCGAACAGAAAATTCATCAGCTTAAAGTGGCGTATGAAATTGATGGGCTGCATTTGTTAATGGAGAGCATTAGCCAACTCGAAATGGCAACCATTCAACCTGCGGGTGCATCGTTAAACTCACGGCAAGACCTATGTTTACTGCGCGTTGTAGAACCTGCCATTGAGCGTATTAACTATTTAATTAGTCTATCTGAAGAAGAACTCTCGCCCGCTACCTTAGCCACCAAAGTGGTGATTCGTGCTTGTGTAACCAACTTGATTAATGAAAAGCGTTGGCCCGGTGCGAAACTCATAAACACTTAAGCCTTTAGTGTTTATTTTTACTAAACACCCATTCAAGCTTAGCCTCTCACTTCATCGTCCCTTTTAAAGCTACATTAGCCCTAGCTGAGAAAGGGAGAAATCCATGCATGATGTGATTGTAATTGGTGGTGGGAATGCCGCACTGTGTGCTGCGCTCACGGCAAAAGAAAGTGGCGCTTCTGTACTTGTCATAGAAGCAGCACCTAAAGAATGGCGTGGTGGTAACTCACAACACACTCGTAACCTCCGTTGCATGCATGATGCCCCTCAAGATGTATTGGTTGATGCCTACCCCGAAGAAGAATATTGGCAAGACCTACTTAAAGTGACTGCGGGCAAAACCAATGAGCACTTAGCTCGTCTGGTTATTCGTAGCACGGCAACCTGTCGCGACTGGATGCGTAAACATGGGGTCAATTTTCAGCCACCACTATCGGGTGCTTTACATGTTGCACGTACCAATGCCTTTTTTATGGGTGGCGGTAAAGCCCTCATTAATGCGTATTACCGTAGTGCCCAAGAGCTTGGCATTGAGATTTTATACAACACAAAAATTAAAGACCTAAAGTTAAACCAAGGACACTTTGAAGCTGCAATTGCGGAAGATGGCCGTGTGTTTAAAGCGAAAAGTTGTGTATTGGCCGCAGGTGGTTTTGAGTCAAATCTGGAATGGTTAAGAGAAGCATGGGGACAAAATGAAAACGGCGAATGGCCTGCCGATAATTTCATTATTCGTGGAACCCGCTTTAATCAAGGTAACTTGCTCAAATTTATGATAGATCAAGGCGCCGATATTATTGGTGACCCATCGCAATCGCACTGTGTGGCAGTAGATGCACGAGCACCGTTATATGACGGCGGCATCTGCACTCGTATTGACTGCGTTTCACTAGGAATTGTGGTCAATAACAAAGCCGAACGTTTTTACGATGAAGGTGAAGACTTCTGGCCAAAACGTTATGCGATTTGGGGTCGCCTTGTTGCCAAACAACCTCAGCAAATTGCCTATTCCATTATCGACTCAAAAGCCATTGGTCGCTTTATGCCACCTGTGTTTGCGGGCGTAAAAGCAAATAGCATTCAAGAACTGGCCGAAAAAATCGGGCTAGATGTAAAAACCTTCTGTCACACCGTAGAAGAATTTAATCAAGCCTGCGTACAAGGCACCTTTAACCACACGGTTTTAGATGACTGCACCACCGAAAATATTGTTCCCAACAAAACCCACTGGGCCGTTCCTCTCGATCGCCCACCGTTCTATGCCTATGCGCTTAAACCCGGAATTACCTTTACCTATTTAGGCTTAAAAGTCGAAGATGATGCTGCTGTGCGTTTTAACGATAAAGCCAGCCGCAACCTGTTTGTCGCTGGTGAAATGATGGCAGGTAACGTACTCGGTCAGGGTTATACCGCTGGCGTTGGAATGTCGATCGGAACGACCTTTGGACGCATTGCCGGAAAAAATGCAGCCCACTATGCACTTTCACAAGGAGTTGAACATGAATGCTAGTACTAAAGCCCTAATTCCAGTTGTTCAGCTCTCTGACCATGAGCAGGAAGTTCAAAGAGCCCTACAGATTTGTAATGCTTGTCGTTACTGTGAGTCATTTTGTGCTGTATTTGCGGCGATGACCAAGCGCCTTGAGTTTAATCAAGCCGATATTCATTACCTCGCAAACCTTTGCCATAACTGTGGTGCTTGTCTACACGCTTGCCAATATGCCCCGCCGCATGAGTTTGGTGTAAATATTCCGAAAGCGATGGCACAAGTACGTTTGGAAACTTACCAAGAGTTTGCGACCCCTCAGCCTTTAGGCCGACTTTATAAGTCTGTCGAAATTCCTTTTGTCTCGGCGTTATCAGTTATTTTCTTTTTATGCATGTTAGCTGTGGTGTGGTACAAAGGCACCGACCTGTTTGCAGGTTATCAAGGTAATTTCTATGCGATTTTCCCGCATAACTTTTTAGCTCTATTATTTGGAGCAACTTTTACAGTTGCGATTGTTTTGCTCGGCATTGGAATTAGTAAATTTTGGCGACAGACGTCTAAAGTTATTCACGGCAAAGTTGAGAAACCAGACCTAGTTCAAGCTACCCAAAATGTATTAACACTTAAATATTTAGATGGTGGACATGGCAAAGGCTGTAATGAACAGGATGACCGTTACACACAAATCCGCCGCGTGTTTCATCACCTGACGTTTTATGGCTTTATGCTTTGCTTTGCAGCCACAGGCGTAGCGACTTTATATCACTATTTCCTTAACCTACATGCGCCTTACCCTATCTTTAGCTTGCCTGTGATTTTAGGTACTTTCGGTGGGTTTGGCTTAGTGATTGGACCATCTGGCTTGCTTTATTTAAACCTTAAACGTCATCCATTACATGGTGACCGCGAGCAAAAACCTGTAGATCGAGGCTTTATTTTCCTTTTAATTTTAGTCAGTGCTTCAGGCTTAGCTCTCATGGCATTTCGCAATACACCTTACATGGCACTTTTACTGATTTTCCATTTAGCTACGGTCATGACGTTTTTTATTACCATGCCATTTGGAAAGTTCGCACACGGTTTTTACCGCAGCGCTTCTTTACTCAAATTTGCCATCGAAGAACGTATTTCTAGAAAGTCATAATTTCATTCAAAAGTATTCACTATCTTGACGTAGTGAATACTTTCATTATTTTAAGCTCAAAATATTTCATAACTTGCCTACTTTTTACTATTTAAAATTCCCAAGCCATACATCGGCCACTTGGTACTCGCTTTAATATTATTGATTAGCATCGCCACCAAAACTAAAGACACTGCACCCACCAAAACAGGAAAAATTAAGAAACTCCACTGGTAATGTATGCTGCTCGCAGTGAGCAAAATAACCAAAGGGTTGGCCCCAGCAGGTGGATGAACGCATTTAAACACTTGCATGAGCGCAATGGCACAACCTACTGATAAAGCAATTGTAAAAATAGAAACACCAACAAATTTTAGAAAAAACAAACCTACAAAAGCCGAAATAAGATGTCCAAATATAATATTTCTCGGCTGCGCCAAAGGTGACTGCGACACGGTATAGAGCAATACACAGGTCGCACCAAACGGCGCCATGATAAAGATATTGTGTGTGAGCTTACTCAACCACAGAAGTATAAAAATACTGAGCGTACCTCCAATAAGACTTCTTAAAACATCAACTTTACTGGGCGATGGAGCCAGTTTTTCTTTGCCATAAAAGATAGAGAACATGGTTTTTATTCCTGAAACAAAAGTTGCTTTTTAAAAAGCATATAGATAAAATTTCAAATAGTACAGATCTGTACTATTTTATTTTTTGGAAAAGACACATGTCAAAATCTGCCTTAAAAATATTAGATACAGCCGAGAAACTATTTAATGAAAATAGTTTTGTCGGGGTTGGCGTTGACCTGATTCGCGATGAATCTGGCTGCTCTAAAACTACGATGTACACGTACTATAAAAATAAAAATCAATTGGTTAAGTCTGTGCTCATTGCTCGTGATGAACGGTTTAAGCAAAGCCTTCTAGGTTATGTAGGAGATGCAACAGGGTTAGAAGCCATCAATAAAATTCTGGATTGGCACACCAATTGGTTTAGACAAGATTTTTTTAAGGGCTGTTTATTTGTAAGAGCGGTCGCTGAATCTAACCAAGATGATCAAGACATTATTTCTATTTCTAAAGCCCATAAACAATGGATTAAAGTATTGATTGCACAAAACTGCAATATACCGAATGGTGAAGCTTTATCTGAGCTGATCTATACGGTGATTGAAGGCTTAATTAGCCGCTTTTTAGTCGATGGTTTCGATGAAACACTTGCGATAAACATGAAAAACTCTATTAATCAATTATTTAATATTCATCAACATTAGTATGAGAACTTAAAATGGAAGTGGACCATATTTTTATTTGTGTACAATCAGGCGCTCCCGAAGCTGAAACTTTAAAAAAATTCGGTCTAACAGAAGGTTCATCCAATAAGCATCCGGGTCAAGGTACAGAAAACAGACGCTTTTTCTTTAAAAATAGCTTTATCGAATTAATCTTTTTAAATAATCCAGAAGAAGCTTCAAGTGATCTCACAAAACCGACTCTGCTTTTTGAACGACTAAGTACTCAAAATAATATCGCGTCCCCTTTTGGTATTTGTTTTCGCCCTAAAAATAAAGATGATAACGGTGCAAAATTTCCTAATTGGGTTTACAAGCCAAGCTATTTACCAGCCGGCTTAGAAGTAAATGTTGCCAAAGACTCTGTTGTATCTGAACCGATGTGGTTCTTCCTTTCATTTGCTTCACGACCAGACCTTGCTGCGAAAGAAAAACAACAACCTCTTGTGCATAGCAAAGATTTATCAGAAATCACCGCAATTAAGGTTTCTATACCAAACCTTGAAGAGCACCCGACTTCATTACTGTTCAATACAGTTGATAATTTTGAAGTCACCGATGGATCGGAGCATTTAATGGAAATTAGTTTTGATCATGAACCTCAAGGAATAATTCATGATTTCAGACCAGAGCTGCCGCTTATTTTTAAATATTAAAACGCTTACTTTTTAATAAAAAAACTGTGATTTATTGCAAATCACAGTTTTTATTTAAATTGAATCACATTAAAAACGACAATAGCTTAAGCAATTTCCCCATCAATAATGCCCTTTTCTTTTAACGTAGCTAGCTCTTCTGCTGTTTTAAATCTCGATAAGATTTGAGCAGTATGTTCACCCAACTCTGGCGGTGCGTGATGGTATTCAACTGGAGTATCAGAGAGTTTGATCGGTGAACCAATGGTTTGAAAGTTTTCATTTAAACGATGAGGAATACTCACCACCAAATTGCGATGTACAATTTGTGGTTCAGCCAAAGCATCTTCAATAGAGTTGATGACACCTACGGGAACTTTAAGCGCATGAATCATCTCGACCCATTCTTTAGCAGTTTTCTGCAAAAAGTGCTCCGACAATAAAGGAATCAGTTCATTTCTATATTTGACGCGGTCCTGATTACGGACAAATTTTTCATTTTCGAGTAACTCTGGATAACCAATCGCAACACACAAATCTTTAAACTGTTTATCGTTACCGCAAGCAATAATAAATTCTTTATCTTTAGCCTTAAAAGTTTGATACGGCACAATACTCGGATGTTGTTTACCCATGCGCTGTGGGGCCTTACCAGAAGCTAAATAGTTCATTCCCTGATTTGCCAGTGCCGCGACCTGTACATCAAGGAGTGACATATCAATATACTGACCACGTCCCGTGTGTGAGCGTGCAATCAATGCGGCTTGAATGGCAATGGTTGAATACAAACCAGTTTGAATATCTACCACAGCCACACCAACCTTTTGTGCACCACCACCAGCCACATCATCAGGCTCGCCAGTAATGCTCATTAAGCCAGACATACCCTGAATAATAAAATCATAACCGGGTTCTTCTGCACGTGGGCCATCTTGCCCAAAACCGGTAATCGAACAATACACAATGTTCGGGTTCAGCTCACTTAATGACGCATAGTCCAAACCATATTTAGCCAAAGACCCTGTCTTATAATTTTCAATTACCACGTCGGCAGTCTTGGCAATTTCATAAATTAAGGCCTGACCTTCTGATGTGGTAATGTCCACCGCAACCGAATATTTATTGCGGTTGGTACACTGGAAATAACCAGATTCACGAGTCATGTTTCCATCTTGATCGGGCATCCATGGTGGCCCCCACATGCGGGTGTCATCACCGACTCGAGGGCGTTCAATTTTAATGACTTCCGCGCCAAGGTCTGCCAAGATCTGTCCGCACCATGGCCCCGCAAGCACACGACTTAAATCTAAAACCCGAATTCCTTGTAATGCACCCATAACGATACCCTTATCTTTTTAGAAGGTGCTCAACGCACCTTCTTGTCATTGTTTATGATTGTTTTTGTGGATCGTACTGACGATCTTTAATAAATAAGCCTGGCAATACACCCGCAACAAAATATGCAGCGCCCATCACAATAAAGGCCATAGTAAACGTACCGCCCGATGCCAAGAATCCAATGGTGGCTGGTGCAATCGCTGCCCCGACACGACCAATGTTATAAGCACCACCAATGGCTGTTCCGCGCACGTCGGTTGAAAAACTTTCAGCCATATAAGTCGCGTTCACACCATATGGAATGCCATATAAGAAGCCAAAAGTGATTAATAAATACAAAATGTTGTCAGGGGTATTGAAGAAAATAATAATTGGCAAGAACACGGCACTGGCAATTGTTCCAAACACAAAAACAGCACGGCGGTTAAATTTGTCTGCAAGATAACCCGCTAAAATTTTGCCTAGAATCATTGCTGTATATGAACCCACCATATAACTGGTTAAGTTTTTAAAGTTCATATGCACTTCTGTTTCTAAATAACTTGGCATCCAGTTGTTAATGCCGTAATAACCAAACTGTAAGAAGAATGCTGTGGTCATCCACAACAAAAACATTTTACGGTGTTTAAAGTTATTAAAAATTTGCTTATAAATACTGCCACTTTTCGGCTTTTCAGCCACCACCATTTCTTTAGGTTGTCTATTGCCTTGCAAGCTTTCAATTTTGGTGAGCTGCCAAGATTTTGGCTCTGGTACAAACCGTTGCAGGAAAATATTAACGAAAGCAGGTACTACGGTCAGGAAGAATAAAACACGCCAGCCATGATCTGGAATAATTGCGCCAGCTAATAACGTCGCTGCAATATAACCTACGGTCTGACCCGTCTGTAATGTGCCCAATACCGTTGTACGGTAAGTGGTTGGCACATATTCAGCCATTAAGGTATTACAAGCCATATAGAGTGCTCCGATTCCTAAAGCACCAATAAAGCGTAAAGCCATAAATTGCTCGAAGCTTTGCGTAAAGCCCAATAAACAGGTCGCTACCGAAAAGAAGGTTACAGAGTTGGCAATGGTTCGTACACGACCAAACTTGTCACATGCCCAGCCACCCAAAATGCCGCCAATACCCATCCCAGCCAAAGAAGCACTACCTAAGGCACCCGCTTGAAAGGTACTTAAACCAAACTCCGCCTTTAAACTGGTCAAGCTATAAGACAGCAGCATAATATCAATGCCATCGACCACCATCGCAAAATAGGCAAATAACAACGCCCATTTCCAGGTATGAGGTCCAATCTTTTCATATGTTCCAAGGTTACTTGGAAATGTAGTTCTTAATTCTTTCGATATTACTTGAACGTCATTGTTCATCTTTAGTTCCTCATTTTCCCAAATGAGTCATCGATAGCTTACTTATGTTTTCTGTATGACTTAATCTTCTATAATTTTCATCATTTTACATTTAGTTTTAAGTACACAGAGGCACATCTTTACATGAGTATCCTTACGATGAATCTTGTCATTTTCCATAAATTTTTGCGCAAAAATCCCTAAAGGTGCTCCCGAAAGAACACCTCTATCTTTTAAAAATGAATGAATTAGTTACTAAATGCGGCAATGCCTGTTTGTGCACGACCTAAAATCAAGGCATGAACATCATGTGTGCCTTCATAGGTATTTACGACTTCAAGATTAACCAAATGACGTGCCACACCAAACTCGTCACTAATGCCGTTTCCGCCCATCATGTCACGTGCCATGCGAGCAATATCAAGTGCCTTTCCGCAGTTGTTACGCTTAATTAAAGATGTGCCTTCAACTGACGCAATGCCTTCATCTTTCATACGACCAAAACGTAAAGCCACTTGCAAACCTAATGCAATTTCAGTTTGCATATCAGCCAGTTTCTTTTGAATCAATTGATTTGCAGCCAACGGGCGACCAAATTGTTTACGGTCCATGGTATATTGATGTGCAGTATGCCAGCAGAACTCGGCAGCACCCATCGCGCCCCATGCAATGCCATAACGAGCGCTATTTAGACAGGTAAATGGGCCTTTTAAACCTCGAATTTCAGGGAACGCATTTTCTTCAGGTACAAAAACGTTATCCATCACAATTTCACCTGTAATGGATGCGCGTAAACCGACCTTGCCATGTATGGCAGGCGCAGATAGACCTTCCCAGCCCTTTTCTAAAATGAAGCCGCGAATATCACCAACATTGCCTTCAGCAGAAACTTCTTTTGCCCAGACTACAAATACATCGGCAATTGGGCTATTGGTAATCCACATTTTTGCGCCACTTAAACGGTAACCACCATCAACTTTTTTAGCACGGGTAATCATACTGCCCGGGTCTGAACCATGGTCAGGTTCAGTCAAACCAAAACAACCAATATATTCACCCGTAGCCAGTTTAGGTAAGTACTTCTGCTTTTGCTCTTCAGTACCAAATTCATGAATTGGAACCATCACCAATGAGCTTTGCACACTGGCCATAGAGCGGTAGCCTGAATCGACATATTCAATTTCACGCGCAACCAAACCATAACTCACATAGTTCAAACCCGCACCGCCGTATTGATCAGGAATGGTTGGACCCAGTAAGCCAAGCTCTCCCATTTCACGAAAAATAGATGGATCTGTTGTTTCATGACGGAATTGTTCAAGTACACGTGGTTGCAAACGTTCTTGGCAATAGGCGTGAGCAGCATCACGAATCATGCGCTCATCTTCGGTAAGCTGTTGCTCAATTAAAAATGGGTCTTGCCAGTTAAATTGAACTTTTGCTTTTTTTGTTGTCACCATGTGATTCATCGCATCCTCTGCTTGATTTGATCTTCTTTATTTAACTCGATGTTATGCGTGAAAAATGCAGTAATCAAACGATAAATGTTCATGCAGATATGCGACTTACGCATATTTAAAATAAGATGCATTAAATTAAGATATTTAATTGGTTGTATTTCATTAAAAATGGCTTATTTTTATACTAAACTCTGATATCTGCATTTAGGTCATATGCTGTTTTGAAATATGACGACAAATAAAAGGATTTATTTATGCGAAGAAGCATCCCTTCCATTCAGGGTCTAATTTGCTTTGAAAGTGCAGCAAAACATCTAAGTTATACCTATGCTGCGCAAGAGCTATGTATTACTCAAAGCGCCGTCTCTCGCCAAATTCAACAATTAGAAGATTTCTTGGGCGTTGAACTCTTTATACGTACTCGGCATGGTGTTGAACTCACCATTGCAGGTCAGCAGTATTTTAAAAGTATTAAGCCCTATTTATTGGGTTTAGAAAAATGTACGGCCGATGTGATTTCTCATAAAGGTTTAGGTGGAACATTAAAGTTAGGCGTGGTGCCTACCTTTGCAACGCGCTGGCTGTTACCCAAACTTCATCTTTTAAATCAAAAACACCCTGAAATTACAGTTCACTTAGAAACCAGTACCAAACCTTTTTTATTTAATGACAATATTTTTGACGCAGCTATTTTTGCAGGTACTCAGCAGCAAATTGACCACTGGCCCGGCATACAAGCACACTATTTAATGGATGAAGAAATTGTACCTGTATGCTCACCAAGGCTCATCGAAAAGTATTTTCCAGATGCGGTGATGATCAATGAAAATACCTATGATCTAAGCTCAGAAGATTTACTCAAAATCCCCCTACTTCAACAAACCACTCGGCCTAGCATTTGGCAAGAATGGTTTCTAACTCATCACATGCAACACCCGAAACCTTTTGATGGACAACGCCATGAGTTATTTTCAATGCTTGCGGTTGCTGCAAGCCATGACATGGGAATGGCCTTAATTCCACAAATGTTGATTGAATCTGAACTACAAAAAAAAGAACTGGTGATTGTTTCCAATAAGAAACTAAAAGGTAGCCGAAAATACTATCTCATTCACTCAAGCCAAGACATCTCACCGACTATTCAGAAATTTGTTGAATGGATTTACCAAGAGCTAGAACAACTAAAGAGCAATACAAATTAGCTCAGCAGGTTTTATTTATGCTCAATATTGCGCTCTATACGCATAAAAAAAGATTGTGATTAATGAGATCACAACCTTTTAGTTATGCATAAATGACTTTGAATTAATGACTCATTAATTGAATATCTGAACCACTACGTTTTGGATCAATCAAGATTTTGGCATGCTGTTCAGGATCACGTAATGCTTCAAATGCGCTTGTAACGCCCTCTAAACCGACAACACCGGTAATGAGCGGTGAACAATTCACTTTACCTTCCGCAATCATGTGTAGTGCATCTCGGAACTCAAGCGGTGTATAGCCCAACACGAACTGAATTTCTAACTCTTTATTAATTGCAAGTGCGGGTTCTATTTTGTCACTTTGCATGCATACCCCCACCCCAACAATTCGGGAAAATAAAGGTGCACCTTCAATAATTTGCTGCAAGACACCTGGTACGCCCACGCATTCAAAAATAACAGGACGTTTTGGTAAAGCACCCAATTTATCAATCATGCGCCATCCATGCCACCAAGGTAAGCGTGTCGCTTGCAACTTATCAAAAAGTCCCATGCCCATATTAATCGCGTCAGAAACATTGCCAAGCAAACCAAACTCTTTCCAGTTGGCAAATGGCGACGTCTCCTTAGGGTCAACCACAATATCGGCACCACATTGCTCGGCAAGCTTACGGCGGTTTGGTGAAAAATCGCTGGCAACCACAGTTTTAACCCCAGCCGCTTTAAGCATTAATATGACACCTAACCCAACAGGACCACAGCCAATCACAATCGCAGGTTCACCAGTTTTCACACGGCTACGACGAACGGCATGCAATGCAACCGCCATAGGCTCAGTCATGGCAGCACTATCTGCATCTAGACCGTTGGGTACTTCAAACATCAAGCTCGATTGAGCCAATACTTGCTCGGCATAACCGCCCGAAGCATTTGGAGAAAGCCCTGTAGATAAATAACCATGCTGATCTACATTTAAAAGAGGCATTGCACAAACGAGTGTATCGGCTTTAAATTTATGACGTGTTTTTGGACCGTAGTCTAAAACCTTGCCACAAAATTCATGTCCTAGTACAAATGGGTCTGTAGACTTCGCTAAACCATTAAACCCGACACGTGCAGCCAAATCATGCATGTGATCACAGTGATGCTGCATATGTAAATCTGAACCACAGATCCCACATCGCACCACTTCTAATAAAACCTGCCCTTTAGCAGGCGTTAATTTCGGTTGGTCCACCACTTGTAATTTTGCTTGATGACAAAGTACCGACTTCATTTGAGCGCTTCCTATTTCTTCTTTTTCATTTACTTGCCAGAAATAGATTTCTACAGATAAATTAATCGCTTTATCAGTTTGGTCTTTAGCAAGCCTTTATTCATCTTTACAACTAAAAAGCAAAATACCAATGACCATTCTTCAGCCAATCTATTGTTGAAGAGTCAACAAAAACAGGCTCAGCGAAATTAAAAACAGTAAAAATCTTAGTGTTTGTATCTTACACAGACTGCGTTGTCTTCTTAGGCCAGAACAATGTCATCAAAATTAAAACTTATATAAATATAGTAAGTTCAAAAAACTCAACTCAACGCTTTTCACAAAAACATAGCAAATCCAAACTTTTATCAGTGCATCTAAACAGGCATGATGAATTAATAGCAACAGATAAGAAGAAATCTATGATTACAAAAACGCTTCCCCTTACCGATATACACCGCCACCTTGATGGCAACATCCGCATTCAAACCATTTTAGAGTTGGGGCAACAATACCATTTAGATTTACCTGCTTATGACATTGAAACGTTACGACCACACGTACAAGTGATGGATAATCAACCTGACTTATTAAGTTTTTTATCTAAGTTGGATTGGGGCGTAAAAGTATTAGCGAGTTTAGATGCCTGCAAACGCATTGCTTTTGAAAACATGCAAGATGCAGCACAACAAGGCCTAGACTATGTAGAACTACGTTTTTCACCAGGTTATATGGGAATGACACACCAACTCCCGCTCGAAGGTGTTGTTGAAGCTGTGATTGCTGGAGTAAAAGAAGGCAGTCAAGCTTACGGCGTAAAAGCGAATTTAATTGGCATTATGAGTCGTACTTTTGGTCAAGAAGCCTGTGAAAAAGAATTAAATGCCCTGCTTTCCCATAAAAATGATATTAAAGCTTTGGATCTTGCTGGAGATGAGCTTGGTTTTCCGGGCAATTTATTTATTGAGCACTTTAAAAAAGCGCGTGATGCAGGTTGGCATATTACAGTACATGCAGGCGAAGCTGCTGGTCCAGAAAGTATTTGGCAAGCTATTGAAGAATTAGGTGCTGAACGAATTGGACATGGTGTTAAAGCAGTTCAAGATTTAAAACTTTTAGATTATTTAGCTAAACATGAGATTGGTATTGAATCTTGTCTCACCTCAAATATTCAAACAAACACAGTGCCTTCTTTAGCAGAGCACCCATTAAAGACATTTTTAGAACATGGTGTACTTGCCACCATTAATACAGATGACCCTGCAGTAGAAGGTATTGAGATACAACATGAATATTTAACTGCTGCCCCATTAGCAGGTTTAAGTCCTGAGCAAATTTATACAGCTCAAGAAAATGGACTTAAAATCGCATTTCTATCAGATCAAGAAAAACATGAGTTAAGACAGAAATATCAATAACAGAGAACAGAGAACAGAGAACAGAGAACAGAGAACAGAGAACAGAGAACAGA
>NZ_JAOTNV010000010.1:171393-191036 GCF_025630795.1 Acinetobacter sp. AYS6
ACAGAGAACAGAGAACAGAGAACAGAGAACAGAGAACAGAGAACAGAGAACAGAGAACAGAGCTTATATAAACACGTTCAAATATTGGAATGCGACTGAATTAAAATTTCGAACTAGAAAACAGAAAAATTCCTTCTATCGATAAGACAAGAAGAAATTCTTTTTAATCTTTGGGATATTTTTAAAGCTTGAACGCTTTTAAATATGGTCGGAGCAGTAGGATTCGAACCTACGACCCCCTGGTCCCAAACCAGGTGCACTACCAGGCTGTGCTATGCTCCGAAATTGGGGTGAATGACGGGATTCGAACCCGCGACAACTGGAATCACAATCCAGGGCTCTACCAACTGAGCTACATCCACCATCAAATAGTTCTATGTACCAAGCTACCGAGTGGCGCGCCTGACAGGATTCGAACCTGTGACCATCCGCTTAGAAGGCGGATGCTCTATCCAACTGAGCTACAGGCGCTTAACCGATGATGCTTATCATGCGATACTTCGCCGATCTTAAAATATTATTTTAAGTGGTCGGAGCAGTAGGATTCGAACCTACGACCCCCTGGTCCCAAACCAGGTGCACTACCAGGCTGTGCTATGCTCCGATCTATCTCAGCTTTTGCTGTATCGCACATCGTGCGGTACGGTGTGCATTCTAGGCGCGACGCCCTCAGACGTCAACACCTATTGTCAAAAAAAGTTAAAAATCCTTATCAAATGTATATTTAACAAGCATTTTGAGATTTTTTAACGCTTTAACGATGCACTAAAGGCTAACATTCGATCTAAAGGCATTTTGGCACGTTCAGCAAGCGCTGGTTCGACGTGTATTTCCTGATCACCTTTTTGTAAAACTTCTAAAATTCCGTCGAGTTCGTTCATTGCCATCCACGGACAGTGAGCACATGAACGACAAGTTGCACCCTCACCCGCAGTAGGTGCTTCAACTAAAATCTTATTGGGTACCGCTTGCTGCATTTTGTAGAAAATACCGCGGTCAGTTGCCACAATGAGTCTTTCATTTGGCAAAGTCTGCGCAGCTTTAATCAGTTGAGAAGTACTACCTACTGCATCTGCAATGTCTACAACCGATTCTGGCGACTCTGGATGTACCAATACAGCCGCATCTGGGTAGAGTGCTTTCATGTTGGCAATGCCACGTGCACGGAATTCTTCGTGCACAATACACGCGCCATCCCAAAGCAGCATATCTGCACCGGTTTTCTTTTGAATATAGCGACCTAAGTGCTGATCTGGTGCCCAAATAATTTTTTCGCCTAAGCTATCTAGGTGTTCAACAATTTCAACGGCACAGCTTGAAGTCACCACCCAATCTGCACGTGCTTTAACAGCAGCCGATGTGTTGGCATAAACAACTACGGTGTGATCAGGGTGCTGATCACAAAATGCTGTGAACTCGTCAACTGGACAGCCCAAATCGAGTGAACAGGTTGCCTCAAGTGTCGGCATTAAAATTGTTTTTTCAGGAGACAGAATTTTAGCTGTTTCTCCCATAAATTTGACCCCAGCAACAACCAGTGTTGAGGCAGCATGATCTCGTCCGAAACGGGCCATTTCTAAAGAGTCAGAAACGCATCCACCTGTTTTTTCGGCAAGCTCCTGTACTTCAGGGTCGCAATAGTAATGAGCAACAAGGACAGCATCACGTTTTTTGAGCTCTGCTTCGATCTGTGCAAACTTTTGTTGTTTTGCTTCTTCACTTAAGCGATTGTCTTTTGGCTCACCTAAACGGTCTAAATGCGCTTGTACAATGTTTTTTGCATCGTTGGCAATTAAAGTCGCATCACTCATAAAACGTCTTCTCTATCCTTCATGCTGGCATACCTGCTCGCATATAACGTTACTGCTTAAATGATTTACGGATTGAATCATTTAATATCAAAAGTTGGGGCTAATAAAAAAGCCTCTTTGTCGAGGCTTGATTATAACTGATATTTAAGAACGGTAATCAGCATTAATTTTGACATAGTCGTAAGATAAGTCACAGGTATATACCGTGTCTTTGGCCTGCCCACGTCCTAAATCAACACGAATGGTAATTTCGGTTTGAGCCATAACGCATGCGCCCGCTTCTTCGGTATACTCATCAGCTGCGCCGCCATCTTTACAGATTTGTACGTCGTCTAACCACACTTGAATTTTAGACACGTCTAAGCCTTTAACCCCTGCATATCCAATTGCAGCTAGAATACGTCCCCAGTTCGGGTCCGATGCAAAGAGTGCAGTTTTAACAAGTGGTGAATGCGCAATACTATAAGCAATGTCACAACACTCCTGAATGTTACCGCCGCCTTCTACAGCAACAGTAATAAACTTCGTCGCGCCTTCGCCATCACGAACAATTAACTGTGCTAAACGATTCATTACACGAGCAAGTACTTCTAACACTTTAGTATAGCGTGCATCACTGTCCGATGTAATTTCAGCGCCGCCCGCCTGACCTGTTGCTACAAAAATACAAGAGTCATTGGTTGAGGTATCGCCATCAATCGTAATACGGTTAAATGAGTGCTCAACCGTAGTCTTTAATAGCTTTTGGACTAAATCACGGCTAATAGGTGCATCTGTTGCCACAAAACTTAACATGGTTGCCATGTTCGGGCGGATCATTCCAGCGCCTTTACTAATACCAGTCATAGTATAAGTAATGCCATCAAGTTCAAATTGTTCAGATGCGCCTTTAGGTACTGTATCTGTCGTCATGATGCCAGATGCAGCGTCATTCCAAGCCGTGTCTTGCAAAGTATTTAACGCCGGCTGCAACCCAGCAAGTAAGCGCTCCATCGGAAGCTGCTCGCCAATCACCCCCGTAGAAAACGGAAGTACTTCAAAACTGTTAACTCCAGCAAGCTCAGCTAACTTCGCACAAGTATCCTGAGCATTTTTCAAACCCGTAGGTCCAGTTCCTGCATTGGCATTACCTGTATTAATCACTAAATAACGAGGATTACCTTCGGCAAGATGAGCTTTAGAGACATGAACAGGCGCTGCACAAAATGCATTTTGAGTAAATACACCAGCAACATTTGAACCTTCTGCAAACTCAAAAATGACTAAATCTCGTCGGTTTTGGTAACGTACATATGCGTCTGTTGAGCCAATTTTTACACCTTTTACCACATGCATTTGTGGCATTGTTACGTCACCGACAGCCATTTTAGAACATCCAAAGTTTGTTGAATAAGATCAATATTTCAAAAAAAGCGATGCCATGAAGCACTTTCTTCATGAAATATCATAGTGGACAGCTTAGTAGAAAAGTCTAAAAAAATCGAGCGCAAAAACCGCTCATTGTTGCTCTAGTTTTAATAAAATATCTTTCTTATCAAGCCCACCAGCAAAACCAACTAAAGCACCGCCCGTACCAATGACACGATGACAAGGTGCAATAATTGAAATCGGGTTTTTGCCATTTGCCGCGCCCACTGCTCGCACCGCTTTTTCATTGCCAATTTGAACAGCAATATCTTTATAACTTCTTGTTTCACCATAAGGGATGGTCAATAAAGCAGACCAGACCTGCTTTTGAAATGCAGTCCCCTCGAAATCTAGTGGTAATGTAAACGCACGGCGTTTACCTTCAAAATATTCTTTTAATTGTTGTTCGGTCTTTAATAAAACTGGATGTTCAAGTTGTTCGACCAGCTCAGCCAGTCGAACACGTTTTGGATTTTCATTGTCCCAGAGTACTGCCACCAAAGCATTTTCATTCGCAACTAGCTTTAATTGCCCAACAGGCGAATTGATATACTTATAAGACAGCAACATAGTTTTATTCTCTTAGGAAGGCGATGAAATTTTCATTAAAACCAAACCGGACACAATCAATACAGCAGCAATCATTCGCATAGCCCCAACAGGCTCATGAAGAAAGAAAATACCGACTAGAAATGACCCGATTGCGCCAATTCCTGTCCAAACCGTATAGGCAGTGCCAAGGGGTAAAGTTTTCATTGAAATTGAAAGTAGAACTACACTCAAAATCATAAAAACGATGGTAATAACACTAGGGGTTAATCGTGTAAACCCTTCGGACATTTTCATAGAATATGCCCAAACGATTTCAAATACACCTGCTAAAATTAAAATAGCCCAAGCCATAACATTCACTAATTTTTATAGTGTCAGGTCGTCCTGACATGATTACCCAATATGGGGGAGGTCGTTCCTCCTTTATGTGAGAACTCAGTTTACTTTAAAATAAAAAATGAAGGCAAACCCTATCTAAAGCTTGCCTGTCTTAGAAAATATTATTCGTTTTTTAACTGTAAAATTTTTCGTGCACCGTTTAAAACGAACAAAACAATAATTAATCCAATCATTAAATCAGGATAAGGAGAGCCTGTAATGGCAACTAGTATTCCCGCAACAATGACACCCAAGTTTACGATGACATCATTTGCAGAAAAGATATAACTGGCCTTCATATGTGCCCCGCTCTCTTTATGGTCTCTCATTAAATAAAGGCAACTAATATTGGCTGCCAGAGCCAATCCACCAATTAAAATCATGAGAATTGAAACGGGTTCACTGCCGTAAATAAAACGGCGGAGCACATCAATTAACACAATTATGGCTAAGCCGAACTGGAACCATCCTGAAAGATGAGCAGCCTTTAATTGTGCATTTAGATTTTTACCCACCACAAATAAAGCAATGCCATAAATTGCAGCATCGGCAAACATATCGAGTGAATCGGCGATTAATCCTGTCGATGAAGCAATAATACCTGCCATAAACTCAATGACAAACATGACGCCATTAATGAGTAACAACCATTGTAAAACTTGCTTTTGTGCTGCATTGGTTGAAGAACTAGCTCGAACCTTTTTAGGTTTTTCAACAGGTTCATAATGTGGCTGCGTTTGTTGTAATTCCGCCCCTAGTCCTAAACGTTGCAGACTTTGAGTAATCTTTTCAGCTTGAACACTGTGATAAATCGCCAAATGCCGTGCTGGCAAGTCAAAATGGAGCTCTTGTATATCGTCCGCGTAAGGCGCTAAAGCCATTCGGACCATTTGCTCTTCAGCTGCACAATCCATGCGGGGAATATGGTAATAACTCACCCATTGACTCTTTCTAGATACAGCTTCACTAGGTGTAGAATACTCCTGAGATGGCATGCTTGAGCACCCGCAGCTAGAGCTACTTTTACTTAAATGTATTTTATTCTCTTGTTTTTCTAAAGCCATCTGTGCACCATAACTGACACAAAAAACAATGCCATCAGTATAAACCAATGGCACGTCATTAAGCTTAATTTTTGTTCTGCAATTAGAACTTAAGTGTTAACCCTGCTCCATAATACCAACCATGTTCAGAGTCGGTTCCAGTTTGCCAAGCAGTTTGTTTTAAACCTTTTTCATAGCCGTAACCCACATCAACAAATGGCATGACCTTTTTGTTGATTTCATAACGGGTTTGAAAACCAGCTTGTAAACTTGATAAACCTGTTTTACTGGCATAGCGAGATTCATCTTGCAAAACAACATCTGCTTTTAAATAAGGTTTACCAATTAGCTTTTGGGTAAAGAGTAAGTCTCTTTCCGTTTCTAAACTTAACTTCCATAGCTGATCTTCACCTGCATAAAGATATGCATCGGTTTCAAAAAAGTAAGGTGCCATGCCATGTAAACCTACTACACCTGCCCAGCGATCTTGCTTTTCGTCTTCCCGCTGTAAACGCTCGTAGTTTACCCCAGCCTGTACATCCCAATAATCAGCTACATTTCGGCTATAAAGTACTGAACCGCCGTAATTAGCGTCTTCAGACTCGGCTTTTTCAACGTGAGCTTTAATGAACAATTTATTTTCATCAGTTCCCACCCAACTTTCTAACTCAGAAGAAAAATGACCTTCTCCCTCTTCATTTTGAGTCCAGCCAGTATCAATTTTTGTTGCCTGATAGATCTGTCCACCATGTTCGCGTAAATGATCATGTGTTAAGGGTTCTTGTGCCAAAGTAAGAACCGATACACCAGAGAAAACACCGCAACATATCATTTGAGAAAATAACTTAGTGATGCGCATGACTAGCTCCTTTTTCATTTTCAGATTGAACAGGTGCTTGAGATGCATCTACTGCTCCATCATTCACTTGAGCCACAATCAACTTATTCATCATTCCAGCACTCATGTGATAAAGCAGATGGCAATGAATCGCCCATTCTCCTAAAGCATCGGCTGTTAATAACGCAGTAACTGTCTTTCCTGGTGGAACAATAACGGTATGTTTATTTGGTAAGTTTTCAGCTTGCTGACCATTTTCCAATTGCATGAACATGCCATGTAAATGCATTGGATGAGCCATCATGCTGTCATTCACGAACTTTAAGCGAATACGTTCGCCATACTTAACTTGTAATGGCTCAGCTTCGCTAAATTTCTTTCCATTAATGGTCCAGATATAACGCTCCATGTTGCCACCTAAACGAATAACAAGCTCTCGTTCTGGCGCACGTGTGTCTGGCTGAGGTGTTAAAGATTGCAAATCACTATATTGCAGTGCTTTCATACCCTCTGGTGTCGAAGCATTTGCCCAGCCATACACAGACTCATCCTTTTTAGCCTTATTCTCAGATTGCGCAGGCATCTCATGCTTCATATTCATCATAGCGTGGTCATGCTCACCCGATGGCATAGCCTGCATATCATGTTTCATTTCAGGCATTGCTGACATGTCATGCTTCATTTGCATCATGGAATGATCATGTTCGCCAGATGACATATTTTTCATGTCATGGCTCATGTTCATCATCGTATGATCATGATTAGTCTGGCTCTCTTCTTTTTTCATTTCCGGCATCGCCGACATGTCGTGTTGCATATTCATTTGATGGCCAGCATGTTCATCACTTGCCCCATTGCCATGACTCATGCCCATATCATCCATGGTTAGCAAAGAACGTGGACGTGGTTGCGGCATTTGAACTGGCTCTACAGCTTGCGTATTTTCATCATGCAAAGTGCCGATAGCAAAACCACTGCGGTCAATAGACTCGGCTTCAATCTGATAATTTGGCTGTTTAGGTTCTACGATCACATCGTAGGTTTCGGCTGTACCAATACGGAACTCATCAATTGCCACAGGCTTAACTGGCTGCCCGTCTGCACTTACAACTGTCATTTTCAAATTTGGAATTCTGACATCAAAAAATGACATTGCTGATGCATTAATAAATCGTAATCGCACCTTATCGCCAGCTTTAAAGTTAGCTGTCCAATTTTGCTGAGGTGTCTTACCGTTGACTAAGAAGGTGTAACCCGTCACATCAGACATATCGGTTTTTAACATCCGCATCTGATTCCACATCGAACGATCTTGCCAAGTTGCTTTTAAGCCTTGTGTTTTAACTTGCTTCAAAACATCCGATACGGTTTCACGGCGGTTTTGATAATACTCAGCCGATTTCTTCAAATTCTTTAAAATGCTATCGCTAGAAGAGTTATGAAAATCTGAAAGCATTACGACATAATCACGATCAGTTTTTTCATGCGCTGCGACTGGTACTTTCCCTTTTGGGTAAATCACGAGCGGGCCATATAAACCATCTTGCTCTTGGCCTTTACTATGGGCGTGATACCAATAAGTGCCGTTTTGTTTCACCTTAAAGCGGTAAACAAAATCTCCGTTTGGCGCGATTCCTTTAAAACCATTGAAACCCGGTACACCATCCATTAACCCTGGCAGTAACAACCCATGCCAATGCAAAGATGTATCTTGATTCTTTAATTGGTTATGAACATGAATAACAGCCTCATCTCCTTCCTCAAATTCAAGGAGTGGTGCTGTAAACTTGCCATTTACGGTAATTCGTTTAAGCGGCTGACTGGTAACATTGACCTGTTGTTCATTAATATTAAGGTGATATTCCTTAATTGCCGCGAGGGTCCATGGTGAAATCAATAGACCAAATACAGCGACGAAGCTGCTAATTGTTTTATGAGACATTGCTGTAATCCTTTGAACTAAAAAAATAAGTAAGAAAGGATTAAGCTTTAGGAGGACGTAAAATTTCTTGCCAATATCCGGCTAAATGCTGAGCCTGATAAATACTGCTAAATTGAGACGTTATAGGAATAAATTGTGATTCAACCTCTGGCACCGCAGGTTGCAATGCCAAATTCACGATTTGACAATGAACTGGGTTGCAGTCCTGACAATGCTCACCGTGCGAATGAAGAGACTGTGTCATTGTTTGATGACATACAGTCTGATCATCGGTTTGAACATGCATATTCTTATGCGAAGATTTTTCACTATGACACGGCATAGTATGAAGATCATGTTGCATAGGCGTCTGAGCAACAGACACACCACTCCACCCAATGACCAAAGTCATTAGGAACACAAACCAAGCATACTTGCGTAAGTGTTGTAGAGCCATTGTGCTTTATCGCCTAGAGCCGATGAGTAATCTTAATCCGATTAGCATAACCAAGTTTTAAAACAGATACAATTTTCCATTTTAACTGTTTGTTTTAAAAAAAATTAAGCAAACGGAGGTTGACGCTGAAGTACTAAATCAATCACTTCTAGTGCACCCTCATGTTCATTACTTACAGTGGCATAAGACGCTACTGCTTTTAAAGCTTCTACTGCATTCTCAACCGCAAATCCATAACCGACAGCTTTGATCATCTGGATATCATTATTGTTATCACCAATCGCAACCACTTGATTAGGCTCAACCTGCCACTTCTGTAATAGAAGTTTCAAACCATGGGCTTTATGTTGGTCAGGAAGGATCAAATCGATAAAGCCAAAACCGCTTGAAACAGGCACTAAGACTTTATCTTCAACAAAGCTTTGCTTCTGAAAATCTTGAAAAATCGCAAAGCTTTCGTTTTCCTGAGCAGTGAAGGTAATTTTGCACACCAAATCATTTAGCGCATAAAAATCATCTATAACTGTTAACTTTTCAAAGTATCGAGCGACTTTGGCATAGTCCTCTGTGTTCATGCTGCTATGCACATAAGCACTCTGTTTTCCACAGATCACCATGGTTGAGGTATATGAAGGGTTAATCGCTTTTAAAATCTCAATGAATTGGTGCTGACTTAAATGAGCAAATGCTAACTCTTGTTCTGCATCTACAACATGCGCGCCATTTTCTGCAATAAAAGCAATTTCATGACTAATTTCTGGAAAATAGGTAATAAGCTTTGCGAGTTGGTTGCCGCTAGCAACTACAAAATGAATATTATTTTGTTTAAGTTGTTCGTACTGTTTTAAAAAACGTGCTTTGTTGTACTGCTTCTTAGAATTAAGAAAAGTCCCATCCATATCTACCGCTAAAATTTTTATCGTCATTAATTATCTAAATCTCTTATCTTACTAAAATCTTATTAAACCAAATTTATCTTGATTTTTCATGACACTTTTACAGTTTTCTACTTATCTATCCATAAAAGGTTTTACACAGAGCAGTATTGTTTTTTGCACAGGTTATTTTTTAGTAAAGCTTAATAAAAAATCAGGTAATAAAATATCCAACACGCATAAAAAAAGAACGCCAAAACGTTCTTTTTTCATACATTATGTCTAAGGAATAAACGGTTGATCTAATTTTGTTTATTTTACCAACATCTTATCCATATGGTTATCAACACAGTTATCCATACAGTTATAAACAAAGTTATCCACAAGCTTATTCTCGATTAAACATACTTTTTTAAGCGTCTACACTACCTACTTTCGCAAGCTCTGAACGCATTTGATCAATTACAACTTTATAATCTGGTTGACCAAAAATTGCAGAACCAGCAACGAACATATCTGCACCCGCTTCTGCAATTTCACGAATATTTGCAGGGCCAACACCACCGTCAACTTCTAAACGAATATCGCGGCCACTTGCATCAATAATTTTACGAGCTTCACGCAATTTTTCTAATGTCATTGGAATGAACTTTTGTCCACCAAAACCAGGGTTCACACTCATTATTAAAATCTGGTCAACTTTATCAAGTACATAATCTAAATAGTGTAATGGCGTTGCAGGGTTAAACACTAAACCAGCTTTAGCACCACCAGATTTAATCAACTGTAATGAACGGTCAATGTGATGAGAGGCTTCTGGGTGAAACGTAATAATATCAGCACCAGCTTCCAAGAAATCTCCAATGATACGGTCAACTGGAGATACCATTAAGTGAACATCAACAGGAGCTTGAATACCATATTTTTTGAGCGCCTTACACACACCAGCACCAAAAGTTAAATTTGGAACATAGTGATTATCCATCACATCAAAATGCACCACATCTGCACCCGCGGCTAAAACTTTGTCTACATCTTCACCTAAACGAGCAAAGTCAGCAGATAAAATAGAAGGAGCAATCAAATAAGGCTTGGACATAGGTGGATGACCTGGCTAAAAATTTAAGGAGAGGCTGAAAATTATAACAAAAAAGAACCTACTTGGCCTGCCCTTCCTTGCTCAAATGACAACATTTCAAACTTGCAACGTAACGTTGCAACAATAGAATGCTAACGGCGAAACGAATTTGTTAAGGTACATTAAACCAATGTAAGGATTGAGAATGAAAAGCACAACTCATCTATTAACAAACGATGGAAAACGTATTGCAAAACGTCTGGTTAATCATTGGAAGCACAAGTTTGAAGTACAAGAAACTGAACAAGATTTTAAAATCTTAATGCCTACAGCAACGATTACACTTGCACCAGAAACAGAACAGTTAAACGTTGCAATTGATAGCCAGTTAGATGACCACGATCACTTAGAAAAAGTGGTGCTTGATCATCTAAACCGTATGGCTCAACAAGAATTTCAGGTTGAATGGCAACACTAATTAGCCACTTACCTTTTCTAACTGGATTGCATGAAACTGCAAATGCTCATCCATAAAGGTTTGGATAAAGTAATAGCCATGATCATAGCCAGCATGTTGTCTTAAAGTTAAAGGCTGTCCTACTTTTAAACATGCTTGCTTAAATTTTTCAGGGTGAAGTTGTTCATAAAATTGGTCATCCAATCCCTGATCAATCAAAATTTCACTAAATACTGCACCATTTTTTGAGACTAAAGCTGTGGCATCATGAGCCAACCAGCTTTCGCGATCTGCACCTAAATAATGACTAAACGCTTTATCTCCCCATGTGCATTCAGTTGGCGCACAGATTGGAGCAAAGGCAGATACCGACTTAAACTTCTCAGGATATTTAAACGCTAAAGTTAATGCGCCGTGTCCACCCATTGAGTGCCCAAAGATACCAACTTGTTGAGCGTTTACAGGAAAGCTTTTTAAAGTGAGTGGATATAACTCATCAATTAAATAACTTTCCATTTGATAATGTTCAGACCAAGGTGCTTGTGTGGCATTAATATAAAAACCCGCACCTTGACCTAAATCCCAGTTATCCCCTGCTGCCACTTGTTCTCCACGAGGAGAAGTGTCTGGGGTAATCAATATTAGGCTCAGCTGTGCGGCCATATGCTGTGCATGAGCTTTTATGGCAAAGGTTTCTTCAGTACACGTTAACCCAGCTAAGTAAAACAAAGTTGAGCAAGCTTTACCCTCTAAAGCTGCTGGTGGTAAATAAACACCAAACTTAGCAGGTCCTTTTAACAAATGAGATTCAAATTGGTATATACGCTGCTCACCCTCAAAGCAGCGGTTTTTTTGCAGGAGTTGCATCGTTTTTAGCCTCTGTTTTTGTTTGAGCAATATCTACAGTACCAGTATTTTGCTGAGGAAATAGATACTTTTCTAATTGAGGTAGCATAAGTTCCATATTTTTACCAATCATCCATTGGGGCTCTGAAGGTTCAACACCTTGAGCCACTTCCCATTTGGTGACTGTTTGCTTAGCTGTGTTAAACGAGTCTTTCATCGAAGATTGCTCTCGCATAGCCAAATCAAAGAAAGCTCGACCAAAATAGGTATAGTCGGCTTCGTTATTACATCCAAAGGAAGTTTTATCAGCAGCTGATGCAGTAATAATTAAAGTATCTGGAGACTGCAAAGCAGGAATGAAACTTCCTGAATAACAAGCCGAGATAACAATCACACGCCAGCGAATACCGGATTTATCAAGTGTTTCTCGCAACCATTTCGGGTCTACTTGCCCTAAATCTAATGGTGCATTTTCAATTTCAAAGTGATTTTGTTCACCGTGTGAAGTCATATATAGAAATAAAACATCACTATCACGGTTCATTTGCTGCCCCATACGGCGTAGGGCTAACTCGATACTGGTTTTAGAGGCAATCGGAATTTCTGTACGAGTATCTGGATTATTGACCAACATCATCGATCGACCAATCGTTCCAAAACGTGTATCAAATTGTTCTTTAATACGGACCACTTCCGATTTAAAAACATCTTGATAACTATCGCCAGCCACACCTAAAAAATACCAATGACTTTTTGCCTGCTCACCATATTGCACTTGCTCTAAAGAATCATTTAGCAACTTACTTTGTGCATAAAAAGCATCTTCAGCAAATGTTGGAGCAGAATCTTCGACCTTCCAAATCGGTTGATCTTTTACGGAAAGTTGCCACACCACCATTGTCGCAATCGTCGCAACCATAACCAGTGCACGTTCCCACCAAGGCCACTTGAGTTCGCGTGAGAAAACCCAAATTACCGCTAAACTTTGCCAAACGAACAAAGCCACAAATAGGCTTGGTAAAATCCCGTTATAAATAGTATCGGGAATAAAGTTGAGATAACCGTTAGACCCCAAATACTGAATTAAACATTGAATTAATAAAATATTTGTATCTAGTACCAACCAAAGTAAAGCAGGCACTAGCATTAAGCGAGGTTGGTTGGTGCGCTGTGATAGGAAAATCCCGACAATTAAGGCAATGAATGGCCAAAGTGCATAACCAATTAAACCTTGTGAATTGAAATCACCGATTTGACCAGCAACAAGCCAACTATACAGAGAGTTAGTACATCCCCCTAAAATTCCCCAAACAATTAGCTGAAGAATAGATGGATGTACAATTTGGAGAGAACGTCTTGATCCCAAAAACAGCCACATTCCGGCAATTTGGTTGCTTTTAAAATCATGCCAAAAGTTAATGGAGGGTTTAAGATCAATCATAAAAGGTTTTCAAAAATTTCGTTTTTGTCAGGCATCTTAAGTGTATGCCTGCTAAGAATTTTAGCAATCATGCTTTTGAACTATATCACATATATTTGTGCATTATTCAAGCAATAAAACCTAACCTTACATAAGCCTACTGAAAATACGCATCAAAACGACAAGCATCTCCTTGCCATTGATGAGCTGGCTCTTGATTTGCCAAGAAAATAGCATGGCGTGGCCGTTTAACCACTACACGTTTAGCAACTTTCTGTGCCAAAACCAGCAAATTATCCCCCAAATCCATCTCACCATCTTCCGGTAAAAGTAGATGTAAAAGCTGCATCTGCTTTTTAACTTGAGCTTGCTTTTTGACTGCTTGATGATTCTGATCACGCTGTGGAAACATCGGATCTAGATAAACCACATCAACTAGTTGAGCTTTTTGTTGTAACTGTTGTAAATAACTTGCAGAGTCAGCAAAGATCAGTTGAATCCGATCCATAAACTGGCTTAAAAAGCTGTCTTGTTCAGCTTGTGCTTTTGCATCTTCAAGTAAGGTAAATAAAATCGGGTGGCGTTCAACCAATTGTATTTGTGCGCCCAGATAAGCCATGAGTAAACTATCGTGACCCAAGCCTGCTGTAGCATCAACCAGTATTGGTTTTTCACCCAACTGACAAGCCCGAGCAATCATTTCTGATTTAAGACTTGCACGTTTTAAACGGGAAATTTCGGCTTTCCAATCGGGCTGCATTTTCATGCCATTTGCAGATAACCATAGCCCGTTTTCATCTACACAAAGTGCCAACTCAGGATTTAAACGCAGAAAACGTGCATTCAGTTTTTCAACTAACTGCAAATCTACAGTCACACCTCTAGAACAAAGCACAGCTTGGTAGTGCTGTGCTTTTTCTTGAAAATCTACTTCAAAATATATGTGCATGATTCGCCTTTATTTTGCTTTACCCTGATCCGCTATTTTTTTCCATGCATCATCACGTAAATAAACTGGCAAAGCATGTTCGGCATCAACCCACTTTTTTTGCGCTGCAGAGACACGTGCAATCGAAGCAATGTCTTGTGCATTTGCAGTGACTGTTTGATGTTCAGCATCAGCTTGAAGTAGCTTGGCGCCCGAACCAATTAAACAATGTTTTGCATAAGCTGCTGCTGGCTCGTAGCCCATTAATTTTTCTTCATCAATACATTCCATGATTTCATGCTCATCGAGAACAAAACTTGCAATGTAAACTTCGTTCATACGCGCATCAAGTACCGCAGTCACTTGTTTCAAACCTTCAAGTCGGTATGCCGCTTGAGCTAAAGCTTGCAAACTCGAAACAGGAATAACAGGTAAATCTTGTGACCATGCCAACGCCTGAGTCACAGCTGCATTAATTCGGACACCACTAAAAGAACCCGGCCCACGGCTAAAGGCAATCGCATCTAGACCAGCAACCTCAAGACCTGTTTGTTGTAGCCCCTGCTCGATCATGGGCAAAATGGTCTGGGTTTGTGCTTTCGCCCGCGTATCGAGTTGAAAAAACAGTTCTTGGGTTTCATCGACTAATGAAATAGAACACTGCTCATTCGCAGTTTCCAACGCCAGCAATTTCATGCACAACCTTAGTATTAAATCAGATTAAAAACGAGGGTTATGATACCCCACTCGGCTCTGATAGGCGAGTTGTTCTCTTTCTAAATAAAAATGCCAAGCTTGTGCTTGGCATAAAAATATTTTGCTAAAAAAGAGTTAAAAGTGGAATTTTTCTAAATCTGCATAGTTCTTAAAGTGCTCAGCATAATGCAATGCACTCAAACGTATTTTTGCAGCGCCATCTTCATCTAAAGTTTTGACAATTTTGCCAGGTGAACCCATCACCACTGAGTTATCTGGAATCACCTTTCCTTCAGGGATTAAAGCATTAGCACCAATAATACAATTCTTGCCAATCACAGCCCGATTTAAAATTACGGCGTTCATACCAATCAAACTATTATCACCAATCGTACAACCATGCAGCATGACTTTATGACCGACTGTGACATATTCACCAATATTTAACTCAAGTCCAGCATCGGTATGTAGTACAGAATTTTCTTGAATATTAGAGAAATCACCAATTCGCACTACACAGTTATCGGCACGTACTACAGCTCCAAACCAAATGCTGACTTGACGCCCTAACTCTACTTGTCCAATGAGCGTTGCTGTTGGAGCAACCCAACCATCCCATGGTTCATGTAAGGCTTTTGGGTGCTGTCCTTGATAGCTATACATCATAATTTATCAATCCTGATCTTTATTTTTTATGAGAAAACTTTGGCATTCCAAAGGTTGGTGAGTTGAGTAAAAATGGCCAATCTTTCTGATAACCCAATCCATATTTAAACAGAGCAACTAACATACGAGCAGTTAAACCCCAAATAATTTCATTATCAATCTGTAAGCTTGGAAAATATAAAGACTGATGGGCATACTTCACTTCATAGGGTGTTGGACGCGTCTCGATAAGTTGCTGTAACGGGACAAAGAAAATTCGATCAATTTCGGTAGGCTGAGGTATTAAAGTCACCTCTGGAGGAATAAGTCCAACGATCGGTTTTACAGACAAACCACTTCTTGCACGCTGCATCGGCAAATCACCGAGCAACTGCACATCGAACGGATTTAAAGCTGTCTCTTCCTGAGCTTCTCTTAACGCTACAACAATATTGCTCGTGTCACTAGGATCACGCTTTCCACCCGGAAAAGAAACCTCCCCCGCATGGTTGTTCATATGTATTGAACGGCGTGTAAGCAGTACCTTTGGATCATTTTCATTAGTAATTGCAATCAGTACTGCTGCTTGTGCTTCTTGTATGCGGGTGGAAAAGCGCAATCTTTGCTGTAACTTTTGTGTTAGCAAGTGCTCTTCCATACCATTCACCTATTATTCTGTCTCTCTTTGCATCATATCTGAAAAATAAACTTAGGGAATAGAGTTGATGCGTAAGTCCAAAAATTCAGTTATGCTGAGTCATCTCTATACTCGATGATAATTATGAGTTTCTGTGTAGCGTGTGGGCATAAAACCGAACAAAAAATTCCTTTAGGTGATCATAAAGTACGCCGTGTTTGTACTCATTGTGGAAATATTCACTATGAAAACCCCAAAGTAATTTGCGGTGCCTTAGCGTTATGGGAAGACAAAGTATTACTCTGTCGTCGTGCGATTGAACCTCGTTATGGTTTATGGACTTTGCCTGCTGGCTATATGGAATTGTTCGAAACCATGGAACAAGGTGCAGCGCGTGAAACCCGTGAAGAAGCAGAAGCCGAGATAGAAATAGAACAACTTTATTGTATGTACAATATTCCGCGTATTGGTCAAATTTATGTGTTGTTTAAAGCACAGCTGAAAGATGGAATTTTTGGTGCAGGTGAAGAAAGCATTGAGAGTCGGTTGTTTGAAGAACATGAAATTCCATGGGGAGAGCTAGCCTTCCCTAGTGTCGAACATACATTAAGACATTATTTTGAAGATCGTAAAAAACAAGTGTTCCCAACACATCTTGAAACTTTGGGTACTCGTTTAGACCATACGGGTTAATCAATTAGATAATAAAAAAGACCGCTTAGCGGTCTTTTTTTTGTTTAATATGTTAAGACTTAGTTTTAATTGCTTTACAAGCTGGAATAGATTGATCCGCTAATTTGATTGTTACTGTACCAAATTTACGTTGAGCCAAAGCTTTATCCGCAGCGGTTGGAGCAGGCACATCCTTAAGCGTATTATAGCTTTCTTGAGCTGCCGCATGTTGATTAAACCAAGCAGTATTAGTATCGAAATCAATGCTCGTACTATCTACCTTATTTGCCAATAAATTAAATAGATTCAATTTCGCAGGCCCCGGAGAAACGCCTACAAAAGTTACCCCAACCATCGCACCATCAATATTCTCAAATTTTGGATTAGATAAAATCATACGAACGTAAATAGACTGTTGGCTATTTGAAGGATCATCAACTGTCGCCGCTGTAGTACCAATTCGATATTGTTGTACGCCATTACTATCCACTAAACTAGTGTCAGACACAGTCGCACATTGGCCTGACATATCATTTGTTGTTGAATTAGGTTTGATATCAGTACGAATATCCCCATGTTCATCAATAACAATACCTAAATTTACAGGTTGAATCGTCTTATCTGAAAAATTAAATGTCAGAGTCGCATAGAGAGGAAAAATATAATTCTCTCCCACCTTTACGTTACCAGAAGTTTTGAAAACCCTTCTCTCTAGATAACTAATAGGACTGCTTTTAACAATACTCAATATCCCATTGTAGCTATCACCATCAACATTTTGACGCCAGAGGCCATAATGTTGCGGATTACCAGTACTGAGTTTTGTTAAGTATTTATAGAATGGTTCTGTTCCTGCCACTCCATAATCATTAAAGAATTTACCTTGATAAATCTGTAAATCTTCATTCGGATTATCAGAGGCGCTTAAACGAAGTGGAGTAGTTGACTGAATCTCACGGCTAATAGGATTTAACCAACCATTCTGTGCATTTGCATTTAATCTAGCTGGTTTAACTTTTGAGGTTAACAAATAAGGGTTTTGTACTTGATTGTTTATTACAATAGCATTACCCTTCCACTGTAAACCATATCCTAATGTATAACCTTGTCGGTCTGATAATAAATAAAACTCATCTGCTGAATGTCTTAAGTTAATTGTGTTATTAAAACATTCTTCTTGTTTAGCTCTATTACACCCATAAAAAACTTGATAGTTTTGAAATATGGGACTTGAACTAGTAAATAAATTGAATGACTCAAAAATGCCAGCATTACTTAAGTTCGTTGTTTGTACAACTAACTTATAAGCTTCATCATCAGAGATTTGTCCTACATCTAACCAAGGTTTTAAAATATTCGCATACGCACCATTTTTTAATTCTGTAGCTGTTATGCTCTGAGAAATTTTAGTAAGCTGATCTTTCTTTATATCTGTAAGTTGGGTGGGTTGTATATCCCCAATCAGGTTATCACCATTTTCCACACCAATACTTTGAAAGATTTTTATTAAAGCAATCGCTACTTTAATTGTTTCATCATTTTTATCTAATGTTGCTGGAGTTTTACCTGTAACACCACTTGCTAAATCCAGCACTCTTAGATATATCGGATTGATCACTTTAGTCCTACCATTAACGGCAGTAAACTTCCCAATCGTATCCAGATTAACGTTTCCTAAGAAAACCTTTTTATTATCTTTACTTTGAATATAAAAACGTGCTGTATCTCCTACTTTGCACGACCCAATTACCGCATTTCCTGAAAGTTTAGTCGCATAATGAAAATTTGTTGCCGAACTACAATCGAAATTAATACCAGCTATCGGATAATCTAAAGCGAATTGCAAACAAGTTGCATCTTCTGCACCAGTGTCGCTCGTTGTTGGCGTACAACTACCTGAAGATAAGTTTCCGTTATTAGTGCCCGCATTCGGATCTTCATTAATATTAGAACTACCACCACCACAACCATTTAGCATAATCGCTAATGTGGTTAGTGCAAAAGGCCATAAAACTTTTTTATTCATTAGATACCCTACTTATTTTTAACGTAATACGGAAATTTGAATTTGTCCCTGATTTGTTAACTCTTTTTCTGCAACATCCACTGCAGAAGATAAAGGTGTCATCATCATGTAATATGCTGAAGGTGGTACTTTCAAAACACCTTGAATTGACGAGTGTTGTAACATCGTAGAAGGATAAGATTTACTCTTAAACCCACTAACTCCTTCTAAAATGCAACCCTTATTATCTAAAAAGATGACTAAAGGCCAGTAATAAAGAGGCTTCTCATTACTAGCAGCAAATGACATAAGTTTTAAATGCTGAACAGAAGGGTTTAACTGTACAACCTCATATTCAAATTTTTCTTTCAACGGCTTACGAGGCCATACACTTACTTCTTTATTTATACTAAGTGTCTTAATTTGTTTGTTATAACCTTTAATAAAACATTTGTCTTGTTCAAAAGCTGCTTCTAACTCTTGCGAAGATAAACGCATATAGGTTGGAGCCAATACAACAGTAGACTCTTCATCTTTAGCCTGCCGATTAAAAAGCTGATCTAAAGTTGACCGACTCACACCTTTTTTACGCTCTATTGATTCAGTTCGTCCTAAGCCGTCAGGCATAAGATAAAAACGCTTTTTACCTTCAAGATTAAATTCCTGATCTTCAAGATACTCATTATTTACATATTCAACATTATCAATCGTTGTAAATTTAGACTTATCCTGTGAAGAGACTGCTGATGGAGCTGCCTGTGATGTGTTTTTTATTGGTGGCGGAACTAAAATAAGCTTTTTCTTCCAATCATTATTAGCGACTGGTTGAACCTTTTCACTTTCGAAAGATTTAGTTTTCTCCATAGATGTTTTTAATTCTTTATCAGCAACAATAGCAGTTTGAGTTTTTTGGGGTGCAGTCGGTGCAGTCGGTGCAGTCGGTGCAGTCGGTGCAGTCGGTGCAGTCGGTGCAGTCG
>NZ_JAOTNV010000010.1:191136-205257 GCF_025630795.1 Acinetobacter sp. AYS6
GTGCAGAATTTAATTTCTTTTGTGGTTGTTGTTCTAATCTTTTTGGTGACTCTCTATTCTGCTCTTTCTCTTCAAAAACTTTTTGGACGGGAACCACTACCGGATTAGTTATTGGAGTCTGGTGTTGTTTTTCTTCTATTTTAGAAGGTGCTTGTTTTTTCTGGTCAACTCTTTTACTAGGCACAATCATAGGTCGTCCATCAGGACCTATAATCGTATAAAATCCGTCTGCATAAGAAACAGAAACATTCGCTATCGCAACACATAAGGTCAAGATAGCGAAATTAGGGTTAAACATCCGTTTATACTGTTTTACCATTTTGTTCTATAACTCAAACCAAGTACTGTGACTTTTGTATTCGTTTTTACATCTAAACCTGAATAAGGGTTTAATAAAATATTATCGACACCACACTTATTCGATAGACTACTACTACAAGCTGGAATATTGTCACGACTACGTAAGAAACCGACAGAAAGATCTAAATCTGTATCAGCATCAAAACGATAACCTACTCCTAAACCGAATAACTGTGCATTATTGATCGGCACCATGGTATTACGCTTATCATTAGGAATAGCACTAGCACGCGGCTCATAACCTGCTCGTAACTTCAAACGATCAGTTGCTGAATACTCTAAACCAATACCCCAACTCCATGGCGAAGTAAATTTTAATGGCAATGCTAAAGAGCTATCAGTCACATCATTCGATAAAAGTTTGGCAATCTTTAATAATGTAATCTGTCTATCAAATTCAAATTTAAACTTATCCCAAGCAGAATAATCCGTCCATCCAACATCAAAGTTTAATTGTAAATCTGGAAATATTTTGTATTTAATACCTGCCTGAAAATGTGCAGGATACTCTAAATCCATCGCGACTAAACCAGACTCAGTGTCAGGAACATATCCAGGTAATCCAAGAATAGCAGCTAAAATTTGACCAGTTGCTGATGAGTTTAATCCGTGAACCAACTGTTGAGGAGCTTTAGCATTATTAATCATGTATTTGCCTTTGAGACGCATCTTGGCAGCACTTTGATATACCATACCAAAGCCAAAATCATCTGTTGGCTCCCAAAGCAATCCCAAGTTATAGCTAGGGCTTAATGATTGTTCTAATGAAACTTGTAGTGACCCCATTTTATTAAATGGATTCATTCCTTCTTTCGTATTACAAATTCCCAATAACAGCAGATCAGTAATCATATCGTTATTGTCTTTGAAGGGTGCACATACCACTTCATCAACCATACGCAGTACACCAATCATTTCATTAGGAAAACGTAAATCGGTATTTAAAGCAATCGCGTTATACGACATACCAATCGAAGCACCAATTGATAAATGATCATTGACTTGATAACCAAAAGATGGGGATAGATAAGTAATACGCTCTACAGCAACCTGTTGTCCCATATAGTTACCAGGATTACCATTTTCTGCACCAAAACCCGCTACCAAAGGCGCATACATTGCTGTTGCATATGTGACTTTAGAGCCTGGTGGTTTATAAGCTATACCTGCTGTAGGAGCAACAAGTGGGTAACCGGCTCCTAAATCAACCATTTTTTTAAGAATGGGTATATATAAGCTTGCATACTCAACGTCACCATGTACAGAATCTTTAAAATCTGTACAAATATTGGCAGAAATTTCTGGTCCATCATTACAAACTAAAGGATCATCTGAATAACCAAAAATGTTGTACCCAGGAGGAGCTGAGAACTCTCGCTGGATATCAAAGTTTGCAAGAATACCTTGTACATCTGTTTGTAACCCATCAATTTTCGCTAGTGCTGCTGGGTTAAAATGAACTGCACTAATCCCTGGAGGATCTGCCGTTACAGCATTCCCCATCGATAGTGAACGAATATCAACAGCTAGGTTTTGTCCTAATTGAGCATTGGCAAAGCTAGAAAAACCGGAGATAACAATTGCCGCCGTTAAAGGACATAATTTAGGATATTTCACCTGCATATCTCCTTATTTTTGTTTTTTAGTAAAACCTAAAATATCTAACGGGAACGATAAACCAAGTGAAATATCCGGTGCATCTTCGGTTAAACCAATACCTACCGTACCATTAACAATTGTTTCAGGTGAAACACGCACACCTAAAGCAAAAGACAACATTGCACTACTTTGGTCTGGAGACGTATATGAATCACCATTGTCAAACTGGAATTCAGCATTCATATTAAAGCTTTGCTGATATGACATGGTTAGAGATACATCGTAGTTAAATGAGTAAGCAAAACCGAAAGAAAAACCACCACTGATTCCAGGGTCAAATGAGGTTAATGTACGTGTACCACGGGCTTGATTTAACCCAGACTCTTTAAAACCATAGTTAGCAGATGCGGAAGCAAATAAAACAACTGGATCAATATATTTACGTGTACTGGCGCCTATACCAGCTGAGTAGTAACCTTTACCTGTTGATAGCTCATCTAAACCAATTTCATATGGGCTATCTCCTGTCTTAGAAGATAAACTACCAAAAAGTACCAATGGTAATCGGCCTTGTTTTAATGGAAAAGGTTCCCAGCGAGCACCAAGAGAAATATCCCCCAACCCGGCAGTAGTCGTATCACGAATAATTTCAGACTTTGCAACAAAAGGAAGAGTTGCTGATAAAGTTAAATTGTCCAAAACCCCATACTGGACCGTAAAACTATTTGTCAAAGTATGGTTAGCATCTTCTTCGACACGTAAACGGTTAAGTTGAGATGAATTATCTGATAAAGCTAAATCAATTCGTGTATCACGATAATAAGTATAATCAAGGTCATAATAAGAGGAGATGACGCCTTTTTTAATTAACGAATATTGTCGCTCATTTGAAGTAAATACTTCTTGTAAATTCGTCTCTTGACTTGCATCACCTTCTTTTTTCTGTAATGCAGTTGCAGCTTGATGTGCACCACCCTCATTCGCGGGTACCGGGCTATTATCCGTTGCAGATGTATCAGACGACTGTACTGTGCTTTCTGCTATAGCTGTATTCGAATTTGTTGTATCTACAGGTGTAGAACTTTCTGTTCTAACTGTATTTACATCTTGGCTCGATCCACCTACTTGTCCTTGTTGTACTTGATCCTCAGCATAAATTGTCCCTGTAATAGCACTCATACTTAAGGCCAATACACTCATCTTTATCCATCGATTATTCATGTTTTTCCCACCCAATTTATTTATTTTACTAAATTAAAATTTGACTATTTACGTTTGTAATAAAGACGCATATAGGTTTCTATTGGTAGTCCATAGGTTGCAGAGTGATTATCGTTATCTAACACGCGTCTCATGGTTGAGGCTTTATTTGCTAAACGATCATAATTAAATGTCGGATATTGCACGTCAACAAAAGCATATCTGTTAACGGTTGCATCCTCTACATGACGCATATCTGCATCTTTTAAAGCCAATAGATCTTTACGCTGAGATTCGGGGACTGAAATAACAAATAAAGTATTATTATCCCAAATTTCTTTAAAACGATTTTCATCGAAGCTGATATTGCCTAATGCGGGATCAGCCACATAGACTCGCCCGTCTTTATAAGCTTTATATACAACAAAATGTTTAAACCCAGCATAAGAAATAGGAACAATTGCAGGTTGTCCAAGTTTCACTAAATCAGAGAACTCACCACGATAACCACCGCTCTCTAAACCGATTGCTGTGACAAAACGTTTCATATCGAGTAATGAGAAGCTTCGACGCTCAATAATACGTTGATATTCGCCATACTGTAATAGGCCACTCATCGTCTGTTGTTCAGTCAAACTGGTTCCAACATACCCATTTAATAAGGTTGTAAGAGCAGCGGAACCACAACTATAGTCATAGGCCTGTCGAACAATTCCACGGAACTGATCTTCTACAGCAGGTTTGATCTTGACGGGTTCAATGTGATTTCGATGAAATGATAAATTACGTGAATCGGCAGTCTCTGTATAATAAACAGTTCCCGGCGGCTTTTTTTCTATTTCGAAGGCTTCTGTCGCAAAGTAATACATCAATGCTGAGCCTAAAACTATCTCTAACATAAGCACTTGGTCTAAATGGTGGCCTAACCGGCCTTATTCATTTTATTCTTAGAGCAATAGCTCTACATCCCTGTGTGTTGAAGATACCTTTTTTTTTTGTAAAAAACAGCTTTTTTTTAATCTTTTTGATGAATGTATAGTTCTACTTTAATTAAAGTGTTAATTAACTCTCATTCTTAAACATCAATACTTTTAATATATTTAGTACACATATAACAATATTATTAATTCTTATGAAATTTTAATTAAAAACCAATTAAAAAAGCGCGTTGTATACGCGCTTTTTTAATTTTTAACTTTTTAAATTAGTGACCAGAGATTGTAATTGTAGAAGTACCTACATTTAAACCTTGGATTTCTAAATCACCAATTGATGCATTACCCGCAGCGCCAAGGTGAACACCTTGCGCATACACATTCATGCCTTGAGTACTATTATTTTGGATTTTTAAGCCAGTTGGTACAACTGAAATATTCGCATTCACGTCTAAATCACCAGTAGTATTACCAGCACCACGTACCATTACTTTATCTAGGACAATTTTACCGCCACCAGCAGCGTCATTAATACCAAAGTTAGATAGTGTTAAACCACCTTTTAAACTTGAATTTACTTTGATCATTGCACCTTGTGGAGTAGAACCTAACTGAACATTCGCTGAAATTTGGCCTAAAGATAAATCTAAACCAGAAATAATTTCAGTTGGAGCTGTTTCTGTAATACCACGTACAGCAGTTGTTTGGTTTAAAGTACCCGAAGTACCAACACCAATTGAACCGACATGAATATCAACAGCGCCTACTGTCGCAGCAACGTTTAAGAAAGCACCGTTTGAGCCCGAAGCACCATTTGTATCAATTGCTAAATCTAAAAGATTACCTGTACCTGTTTGAGTAAGGGTAACACCACTAATTGCGATTGCACCCGCAGTACCTGATGCACCAGTAATACCTGTTGATGATGCCAAACCATCATTATCGTGTAGATATAATTTATCGATAGAAACACCGCCAGCACCTAAAGCGATACCGATATTAATACCATCTTGACCTGTAGCAGCGCTTAGTGCAGCATCGTCCATTGACTGCATTGCCATTGCATTTGCACTGATAGCTAAAGAAGAAACTAAAGCAAGTTTAGTGAACATTTTCATTGAGCACTCTCCCAAGAGCATTTATTTTTTGACTTTAACCACTCTCATTGTCTCAAGTTGCATTTTTCTTTATATAGCAACTGAAACTTCCAATCCTTGAGTAGTTTTGCTTAGCAATTACTAAATTACATCTACGTTACTTTTTGTTCAACTAGTGTTGTGCATTTTTTGCCAACTACCCGACAAACGGTACGGTCAATTTACTTTGCTTTTAACTTCTAAATACAACTCCGTTCCCCACTAAAATTCGACTATTTTATCAGCGATAAAGTACCTCCTTCATAAGACTTCTCCCTGATGATCCACAAGATGTAGTAAACTAATATTTCCCTCATTAACTATTCTCTTATTTAAAAATGTCTCAGTTAAAGAAAAAAATCTCATTAAATGGTAAAAATGTTGCCGAGATTTTAAAAGATTTACAAGGATTAACTGGGCTCATTTATTTAAATGACAATAACAATCCCATTATTGGTTTTCTTCCACAGCAATACTTTCTTATTCAGAATAAAAATAACTTAATATTTCAGCGTCAAAATTTCAATGAATATAAAAACACATTTAAAACAAATCAATTATTAGATTTTATTCACTTAAAAGAAAAAGACTTAAAAGAAAATAAAAAAATTAAAACGACAACAAGTTTTAATGGCGGTTATATTGGTTTTATTAGTTATGATTTTGCTGCACATCAATTTATTAATGCGCAAAATCATATACAGCCATCTTTATTCTTAGGCCAATATCGCTCTTTTTTAAAATATATAGATAATGATTGGTATTTTTTTAGTGATGAAGAAAATGCATTAGACCTATTCAAATATATTGAAAAAAAATTAGAGACTACCAATTTAAATAAATCTAAAAATATATTTGAATTAAAAACTCCTATTCAGCCAAGATGGTCTAAAGAACAATATTTTTTGGCTTTTAAAAAAATACAAGAATATATTAAAGCTGGAGATTGTTATCAAATCAATTTAACTCAAGAATTTAAAGCTGATTTCAAAGGGTCTTTATTAAATAAAGCTGAAGATTTATGGAGCCTTACTAATGCACCATATGCAGGTTATTTAAAATTAGATCAATTTGAATTATTAAGTTGTTCTCCTGAACTCTTCATTGAATTCAATCAAAATAAACAAATTAAGACCCGACCTATTAAGGGAACCATGCCTCGATATGAAGATATCGAAAAAGATTTTATTTCAAAACAAACTTTAAAAAACTCGCAAAAAGATCAGGCCGAGAATGTCATGATTGTTGATTTATTACGTAATGATTTGAGCATTTATGCCAATACAGGGTCCGTAAAAACAACTCAATTATTCGAGATTGAGAGTTTTAATCAAGTTCATCATATGGTCAGTGAGATTGTTGCCACGCTTAAAGATGATATTAATCCAATGCAAATGTTGCTCTCTGCTTTACCGGGGGGATCGATTACAGGAGCCCCAAAAATTCGGGCGATGCAAATTATTGAAGAATTAGAAGAAGAAGCAAGAGGTGCATATTGCGGGACCTTAGGTTACTTCAATTTTGATGGAACGGGTCGCTGGAATATTCTTATCCGTAGCTTTCAACAATATCAAAATCAGCTCTCTTTGTGGGCCGGTGGTGGTATTACAATTGCCTCAAATGCAGAAGCAGAATATCAAGAAAGCCTTGATAAAATTTCTGCCATGCTGAACTTGATGAACAGCACAGCAGACTAAAACTTAAAGAATATCTTGTTTTAACGTTTGCACTAAACGCATATTCTGCTCATCAGTACCCACTGTAATACGCAAAAATTGATTAATACGAGGCTTATTGAAATAACGCACAATAATACCTTGTTCACGTAATTGCTGTGCAAGTTTGCCTGCATCATGGACTGAGTGTGAAGCAAAAATAAAGTTCGCTTTAGAAGGTAAAACTTTAAAGCCCAAAGCAGTTAAGTCATCTACTAGCTTTTCACGACTAGAAATCACTTTCTGGCATTGTTCTTCAAAATAAGCCTGATCTTCAAAAGAAGCGACCGCGGCTGCAATTGCAAAACGGTCAATAGGATATGAGTTAAAACTATTTTTGACGGCTTCAAGCGCTGCAATTAAATGTGGTTGAGCGATTGCAAAACCAACACGCAAACCAGCTAATGAACGCGATTTCGAAGTTGTTTGACACACAACTAGATTTTCATAGCGATTTACTAAACTCACCGCAGACTCGGCACCAAAATCAACATATGCCTCATCGATCACCACCACCCGATCCGGATTTGCTTTTAAGATTTGCTCAATATCTGGCAAACCCATTGCAATACTGGTTGGTGCATTAGGGTTTGTAATAACAATCCCACCATTTGGTTGTATATAGTCTTTAACTTCTATCTCGAAATTCTCATTGAGTGGAATTTCTTTAGTTTTTGTTCCAAAAAACTGACTATAAACGGGGTAGAAACTATAAGTAATATCTGGATAAAGAATCGGTTCGTCTTGAAGGAAAAATGCTTTAAAAATATGAGCAAGTACTTCGTCTGAACCATTACCAACAAAAACTTGAGATACCTCAATATTCTGTTGTTTAGCAATTGCTTGTTTTAAAGCTGTTGCATCTGGATCTGGATATAAACGCAATGCATCAGCTTGCTGAGTTAAAACAGCTTGAACTGCTTCAACTACTTTTGGTGATGGCGGATATGGATTTTCATTCGTATTAAGTTTCAATAAATTCTGAATTTTAGGCTGTTCACCAGGAACATAAGGCTCTAATTCACGAACTTCTGGACTCCAAAAGCGCATTTGTGCTGTAGATAAAGTCATGGTCTTATCTCAAAAAAGGGCTGAAAATCAGCCCTGAGTAATAATTAAAACACTACAAGGTTTACAAGCTTATTGATAACGATAACGAGCTGAGCATGCATGCGCATCTAAGTTCTCTTGAACAGCTAATATATCGGCTGTTTTAGCTAATGTTTTAACCCCATCTTTCGAACACATAATCAGGCTCGAACGTTTTTGAAAGTCGTAAACACCTAATGGAGAAGAAAAACGAGCAGTTCCAGATGTTGGCAATACATGGTTTGGGCCCGCGCAATAGTCACCGATTGCTTCAGGTGTATAACGTCCCATGAAAATGGCACCAGCATGACGAATATCTTCGCTCATGGCTTCAGCATCATCTAAGCACAGCTCCAAATGCTCTGGTGCAACCTGATTAATCAACTCAATTGCTTCTGCACGGTCTTTGACTAATACCAAAGCACCACGGTTTTCAATTGAAGTTCGAGCGATATCTGCCTTTGGCAATTCATTTAAATGCTTTTCAATTGCCAACTCTACTGCATTAAGCAAAGCTTCATCTGGAGTTATAAAAATAGCTTGAGCCACAGTGTCATGTTCAGCTTGTGATAAAACATCCATAGCTAACCAATCTGCATTATTCTCACCTTCTGCATAGACTAAAATTTCAGAAGGTCCAGCAATCATATCAATGCCGACTTGACCAAATACAGCACGTTTAGCAGCTGCGACAAAACGATTTCCTGGGCCCGTAATTTTATCTACAGGTGGAATGGTCTGAGTACCATAGGCCAAAGCTGCTACAGCCTGTGCCCCACCAATTGTAAATACCCGGCTAACTCCCGCAAGATAAGCTGCGGCAAGAACCAATGGATTTAATTCACCATTCGGTGCTGGAACAACCATAATAATTTCAGGTACACCTGCAACATGAGCAGGTACAGCATTCATTAGGACTGAAGATGGATAAGAGGCTAAACCACCCGGCACATAAATACCAACACGGTCTAGAGGGGTAACTTTTTGCCCTAATGTATTGCCCAAGTCATCTATATAGGTCCAACTATCTTGTTTCTGAGCTTCGTGAAATGTACGAATACGCTTTGCTGCTAACTCTAGAGCATCACGAATTTCTGGGCTCAAATTATCAAAAGCTGTTTTAAGTTGTTGTTGAGATAATTCCAAATCTGAAAATTGATGCGCAGGATGTCGATCGAACTGTTGAGTAAGCTTTAAAACATGATCATCACCATGCTGACGAACATCAGCAATAATTTGATCTACTGTTTGCACTAAATTAGGATCATTCACGGTTTCAAATGCTAAAAGCTCAGCAAAAACCTGTTTGAAGTTTTGATCTTGAGTCGATAAACGTCGCATCAATTTACCCACAAGGCGAAAAAGAAAAAGTAAGTTTACCCTTTTTCTATGCGCTTGTGGGCATCATCTAGCTTAACTATCGCAAAAGCATGATGGGAAATTGCTTTTAACGCGATTGAACAGCTTGCTCAAGCTGTGAAATGATAGGATTTAACAAAGTTTGTTTACGTTTAAAACTGGCTTTATTTACAATTAATCGAGAAGAAACTTTGCAAATCTCTTCTAATGGCTCAAGACCATTTGCTCTTAAAGTATTACCAGTATCGACTACATCTACAATGTAATCACCTAAACCAACCAAAGGTGCTAACTCCATAGAACCATAGAGCTTAATAACATCAACTTGCTCACCTAAGCTTGCATAGTATTGACGTGTAAGATTGACATATTTCGTGGCAATTTTTAAACGACCCTTTGGATGCTCCATGCCTACTTTACCAGCAGTCATTAACTTACATTTAGCAATTTGCAAGTCAAGCAACTCATATACATGCTGAGCACCATGTTCCATCAACACATCTTTACCTGCTACACCTAAATCTGCTGCACCATTTTCTACATAGGTGGGTACATCAGATGCACGTAAAATCAAAATACGTACTTGCTTATGTGTAGTAGGGAAAATTAGTTTACGAGACTTTTCCGGATCTTCGAGTAAATTAATACCCGCTGTAGCCAATAAAGGTAACGTCTCTTTTAAAATACGCCCTTTACTTAATGCCAAGGTCAAACCATGATCAAAATTACCCATCACATCAAAATTAGGATCATCGTTTCTTACATCATTCATTAACTTACTCGCTTAATTTTGGCACCTAAACCTTGAAGCTTCTCTTCGACATGTTCATAACCACGGTCAATATGGTAGATACGGTCAATTAATGTATCTCCCTCTGCAACTAAAGCAGCAAGAACTAAAGAGAATGAAGCTCGTAAATCTGTTGCCATAACAGGCGCTGCCTGTAAGGTTTCAACTCCAGTTACGACAGCATCGTGACCTTCCACCTGAATATTAGCGCCCATTCGTGACAATTCAGGAACATGCATAAAACGATTTTCAAAGATCGTTTCAGAGATTGTTGCGAATCCACGACCAATAACATTTACTGCCATCAATTGTGCTTGCATATCAGTTGGAAATTCTGGATGTGGCAAAGTTCTAAAACTTACAGCTTTAGGACGTTTACCCATCATATCAAGTTCAATCCAGTCATCACCACGAGTGACTTCAGCACCCATTTCTTCAAACTTATCCAGAACAGCCTCAAGCAATGCTGGATCAGTATGAGTAGTTTTGACACGACCGCCCGTAATTGCAGCAGCTGCTAAATATGAACCTGTTTCAATACGATCAGCTACAACAGCATATTCACAGCCATGTAAACTTTCTACTCCAGTTACAACAAGAGTATCTGTATCAAGGCCTTCAATCTTGGCGCCCATTTTAATTAACATTTGGGCAAGGTCAGTGATTTCTGGTTCACGTGCTGCGTTACGAATAGTCGTAACGCCATCTGCTAATGCTGCAGCCATTAAGATGTTTTCGGTACCACCAACAGTAACCATATCAAAAACAACTTCACCACCTTTTAAGCGACCATCAACTGAAGCATGGACATAACCGTTTTCAACTTCAATATGCGCACCTAAAGCTTCTAAAGCTTTTAGATGTTGGTCCACAGGTCTTGAGCCAATCGCACAACCACCAGGTAAAGAAACTTTAGCATTACCATAACGTGCTAATAATGGTCCTAACACCAAAATTGAAGCACGCATTGTTTTTACCAGCTCATAAGGTGCAAACTGATTGTCTAAAGTAGATGTATCTGCTTTTACTGTGTCATTTTCATAGCTAATCGTAACCCCTAATCCACCAATTAGCTTTACCAAAGTATTAACATCTTTAAGATTTGGAACATTGGTTATTGTGATTGGAGAATCTGCAAGAATAGTTGCAGCAAGTAATGGTAAAGCCGCATTTTTAGCACCAGAAATGCGCACTTCGCCTTCGAGCTTAACACCACCCGTAATTAAAAATTTATCCATTAATATTTAAGCTCCGAAAAGGCTTGCTTTACGCCATTCATCTTTGGTCATTGCACGAATTGTTACCGCGTGAACTTCCCCACTTGCAATATAAGTATTTAATGGTGCATAAACTAATTGTTGACGAGCCACCGTACGCTTACCTTCAAATTGATCATCCACAATACGGAGGTCAAATTTTCCAGCCTGTCCGCTCACCACCACTTCCGCTACAGGGAAAGCTTCTTTTAAAATTTGAGTGAGCTGTTCACTATTCATTGCAAAGACCTCTGACACAACCTAAGGGGTAAAACGGAGTATTTTACTATAACTTTTTCCAAGAATTCAGTACGTGTTTATATTTTATCAATAAAAAAGAGGCTATCTTTCAAGCCTCTCTTAATATTTCAAAACTTATTCAATAGAAACAGCAACTTGTGAATAAGCACATTGCATTTTTCGATATCTTAATAATTGTCTTTTTAATTTTTCAGTCAATTTTTTAATTGATGTATACATATCATCAGCAGCTGCCTGAGCAAACAACTCAATCCCTGGCAATCTTACGATAGCCTCTGCAACATGATTTGAACTGCCCTTATGAGAGCGCTTATCAATTTGATGATCTTTCGTTAATTTAATCTGCATACTATTCACCTGATCCAGGTGTTTCGTTAATTGATTAAATTTTGATTTAATATTTTCTTCTATAGCTGGTGTAATTGCTAAATGATGTCCACGAATCGTTATTTGCATAATTCTATCCCTCACCTTTTTAGGTTATTTAAAGAAGAACTAAAACGATTTAATGCTATCAAAGAATATTAGGACAATTAAACCATTTTAGCGACTCCTCTTGGTGAAATTAAAATTTCATTATTTCGTCATAATGAACCTCTAGAATAGCCATACTTCAAAATTCAGATCAAGACTTTTCTTTCAGACGATGAAGGAATATGTAACGATTCTCGATATTTTGCGACAGTCCTTCTTGCAACTTCAATCCCCTCATCTTTCAATAAGGTAGCAATTACATTATCTGACAAAGGCTTACGCGGGTTTTCACTTGCTACAAGTTTTTTAATCATGGCACGAATTGCAGTCGAAGAAGCCTCTCCTCCGGCAGTTGTACCTACGTGACTAGAGAAAAAATATTTCAACTCAAAAAGGCCACGTGGAGTAAGCATATATTTATTTGTGGTTACACGAGAAACTGTAGATTCATGCAATTCTACTTCTTCAGCAACATCTCGAAGAACCAGCGGTTTCATTGCTTCAGCACCTATCTCCAAAAAAGCTTTCTGATGCTCCACAATACAAGATGCTACTTTTAATAGTGTTTTATGTCTTTCATCAATACTTTTGATAAAATTTTTCGCCTCAAGCATCTGATTACGCAAATATAAATTATCCTCACTTTGATCCGCTCTACGAATCATACTAGAGTAAAAAGAGTTAATTCTTAATTTAGGTAATACATCTGGGTTTAGTTGAACCTGCCAATGTAAATCTTTTTTAGAAACTACTACGTCTGGGATTTGATAATCTGACTCTTGTTTATCAAAATCCATACCTGGATAGGGTTTCAATGTTTTTAAAAGATTGATTGCAAACTTTAATTGGTCTTTTGTTAAACCCGTTTGTTTGAGTAATTTATTTAAATCATTTGCTATCAAAAGCTCATAATATTGCAATAAGCTTTTTGCCTCGTTTAAATATTCAACATCTTTCGGTAGAAATTCGAGCTGTATTTTTAAACATTCCGCTAAATTACGTGAACCGATCCCTAGTGGATCAAGTCGTTGAATATGCTTTAAGACAACTAAAACCTCATCTTCTTCAATATCTTCTTCAATATCCATTTCATTTAATAATTGTTGAGATGCTAAAATTATTTCTTCTATTTCAGCATCTAAGAAACCTTTATCATCTAATGCATCAACAATACAGTAAGCAATTAATTGATCTATTTTGGAAAAATGCAGGAGATTAACTTGTTCTAAAATGTGTTCTTTTAAAGATAATTGAACTTGACGATTATCCTCACGCTCTTCAAATTCCGGGGTAGCCAAAGCCGTCGACTGATGAGTGTAAATATCATCCCACTCAGTATCGACTGGTAAATCATCAGGTAAATGATTTGCATTTAACTCAGTTGTTAAATCATCTGATTCTTTGCTTTCTAATACAGATAGGCTTTCTGTTATTGATTCTTCTTCTATTTTTTCAAGTAAAGGATTACTATCTAGTTGAATTTGAATTTCTTGTTCAAGCTCTAAGCTAGAAAGCTGTAACAAACGAATCGCCTGTTGCAATTGAGGTGTTAACGATAAAGAATTCGCAACTTTCAACCCAACAGATAATTTCATATTTTAGATTCCATTAAACAAGCAAAAATCATGCCTACTTAATATTTATAACATATAGTTTCTATTTATCATATATATTGGCGTGAAATTTCCATAAGAAAAAGTGGATCTTTTAATGAAAAATTTTGCTGGATAGCTAATTAAGATAATGTAGGTCTTTCAACCCATTTCTAACTTGGCACGGGCTCGAAATTTCCTTCATATATAAAAAGGACTCATATAGAGTCCTTTTTATTGTCTTACTGCATCTAAATCAATCAATTCATTCAATATTTTCCGCATAAAAAAACACCCCGGCCTCTTTCGGGGTCGGGGTGTTAGAATAATGAGCTGGCGATGACTTACTCTCACA
>NZ_JAOTNV010000011.1:0-174532 GCF_025630795.1 Acinetobacter sp. AYS6
ACTGTTTTTCAACAAGTTTCTATCTGCATCACCGCCGATGGATGTGCATTATAGAGGATTAAGATCCCTTTGCAAGCGAAAATTAGAAACTTATGACTTGAGCGTTCACTTTTAAATCAACAACCTATTTAACCTATTGTTTTATATTAATAATTATTTTAATTATTTATTTTTGACCTAAATAAGCCAATATCATGCTCGACAATTCTCGCTTAAGTTGTTGTTCTGATATAAGAAAATTGTTCTGACTCACATAGCGCATCATCGTAAAAAGCGTACTATTAATAATTACAAAGGATTTATGCTTCACTTGTTCGAAGTCCCACTGATGAGGATTTTTACTAAATGTATATAGCCCTACTTCAAAAAAATGCTTTTCTAAAATCTGAGCAGCTTGCGAATGGCTATAGTTATGCCAATGTTTTAGAACTTCTATAAAAAATCCCTGATCGGCTTTTAATGCATTAAATCCTAGCTCTATAGCCAAGGGGATGAGCAGGTCTAAAGGAATATTTTCTTGCTGCATAACTAATTCTTTGAGTTGATGACCTAATAGTTCGCTTTTACGGCGTAATAGTTCTTCTATGATTTGATCTTTATTCTCAAAGTATTGGTAAATCGAACCTACACTTACTCCAGATTTCTCTGCAATTTTAGGAGTTGTGGTATGTAGTAATCCATATTGGGCAATACAGTGTTGTGTCGCCTCTAAAATATGGTCAACAATAATTTTTGAACGCTGTTGCTGCGGAGCTTTTCTCATCGGTTGTTTATTCGTTAAATGCGAATTGAATGCGAATAATTATTCATATTAGCCTATTTATTATTCAGTTCAATAAGTAAGTAACGATATGCAAACGATTAGCCCAACTCGACTTGCTTCTTTTAATGACATGCAAGACAGTAATTTCTTTACTCAGTTTTTAAATATCTGTTGCGAAAAACCAGCTCAACCAAACTATACAGAATATGCATCTTTACAACGTGCTCTTTGTGAAGGGGACGTTGAAATGGATAAGGTGATTGATTGGGTTATGCAAAACCCCAAAGGTCACCGAATGATTTTCGAGAAAGTATTATTTCAAGGCCGCGATGATCTATCTGAGCCAATACCTACTGAGTTAGAAAATTTCTTTAATTACATTGAACAAAAGCCTGAATGGTTAGACCAGCGCCAAATTGATGAGGCTATTAAATTTACTCATCGTTTAGGAATAAATAATGGTTTTATCCTTAGAGATTTATCTTTGATGGCGGGATATTTATATCCGGGATTTAATCAGCCTCTAATTTTAACAGGTGCATTAAATAAACAAGCGGGTACTCGTTTAGCAGAAACTACAAAATGGTGGGTTGATATTACTGAACCTCAGGGGCTTTCTCGTTTAAGTTCAGGTTTTACATCAACCATTTATGTTCGGTTTATTCATGCTCTTGTTCGCCGACAATTGAAAAAGTCTGATCGTTGGGATAGTGAAATTTGGGGAATTCCTCTTAATCAATTTGATTTGGCAATGACTAATTTGGCTTTTAGCAGTGTAGTTTTACTCGGTATTAGAGCTTTAGGTGTATGGCCGACGAAACAAGAAGCTAAGAGTTTTTTACATTTTTGGCGTTATGTTGGCTGGTTAATGGGTATTGATGAAAAATGGCTTATTCAATCTGAATCTGAAGGCTGGCGATTACTGTACTGGATGCAGTTTGCTCACCCTCGCTCTGATCACAGCAGTATTGAATTAGGATCAAGTTTATCTAAAGAGCCTTTTGAGAGAAAATATCTGCATTTGTGTTCTTTGCAGCAGAAGCTTGCATATCGACAACATTTAGAACTAACCCAATTTTTTATTGGTAAGAAAAGAATGAAACTACTTGGATTGCCTCAGCAGTCTGCTTCATGGTTTGCTTATTATCTAATTTTACGTAATTCACTACTTTATAGTGGTGCGAAACTTTCACCAAAAGTTGAAAAGTTTTTATCTAAATCAGGCCGTAATATACAAAAACTTGGCTTAACGCTTTATCAGAATCAAGGTAAGGCAAAAACCTTAGCGAGTATGCATCAATAATTTACTAAGCTTAAAAATAAAAAAATGGAAGTCTAAATATCAGACTTCCATTTTTAAATATTAAAAACTTATTGAGATGATGAACTATGCATTTCAGCGTGGTTCATTTGCTCAGGCGACTCCATCATTTGTTTATTTTTTTGACTTGGCATGTAGTCAGGCTCATTATTGATCGCCAAGTAAAAAATAATCATAAACAATAAACTCAAGATAGAAGCCACAATAAGTAACTTCCATCCCCACCAAGATTGTTCAGGCGATAATTTATTTGTCATTTCATTTCTCTCATTCAATTAATATTTTCAGTTCATTCGTTACGGCTTATTAAAACTTCATGCTCATACGAACCCAGTAATTTCTTCCGATATTGTTGAATTGCTCTTCGCTCGCAAATCCAAAGCCTGCACTACCCGCTTTGTTTAAGTGTTCGGTATAGGTTTTATCTAATACGTTATCGACACCAACAGAGACATCAATATCTTTACGAAGGTTGTAGCTTCCGTTTAGAGAAAGAGTTGAAAAACCTTTACTTGGTTTGAGGTCATACCCCACGATATTACCTTGATGTAGACTCACACGGTTTTGCTCAGCCACAGCTCGCCACAACAGACCAAAATTATATTTGTCGGCCACATAGCGAATATTTAAGCGACCTTCTAAAGGTGAAATTTGAGGTAGTGGTTTATCATCTGTGGTGTTTTTACCCCAAGCATACATCGCACTCAAATCTGCCTGAATATGATCAGTAAATTGATATCCAATACCCGCTTCCGCGCCTGCGATGGTTGCATCAACATTTTTGGCACCCGCAGTAATATCATGGCTCATGTCATGCCCATCCATTCCCATACTTGGATGATGGTGGTAACTCATTAAAATGTAGTCATCTATTAAGCCTGCATAAGCAGAAGCCCATGTATTTAAAGCACCATGTTGCTGCTGGAAGCCCAGATCCAACTGTAATGTTTTCTCAGGATTCACACCGTTAAAAGTATTGGTTGAGCCAGCATTACCGTGTTTAGGCGAGAAAAGCTCCCAATAATCAGGCATACGCTCTACATAACCTAAACCGATATAGCTTTTTAGGTCATGCTCAGGATGTTGATTTTCCCAGCGTACAAATGCACTTGGTAAAGTCTTTTCAAGTTTGGTGTTAAAGCCTTGTGCTTGAGAATCGGCACGTTCATCTTCAACTGTGACTCGATCTAAACGCACACCTGTGACCAGTTTGTTGAGATCGTTCCATTGATAACCTAGTTCGCCAAAAGCTCCGTATGATTGAAAACGCATATCTTGACGATATGGAATATTCATTGAAGGCATATTTGGCGATGACATGCTACCGCCATGTTTATTGAATTGAGAATCTACACCTGTAATCAAACTCCACTTATTCCATTCAGAAGTCATGGCTAAGCGCGAGTTTAGTGTACGGCGCGTTACCTGCATTGCCATCGCGTTCGGCATCAGCATGGTCATACCACCATGATTCATTTCAACTAATGGCGGAGTACGTAAGCTAAAGTTATCCATAATATGGTCGTTATAGCTGTAGTTCACTTGCCCTTCAATTTTCTTAATGACATCAGTGATATTTTTCTTTTCGAACCGCAGACCTAAGCTTTCACGCGCAAACTGAGATCCGTCCATTGAACGTCCAGCATAAAGCGATTCACCATCAGATTTCCCACCCGTGAGTTCGATCCACGTGTTTTCATCTGGAGTGAAGCCAAGTGCTACATCAGCATTCCACTTTTTCCATGCTGAAGGCACGGTATTGCCATCACCATCTTGATAACTATTAGACTCTGAACGGTTGGCATTTAAACGAATATATTTCTTTTCATCGCCAATGGCCGCTTCAACATTATGGTCAATACGTCCATATGAACCCAATAAAACACTCGCTTGCCCACGATAAGGTTTCTCTGTTGTGAGCTTTTCAGGCTGACGCTCAAAAAGGACTGTTGCTGCCGAACCTGTATTGGCATATTGAACAGTTTGCGGACCTTTAATGACAGAAATACGATCATAACTTTCTGGTGAAATATACGAAGTTGGAGCATCCATACGGTTTGGACATGCACCTAGGTTTTCCGTTCCATCTGTCAAAATTTTGATACGTGAACCAAACATGCCTCGGAAGGTCACATCACCATTTGTTCCACCACTTTGTATTGAGTTGAAACCCATAATACTTTGTAGATAGTCTGCGCCATCTGTAGCAGGCACTGGCTGAATCGGTTGCTTTGGATCTGCATGTACAATCAACCCATTTGCATCATTGCCTTGTTGTGCTGTAACAACAATAGGTGCTAATGAGTGAAATGTTTTGGTATCAACATCATTTTTCTCTGAATCAGCAAAAACCAGACCTGAATGAGAGACAGCAAGCATCGCAACCCATAGAGGTTGTAATAAAAATTTAGAATGTGGCATTTTTATACGCTCTAAAACATAAATAAAGTGATATTGAAGTCAGTTAAGACCCCAACAAAAAATTGCTTTTATTTATGCAAATAGAGGCGGTGCACGCCCTTGCGGGAGTAGGAAAAGTCGCTGTAGCGCAAAGTAAACATGTCGAAATGCTTGTTGATAAGCGACTAAGCGGACTTGTATACGGACTAAGACTTCTTTTATGCCGAATTCAGGTGGTAAAACTAGATTGGCATAGACAGTACAATATTGGCACTGGTGATTTGCATCATGATGGTCATGTTGCCCAGAAGCTTGAGCCTGTTCAATATGATGATCATGATGCATGTGCATGGTATGTGACATGACTTCCGTCTGTGCTTTGGGTTTAAGTAAAGCACGGGTAATAGTTTCACAGACCGGAGCAATTTGATATTGCTTCGGTAAAAGCGGCTGTAAAAATACCGCGACCTGTAAAAATACTGCTGCACATGCAAGCAGTAACCCACTACGAAAAACCAAAAATCACATCCACACTATATTAATGTTTCAAGAATAGAAATTTTTAACGTTTTACTGCAACTTTTTCACGCTCACGTTGACGAACAACTTTTTCGACTTTTTCTCGAGCACGTTGACGTTTAAGTGGCGACAAATAATCCACAAATAATTTGCCATTTAAGTGATCCATTTCATGTTGGATACAAACAGCGAGAAGTCCATCAGCTTCTATCTCAAATGCTTGACCTTCAAGGTTAATTGCCTCAATTTTCACACGTGACGGGCGCTCAACTTTGTCGTATATTTGTGGCACTGATAAGCAGCCTTCTTCGTACTGCTGCTTATCTTCTGTCAGTGGAGTGATTTTGGGGTTAATAAAAACCAAGGGTTCATCTTTAGCTTCAGACAAATCTATAACGATTAACTGAATATGACGATCTACCTGTGAAGCTGCTAAACCAATACCGGGTGCGGCATACATGGTTTCAAGCATATCTGCTGCAAGTTGACGAATTTCATCAGTAACTTCTTCAACAGGCTTAGCAATGGTACGAAGACGGGGATCAGGAAAACTTAAAATAGGTAATAAGGCCATACTGACGTCCTCACTTATGCCATTGATTGAAAAACCAAATGAAGGAAATACTTCATCGAAAAAATTGTGTGTTAGCCGCCTATTATAACGCATCTGCACGCATAATTTTTAGGAATTATCATAATGAAAAAGGTTTTTAACGGCATGGTTGAATTTCATGCTTTGGGGATAAAAAAGCATTTACTTGCTTTCGTACTTTTTACAGGGGTTGCAATGGGTACAGTAGCAGAGGTTCATGCTGCTAGTCCGAACCATAATCCACCCTCTCTTAAAAGTAATGCGCCACATGTCTACGTTGTAAAACGGGGAGATACTCTATGGGATATTTCCGGCCATTTTCTGAGTAAACCTTGGCGTTGGCCAGAAATCTGGGCAAATAATCAGCATGTCAAAAATCCACACTGGATTTATCCTGGTGACCGATTGTTGTTATGCAGTTTAGCGGGTCGACCATTGATCGGTAAAGATGAGGGAGATGGTTGCGTTGGCATTATTCGTCGCTACACAGGCCAAATGACAAACTTGCAACCTCAAGTTCGTGTGGAATCGCTTAACGATAATGTACCTGTTATTCCGCTTGAACATATCAAACAGTGGTTAGAACACAGTACAATTTTGCCAGCCGACGCAATTGAACATACCCCTTATGTTGTAGGAACTGCTGATCAACGCGTGCTTGCGGCAAGAGGCCAAACCATTTATGCGCGTGGACAAGGTTTAGTTAGTGGCCAACGTTATGCAGTCTACCGTGAAGGCGAACCTTATTATTTCACAGACAGTAAAGGTAAAAAGCATAGTCTAGGTATTGAATTGCAACAAGTTGCCTCAGGGATTGCGATCTCTTCTGAAAAAGACATAACAACACTTGAGTTAACTGATAGCTACAATTCCGAAGTACGCCGTGGTGATCGGGTTATGCCTGAAGAAGAAGCAACATTACCTACTTTATTTTATCCGGTAGATGCCACTCAAGTTACAGATGCTGGCAAGATCATTCGTGTAATGGGTTCAATTGGCAGCGCTGCAAAAAATAGTGTGGTGACTTTGGACCGAGGTACAACACAAGGGATTCAAGTAGGGCAAGTTTTTGATATTACTCAAAAAGGCGAGACCATTCGAGACCCTAAAACCAAAGAACCAATACAGTTGCCTGGACAACAAATTGGTAGTCTGATGGTTTTTAGAACCTTTGATCAGCTTAGCTATGCCTACGTATTAGAAAGTGACTTACCTATTAAAGTAGGTTCGACTATTCAGCCACCTCGTTTTGATGATTAACGCTGGATATACACTTTACAATGCTTACTCAACTTTCTTCACACCATTACCACACACTTAAAGTGTGGTATTTGGTGCAGCACTCTTTAGTTAGCTTTAAAAAAATTGTCGATTATTTTGGTAGCTGTGAAAAAGCGATCCAACCTGCTGGGTTATCTCAATGGCGCAATCTCGGGTTACATGCTAATCATTTAAAACGCGTAGATGAATTTCAAACTACTCAAGGTCAAGCTCAGTTTGAAAAACTGATTGAGCAGATCCAGAAATATACTGATTTTATTTTAACTTCAGATGACTCTGGCTACCCTACGCAATTACTACCTTATACAGACCATCCACCCATCATATTTGGAAAAGGCCAAGCGCAAGCTTTATTGCAACCACAAATTGCGATTGTCGGTAGTCGAAAACCAAGCCCACATGGTCGTCAGGTTGCTTATGATTTTGCCTATTACTTAAGTGAAAAAGGATTTTATGTAAGTAGTGGTTTGGCATATGGGATTGATGAAGCTGCTCACCAAGGTGCTTCAGCACATCAACGTACAATTGCAGTGACAGGAACAGGTTTAGACACTACTTACCCTGCTCAAAATAAAAAACTTGCGGAACAGATCTTGGCTCAAAACGGTGCCATCATTACTGAGTTTTTACCCGGTACGCCACCATTACAACAGCATTTTCCTCGTAGGAACCGAATTGTCAGTGGCCTGAGTTTAGGAGTACTTGTCGTAGAAGCGACTTTAAAAAGTGGTTCTCTCATTACTGCGAACAAAGCTGCCGAGCAAGGTAAAACTGTATTTGCTATTCCTGGCCACATTTACAGTGAGTTTCATCAGGGCTGCCATCAGCTCATTCGTGAAGGAGCCATTTTAGTCGATCATCCTGAACAAATTATTGAAGATCTTGCTTTACCTACTCAATGGCAAAGTCAGCAACAGAACTCAACTGAAGAGGTCGTGGTTTCTTGTGCCCCAGAAATTCCTGAACATTTAATTAACCTTTATCAGTCTTTAGACTGGGTCGGACAAAATATTGACCAGCTTGTCATACACCACTCACAACCTGTGGCAGAACTCACCTCTTCACTCATGGAACTAGAACTACTTGGTTTATGTATGCAACAATCAGGGCTGTATTTACGTTGTCGCTCTTAGTGCTGGAGCGCAATAGCAATTCTGTTTGATTGAAAGGAAGAGTATTAACATGATTACCACCTCAGTTACCGAAGCAGCCGAAAGTTTACAACAAGGTCAAGTCTTGGCGTATCCAACTGAGGCAGTTTGGGGGCTAGGTTGCGACCCTTTTAATGAGCAAGCTTTCCAAAAAATTCTAGAGCTGAAACAAAGACCTATTGAAAAGGGGGTCATTCTATTAGCAGGCCATACTAGCCAAGTTGAACACCTGCTGACTTCTTTACCTCAAGCGACTCAACAAGAAATTATTGATTGTTGGACGAATCATCAACCTTCCGAAAGAGCCACAACTTGGCTCTTGCCTGCTGGCGATCACATTCCTTCATGGATTAAAGGTGAGCATCCACTTGTCGCTGTTCGAGTCACTACACATCCTTTATGTGTGGCATTATGCAATGCTTTTCATGGTTTTATTGTCTCGACAAGTGCTAACCCAAGTGGGCAAGAACCTGCTCATTCACTACAAGATGCCTGCCAATACTTTGGTTCACAATTAAACTATCTGAATGGTGACTTAGGCCAGAGCCAACAACCTAGTCGAATCATTAACGCTCTCACTGGTGAGATTATTCGCGCTTAATTTCAGACAAAAAAAAGCTCAGTTATATAGGGATAACTGAGCATAAAAAAGGATGGGTATATACCGCATCCAGAGGGTTTGGATATCTCGGCAACGAAAGAAAATTTGTAGAAAACAGCATCTTTCGTGGTGGTCGCTATTATGTGGCAAGGAACCCTATGAGAGAAATATATTATTTCTCTAAAAAAAGCATGAAAAGTGTAGGGAATTTACGATTTTTCGCTTAAAAATTAAAATTATATTAATATTTTTACTCGGATTTTTTAATATTTATATTACAACCTATTTTTATAAACTATTTATAAATCATATAGAAAAACTTTAACTAAGAAAAAAATGGCATATTTTCATCAATTTTTTTCAAAATATGCCATAGTTTTTTTACTCACTTTAGTTTTGCTCTTGTATGAGTTCACTCTTTTTAGAACCAGTCTTCTTTTGAGCCATAACGATACCAGTTAAAATTATTACCCCACCTAAAGTGTGATAAATGGTCCACTGCTCAGACAACCAGACACTGGCAATGATTGCAGTAAAAACAGGAACTAAGTTCATAAAAATACTGGTTCTATTAGGACCGAGTTGTTGAACAGCCAACATCCAAACTAGAGGTGCAATGAGTGAAGCAAACACACCCGCGTAAATAGCACTTGGCGCATTTTCTGTATTTAGAGCGTCAAGTCCGAACCAGAAAATTAAGGGAAGATGAAACACAACAGAAAAACCAATCTGAACATATAAGCTCGTCATGATTGGCAGAGGCAGCTGCCACTTCTTAAGAAAAACCCCATAAAATGCATAGAAGAATACGGCAATAATCATTAATGCATCACCAAGATGTCCACCAGAACTTAATAGGTGGCCAATATCTCCTTGGGACATGACATAAAGCAAACCTGCAAAAGACAAAATACTGCCAAAAACTGCAAATCGATTAGGCACATCTTTCAAAATGGCAAGCGAAACGAAGATCGTAAAGATAGGAATAAATGCATTCACAATTCCCATATTGGTCGCACTGGTATAATGGGCAGCCGTATAAGCAAGTCCTTGATAAAGCACCATCCCAAATGCACTTAATACAGCCAGCTTAGGCAGATATGGTTTTATTAGTTGTCTTTGTCTCCAAACAGGCAAAAACATAAATGGAGTCAAAATAATAAAAGCGATTAACCATCGGTAAAAACTAATACTTACCGGAGAGATATAATCCGAGACATAGCGGGTGACTACAATATTCAAAGACCAAATCAGTACTGCCAAAATGGGAAAAATAAATGCCCATTTGTGATATTTCATGACCTGACTCATAGCAATGCACCATCTACAAAAGAGATTTTATTTTGAAGAATGTCTTAATAAATTGAAATATCGTATTTACGACATTAATATTGAACTTAGGACATCTTCTTTTTCTAGAATAATGTCCAAGTCTTCACAGCATGCTCCACAACTTTATGCAATTGCTCTGTACTGGCACCGTCTCTTGCCTGAATTGTTAACCCTTGAATCACAGTCGCATAAAAATCTGTCATTTCTTGCAGAGGAGCATTAGCAGATAAATCACCCTGCTCTACCCCTTGCTCAAGACGCTTTAATAATTTTTCTTTCGTCTTTATGCGCTTATCTAATAAATTTTGCTGTACATCTTGAGTCGCATCAGAGCAATTCATGGCAGCAACGACCAACATACAACCAGCCGGTTTATTTGGTTGGACAAGACGTTTAACGTTATCGTACAAATAAAGTTCAAAAGCAATTTTTGCTGTTTTCGCCTCTAAAAAGATAGTTTCAATAGGACATGCTTCATGAGCTAAATAGTAATCAATACTTTTATAAAACAATCCTGCCTTGTCACCAAAAGCACTGTATAAGCTTGGCGCCGTAATTTCCAAAGCTTGCGTTAAATCACTAATAGACGTTGCTTCATAACCATGCTCCCAAAAGAGCAACATTGCTTTTTGCAAAACCTGTTGTTCATCGAAGCATTTAGGACGTCCACGCTTTTTTTTCAGCGCGTCTTCTGTAACAGCTAAATTCGTTTCATGCCTATTTGTCATAAAGATCACATCTATTTTTATAACAATCGTTATTAAATTAATTGACGTTCGATTTTTTATCAACTATTTTATTTTCATAATGATCGTTAGTTAATTAATAAATTGCCTTTCTTCACTCCAAATTTAGCCAAGTAAGGATTTCCTATGGACCAATCTTCTATCTCTAAAGCGCGACCCACGACCTCCACTCAAGGAAGCTGGTTTGCCATTTTGGCCGTTGCCATTGCAGCATTTGCATTAGTAACAAGTGAATTTTTACCTGTTGGTGTTTTAAATAGTGTTGCAACAGATTTAAATATTTCTGTAGGTACAGCAGGTCTTATTATTACTGTACCCGGCATTATGGCTGCAATTGCCGCCCCTCTACTACCTGTTTCCGTGAAACAACTTGATCGACGTTATGTCCTCATTTTACTCACAGCAATTATGGTTATCGCCAATACCCTTACCGCCTTTGCAGAAAACTTTCATATTTTATTGCTCAGTCGCTTAATTTTAGGAATTTCGATTGGGGGATTCTGGGCGACAGCAATTGCTTTAAGTGGGAAATTAGCTCCATCTCATCTTCCTATTGCAAAAGCAACAGCTGTAGTGATGGCAGGTGTAACTTTTGCGACAGTTTTAGGGGTTCCGATTGGAACATGGTTAAGTGAATTTTATGGCTGGCGTAGTGCTTTTGGAATTACAGCAGGAATTGGCTTAATTGTTTTGATCTTACAATTAATCTTTCTACCTAAACTTGTTCCAGACTCGCCAATTCATATGAGGGACTTACCAGCATTATTACGTACGCCTAAAGCACGTAGTGGCATGTTAATTGTTTTACTGATCGGTCTCGCTCATTTTTGTGCATATAGCTATTTAGCACCTTTCTTCAAAAATATTGCAGGCTTCAATGGTACAACGATTAGTTCCTTACTATTGCTCTATGGAATTGCAGGTATTTTCGGAAATGCATTTGCTGGCTATAGTGGTAATTTAAATGTCCGATATACACTTGCCTTTGTTAGTGCTTGTTTTGCAATTGTATTTTTTGGATTCCCACTTTTTGCCATTCATGAGTTTGGTGCTATTGTCTTAACAGCTTTATGGGGATTCGCATTTGGTGCTTTCCCTACCTCAGCAAATATCTGGATGTTTGTACATGCGCCAAATGCAGTTGAAAAAGGTATGCCTCTTTTTGTAGGTATGTTTCAGGTCATGATTGCGACAGGTTCATTATTAGGTGGATATGTGGTTGATCATTTCAATGAAAATACTTTAATTTATGGCGTATTAAGCTTTGTTGCTTTAGCACTCGTAAGTACTTTTACCTTAGCAAAGGGCTTAAACAATCCTAAAGCAACCTGTGAAAATTAAAATATTAGTCAGAGCATATAGATGAAAAATGAGGACCAAAAATTTTCTTTATTAAACAGTATAGAAGTTCATGAATTTCTATATCAAAAAGAAGATATCGTTCGTCCTCATGCCTCTTTATGGGGTGATTTTAATTTCAGTTTAAATGGCATTTTAGAAATGCAGATAGAAGAACAAATATATTTGTCACCACCGAGTTATGGACTTTGGATTCCACCTCAAACTGTTCATCAATCTACTCATATCGATCATGAAATACACTATATCTGTATTCGATTGCACCCTAGCCTCTGTTCTATTTTAGGTGACGTCTGTAAATGCTTTAGTATTCAGCCTTTCTTTCGAACCTTAGTTTTACAAATTTTAGAACAGCAAAAACAATCTGAAAAACCTGAATATTTAGAACATCTTTTACAAGTTCTATTCGATCAACTCAAACAAGCTCCTGCATATTCACATTATTTACCGCAAACGCGACATCCTGTTTTATTGCCTATTTTAGAAAAACTCTCAGACCCATTACTTTTTGATCATTCGTTACAGCAGTTACTACAAGAATTCTCGGTCAGTGATCGCCACTTATTACGTTTGAGTCAACAAGAGCTTCAACTTTCTCTATCTGAATGGAGAAATCGAGCCAAAATTGTTTATGCTATCCATCAGATTCGCCAAGGGACGCCTATCAAGCGTTTGGCATACGATTTAGGTTATCAACATAGCTCAAGTTTTATCGAGTTTTTTAAACGCTACACTGGCCAAACGCCTATTCAAATTAGAAATAACTAGAATCCAGCTTATCTTTTAAAATCTTTTTCTTTTTTGAACACGAATATTATTGCACTCCCCCCTAATAGCAGTTAAAACAAATGAGTTACTTGATATCAATTACAATCTTTAGGAAAGACTCATGACACAATCTGTATATCATATTCCAGTAAAAGCTATTTCAGGCGAAACGGTTGATCTTGAACAATATAAAGGCAAAGTTCTACTTATCGTAAATACTGCTTCTAAATGTGGTCTAACTCCACAATACGAAGGCTTAGAAAAACTTTATCAAGCAAAAAAAGATCAAGGTCTTGAAATTTTAGGTTTCCCTGCAAATAATTTTAAAGAGCAAGAACCAGGTTCTGACGAAGAGATTCAGCAGTTCTGTTCATTAAATTACGATGTTCACTTCCCTTTATTTTCTAAAGTATCTGTTGCAGGTGAAGATAAGCACCCACTCTATGAAACTTTGACAGCAGCTCAACCAGAACGTACTGGTGAAGGGCCTTTCCGTGAGCGTTTGGAAGGTTTAGGTATTCCAACTAATCCAGCTCCAGAAGTTTTATGGAACTTCGAAAAATTCTTAATTAGTAAAAATGGTGAGGTAGTGGCTCGTTTTGCTCCAAACCTGACTGCGGATGATGAACAAATCGTTAAAGCAGTTGAAGAAGAATTAGCAAAATAACGTTTTAAAAAACGTGAAAAAGAGCGTTTCTTACGCTCTTTTTTATTATCTAGCCAAAGTGTTGTTTGTTTGCAAAAATACAATCTTTCTCCATATTTTATGCCTATAGTACCTATTTGCTTTATTTGATGTTGTTTGTAGTTATGAAAAAAGTTTTACAGGGTGCATTTCTTCCTTTTGTAATTTTTGCCTCAGGCATGCTTTTACTCGGGTGTGATCAAGCACAAGACCATGCTACTGAACAAGAAAATACTGAAATAAGTGAACAGGCATCTGATCAAGCGATTGAACGACAAGAATCAGATATTGCCCCTAGCAAAACTGAACTCAAAAGCGGCAATATTTTTTATATGGTCCGAGATGCTGCTAATTTACAGCTTAAAGCTGGAGATTATGTTGAACAGCTTAAAGACACTCAACTTGACGTTGAACAAGCGATTCAAGATAAAAATAAAAATGAATTAAAAACAACAGTCACAACTTTAAAACAGCAGTTACAAGGTTTAAATCAAGCTCTACTCACTTTAGATATCAAGAGTCAGGAAATTGAAAATATTCGCCAAAGCTTATTACATGCTAATCAACAAGCTCTAAGCATGCCCTTGCTAAATGGAAAATTAGATCAAATCAATTTTGACCAAATTGAAAAACAGCTAAATACCATTCAAATGGATATGGTTAAACTTGCCGCTATGATTATGGCTGGAGATGAGAAGCCAGATTCAAAAACTGACCCTTAATCTAAAATCCATACCATAAAAAAAAGCCACCTTACGGTGGCTTTTTTTATCTCAAACCGACACTTAGAGTGCGCGGTTTTTGATTTTACGGATAGTTTCAAGCTGTGCAGCTGTTTCTGCCAAGGCAGCCAACGCAGCAGCTGAGTCCAAATCACTCTTTTGGTTTGCAAGCAATTGTTCAGCATTTTTACGTGCTTCTAAAATTGCAGCTTCATCCAAATTGTCGGCACGGATTGCAGTATCTGCAAGAACCGTTACAACATGAGGTTGAACTTCTAAAACACCGCCAGATACATAGACGATTTCTTCTGTACCATTTTCCAACTGAACACGAATCGGGCCCGGTTGAAGCAAGGTTACGAGTGGAGCGTGTCCTGGTAAAATACCAAGCTCACCACCAGCACCTTTCGCGATTAACATCGTCACTGCGCCAGAGTAAATAGACTCTTTAACACTTACGACATCACATTGCATAGTGGCCATGAGATGATCTCCTTAAATTAGAGTTTCTCAGCTTTAGCAATCACTTCGTCAATACCACCAACCATATAGAACGCTTGTTCTGGGATGTGATCGTATTCACCAGCCAATAGACCTTTAAAGCCACGAATCGTTTCTTTAAGCGGTACTAATTTACCAGGAGCACCAGTAAACACTTCAGCTACGTGGAATGGTTGAGAGAAGAAACGTTGGATTTTACGCGCGCGGTAAACAACCAATTTATCTTCTTCAGCTAATTCATCCATACCCAAGATTGCGATGATGTCTTTAAGCTCTTTATAACGTTGCAATACGTTTTGTACTGCACGCGCAATTTCATAGTGCTCTTGACCAACAACTAATGGGTCTAACTGACGTGAAGTTGAGTCAAGTGGATCGATCGCTGGATAGATACCAGAAGATGCGATGTCACGGCTCAATACTACTGTTGCATCTAAGTGAGCAAATGTAGTTGCAGGAGATGGATCTGTTAAGTCATCGGCAGGTACGTATACTGCTTGGATCGATGTGATCGAACCAGATTTAGTAGACGTAATACGCTCTTGAAGAACACCCATTTCTTCTGCAAGTGTAGGTTGGTAACCTACCGCAGATGGCATACGACCTAACAATGCTGATACTTCAGTACCTGCAAGTGTATAACGGTAGATGTTGTCGACGAATAATAATACGTCACGACCTTTACCATTTTCGTCTTTTTGATCACGGAAGTATTCAGCCATAGTCAAACCAGTTAACGCTACGCGTAAACGGTTACCTGGTGGCTCGTTCATCTGACCGTAGACCATTGCTACTTTGTCAAGAACGTTAGAATCTTTCATTTCGTGATAGAAGTCGTTACCTTCACGAGTACGCTCACCAACACCAGCAAACACAGATAAACCTGAGTGAGCTTTCGCGATGTTGTTGATCAACTCCATCATGTTAACGGTTTTACCAACACCCGCACCACCGAATAAACCAACTTTACCACCTTTCGCAAACGGGCAAAGTAAGTCAATTACTTTAATACCAGTTTCTAAAAGATCAGTAGAAGCTGCTTGTTCAGCATAAGAAGGTGCTTCGCGGTGAATCGGCAAACGCTCTTCAGTCGCAACAGGACCTGCTTCATCAATCGGGCGACCCAAAACGTCCATGATACGACCAAGCGTAGCTGGACCTACTGGAACAGAAATCGGTGCATTTGTGCTGGTTACGTTAAGGCCACGTTTAAGACCTTCTGTAGAACCCATTGCGATGGTACGAACAACACCATCGCCAAGCTGTTGCTGAACTTCTAATGTAGTTTCAGTACCGTCAACTTGGAGAGCGTCATAGATCTTAGGAACGCTATTGCGCTCAAACTCGACGTCGATAACCGCGCCGATGATCTGAATGATACGACCGCTACTCATTGCTGTCTCCTCAATTCAAACTTAATAATGTTAAACGGCAGCGGCACCGCCAACGATCTCGGAAATTTCCTGAGTAATCGCGGCTTGACGCAGCTTGTTGTAAATGAGTTGTAGGTCTTTAATCAGTTGTCCTGCGTTGTCTGTCGCTGCTTTCATCGCGACCATACGAGCTGACTGCTCACATGCAACGTTTTCAATCACACCTTGATAAACCATAGACTCGATATAGCGAACCAACAAACCATTTAACAATTCTTCTGCTTCTGGTTCGTAGATATAGTCCCAACCATAAGTACGGTTGAGATCATCGCCTTCTTCTGCTGGTGCTAAAGGAACAAGTTGTTCTACTTTAGGCTGCTGAGTCATTGCATTAACGAAGCCATTTGATACGAGGTAGATACGATCTAATTCGCCCTTATCAAATGCATCAAGCATAACTTGAACTGAGCCAGTTAACTGTTCCAAACTCGGCGCATCGCCAAGTTGGGTAGTTGCACCAAGCACTTTACCGCCGTAATTCTTAAAAAACGAAACCGCTTTTTGACCAATTAAAGCAAATTCAACTTCAATTGACTGCTGTTGTTGTGCTTTGACATGCTGCACAACTTTCTTGAACAAGTTAATGTTCAAGCCACCTGCCAAACCACGATCTGAAGACACTACGATATAGCCAACACGCTTAACTGGACGGTCAACCATATAACGGTGTTTATATTCAGGGTTTGCTTGGACCAAGTGAGCAATTACACGGCGCATATTATCGGCATACGGACGGCCCTGAGCCATGCGCTCTTGCGCACGACGCATTTTAGAAGCAGCTACCATTTGCATCGCGCGAGTAATCTTTTGCGTGCTCTTGATACTAGCTACTTTGGCGCGAATTTCTTTTAAATTTGCCATACGCTTAACCTAGTATTCGAAAGCTCTTTCGAGCTTCCGAAGGTTGATCCGTGAACCAAACTTAACTAAAACTGAACTTAGTAAGTTTGAGTCGCTTTAAAGCTTTCAATACCTGCTTTGATTGCTGCTTCGATGTCTTTGTTGTAATCACCAGTTTCATCGATTTGTTTCATCAACGGAGCATATTCTGAGCGGAAGTAAGAAATTAACGCAGCATCAAAGTCTACGATTTTCTTAACTTCTACGTCAGCCATGTAGCCTTCGTTAGATGCATAAACAGAAACAGCTTGGTCAGCAATTGAGTAAGGAGCATATTGCTTTTGCTTCATTAACTCAGTTACACGTTGACCATGTTCAAGTTGTTTACGAGTTGCTTCATCAAGGTCAGAAGCGAACTGAGCAAACGCAGCCAATTCACGGTATTGCGCTAATGCAGTACGGATACCACCAGACAATTTTTTGATGATCTTAGTTTGTGCAGAACCACCAACACGAGATACAGAGATACCCGCGTTCACAGCAGGACGAATACCTGCGTTGAATAATGATGTTTCTAAGAAGATCTGACCGTCAGTAATCGAAATTACGTTCGTTGGTACGAATGCAGATACGTCACCTGCTTGAGTTTCAATAATTGGCAATGCAGTTAAAGAACCAGTTTTACCAGTTACTGCGCCATTAGTGAATTTCTCAACGTAATCAGCAGATACACGAGAAGCACGTTCAAGAAGACGTGAGTGAAGATAGAATACGTCACCCGGATACGCTTCACGACCTGGTGGACGACGTAAAAGTAATGAAATTTGACGGTAAGCAACTGCTTGCTTAGACAAATCATCATAAATAATAAGAGCGTCTTCACCGCGGTCACGGAAGTATTCACCCATTGTACAGCCAGAATACGGAGCTAAATACTGCATTGCAGCAGGATCAGCAGCCGCAGCAGCGACAACAGTTGTATACGCCATAGCGCCAGTTTCTTCTAGCTTACGTACAACGTTTGCAATTGTTGATTGTTTTTGACCAATCGCAACGTATACGCATTTAATGCCAGAATTTTTCTGAGCGATAATCGCATCGATCGCCATCGCTGTTTTACCAGTTTGACGGTCACCAATAATCAACTCACGCTGACCACGACCCACAGGAATCATGGTATCAACTGATTTATAACCAGTTTGAACAGGTTCGTCTACAGATTGACGCCAAATTACACCTGGTGCTACTTTTTCAACAGCATCAGTTAATTTTGCATCAATTGGGCCTTTACCATCAATTGGGTTACCCAAAGCGTCGACAACACGGCCAAGAAGTTCCGGACCAACTGGAACTTCAAGTACACGACCTGTACAACGAGCTTTTTGACCTTCTTGAAGGCTTAAGTAGTTACCTAAGACAACGGCACCCACTGAATCCTGTTCTAGGTTCAGTGCCATACCAAATAAGCCGCCGTCAAATTCGATCATTTCACCGTACATTGCATCAGCAAGACCGTGAATGCGCACGATACCGTCGGATACCATAACAATGGTACCTTCGTTTTTAGCGGTCGCGCTGGTGTCCAGATCGCTGATACGCTGTTTAATGAGCGCACTGATCTCGGATGGATTCAGTTGTTGCATTGCGCTATTCCTCAATCTTTTATTAGTTCAGTCTTCATCATTTGCATTATGCAAGAAGACGAGTACGCATTTTTTCAAGCTTGTTAAGCGCAGAATCATCTATCACTTGATCGCCTGCACGAATTACAACACCTGCAATAAGCTCAGGTTTAACTTCAACTGAAACAGTTACAGTACTGTTGAAACGCTTTTCTAAAGCAGATTTCAACAATTGTTCTTGTTCAGCAGTTAATGGGAAAGCCGATTCAATCACGACATCCACATTGTTGTTATTCTGTGATTTAAGCTGTTCATATTCTGCTTCAATTTCAGGTAACAACATTAAACGATCATTATCTGCAAGGAGTGTCAAAAAGTTAGACACTGCTTGAGACTGATCTTCACCTAAAACTTTAGCAAAAAGCTTCACTTGCTCCACAGGAGTAAGTTCAGGGCGATTTAAATAAGCGGAAAATGCTTCGTCTTGCACCGCAGCACTGAGCACTTGTAACGCATTCGACCAATTGTCTGTTGCACCTTGCTCAGAAGCATAAGCAAATGCTGCTTTGGCATACGGACGTGCCAACGTCAAGAGTTCAGCCATGATTCGCCTCTCTTAAAGTTTAGCAGCCAGCTGTGACAGCATGGCGTTATGAGCATCTGCGTCAACTTGCTGGTTCAGGATTTTTTCTGCGCCAGTTACTGCCAAAGCAGCTACTTGTTGACGTAATTCTTCGCGAGCAGAATTGATTTCTTGATCAACAGCTTCTTTAGCCTGTTGACGAATACGCTCACCTTCAGCCGCAGCTTGAGTACGAGCTTCTTCAATCAATTGTGCTGCACGACGGTTCGCTTGTTCGATCAATTGAGCCGCTTGTGCTTTAGCTGCATCAAGCTCTTGCTTTACTTGCGATTGTGCATCGGCAAGGTCAGCTTTCGCTTTTTCTGCTGCATTTAAGCCATCAGCAATTTTACGCTGACGCTCACTAATCGCATTGATTAGTGGTGGCCAAACAAACTTCATGCAGAATGCAACAAAGCATGCAAACGCAATCGCTTGACCAATCAATGTGAGGTTGATATTCATTGCAATTCCTCAAATAGTGGATTTAGGAATTAAGATGATTAACCTACAAATGGATTAGCGAAGATGAAGAACAAGCCAATACCAACACCGATCATAGGCACAGCATCAAGAAGACCCGCGATTAAGAACATACGAGTTTGAAGTTGTGGAGCCAATTCTGGTTGACGAGCAACAGCTTCTAGAAAGCGACCACCCAAAAGACCAAAACCAATCGCAGTACCTAAAGCACCGAAAGCGATCAAGATAGCAGATGCAATTGCAACTAGACCTAAAGTGAGTTCCATGAAAAATTCCTCAGAGGTTAGGTTATTACCAAATTAAATTAAAAAAATTCAGCCCAACCATCGTTTGATAGTTAGGCAATACCATTAATGTTTTTCGCTTGCCATGCTCAAGTAAACGATGGTAAGCATCATAAAGATGAATGCCTGCAACGTGATTACAAGAATGTGGAAGATCGCCCAAGGCACAGATAACGCCCATTGAATCCAGAACGGCAATAAAGCAATTAGGATAAAGATCAGCTCACCAGCATACATGTTACCGAATAGTCGGAGAGCTAATGAAATCGGACGAGCAAGGAATGTTACCAATTCCAAAATCAAGTTCACTGGAATAAGCAACGCTTTTGCAACTGGATTACTTGGGTTAAATGGGTTAAGTGCCAACTCGCCAACGAAACCACCAACACCCTTTTCGCGGATGCTGTAGAACAAGATAAGTACAAATACAGATAAAGACATACCTAAGGTAATGTTTGGATCTGTAGATGGAACAATCTTGAAGTAAACGTGGTGAGGGTTCATACCAAATACGTTTGCACCTACAAATGCTGCAACTTGAGGAATCCAGTCAACTGGAATCAAGTCCATTAAGTTCATGAGGAAAATCCACACGAAAATAGTAAGAGCAAGTGGAGCAATTAAACGTGATTTGCCATGAAAGGTGTCACGGACACTTGAGTCAACAAACTCAATGATCATTTCAATTGCAGACTGGAATTTAGTTGGAACACCTGCATTTGCAGCTTTCGCAACCATCCAGAATAACAAACAGAAAATAACACCAAGGCCAATTGACCAACCCATTGAATCCAAGTGAATTGCAGTGAACCCCATCGAATGAGCTTCTTCAGCAGTCTCAGCCAATTTCCATGTACCGTCTGGCATTTTGCCATAGGTCATATTGGTCAAGTGATGCTTGATATACTCTGTCGAAGTGAGGGCATGTTCTTCAGCAGCCATAAATCACACCTGGTCAATGTCAATTACTAAAAAGAAGGGCTACGAACATCGGCGTACTGTCGATATCTCGCCACCCTCCAAAAAATCTTCAATTCTTCTTGTTTCTACACCCGTTTTTGTTGACGTGACACCCAAAACGGAGCGACCCACGACATTGCCTGAACGAGAATAAAACCAAATAGCAATGCTAACGGTGATAAAGGTTTAACATTGCTCAAAATCAAAATAAATCCAACGATCATGATTGCAAATTTGCCTAACATGCCCCTATACATGTTAGCCAGCACTTGTTTTGATGCTCTCGCACCTGCTGTCCTGAAGGATTGCCATGAAAAATAACTCATAGCAAGCCAGCAGACCAACGCACCAAGTGCCGCACTCAATGCTGCTGTCATGTCTTTTATGCTCCACGCCACGAGGGCGGAAACAGGGATCATACATGCTTGTAAGAAGACCAAAGCTTTTGCTAATCGTCGGTCAATCAAGCGACTAGTTTGGCTCATTATTTATCCACTCACAGCATAAATGCTTGACAAGTTTAGCTGATGATCGCTTTTAATCGCAGGCATTATAGAGTTACACCCCTGAACATGCAATCTTTTCCCGACTTTAGTCGGGGTTTTTCATGACAGGTGGTGCTGACGCTACAGTCAGCCTTTGTTTATTTTTTATCTTACTTTTGCGTACTTAATACACATTTATCCGTTTTTATAGCCAGTTTCTTCCATGCAGTGACGAAATCATCCTCGTTATTCATGCTCTCGTCTACCGATTGAAAAGTAATGTTACCTAATTTTTGATACTGACTCTTAGTAGTAAAACTTTCTGCGAGTAAACACATCTGAGCTTTTGGTCGATTATCATTAAGATACTTAATTTGGGCTGCTGTTGGTGCAACATGGGGATCATCTGTTAAAGCGCCGGCGAACTTTAAGTTTAACGAGCGCTCTAAATATTGATAAGCATCATGATATGACCAATATGGCTTACCATTACTTGAACTGTCATAAGCTTGCGCTGCTTGCAACATCTTACGGGCAAAGATATTGGCATTATTCCAATATTTAGCTTTATTTTCAGGATGCTGCTGAGAGCGTAAAGCAGCAATAAAGAAACCAATTCGAACTGCGTTATTTGGCTCTAGCCATACATGAGTATCTACTGTATTAGGTAAAGCTACACCGCGTGTACTACGCAACGGTAAAACAGAAACGATGCCACTATCTAACAAGGCAATCGCTTTCTTATTATTACCTAACAATTTATTTAGAGGAGCTTCGTGAGCCTTACCCAACCAGATTACTAAAGATGCATCATTAATTGCTTTACGGTGAGCTGGAGTCAACTGTACGTCATGACCGGTCTGACCTTTAAGCAAAAGCTGAGGTTCTTCCACACCCTGAGTGATTTCTTTTGCAATCAGATAAATCGGGTGTGTAGAAACCACCAACCCCTGACTCCACCCTAACGTACTCAAAAGAGAGAACATACTGAAAACAAAAAAACGGAACATGCTAGACCATCAATTTAAATTAGCTCGAAGCATGTTATAATATAACAAAGTTACAAAAATACCTAAGATTAATCGAATGAAGCATCGCTTCATGCTAATATTCCGTTAAAAATTCGAGGTTATTTCTATGAGTTCCTGCTCGCATGAACATCATGATTCTTTGCATGGTGTGCATGATCACCATAATGTCGCAAACCGTTTAGCTGAAGCAGAAAATTTATGTTCTGCGACTGGTGCACGACTTACGCCTTTGCGCAAAGAAGTTTTGGAACTCATTTTAAATGCTTCGGGTCCAATGGGGGCATATGACTTACTCGCACGCATAAAAAGTCAAACTGATCGTCCAGCTGCTCCTCCAACTGTATATAGAACTTTAGATTTTTTATTAGAAAAAGGTTTGATCCATCGCCTAACTTCTATTAATGCCTATATTCCTTGTTGCCACCCTCGCGAAGGCCATCAAGCAGCATTCTTGATTTGTACCGAATGCCATATGGTTAAAGAAGCCTCTTCTCAAGGTTTAACTCACCAGCTTGACCAACTTGCAGCTTCAGATGAGTTCGTGGCTCAACACAGCATTATTGAAATTTCGGGGAAATGCCAACAGTGCCGCACAACTCGTTAAATCCTGTATTAATTCAACTTGAGCAGGTTTCTGTTCAACGCGATGATCGGGAGATTTTAAAAAAAGTTGATTTTGCTCTACATCAAAATGAAATCGTGTCTTTGATTGGCCCGAATGGTGCTGGTAAATCAACACTTATTAAAGTTCTACTTGGTATTCTCCAGCCGAGTAGTGGACGTATTATTAACCATAAAAAACTTAAAATGGCTTATGTGCCACAAAAGTTCAATCCTTCACATAGTCTACCTTTACGTGTTCAGGATCTACTTGATTTAGAAAAATGCAGCCCTACCCTGCGTCAGGAAATTATTCAAGACACCGGTATTTCCAAGTTACAACAATTAAAAGTACAACAACTTTCCGGTGGTGAGCGCCAACGGGTTCTCCTAGCGCGTGCACTACTTCGCCAGCCAGATATTTTAGTTCTTGATGAACCAATGCAAGGCTTAGATATTCAATCAGAGGCTGAACTTTATGAATATGTCCGCAGCTTGCCGGAACGATATGGCTGTGCAATCTTAATTGTTTCTCATGACTTGCAATGGGTAATGGAAGGAACACACCGTGTAGTATGTTTAAATAAACATATTTGCTGTAGTGGGCTACCCGAGAACATTCAACAACACCCTGAATATCAAGCGATATTTGGAACACAACGGGTCTTCTATCAACATCATCATGATCATTGTGCTCACGGTGATGCTGCACACCCCTGCCCTCATAATGACCGCCCTCACATCCACCCAGAACCGGAAGCTTAAGCCATGATGGAATGGTTACAATTATTGTTGCCCGCATGGATTATGGGAACCTTGCTGGTGTTTTTGACCGCACCTCTTGGTTGTCTAATGCTTTGGAGACGAATGTCTTTTTTTGCTGACACCATGGCACACGGTACTTTACTTGGGGTTGCTATTGCAGGAGCTTTAAGTCTTCCTCTTTGGCTTGGTGTTGCAGGTACTGCTGTTTTACTTGTCGCAATTTTATGGGCCCTACATGACAACCGTTTACCCAATGATGCTCTACTAGCCTTATGCTCAGCGACATTGCTCTGTAGTGGCCTATTGTTTATTCAACATGTTCCAAGTTTAAGACCCGAGCTTTTAAGTTATTTATTTGGTGATTTGCTCAGCATTGACTGGTCCGACTTACCTGTTTTTACTTTAATTATTGCCCTATCACTTGTCATTCTTTATCGCTTTTGGCAACCGCAAATACAGTTTGCAATTGATCCAGATATTGCAATTAGTGAAGGGGTAAATGCGAACTGGCAACGTCTTATTTTCATGCTGCTCTTGGCTTTATTTACGGTATTAGCTTTGCGCGCTGTAGGTTCTTTGCTTATGGGTGCATTACTCGTAATACCAGCTTTAAGCGCTCGCCTACTAGCAAACTCACCAAAGCAAATGGTCGTTTGGGCATTTGTGCTGGCTCAGCTTGGCGTTAGTGTCGGCTTATGGTCGAGCGCAGCACTCAATATCTCGACAGGCTTGAGTATTGTTTTATGCATGGCGTTAACTTTCGCCGTTATTTTTATAACTCAAAAGCTAAAAAATCAAACACAGGCGGCCTAAATTAGGACGCCTGATGTACGGTACTTAATAACAAAGCTGCGCAGCTAAACATTACAGCAAAACCCCGATTCAAATATTTTTGCTGTTTAGGGGAGCGAAGTAATCTTAAAACCTTTGATGCTAGCCCTGTATATCCAGCCATAACGACCAAATCAATACTAATCATTGTTATAGCCATAATCAGGTATTGTATCCACTGGGGTTTACTCAAATCTAAAAACTGCGGCAAAACTGCCAATAAAAATACGATCGCTTTAGGATTACTAATATTGACCACAAAACCATTTAATAACAAAGCTAAAGCAGACTTATCTCTTTTTTCTTGTTGAATCTCTATATCTTTTACGGGTGCTGTCCACTGTAAATAAGCCAAATACAATAAATAAGCTACACCGAACCATTTAACAACCTGAAAAGCCAAAGGTGTCGTTGCAAATAGAACCCCCACACCTGCTGCCACCACCATAATTTGAAGTATTAAAGCAATTTGTAAACCGATTGCATTCCAGTAGCCATGCCTGAAGCCATAGTTTAGACCACTCGACATTGAAGCAATTGCTCCTGCACCCGGTGAGATACTAATGACCCAACAGGCCAACATATAGGCGAACCAAACTTGCAGAGACATAGCGAAAAATAAACTATAAAAGTGGAATTATACCGTTTTATAAAACTATCTTGCTGAGAATTCAAACAATAAAATCAAGAAATAGACTACTAACAGCTCTTCGCATCAGGCACAATAATTAAAGCTCATACTAAATTATAATTGAGGAGATACCTTCCAATGACTGCTCAATCTGTCATTTTGCCATTGCCATCAGATCATGCTCGCTTCATTGTTCTTCGTTTAAAAGACTTATCAATTGATGAATTAAAAAAACAAATTGGGGCTTTATTTGAAGCAAGAGACCGTCTAATTACTCAGCATTCTGATGCTCAAATTAAAACAGCAGTCGCTTTTGGTCCTGAACTATGGAAACAGCTCTATTCGCAAATTCCTGCAGGATTTAAACAGCTTGAGCCAGAACAAGGTGCCTTCAACATGCCAGCTGTGCCAGCAGATGTACTCATCCATATTGCTAGCATGCGCTCAGATATTTGTTTTGCATTAAGCCAAGCATTTTTTGAAGGTATTAAAGATAAAGTCGAAGTTCTTGATGAGCGTGTTTGCTTCCGTTATTTCGATGGCCGAGATATTACAGGCTTTATAGACGGTACAGAAAATCCTCAATTTCCAGATGACCGTGCGGAAACAGCTCTTCTACCAGAAGAGGCTGGAGTATTTGCCGATGGTAGTTTCATTTTCGCGCAGCGCTATGCACACGACTTAGAAAAATGGAAAAAATTGAAAGTTGATGCGCAAGAAAATGTTATGGGCCGTACTAAACTCGAATCTATTGAATTAGATGATGATGTTAAGCCAGAAAATGCCCATGTTGCCCGTACTGTTGTCGAAGATGATGAGGGCGAAGAAATGGAAATCTTGCGCCATAGTCTGCCTTATGGAGATGGCCGAGGTGATCAGGGCTTATTTTTCATTGCCTATACTAAAGACCTCACCATTATTGACGCTATGTTAAAGCGCATGTTCGGCACAAGCGGAGATGGTATTCACGACCGTCTATTACACTTCGTGACCCCACTTGATGGCGCTTATTATTTTGCACCAAGTGAAGAGTTGCTCGAAGAAATTCTAGAAGACTAAAAAAAAGAGGAGCATAAGCTCCTCTTTTTAACTTCTCATTATTAGAAAGGAATACGCTTATATTTGCGGTATTCAGGTTTCCAGAATGATTGATCAATTTTCTGTTTCAACAAATCATCACTAATCGTTACCGCTACACCATCAGCCATAGCAGCTTTAGCAACTTCGAATGCAATAACTCTAGAAACTTGTTGAATTTCACCCAACGGCGGCAATAAATCAGCTTGCGGATCTTTAAGCAGTGGCGAGCAATTTGCTAAGGCACTACTTGATGCCATTAACATATTTTCTGTAACACGCTTAGCGCCCGATGCAATCACACCTAAGCCAATGCCGGGGAAAATGTACGAGTTATTACACTGAGAAATATTATAAAGTTTGCCGTGATGATTCACAGGAGCAAACGGACTACCTGTTGCAATTAATGCTTTACCTTCAGTCCATTCCACAATATCAGCAGGTACAGCTTCAACACGTGAAGTTGGATTAGACAATGGCATTACAATTGGTCGTTCACAATTTGCTGCTAAAGTCTTAATGATCTCTTCTGTGAACAAACCAGGTTGACCAGAGACACCAATTAACACTGTAGGCTTAGCATTTTTAACAACATCAAGTAATGAAATAACTTCTTCAATATTACCCCACTGATCAACCACCTCAGCTTTTTGTGCCAATTTACGTTGGAAGTCGAGCAAGTTTGGTTGATTCTCAGTGATCAATCCAAAACGGTCTACCATATAAACGCGTGCACGTGCTTCTGCATCAGTTAAACCTTCAGCAACCATTTGCGCAACAATTTGTTCTGCAATACCACAACCTGCTGAACCTGCACCTAAGAATGCGATTTTTTGATCTTTTAATTGCTTGCCCGCTGCACGGCTTGCAGCAATCAAGCTACCCACAGATACCGCTGCTGTTCCTTGAATATCATCATTAAAACAGCAAATCTTATCGCGATATTTTTCTAAAAGTGGCATCGCATTTTTTTGTGCGAAATCTTCAAACTGAATTAATGCTTTTGGCCAACGGCGCTTTACAGCATCAATCACCATATCTACAAATGCGTAATATTCATCACCACTAATACGCGGCTGACGCCAGCCCATATAGATTGGATCATTTAACAGTTGTGGATTATTCGTCCCTACATCAATTGTGATTGGTAATGTATAAGCTGGACTAATCCCACCACAAGCGGTGTAAAGCGAAAGTTTTCCAATAGGAATCCCCATTCCGCCAATACCTTGGTCACCAAGGCCCAAGATACGTTCACCATCTGTAATCACGATAACTTTTACATTGTTTTTATTTACGTTCTGCAAAATATCATCAATCACATCACGATCTGGATATGAAATAAAAACCCCACGATGACGACGATAGATATCAGAGAAACGCTGACATGCTTCACCCACGGTTGGGGTGTAAATAATCGGCATCATTTCTTCAAGATGATTTTCGATTAAATGATAGAACAAAGTTTCATTGGTATCTTGGATATTACGCAAATAGATATGTCGATTGATATCATCAGTAAAAGCGCAATATTGCTGATAAGAGCGCTGGCTTTGCTCTTCAATAGTTTCAATAATATGGGGGAGTAAACCGTGTAAGTTAAAGTTACTTCTTTCTTCTTCAGTGAAAGCCGAACCTTTATTTAAGAGTGGTAACTCTAAAAGTGTAAAACCTGCATATGGGATATAAAGGGGATGTTTACTTGGGTGTCCTGATATCATTGCCTATCTCATTTTCCAGCTTAGAGTAGAGAAAAATACGTTTTGTATGGTCTCTAAAACTCTTTGTGCGTATAAGCTTAAGCCTAATTCGTTCAAAATAGATATTTTAAACTGTGATGTTAAAATTAAAGACTATTTAGTTAGAACATGATTAAAAATTAACAATAAATATCAAAAACTTAATAATTTAACAATTTTAAAAACTCTTTTATTTAACTTGTTTAAAAAGCTTTTAATATATGTTTTTACTTACCCAGGCATTTTTAAAAGAAATAATGGGGTGATTAAAAGCCAATTTGTCTTCTAAAATATCCTAGAAGGCTTGTATTTGTTTGTTTTTAGAATAGTGAAGAAATTCACCCTCCAATATTCATTAAAAAAATAATCCTCAGTAATTTGCACAAAAAGAATTACTGGAATATTAAATCCACTCCCCTAACGCATAGGAAATTTGCTATATTTGACGTTTTTCTGCGACATCTATTTTCGATTGATATGAATACGGCAATACAAGCAGCTCTCGACCATGCAGTGCAAACTCTTCAACACGAAGGGGTGCTTCCTTCCGACTGGAATAACACAAGCAACTTAACACGCACCAAAGACCGAAGCCATGGCGACTTTGCTTCTAATATTGCCATGATCGGCTCGAAAGCTGCTGGTATGAAACCACGTGATTTAGCTGAGAAAGTTCTAGCTGCATTACCAGAAGTTGCAGATATCAGCAAAGCTGAAATTGCAGGTCCTGGTTTTATTAACTTCTTTTTAAATGCAGATCAGCGCTTTGCTATTCTTGACCAGATTCAAGCACAAAAAGAAATTTTTGGTCGCAGTCAGGCAAATGCAGCGAAAAAGATCCAAGTCGAATTTGTTTCTGCAAACCCAACTTCTAGTCTACATGTAGGCCATGGCCGTGGCGCTGCATATGGTATGACTGTTGCAAAATTACTTGAAGCAACGGGTGCTAAAGTTGACCGCGAATATTATGTAAATGATGCTGGCCGTCAAATGGATATTTTGGCGACTTCTACTTATTTACGTTATTTAGAATTATTAGGTCAAAATCTTGTATTTCCTAAAAATGCTTATCAAGGCGATTACGTTAAAGAAATCGCACAGACTATTATTGATAAAGATGGTGATGCATATCTTCGCGTAGTGGCTGATGTCTATAAAGATGTGCCAGAAGACGTACAATATGCAGAAGAACTAGATAGCGATGGCAATAAAGTCGTTTTATCTGGCGACAAAGAAAAACATATTGATGGTCTGATTGCCAATTCACAACAGTTACTAGGTGAAGGCTACCGCGTATTCCATCAAGCTGCTCTTCATGCCATTTTAGATGATATTAAAGACGACCTTGCTGACTTTGGCGTTACCTTTAATCAATGGTTTAGTGAAGCATCTCTTAGCGCAAAAATTGATGAAGCTTTAGAAACACTTGATCAACGCGGCTTCCTTTATGAAAAAGATGGCAACATCTGGTTTAAATCGACTGAATTTGGCGATGAAAAAGACCGTGTTGTTAAACGTCGTAATGGTCAAACTACATATTTCGCATCAGATATTGCATACCACTTAAATAAATTACAACGTGGTTATACCGACCTGATTGATATTTGGGGTTCTGACCACCACGGCTATATTTCTCGCGTAAAAGCGGCAATTGATGCGATGGGTTACGACTCTAAAAAATTGACTGTACTTTTGGTTCAGTTCGTAAGTTTATGGCGTGGCGGCGAGATGGTTCAAATGTCATCTCGTTCAGGTCAATTCGTGACTTTACGTGATTTACGTAAAGAAGTAGGTAATGACGCGGCTCGTTTCTACTACGTGATGCGTAAGAGTGAACAACACATTGACTTTGACCTTGACCTTGCGGTATCACAAAGTAAAGACAATGCTGTGTACTACATTCAATATGCACATGCACGTATTTGCCGTATGTTAGAAAAAGCGCTTAGCACAGGCTTACAATTCGATGTAAATGCTGCACGCACACATGCTACTCGCTTATCTCTTGATGCCGAAACCGAGATTCTTGCTAAGCTGGCAGCTTATCCAGACGCAGTATTGCGAGCTGCGAATGCATATGAACCACATCAGGTGGGTAACTATTTGAAAGAGTTAGCTGCCTTGTTCCACGGTTGGTACAATGAACATAAGGTATTAAGCGATGATGCTGAGCTTACACAAGCACGTTTATTACTTTCAATCAATGTACAACAAGTGTTGCGCAATGGTTTAGAATTGCTTGGTGTATCTGCACCAGAATCTATGTAAGAATTATTTTGCATGGCAGTAAAATAAAGGTCATGCAACATATAGTAAGCAGTGGTTTGTAGAGTTAATATAGCTTATACGAACCACTGTTTTAGCATCGTAATACGAGAATCAAACTCGAATTAAAACAATCAAAATACAGAGGAATAATCCACGTGTTTGGCAAAACGCAACGCGGTGTATCTGAAAGACCTAACAAGCCTAAAAAGTCTCTAATTCCCAAATGGTTAGGGACACTTGTCGCTATTTTGGCGGTCTTATGTATCGCTGTGATGCTTATGCTTTGGAAACCTTGGCAACCTGTACCTGCTAAAAATCAGATTACCTCTGAACACTATCAAGAAGAAGACACCAATAAAGACTATCGTTTCTACGATCTATTACCTCAGCAACAAGTAACACCTATTCCAGAACAAGCGATTCCTGAAAGCAAAAATCAAGGTACAGCCATGATTGTTGAGGCACCAAGCACAGCTCAACCAGCAGCTTCAGAAAGTGCAGGAATTGATACGAATCAACCAGCCACAGCTCCTCAGCAACCTACTTATATTTTACAGGTTCGCAGCTATAATGACCCCGATCAGGCTGATGCTCGCCGTGCCGAAATCATTTTAAATGGCTTATCTGCAGATGTAGTTAAGAGTACTGAAAATGGGCAAGTATGGTACCGCGTTATTTCAGGACCTTATGATACCCAAGATGCCGCATTAGCTGCTCAACAGACCTTACAACATAGCGGCATTGATTCTATCGTAATCAAACGCAAATAAACTGCAAATAAAAAAGGAACAAATCATTGTTCCTTTTCTTTTAAATATCAGCACAATTCCTTTCATTAGTACCCATTCCCTTTTGCTTCGCTTTCTGAAACGCAGGTCTTTGCTGAATACGCTGTAAAAAGGCCTGAATATTAGGATATTTCCCTTGCAAGCGTGATTGCAAAGCTTCTAAAGGGAAGCTCATTTGAATATCAGCAAATGAAAAGTCGCCTGCAAAATATTCATGCTCTGCCAGATAGTTTTCTAAAAAACTAATATGATCTTTCATACGCGGGCGAACAAAATTTGCCTTCACTCCTTCCGTGATTTTTTTAGCCACGGGTTGAATTAACCATGGCACATGCTTATTTACACTATTCATGACCAGAGTCATGACTAAGAGTGGCATTAATGAGCCTTCTGCATAGTGCATCCAATAAATATACTGCTGTAAATCATGGGGCTGTGTAGGCTTAAATTGATGTTTCTGATCATAACGTTGTTGCAAATATTCCAAAATTACAGCCGACTCTGCGATGACTTGCTCATCATCTGTCAAAATTGGGGCCTTTCCTAAAGGATGAATACATTTCAATGTTTCTGGAGCGGAATAGTTGGGTAAGCGTTGATAATAATGAATATCATAATCTAAGCCTAATTCTTCTAAAGCCCATAAAATTCGAAACGATCGCGAACATTCCAGGTGGTGTACACTAATCATGTTATTGCCTGCTTTTATTTTTCTTTTTACATAAAAAACAGCATGTGAACATGCTGTTTTATTCCATTTGTGGGATGGATATAAAATCATCCACCTTCACAAAATAGCATTTTTAGACTGTAACAAGCACAGTGTGAATGTCTAAACTACGTAACAAAGTTTTAGTGACTGGAGTTTTACTACACACCACTAAGATTTTTTGTTGGAGTTCGTCATCTGGTAAGTCTTTAAAAACAATACGACGCTCTATATGTTCTTCATGCTCTCTATTGGTATGAAAATCAATTTCAACCGAGAATTCACCAAAATCATAACCTTTATGCTTCGCATACATTCTTAAAGTAATGAGCGTACAAGCGGCTAAACTTCCGGTGAGCAAATCATAGGGTGCTGGGCCTTGATCATGCCCTTCTAACTTTTCCGGCTCATCACAAAAATATTGATGGCGACCACTGGTAATTTCGCCCTTCCACTGTTCAGCAAGGGGCTTTGCTTTACTGCTTGCAATTACTGCTGTCATTTTGATGCTCTCATTTGATCTGGAAGAACAGGGGCTTCTAAACGTGCACCCACATAATCGGGAATTTCACCAAAACGCGCATCATGGTTAATCCATTGCTCACGAGCTTCTTTTAAATCATCCATTGTACGAGCAACAAAATTCCACCAGAGCAAAATTGGCGTTTCAAACGGTTCACCACCAATCAAGAGAATCCGATTACCTTTTTTTACTTCAATCTCAATTTCACTCAGTCCAGTATCTAAAACCACCATGTTATCAGCAGTTAACTCATGACCATTTACATGAGCAACACCTTCTAATGCCATAAAACCATATTCATAATGAGGATTTAATGGAATACGAGTTTTAGTATCTTCAGTAGCAATTAAGTCGACACCAACTAATGGTGTATGTACCGCTACTGGAGAAGTAGTTGCTAAATATTCACCCACAAGAACAGTAAATTCTAGGCCGTCTTTTTCAACAACAGGTAGCTCAGGGTAATGTTCAAATTTCGGATCCATATTGCGTTTATGATCAGGCAAGGCAATCCAAAGCTGCGCAGCATGCATTTGAGTTTCTGTATCTGGTGCAACTTCTGTATGCGAAATACCATGACCAGCTGTCATCAAGTTAACTTGTTTAGGACGAATCAGCTGTTTTGAACCCAAACTATCAGTATGCATCATGGTGCCTTCAATCATCCAAGTGAAGGTTTGCAAACCAATATGAGGATGAGGACCAACATCTAGACCATTACCCGCTGGAAAAGATACTGGGCCTGCATGATCTAAGAAACACCACGCACCAATCATTCGTTTTTGTCGGCTAGGTAAAGCCCGCTTAATGACTGTCCCCTGTCCAATTTCAGCAGAGCGAATTGGAAATTCCTGAATAAACTGATTGGCAAATTTCTCACAATCCTTTGAATCAGAAATATCGTAATCATTATTATTGCTCATGATATTACTCTCTTTTACCTATGCTTTTGCAATGAGTTGTTCTAATAATCTTAACAATACACTCATTATTCAATATAGTCTTTTAGTAATACACAGGGTGCTATCAATGAGACAATCAATTTTTAATTATAGAAAAATCAAGGCTACATAAAAAAAGCTTAAGATGATTGCTCTTTAACGAGCTGTTTTAGGTTTTTCATGAATTGGCCAAATTGCGGGAAAAACTCTTGAAATAAAGGATGATCCCGATTTTCCAACATAACCTCACTAAAAAGTTTTAGCCCAACACCAAAAGATTTTGTAGTTTCATCATCAAAAAAATCTGCTTTCTTTAAGCGCTCGACAATTTCAAAAATATCATCATGATTACCCGCATAAAACTCGAGACGTTCAGTATAGGTAGAGGCTTCTCCTTTCGCATTTTTTAAGTGTTGAACAGTGACATGATATTGATGTTGTTTCATATATAAATTCTCTATTAAAAGCTTAATAACTTTTTGATGATTTCAACCTGTTTAAGGTCGATTTGAAGTAGTGATAACATTTCGTTTTCCAACCTATAGTCGTCCAATTGCAACCGCAGCTTGATCAATTTTTTCGGCAATTTGATAAATCTGATCTTGCTGTAAACCTGCTGAATTTAACTTCAAACGTAAGGCTGTTTTTAAGTTTTCCATTGCACGATGAATTTCGATTAATTCATCATTACTGTGAATTTCACGTCTAAGGCGTAATTTTTCTAATAGCTCATTCAACTTATCTTGTTGTTCAGTTAAGTAAGCTTTCCCAAATTCTGTGATTTGATATTGTTTACGCTCTATATCTAACAAATTAATCAAATTCATTTCTTCGAGACTAGTTAATGTCGGATAAATTGTTCCTGCACTCGGCGTATAGCCATCGCCTACCAAATCACTTATTTCTTTAATAATTTCATAGCCATGCTTTGGGCTTTGCTGAATGAGATGAAGTACTAAAAGTTTCATACGTCCTGCTTCAAAAAGTCTCCCACGACGTCCTGAACGTTGATGGCCAGGGTGGTGCTCATTGTGTCCAGTAGGAGGATGTTCTAATTGTTGTTTCATCTTTTAAAATCCAAAAAACGATCAATTTACAATTATTAAGATATATCTTAATATATCTTTTATCAAGTATAAGTAATAAGAATAGATTTATCATTTTGATAATTATTAAAATTAATTTTAGTCTTTAAAAATTAAGTAATAAAAAAGAGTGCTCAAGCACTCTTAAAAATTATTCTCGTCAAACCAACCTTGGTTTATTTATCTCATTTAAAATTCATTTGCCAAAAGCTAAATTTGGCATCCAGCTTTAAACCAGTTCATTAAGGAATCACTAATTTTTCTCATGTCATTAGGATCCATACTGCCTTGATCTACGGTAAAAACACCTGTCCCTAGAAATGGTATAAGAATTGATATTCCACCACTATCATCACCTATGGCTAAATAATCTCCAGCATACTTTTGCACTTCAAAAGTTTGATTTCTTTCAAAAACCTCATCAGAAGAATAAATAACTACGCCACTTTCAAATAAAAAACCATTTGAAAATTTTAATAATTCAAAATATATATCTGGTAGTTGTCTATGGAAATCTCTTTCAATTTTGGCTCTTATTTCATTTAATAGTGGCATAACCTTTGGACCTTAAAATTAGGTAAAACCAATCCAGCATATCAAATTATAAAATATTATATTCAACCCTCTATATACAGTTCCTTGAGCTAATAAATTCACTCTTATTAAAACCGTTAAGCAATAAAAAAGGACGCTAACGCGTCCTTTTCTTGGCCAACAAGCAGAGGAAAATTATTCCCACTCAATTGTTGCTGGTGGTTTAGATGACACGTCATATACAACACGTGATACATCTTTAATTTCATTCATAATACGTGTTGAGATTTTATCAACCAATTCGTATGGTAAATGCGCGAAACGAGCTGTCATAAAGTCAACTGTTTCAACTGCACGAAGAGCAATCACCCATGCATAACGACGCCCATCACCGACTACACCAACCGACTTAACAGGTTGGAACACAGCAAATGCTTGAGCTGTTTTGTCATACCAGCCACTGTCACGAAGCTCTTGCATAAAGATATCATCAGCAAGACGAAGAATATCCGCATATTCTTTTTTCACTTCACCCAAAATACGAACACCTAAACCTGGGCCCGGGAATGGATGACGGTAAATCATGCTGTGTGGCAAGCCAAGTGTCGTACCTAGTTTACGAACTTCATCTTTAAACAAGTCACGTAAAGGTTCAACTAACTCAAATTCTAAATCGTCTGGTAAGCCACCCACGTTGTGGTGAGACTTAATAACGTGCGCTTTACCTTGTTTGCTTGCAGCCGATTCGATTACGTCTGGGTAAATCGTACCTTGCGCCAAGAATTTTACGCCATCAAGTTTACGTGCTTCTTCAGCAAAAACTTCAATAAACTCGCGGCCAATGATTTTACGTTTTTTCTCTGGATCAACTTCACCAGCCAATGCAGTTAAGAAACGTTGTTCAGCATCTGCACGAATAACACGGATACCCATGTTTTCAGCAAACATTTGCATTACTTGGTCACCTTCGTTTAAACGAAGTAAACCGTTGTCAACAAATACGCATGTTAACTGGTCGCCAATTGCTTTGTGTAAAAGCGCAGCAACTACAGATGAGTCAACACCACCAGAAAGACCTAAAAGAACTTTTTCATCACCAATTTGCTTACGTAACTGTTCTACACGTAAATCAATGATGTGTTCAGGTGTCCAAAGGCCACCACATCCACAAATTTTATGAACAAAATTTGCAAGTAATTCTTCACCTTTTGCCGTGTGCGTTACTTCTGGGTGGAATTGCACACCATAGAAACGGCGTGTTTCATCACTTACAGCAGCAACAGGACAGCTTGGCGTGCTTGCAGTAATGCTAAAGCCTTCTGGAATTTGGCTCACTTTGTCGCCATGGCTCATCCAGACATGAAGTTGATCTTCACGATCTTGTAAGTTGCCAATCAGTTGGTCACGTTTAACGATATCAACTTCAGCATAACCAAACTCATGTACAGTACCCGGCTCAACTTTACCGCCTAACTGTTCAGACATGGTTTGTAAACCATAGCAAATACCCAATACTGGAACACCCAACTCAAACACCACTTGCGGTGCACGTGGGCTGCCTTCTTCATGCACACTCTCAGGTCCACCTGACAAAATAATGCCATTTGGCTTAAAAGCGCGAATGTCTTCTTCAGACATATCAAAAGCATACATTTCAGAGTAAACACCGGCTTCACGTACACGACGTGCAATGAGCTGGCTATATTGAGAGCCGAAATCCAGAATCAGGATACGATCTTCAGTAATTTGAGTATTGGTAGTCATGACAAACCACTAAATGGCAAAAGAATTAAGCGCGCCATTTTAACATTTTTCACGCTTCGGCGCACCGCAAATCATCATATATCTTATTTTTTTCATTTCTGAATCATTTCTATAGCTATATTCTTTAATATAAATAAAAATTTAACCATATTTATCAATCATATGTATTAATTTCAAAAACTTCACATGTATTGATAAATTCATCACATTCTATGCAGCATCCCCATGAATTTGATGTTAAGATGACCCGATAAAACAGGCATTACCATGGAAAGGTAAATACCATAAGCGATATTTGTCTGTGCTTAAACAATTATCCATTTTTATGGCTTGTTGCCCCCTATCAAAATCAATAGAAATCTAAGGAACAACAATGCTTCAAACTATGATTGCAGATTTCCAGCAACATTTTTGGTTGTATATCTCTATTCCTTTTATGAGTGGTTTAATTGGCTACATCACCAAGGTGATTGCCATTCAAATGATGTTTTCGCCACTTGAATTTAAAGGCATTAAACCATTTCTAGGTTGGCAAGGAATCGTTCCACGTAAAGCCGAGAAAATGGCAACAATTGCTGTTGAGCTCATGACAGCCAAACTTATTAAACCTGAAGAAATTTTTGCACGCCTAGATCCTAAACGTATTGCCAAAGAAATAGAAAAACCACTGCTTGCCGCAGCTGAAGATATTACCCGTGATGTTGCGCAAGAATATCAGCCTGGATTATGGGAAGGCATGCCAGAGTTTGCGCGTCAAAGACTCATTCGTCGTGTGCAATCAAAAGCGCCCGAGATTGTTGAGCACATCATGAGTGAAGTACAACGTGATGTGAACCGATATTTTGATATTAAACATCTTGTTATTAGTAACTTGCTTAAAGACAAACGCCTACTCAACAATATTTTTAAACGAGTGGGCAAACAAGAATTTAAATTTTTTAGTAATGTCGGATTTTTCTTCGGTTTCGGTATTGGTGTGATCCAGATGCTGTGCTGGATTGTCACACAAGGAAAATACCCGTGGATGCTGCCAATGTTTGGCGGCTTTGTTGGTTTTTTCAGTGACTGGATTGCATTACAAATGATGTTTAGACCACTTTATCCTAAAAAAATATTGGGTTATACGTGGCAAGGTTTATTTATTAAACGTCAAAATGAAGTTGCCGCCGACTATGCTGCTTTAATTTCTAAGCAACTTTTGACCTCACGCCATATGATGGAAGAATTATTTTCTGGCACACATTCTGCGCGTGTTATTGATTTAGTTAACCGTCATGTAAAACAAGAAATTGATATGCAAGCGGGTGTTATTCGCCCGTTAGTCGTATATGCAATTGGCGGAGAAAAATATCAGGATATGAAATCGCAAGTTGCTGAACGTATTCTGCAACGTCTTCCAGAGACGATGAAATACGTTGAGTCTTATGCAGAAGATGCCATGAATATTCGTAGTACTTTAATTGAACGCATGCAAAAATTAACGCCTTCTGAATTTGAAGGTATGTTACGCCCTGCATTCAAAGAAGATGAGTGGGCACTCATTGCAGTCGGTGCCGTACTTGGTTTTGTTGTTGGGGAATTACAAATCCAGTTTATGCTCTAATCTTGCAATCATAGAAATAAAAAAACCGGATGAATTGCTCATCCGGTTTTATTTTATCTTGAATATTATTTCTCAATTGCATGATCTAAACTAATACGGCCAGCCCCATGAAGCATCAGAAAGAATAAACCGCCTGCCATTGCAAGGTTTTTCATGAAATGGATGCCGTTGTTATATTGCGCCGCTGCATCAGCACCACCTTGGTGGAATAAAAATGCAGTAAGAATACTAAAGATTCCAAGTCCGAAAGCTGCAAAGCGTGCTTGGAAACCAAATAACAAGGCTAAACCACCGCCGAACTCAACCAAGATGACTAACGGAAGAATTCCAGCTGGAACCCCCATTGCTTCCATATATCCAGCAGTTGCTGCATAACCAGTAATTTTCCCCCAACCAGCAACAAGGAAGATATAGGCGATAAGAAGACGTGCAATAAGGCTAATGAAACTGTCTGCGCCTGATTGCGTTACGATATTTTTGACCACTACATTTGGATTAAACATATTGCCACCTTTATTTAAATGCTTATTTATTGATGAGCTCATTCTAGGTTTGGGACATTGATAATTAAATACTCAAAATCCATATATATCGTTGCATAAACGAGATGATCAATTTGTATTTTTTTGATGCTTTATACTGACTTTCTATAGGCTCACTGCTAGGATTTGAGCACGGTTTACCACTTGCTCTTATCATGGAACTTATTGATTTTATTCTACACGTTGATCAACATCTCGCCGAATTTATTATAAATTACGGGACGTGGATTTATGGCATTCTATTTTTAATTATTTTTGTTGAAACCGGTTTAGTGGTTATGCCGTTCTTGCCGGGAGATAGTTTACTATTTGCAGCTGGTGCTTTAGCAGCTTCTACAGGCGCGATGGATCCATGGGTACTGGGTACTCTACTCTTCATTGCTGCCGTTTTAGGTGACACGGTCAACTACCATATTGGACGCTTTATTGGTCCCCGTGTGTTTGAAATGAATTCTCGATTCATTAATAAACAGCACTTAGTTAAAACTCAAGAATTCTTTGCTCGCCATGGTGGCAAAACCATTATCTTTGCTCGTTTTGTTCCATTTGCCCGTACCTTTGCCCCTTTTGTTGCTGGGGCTGGTAGCATGAACTATAAGTTTTTCTTAACTTATAACCTGATTGGAGCATTATGTTGGGTCGCTTCTTTTGTCACTTTAGGCTATTTATTTGGAAATATGCCAATCGTTAAAGATAACTTTACCCATCTTATTTTTGGCATCATTATCATTAGTGTTTTACCAGGCATCATTGGATTTATACGTGAAAAACTCAAAAACCGAAAAGCCAATGTTCCAGACTAATTAAAAGAAACGGAACACCACCGGAAGCATACATAAAATGAGCAACATGGCCGATCCTTTATATAAATGATCGGCTTTTATTTTTTTGATTGGACCCGCTAACAGTGCCCGTCCAAAAATCATCCAGAAACTTGCAGCCGGAATCAGGATTAAAGTAAAAACACCAAATACGATAAGAAAATTTTCAGGCGAATTCCATGCTTCAGCAGGAAAGATACCCGCTGCAAACAACAAAGCTTTAGGGTTTTTTAAGGTAGATAAAAATAATTGACGAGGGCGAATATTGCGGTGACTTTGGCTGAACTGTTGTAAATGCGTGTTCTTCCATAGATGAAAAGCAAGCCAGAATACATAGAACACACTCGTAATATGCAAAATGAGCAGTAGTGCTGGCCAAATTGGAGCAGCTAAATGAATAAATACAGCCCAAAAGCTAATACCGTAGGCATAGCCTAACCATTCCATTGGAATAAGCCAGAATGCTTTAGATAAACCTTGAGAATGAGCAGCGGTTGCAAGTAAAGCATTTGTCGGCCCCGGAATGAGCAAAACAGCCAACATTGCCAATACAAAAAACCAACTCTCAATCATAAAATTTCCACAACATCCAAGATGGGGCCACCTTAAACGAAATAGGCAAAATATAGCAAGTTTGTGAGAGCTTTAGATTATAGAAAATACAGAATTTATTAAGCTTTAAAATTCAAAAAATATTGATTTATATTAATTTTATTATGAAACATTTTGCTAAACTTTATTCATCACAATATGCCGTAATTAGCATATTGTGATGCGAAACTGTCTATTAATTCGTCTTTTTTCGAACAATAATTGGGCAATTTTTAAACTGAGCAGCCTGAACAATTGCTTCTTGCTGACCTAAAACACGTGAAAGTTCGGTGTTTTTCGTTGAAGAAGATTGTCCCATGTTGACAGAGATGGATGGACCGAATCCCCAACCTCCTCGTCCCCAACCACCACCGAGTCCAAGTCCGACGCCCATACCGGTACTTTTCGGAGTTTGTACACCATTGTCGATATATTGTTGAATACGGTTATATTCACTTTGTAGCTGTTGGCAGCCCAAAGATTGATATTGTGTCGGAGACACGTAAGTTGGTTTTACCGTCGTAGCACAAGCACCTAGTAATAAAGTGACTGCCACCAAAGGCGCAATATATAAGCCTTTCATCATTTTTCTCTTATCGTTTTGGCTCAATTTCACCAAACAATGTCTCATAAGCTTGAGTCAATTTATGTTCTGGTGCCAAATGAGCCAAAGGTAAATTTTTCTGATGCGATTCTTTCATTAAAACTGAAGGCGGTAACATGCTATTAAGTACAGGCAACCCTTCATCTTTCAACTGCTGAACCACTTCCCGAGGTAATTTTGCTTGAGCTTGAAATTGGTTGACGACAATTCCTTCAATCTCCAAGCGATCATTATGATCATCTTGCGTTTCGAGAACATTTTCAATCAATGTTTGTAACGCACGCTTTGAAAAGACATCACAATCGAAGGGAATTAAGACTTTATCTGCTGCTATGAGTGCCGATAAAGTAAAAAAGTTGAATGCAGGTGGTGTATCTATATAGATACGATCATATCGTCCAATTAAGTTTTGAATTGAATCACGTAATTTATAAATTTTATGTTTACTTTCAAGTGCATGCTCAAGAGCACCAAGTGTTGGGCTGGCAGGAAGCACATCTAATTTTGCAAAGGGAGTTGAGTGTACAAAGCTATCAATATCTTTATTTCGTGGGGCTTTTAAAATCGAACCTAATGCATTACCGATTAAACCCTTTTGTTGATTGTTTCCCAACACATCATCAAAGAAATTTTCGATATTTGGTTCTAAAATTGATTTTTCAGCAGAATAGGTTGCGTCATCCCCTAAAAGGTACTGACTAGAGTTGGCTTGAGGATCAAGATCAATGACCAATGTCCTTAAGCCATGTTTGGCACTAATCGCGGCCAAATTTACAGTAATACTTGATTTCCCTACACCGCCTTTTTGGTTAAACACCACACGAGTTAACATGTTTCCCTCTGCATATTTTTTTTACTGTACGCAGTTTAACCTAGAGCTTAAGCAAAAAGGCAAAGAATGTAGAACAATTAAGCAAAAACAGGCTTCACAATCACTAAAATAATAATAGCAATAAATGCGATCGCACTAATGATTAAACCCGCACGACGCTGTGCCAATAAAAGAGTGTCATCTTTTTTAAAGGCTTTCATCAGAGAAGATAACAAGACTAAAAATAGAATAATTTTAGCGTAAAACCACGGCTGTACCTGAAAGTCTTTCATGACCAATAAAATTGCGCCAGTAATAAAAACTACGGTAAACGACAAATGCTGTAAGGCAACTAATATTTTGCGTCCCGCCGGATTTGGTTGCTCCCCTTGCACGCCGACAAACAGAGTTGAAGCGCGTAAGACAAAAACCATAAGTGCAGCAGCCACCGCAGTCATATGAATAATTTTAGTGAGTAAATGTGCATCCATGAAATTAGCCCTTAGCTTTTAGGTGCATGTGCACATTCTGGGCTAGCAGGCGCCTGACCTTGCCACTCACTTGGTAAATAGGCATGAATTGCTAAAGCGTGAATTTGACCTGGATTCATTAAGTCTGAAGCCAAGGCATAAACTTTTTGATGACGTTGAACTAAACGTAATCCGTTAAATTCTTCACTCACTACAATCACTTTAAAATGTGACTCTTTACCTGGGAAATAACCACCATGTCCAGCCGATTCATTAATAACTTCCAAATGGCTAGGTGCAAGGGTTTGTAACCGTTCAATCAATTGTTGTTCAAGGCTCATAGCTTTTCCTTTACGATTATTCGTATATTTGAACCTAGTATACCCTGTCTACACACAAACAAAAGTTGCTCTTGTATGCTTTGGCTTCAAACAAAATGTCTAATTATTCGGCAACTTAACGATAAAAATACAGCTAAACACTCATTTCTGATTTTATTTTATGCAATCAGCATATTTATTTGCACAAAGTTGTTGACCCATGTTTCGCTTAATGTATTATAAGCGGCACGCGGGAATAGCTCAGTTGGTAGAGCATAACCTTGCCAAGGTTGGGGTCGCGAGTTCGAGTCTCGTTTCCCGCTCCAAATTGGTTTTTTTTGAGAAAGTTTTCGTAAAAACTGCTTATATATGCGGGAATAGCTCAGTTGGTAGAGCATAACCTTGCCAAGGTTGGGGTCGCGAGTTCGAGTCTCGTTTCCCGCTCCAAATTTAAAAAGCCCTAGTCGAAAGACTGGGGCTTTTTTCTTTCATTGATTCATAATTTTTGCGGTCTATCCATTCACAGCATAATTCATTGAGAATGGTTCAGCTCAAAGTCAAATATTTTATTACTAGGTTCACATTTTTAAATCGTCAGTTATAACGGTTCAATCTAGTTATATTTACAAGGCGTTGGAGTTATTCGATGCGTAGATATAAAAGGTAATAATTGAAAACAGTCCAAATTAAATCTTTCTAGGTTATGGCTTTGCTGTAAACATATAGAAAAGATGAAGTGAGAATCATATATATAGCTTTCAAAATAATACTCTTCTGTCTTTTGAGCATCATTGGTTGAATCGAGAAACTGTATATGCTCAGGCAACACATGAAAGTTAAGCTTCTTTAAATGACGGCTCATTCCTTCGCCAGTACATTTAATATAGGCTTCTTTTAAAGTCCATATTTGAAAAAACCGCTGGTATACACTGGATGAATCAGTGAGTTCTTTCTCTTTAATCCACTCAATTTCACTTAGGTCTAACACACTATCGACACGCATCCACTCGAACTCACGATCCACTTGTTCAATATCAACACCTATTTCCCCTTCTTCAGTCACAGCGAGGATAATAACGTCCGCTGAGTGAGTAAGATTAAAATACACAGCCTTGCTGCCTTGTACGAAAGGCTTGCCGTTGGGATGTAATTGAATATTAACTTCATGGGGTGAAATGCCTAGCTTATCCGCCAAGACAGTCTTCACTAATACGCGGGAGATCAAGAAAAGACGAGCCGCCTTAGGATGATATTGATCATATCTCAGCTTCTCTACCGAACTGAGAAAGCCGAGATAATGACTTAATACCATATGGTCTTGTGGTACCCGTGTAACTGGGCAGACATAGACCTGCACTTGTGCAAGATCAGACATTAGGAAGCGGTAGTGCTGTTGTATTTCATCAGAACAGGTACGAGGTAGTCAGAAACCGCATCTACATGTGTAACGTGCGGATTATGGCCTGCACCAGCGATAATATGTATAGGGATATCTGAGCTTATTGTGGTAACAATTGGATCTTTATCTCCCACAATGATTTCAACTTTAGAGCTAAGCTCGTTTAATAAAGCTGTCTGAGTTGCTCGCTGCTGCGGCAAACTAATACGGTGCATATACTCACTAATATGCTTGGCTACCGACACTCGACGTAATGAATCCATCGCATAACTAACAGACGGATTTTGTTGTCCATCTGGATGTAGGTCTTTAGCAATCATATCTTTTGGCACAAAACGGAAAATCAGATTAGATATAGTTTTTATCTGAAACATTTTAGCGGCTTGTGCCTGAACAAAATAAGGCGATATGAGGATGAGGCGTGCAACTTTATCTGGATATTTCTTTGCAAGATTCAACGCAAAAAGACATCCTAACGAATGCGCAATAACAACACTATTTGGCGTTAAAAGCTTTGCAGCAGCATCAATAAATTGATGATTGTTGTCTTCCATCAGCTCATAACTGCCTGAACGTCCAAGTCCCGGCAGATCCATCATAGCGACCTGATCGTATGTGATTTTATTGATGATTGGAGACCAGCATGCACTATCAAATGGAATGCCATGTAAAAATAATGCAGATGAGGTGTCAGAACTAACAGGCTGTTTAGTATAGATTTCTGTCCAATATCGATTCTGATAGCTGAAAGAATTAAGTTTTGGTACTTGCATACGACCAAAGCGTGTAAGTACCAAACGATCAATCCAGCGAGAGAAATAAGGAGTGATATTGATCAGGTCTGCGATGCCCATTTTCGCTGCCATCGCCTCTGCCCCGGCAACATGATAGTGCTCGGTAGAAATGAAAGAGAGTTGTTCTTTAGAGCCGTCAAGTAAGACCTCAGGTAATTTCTCTAATAGACCTTTGGGTACTTGTAAATGTGGTGAGCTGACTCCCAAATGCTCGGCAGCTAGGTGAACGAGACGATGAAATTTCGGCGTCGCAGGATCAAGCAGCATATACTCCTGAGCAATGGTCTCAGGATAAGACATCGTTCGGATCAGAAAGCTCACGATATACTGCATATTGCATAGTGGTAGGAATGTGTCACGGCCACCTGGCAATGCCAGTAGACGTCCCTGATAGAGCTTATCAATCATGCCAGCAAGACCGATATATTGCATATCGCCATAGTTATAAAAACCATCAATAACTGTGGCTGGATTTATTGCAGTCCATGGCACATTTAAACGCTTACAGGCCTCAATGAAAGCTTGATAACCTAAAATTTTTGAAGCTTCATAGCCACCATGTTTACAATACAACTCATCAGCTGACTCTTGTGGCGGAGTAGCCACACGATATCCACCAATCCAGATAAATCGCTCAAGCTGCTTCAATGTTGCAGCCCATTCAATCAAGGCAAGTCCTGACTTAATATTGGTACGCTCAGCTTCAGCTTTGCTAATGCCCCAATTAAAGGATGCGGCAAGATGATAAATCACATGGATCTTTGCCTGAGCATCCGCTAGCAAAGAGTCCAGCTTAAAATCGCGGCTTAAATCATATTCGATAAACGAAATAGACGGATCGACCAGCCCTTCTGTTGCAATGAAACCTAACAGCTTATCTTTCTTGGTTGCGGCATTACGCAGCGCAGCAATCACCTGATGACCTTCACGCAGAAGATCAACGATCAGTCTGCTACCAATAAAACCTGCTGCACCTGTTACTAATATGGTCTTCCGTGAAAAATTATCTTTTTTTGCGTTATTTAAATTATCCATAAATCACCTTATTAGGGACTGGGCACTCCCAGCATTGTTTTGGAGCGAATTATCTTAAAAATTATATCGAACCTGGGCATACACCAGACTGTTATCTCTAAATTGTCCTAACACCGTATCATTTCTACCCCAGAAGCGATCTCCACCTACATTCAATTGCCAGTGATCATCAAGGCTGTAATTAATACGAACCCTCAATAATTCATTAGGCTCTGGTGCAAAGTAGAATCCTGTTACTTCTAATTTTAGATTATCATTCAGTAGGTTAAGTGCATAGCGCAGCATAGCTCCATACTGATCCTGCTCATATTGGTTACTGATTGTTTGCTGATAACGGTAGACTTCTCTCAATGATGGATTTGTTAGGCTGTCGGCAGATCTAAAGTCCTCCGTATGTTTGTATACGCCAACCAAACTTAGCGTGGAATTCTTCAAGGCTAATTCTGGACCCATGACCACGGTCAGATTATTTTTTTTGTGCGTAAGATCTTCACTACCATTCGAGTCAGTGTGGGTATATGCCGCTTCACCGCGCCACACGATATCGTTATGGTTATAACTGAAATCAAATCCATAGACGGACATAGGATTATTTTTCAGCTGCAATGTTGCCTCCCCTGTTGGAGATGCAGAAAGTACTGACAGATCGGGCATGTGGTCCAAACCTGAGAAATACGATGCACCCACATCTAGACCATCTACAGAATAATCCCAGCGTATTGCAAATGCAGGACGGCTCTTCTTATCTATTTCATACTGGACACCAGAAATCTGGCGCAATGGAATCACATCTGAACGACTACGCGGATACCACAATGCTGTCCATTTATTGGTTCCTGATTCAGGAATATATGTCAATTTGATTGCATCATTTCCAAGACGTTGATCTGTCTCATCAGGCACTAGGCGCGTATAGTCACGGGGCGATAGATTATCTGTCGGATTAATCCCATCAGCTCTCCCCCAGATGACAATCTGTCGACCAACATCGACATAGACGGTCTGATCCCAGTTATAAGAGGCATATAACTCACGTAAGTTGCGATTTACCTTACTCACCTGATCTGGGTTTACAGTATGGTCCGTTTCGTCTCCAATATTTATGTCGTAATGGATCTTAAACTCTGGATTAAACTTGAGCGTACCATTGGACCAGAAACTTGCTTGTCCAATGTTTTTTAACGAACTTAAATCACGATCTGATGACCATATATCGAGTCTGGCTGAGTTCTGGCTGACAAAACTAATTTCGCTGTCATCTGCATGAGCATGCTGCAGTAGCATAAAGCTACTGCAGCATGCAAATACCCAATAGGCACCTTGCGTCATTTTTCAAGACTCTGCGGTGAAAAAAGCTTATCGGATAAAGTTTTTTCTGCGACAAAATCGTTAACGATAACTTGTGTCATATGCTGAGTTTGCAGGTTTTTCGCCATAGATTTCATGGCCTGCCATCTTGGTTTCACTTTGCCGTAAGGACGGATATCGGTGAATTCAATGTGTTTTAAAGGCTTGCCTGCTGTATCCCAAATGTCGATGGTTGCTGTAACAAAGTTATCTTTGAGGATGCACATACGACGTTTGCTATAACCAAAGTCACTCTTCACAGTATTGTTAATTGGCGTTGCTTCAATCATGTAGCAATCTTTACCATTAAATTTGCCATCTGCCAGCTTCGTATACTTCCAGTCACTGAGCTTATAGCCAAGTACATCACCATAACTAAAGTCCGTACCAATAAAAGCATCGCCCTTATTCGCTGATGCAAGACGACGTACTTTTTTCAATGCAGGCAAATAGACAAACATGCTATCACTGCCTTTTGCATTCTCAATCAACAGTGTCGTGGTTCCCTGTACATCTGCTGGTGAGATGAATTCAGTCAAACGCATATTGTTCTGGGTATTTCCAGCAAGCTTAGTCATATTTTTAGTCAAACGTACGCGTTGCTCACCGCTTTTAGACGTCAGCACAAATTTAGCACTAGCACTTGAAGACAAGAACTTAGAGGCATCATCACTACGGTTAACAATGTCTTGAACTTCATCTGCATGAGATGTTTTAGGCATCGACATTGTGAGCGCCGTACCCAACAAGAGACTTGTCACAACAGTTTGTGCAACGGTAATGTTCTTCTTATTTAAGGGAAAGATAAAACGAGGTTTCAATATTAGAATCATTGTAGGTACCATAATTAAGGTTGCAAATACACTGAAAAGCATCGCAATCACAATAAACATCGCTAGCCATTGATGCACATGGAAGCCTTGCGATAAGGACAATACGCCATACCCACCAGCAACAGCAGTCGCAACAAAAAGCGAAGCCTTACCAGCAGTACTTAAAGTTTTACGAATAGCATCTTTGATATCACCACCCTCTTCACTCAAGATTTCTCGCAAGCGATAGAGGAAGTAAATGGCATAATCTGCACCAATACCAACCGCCATGGCGGAGATAAGGGAATTCGGAATATTGAGCGGAATATCGAGCCAGCCCATCACACCAAAGATCGCAAGAATCGAGAATAGAAGTGGGGTCAGGACAATGAGTCCAGCAGAGAACGAACGGAAAACTAGCGCAGAGATAAAGAATACGGCAAATGAAATCTGTAGAATATTCATGAGTTTGCCGTGGACCATGGTTTCAGTTAAAGCGATGGTCTGAGTCACATCACCACCAAAACTCACGACTGCTTTATCACCCAATTGACCCGCCATATATGTTTTTAGCGACTCAAGGATTTCTTTGATACGGTGATTACTACCTGTTTTTAGCAGTATCGTGATCTTGGCATAGCGCTGAGTCGTATCAATATAAGATTCAAAATCAGTCGGCTCTCCAGACATTGAATACAACAGCAGATACTGAGCAACAACATCTTTGGTTGCTGGGACCTGAAATGCCTGCGGCTGATCGGCATTCATTGCCTGATTCATTCTTTTGATATAGTCCACGATAGAGATGGTTTTACCGACCTCTGGAATTGAATTCGCGAACTTTTCTGTATTATCAATCGCTTTTAGGATTTCTGGGTTTTCAATACCATCACGAACTTTTGTATCGACCATGATGTAGAGACTGTTTGTGCCACCAAGAGACTGATTCAAAAATCTGTCGTCTTGCTGCATGGGTAGATCGCGCGAGAAGAAGTTACGGCTATCGTTATCTACCACAATACGACTCGTGCCGAGAGCAAGAAAAATACCCAGTACTGCAATCACAGTCATTAGCATCATTCGCGGACGAACTGACAAAATGACATCACCAATGCGTTTTGGAATCCAGTCCCAGATCGGCAAACCTTTGCGTGCAACCTTGGTAACCGAAGGCGGTGGTAACATTGAGCGAAGTACAGGAATAAAAGTCATCTCAATGATCAGCGTACTGATGATCCCGATTCCTGTAAAAATACCGAATGAACGGATAGTCGGAATATTAAAGGTCAACAGAGAGAAGAATCCAGCCGCTGCAATTCCGCCAGCCAATATCATAACCGGACCAACACGAACCATAGACTGCACCACGGCTTCGCTATTCGCAGCTTTAGGCTCCATCCCTTGGGCGATCAGACGATCAAAATCTTCATAGTATCGCTTGAGCAACTGCACGGCGTGCCCTGCCGCGATGGCCAGAATTAGAATGGGTGTAGGAGAGTTAAAAATATCCATTGGCTGTTTGAACAGCCCCATCATGCCCATACCCCATGCTACAGACAGCAATGCTGTAACTAATGGCAGGATCAAACCTTGTTTACTGCGGAATGCTTCGAAGTGCAATAATCCAATAACCAACACGGCAATTGGGAACAAGATATTGATACGCTTAGAATAATCTTCAGCTTTATCTAAATAGACTGGATTACCACCAACACTGATGGTCATGTCCTTAGACTGTTCAGCGGCTACGATTTTGTTAATCGGGCCCATCATCTTTTGGAAGCCCTCTGGACTTTCCTCAAGCTCAAGCAAAATAGCAGCAGTTTTCTGATCTTTAGATACTACCGAATTCATATAGATTGGATTCAGTGCCAGCAGTTTTTTCAGGTGATCGACATCACTCTCGGTCACAGAACTATTCGGCAGTAATTTCTTGGCATCAAATCCATCCGAATTGGCGGTGATCCCTTTAGCCTGACGCGCAGCCAGACTCATTAGAGTAGATCGAACCACGCCCGGAGCATTATCAACTTCTTCGGTAATGCGTTTAACTTTTTCTAACACTTGCGGCTGATAAATATCACCCTGCTTCGGTGTAATACCAATCACGACCATGTATTTGGAGCCGAATTTCTTTTCAATCAGCTTGGTCGAGGTGATATAAGGATGACCTTTGGGGGCAAGCGCATCTGGATCAATAATAATTTTTACGCCAGATGCAAGATACGCCAAGGCAATCGTTAAAAGCATCACCACAGTCAGTACAATACGGCGATGTTTGAGAATCCAACGCGAGTATTGTTCCATCACCTGATGAGTCTTACGAAGTGGTTTAGTGGTCTCATGCGTTTGCTTACCATCTTTACCAGCCGACTCATAGGCTTCGCCCTTCTGAGCCAACGCTTCAAGGTTAGCAACATCTTTCTTGAACTGGGCAAGAACCATCTTTTTCAGTAGTGCTGGAGGCAATACACCAAAAAAACTACCTGGCTCAGCCTCAAACACCCACTCAATCCATGTACCTTCCGGATGTGATTTGAAGCGGTAAGTACCGGTGTAGTGAAAAGGACCTTCCACGACTTTGAACGCATACAATTCGTTCGGTACTAGATGTGTGATTTCACCTTTAAAGGACATCTCACGACCAATAAAGCTAAAACCGATTTCATACTTGCTGCCCACGCGTGGAGTATTGTCTAGCAGTTCAGAATGCTTACACGACAATTGCCAACCTGCATCATTGGCTGGGTTTGCAAGATATTTGAAAACCTTGTCAATCTCAGCCGGTATGAGGAAAGCATGTTCTATGGTCACCATAGTGGTTCTACCTTCTTGTATTTTTTATGCAGGAATTGGATACATCTGATCAATCGTCTGGGCAACAGCCACGACGTTCTCAGCGTACATAATTGAGGAATGGTCACCAGGCAGATCCACCTGTGTAAACGTGTCTTTAACCAGTTGGTCCCAACCTAGACTTTCGCCAAAATCTTCCAACTCATCTTTGGCCTTAACCAAGAGAATCGGAAAATCTTCGGGTTCGGGGAAATAGGTCTGGAGTGCGATGCCATTAGCTAAATAAGTATCAAAATAAAGTCGGAAATCTGATGGATCCGCATCCAGAGGTAGAACATTGATGGCCTTGGCTTCTTTAAGCACATGATCAAACATGTGATCTGGACTCAATTCACGCAAGTATTGCGCTGGGATCGTCAGCTTTTTGCCATAAGGCGCAGCTAAATCGCGGGCAAACCAAGATAAAAGCATGGCATCGTCGGCATCATCAGGCACATTCTCTGGAATTGGAGCACGGGTATCGATCATGACAATCCCTGTGACCTGCTGTCCCATTTGACGTAACTGATGACTGATCTCGTATGCAATTGCACCGCCAAAGCACCAACCACCCAGAAAATAAGGTCCCTCAGACTGCGTCTTTTGCATTTCAGCAATATAGAGGGTTGCCATGTCTTCGATCGCCACTTCAGCAGCATCTGCTTCAATCAGGCCTGGAGACTGAATAGCACGTAAGGTACGGTTCGGATTGAGATGACGCGAAAGCTCCATATAACAGAAGGTACTACCACCAATCGGATGGAACAGCCACAGTGGTTGTTCGTAAGTTCCACGGCGAAGCTCGATTACAATAGAGGGTTTAATCTCTTTATCGTCACGAATGATCTCAGCCAGACGCTCCACGGTGGAGTACTGTGCTAGCAAGGCAACGGGTAGGTCGGTACTGAATACCTTTTTGAGATGATTGATAAGCTTTACAGCCAGCAACGAATGCCCGCCCAAGTCGAAAAAATCATCATATATCCCAACCCGTTTGACCGACAGGATCTGCTCAAAGGTAGTACAGAGTTCAATTTCAATCGGATCACGTGGTGCAACATAATCGTTACTTTGTTCAAACACAGGCTCAGGAAACGCTTTACGATCCAACTTATTGTTGGCCGTCATTGGAAATTCATCCAACGTCATAAACGTATTTGGTACCATGTAAGCTGGTAGATGGATTTGCATCGTCTTTTTCAAACTAGCAATATCAATCTCATGTCCAGTTAAATAAGCCACCAGTTTTTGATCGTTGCTGGCTGTACTCTTAACCAGTACAACTGCATCGGTGATACCGTCGATCTGTTTGATAACATTCTCGATTTCGCCTAGTTCAATACGGAATCCACGAATCTTGACTTGGAAATCTAGACGTCCATGATGAGTCAAACTTCCATCGGTACGCAGACAGACTTTATCTCCGGTACGATAGAGTCGACCAGCATTTGGAAGGGATGGCAAAGTTCTAAATTGAGCATCTGTCAGTTCAGGTCGATGCCAGTAATCAACTGCTAGACCATCACCCCCAATCCAAAGCTCTCCCATGACGCCCGGTGGGACTAAGCGTTGCTGTTCATCAAGAACATAAAGCTGGGTATTCGCCAGTGGTTCGCCTAAATCAATAAATTTTGCATCAGTGATACGAGCCGCACTTGACCATACCGTAGTTTCGGTCGGTCCATAGACATTCCAAAGACAGCCGACTTTACCCAGCAGTTTTTCTGCAAGAATAGTATCTAGTGCTTCGCCTCCACAGAGTGCAGTTAACCCTGTATTACCGCTCCACTCGCTATCTAAAAGCATTTTCCAAGAAGCCGGTGTTGCCTGCAAAACATTGATAGACTTAGTATTTAGATAATCCACCAATTGGTTGCCGTCTTGTGATACCTCACGTGGGCAAACATGCACTACACCGCCGTACATCAGCGGAATAAGCAACTCAAGAATCGAGATATCAAATGCATACGTGGTGATTGCTAACAACCGAGTCTCAGTCGTTATTTGCAATCTATCATTCATAGATAGCAAGAAATTGATGATTGAAGGATGCCCAATACGCACGCCTTTAGGCTTACCTGTGGAGCCTGAGGTGTACATCACATAAGCGGTTTCACCAAAGGCCAGCGTTTCGCGCACTTGCTCTAGCGGCACAACGCCAGCTTGATTGATATCTAAACGCGGTACAGAAACGTTAAGAGCATCCATCAACTCGGTTTGAGTCAAGATGACTTTAGGTCCAGCATCTTCGATGATGTTGTGCAAACGTTCACTTGGGAAATTAGGATCTAGCGGTACATAAGCTGCTCCTGCCGCCCAGATCCCGAGAATTGCTGCTGGTAATAACGCGGTACGATCTAACATGAGACCTACACGATCGCCACCGGTAACGCCATGCGCACGCAAATATTCAGCAATACCAGCGATATGTTGACCTAACTCACCGTAGCTAACCGCATGATCCTTCGAGGTTAAAGCATGATTATCACCACGCTCATCAATCTGCTTTAGAATCATTCCAAGTAGATCATGTTGAGGATAATCAGTAGCCTGACCACGTAGGGCCTCAAACTGGATGCCATCCACATAATCAGGTGCGATATCTAACTCAACGATCTTACGTTCAGGATGAGCCACCATCTCTGATAGTACAGCTTGCAGCAGTTGCACCATATTCTCGGCAGACTGTGCAGAAAATAACTCGGAGTTGTATTTCAGTACGCCAACCAATTCGCCTTGATATTCACCGCCCATTTCCAGCGTAAGATCTAATTGACCTTCTTGCTGGCGAACTGGAAAACTGCCTAAGGTCAGGTCTTGGCCGACCAAAGTCGCTGGGGTCTGGATTGGCAAGAGTAGTTCTTTAAACTCATCCATACCACCTAGACGTTCCCAGAACATTCCCACCTGAGCCAATGGGTTAATACTGCCGTCACGCTTGGGTGAAACAGCCTCAACCACTCTAGAAAAGGCAACTTTTTGATGCTTGAGACTCTGTCTTAATTGTTCCTGCACCTGCTGAGTAAATTGACGTAAAGTCTGATCAGCATCGATGTCCATGTGAATAGCAATCGTATTGACAAACTGCCCCAGTGCATTGCGTAGAGAGCGTTCAAGTCGACCAGCTACCGGTGTGGCGATAACGAGTTCATTTTCATTCGATAACTTGTGTAGCAGGATATAGAAACCAGATAGTACAAGTCCAAACAGCGTGATCTCATAATCTTTCGCTAAGTTCACAAGTCCAGACGACACTGATTCAGGTACACGGAACACCAGTGAGCTACCTTTGTGTTGCTGTACAGCCGGACGAGGATAATCAAGCGGAAGGCTATGCACGTGCGGTGCATGTTGTAACGCATTTTTCCAGAAAAGTAGACTCTCATCAGCATCATCGATCGCAGTACTCTGCTGCTTATCGGCATAATGTGCGAACTCAATTCCGTTCACTACGTCTGACTCTGTAACTAGTCCAAAACGTTTGCAGATATCACGCAGCAAAAGACCAATTGACCAGAAATCCATAAGGGCATGATGAATTACAACCGCAATCACATAGTGATTTTCACCACGTTCATAACAATGAATACGCCACAGCGGAGGCTGAGTCAGGTCAAACGGCTGTTTAGTATCCTGCTCGACTAATTGGGTCAAATCAGATGCCTCGACATGGCGAACATCAGAGAAGACGATATTCGGATACACACGATCCCAGATAAGTTGCTCAATACCCTGATCATTGGCAGGCATGCTTACACGTAGCAGCGGATAATCCTGCATGACCGCCTCTAGAATCTCCATCGGCTTATTGCCCAATGATTGGTGGACCTTCACATCAAAGGCCACCACCATATTGTAGGCACTGCAATTTGACTCAAGCCGCTGGATATACCAGATGCCGAGCTGTTCTGCAGAAATCGCATGGCGCGATAAAATTGCAGGTTCCAGTCGTACAAGGTTATTCACGAAGCAACTCCCTGCTGCAACTGAGAAACAATATATTCAGCCAACTCATTAATTGTTGGGTAATCCCATAGTAGTGTTGGCTCAAGCTCCAGTTGTGTCAGATCTTCTAAATCCCCAGACACCGACAAAGCGACAATCGAATCAAGACCATAACTGGTAAATTTTTGCTGTGGATCAAGAGTCTCAGGCTCTACGCGCATTTCTTTGGCTACTAGCGTACGAATGATGGCGCTCCAGTAGGCGTTATCTTTATTCATTGGGTAATTTCCTCTTTAACCGGTTTGGCATCACGCGGTGCCAGTCCAAAATCGATGACAGATAACATATGGTTGGTTGAAATTCGGTCTAGCAAATCTGCCGAAGTGCTTTCACGTAGTGATGTCATTGGAGGGGATGTCTGCCCTTCAGCAGCATTTAGGAAAATGATCAGCCATGCACCATCCTGCAAAGCAGGTCTTAAACCATGACGGTTAAAGATCCAAAAACCCAGCACAGCAATGCGAGCAAATAACTCGGCATAGTCGCGGGCCAAGCTGAAACGTAATGTTTCAAACTCTTTAGCCGCTTCTGAATTTGAGAAATAATCCTGAATTTTTTGATCTAGCGTGCGCTGCTCGATAAGAAGTTGATCAGCACGTTCACGTAACGGGGACAGAATCTCAGCAGTCAGTCCCTCTGTAACGTCCGCATCGTTGAGCATCTCGATGATCGTTCCCAGTGACTCCATCACCAAGTCACCATCGCGGTTGAAAATCTCAAGCTCGCGAAAATCAATAGCGTCCGTTTCCACCTGTAAGTCATACAGTTGGCGATAGCGTGCTTTAGCTTCGGCTTGGTCGAGATGGTTTACTTTTTTGCTACGCCCTTTATTGGCAGATTTGAGCTGAAAACTCAGACTGTCTAGACAGACAGTGCTACTGCCGTCAAACACACTAACAATCAGATGGTCTCTGAATGCTTTCTGGTACATTCCATCAGCATATGCATTTCTTAAGAAAAAACGCGATCCAAGTACTGAGGAAGTGATCTTAGCGAGTGACTCTACATACTCAGGCACCAGTACTTTAATGATCGGTGACCATGTGCTGAACTGATTGATACAAACGTGTAACCCACGCGCACCAACGAGTGACAACACCTCAGCAGCCAATAGATAGGCATAAGCTGTAGCCAGTTGCTCACGCACCAGCGGAATGCTTATTACTTTTTTGTTATACAACTCACGCTCAATAGCAAACTCAGTCGCGATGCGCAGCATCGTATCGCCCGCACCCAAAGAGAAACTACTACAATATGCACGCGTCACCTGTAGCGTTTTGAGTCCAAGCTCTAAGCCCTGACCTTCTTCGCCGATCAGAGCATCTTTGTGAATTTCAGCATTATTAAAGCCGATACCACTGATATCTAACCCACGCATACCCACTGTTGGCAGACGGTTCAGGCTATAGGTTCCTTTAGAAACCATCTGACGCTTATCAAGCCAGAATGCACTCAGGCTACGTGGTCCACGGTCATCCGACGTTTTAGCAATCAGACTTAAAGAGTCACCAAGAGTCGCGCGATTGATCGACCATTTTTCGCCATTTAAGATGTACTTGCTTTCATTCGCTTGTGCAGTTACTTCACTGGATAACAGATCAGCTCCATGCGCTTTCTCACTATAAGCCAGCGCTGGTGCAGCACCACTCAAAATCCGACTGGCGATATTTTGGCATTGATTAGGGTTACCGCCGATCCATACGATCACAGACCAAGCATTCGTGCTATAGGTCGAATTGATGGTTAGATCACGTCGTGCCAGCACGCGGTGTAGATACAACAACTCTTCACCAATTTCCATGCGACCTCCAAGCTCTGAAGGTACATAAAAACGGTTCATGCCCACAGCATTCAGAAAATCAACAGCTCGCTGAGGGTATTGCTCTTTCTCATCGCGCTCGATAGCTGCGGACCAAGAAAAATCATTATTAGTATCATGTACGGAGCCTAAAATTTGCTCCAGACGAGCAGCAGATTGAAACTGCCGCAAATTGGACGTAAGTGACATGAATTTTTGCTCAAAGGATTAAAGGGTAAGAATTAAAACAAAGCACTTTTGAGTCGATTAAAAATGAGCGCGCGCACTTCTCGTTCCTTGATCATTGAGTTGAGTAGATTGGAGCTATAACGAATCAATTGCCCCCGCTGCTCACGATCACGGATGACTTCTAAGCCGTTTTTGACATAGTTTCGAGCAATCACCGTTCTACGGTTTGGATGGGTTAAACAGACCAGTTGACCGCGTTCGATCTGCTCTTTAATTTTTCTTCTTCTAATTTTGCCGCTAGTGGTCTTATTTATTCGACCTTGATGCAGTAAATAGACACCTTCTACAGGCAATCCAATATCAGCCGCCACTTGTTCTTTAACCTGAGTTCTAATGGTTTCAAAATTAAGAGTTTTATCTAGTGATTTCTTTTTGATCTCAAGTACAACCGTAACGCCGTCAGAATCAGCAAAATTTACTGCTGCAACACAGCCTTTACGAACAGCAGGATGAGCCGTTTCAACAGAGCACTCGATATCTTGGGGATAATAGTTCTTGCCACGGATGATAATCACATCTTTAAGACGGCCAGTTACATATAGGTCTCCATCTTTAATAAAGCCCATATCACCCGTTCTTAAGTAATACTCTTGATTTGGCTGGCCTGCCTCGTTAAGGATGGTCGCTTCAAAGGTTTCCTGATTGACCTCTGGCTTCTGCCAGTAGCCTGCTGTAACACTCTCTCCTGCTAGCCAAATTTCACCGACTTCATGAGCCTCTACTTCTTTACGGGTATGTGGATTAACGATGCGGCATTCAATGTGTGCGGAGATCTTGCCACAACTCACCACTTGTACAGCGGTCTGATCCTGACTGGCCTGTACCAAATGAGCATTTAACTTGTCACGATCGATTGAAATAGCGTTGAGAGGACCAGTCACCCCACTGACCAAGAGCGTCCCTTCTGCCAAGCCATAGCACGGTAAGAAAGTATCCAGTCTCAATTTCGACTGAGTATTGAACTTCTTCATGAAGCTCTGCATAACATGAGCTTTGATTGGCTCGGCACCGTTAAACATCACACGCACACGGCTCAGATCAAGCGATGCAGCCTGCTCATCAGTGATGCGATGCAGACACAATTCATAGGCAAAGTTTGGTCCACCACTAATCGTGACACCTTTTTCGCTAATGAATTGCAGCCACTTAAGGGGTTTACGGATAAAATCTAGCGGTGACATCACATAGCAGGTTAGACCCACGTACACGGTCTGCAAAACTGAGCCGATCAAGCCCATGTCGTGATAGACAGGTAGCCATGTAAGTCCGATATCATCAGGTTTTGTGCCAAAAGCTTCAGCAATCATGACCTCGTTTGCCATGATATTTTTATGTGTGACGATCACACCTTTAGGCCAACCTGTTGACCCAGAAGTATATTGAAGGAAGCAAACATCATCTTCATCAATATAAGGAAAATCCTTTTCTACCAAATCACGCTGCAATTCAGCATCAACAGCATGCAGTATTAAACTTTCATTTTGAGCTTTTAATGTGATCAGTCCTGATAGCTCAAGAATCTTTTTTGTTGTGAGTACTATCTTTGGTTCACAGTCATTCATAATATTCAAAATATTAGAAAAACCATTGCGATTAAACGGCAAACTGACTGGTACAGCGATAATTTTAGCTTTTAGACAGGCAAAGAACGATACAATAAAATCTAGCCCAGGCTCGAACAGCAACACGGCACGATCGCCATTGTCTACAAGATTCATTAATATTTGGGCTTGACGTTGAATCCGCACGTTCAAATCTTCATACGTCAGAGACTGAATACCACCGGATTGCCGTCCTAAATATTCGAAAGCAACCTTAGTTCCATTTAAATTTGCGTGGGATTCCAATGTTGCAATGATATTATCCGTATCCATTACAGCCATAACTTACTCCGATTAATTATAATTCACCCTTTAAACTCGCTAATTCAGAAATGACACTTCTAGCTGGGGCTTTTAATAAAAAATGAATATACTTTTTGTTTAAAATATAAATTCACATTATATTTTATGTGCGAGTGTTTTTTATTACACCTGTAAGGGTTTACAGGTTGGCCTGTTTTTATTAAAAATTAAGAAATTAGATATTTTCATAAATTATTTTTATTCAGTTCAATATTGTGAAGAATGGCACTTACATTAAATCCCTAACCCAATCTTTTAGCCTTATTTCGTTAATATTTAATAGTATTTTTAAAGGTTTTTAGCATGCCAACGATATGGTCTGTACATATTCTTATTTTGTGAGTCTCTTGATTGAAGAACATGTCGTTAGAATCTAATATACTGTTTATTTGCTTTTCTTAAGGGCAATAAGTGATTCTGGTAAGATCCCCTCATAGCCTTTATTTGTAAGGATAAAGCTCCCAAAGAAAAATACTTTAATTTGCATTTGAGTAGCTTAAAATTATTTACAGCATCTTGACTGATATACATCCCTATAAATCAATAAATTTTAAATTACGAAAATCAATAAAACGTAAATACCTATTTTTAATATAAGAATATCCATTAAAAATATTTTTATTCATAAAATTCATTTATTTGTTATTTTATCATTAAGTAAAAAATATTTTAAATTAAATTATTCTATCAAATTAATTTTTAAAACAAAAAAAATCTTTATAAATAAGATTTCCTATATAACTTTAATTTTAATTTCAACACTCTTAATTAAAAACCATTTAAATAAATTAATTTTATTTTTAAAATGCATCCAATAATAATTTATCTTATTAAAATCCAATATTAAAATTTTCTATTGTTTATATATCTATCGCTATAAAATCCCTAACATTACAGCTCTAATCGCTGCTGAAATTTTATTATTCACATTCAGCTTCTGCATTGAATTTCCGAGATGAAAATTTACTGTTCTTTCAGTTACCCCGAGAATCTGAGCAATCTCTGCTGATGTTTTTCCTTCCGCAGTCCAACGTAGAACCTCTTTTTCCCGATTCGTTAAATAAAGATTAAACTGAGCAAATTCTGCTTCATTCACAATTTTAGCAATACTGGAATGGACTGTCTGAGACAACCAAAACATATTGGTATATTGAGCTTTCTGCTCTTTTTCTGATAATTGGTCAGTGGATCTTGCTAGAGTTAGCATTCCCCTTGTACCAATAAAGTCACGGCTTGACTGTGCCCAACCGACGTTTAAACCATAAGAACGCGCCTCCTCCCAAAAATCTTTTTGAGATTGTGTGTTCGCAGATTGGCTCGACCAGACAAGAGGCTGAAGTGATAGCATACAATGCTGTACGGTTGGATCTACCCTCACATATTGCTGTTTAACATAACGCTTCTGCCATGCTTCGGGATAATTATTCAGCATAATCGTTTTGGGTTCAGCAATAGATAATGGCGACTGCATACCATAAGCACAATAATCAAATCCAAGCTTTGAAGCTGTAGATTTGACCACCTCAAATAGCTGATATTCATTTTTTACCATCAGAGATGCTGATAGTAGATCTTCTTGCCAATTTTCCATTTACTCTCATTAAACCTCATGTCTAAATCATTTTTATTTAGTTGCATATAGTGAATTCATAATCCAATTAACAACATTTTTGAGCCTGAGAGGGTGGTAAATTTTCCGGATAAACTGGTTTCAGAAAGCTTTTTAAGGTTGTTATATTGCATAGGCGAATTATGCTTGAAAGCCTCAAATTTACACGATGCATTTTATTCCAAAAATGAGTATTTTTTATTTTAAAAAGGAGCCTGTTATTTCTTCTTATTTGTATATTTCTATTAATTTAACTAAAGAATAACGTCTACTATTGATACTAGCAGTATAGATTTTTTATTTATTATTCAATGAAACGTATAATAATGAAAATGATTTCGAAAATATTATTTTAATAATAGGATAGATATTATCTACAATATATATAAGGAACTTAACCTATTGATAATCTTGAAACAAGCAACTTGCCTATTGAGGCTATAGATGGCTTAATTTCTGCGTAAGAAAAACTCCCCGCTCGAAGTACTTTCTAAAGAACAGCTTAACGTTGTGTACCATCAGATTACGGCTAACCTGTAAAACCTAACAGTATTTTGTTAGCAATAATTTATGTTATTTATCTATAGAACTGTAATTCAAGTCACTTGAATAGGTAGTATGGTCACAATCCCCCCTGATTTTTCAATCTCAACAGATGGTTTTATTCGGATGAATGAAATCCAGCTTATGAATTACCCCCTCCAACACCTCATATCTATTGTTGAAACTACACAAATTGAAGACTCCCAAATTCTATATTGTGGGTTTACTGAATGGGCAACAGCACGAAGCCCAGCTTTAAGTACCGGATGGGACTGGGAATTTATTGAGAACAATGGAATTGCTAGCTTAAAACGAATTGGGCTACCTCGAAGCAATATCATGATTGTTGATTTATCTGGTACAGATATTGGATTTGATGTTACTGAAACATTAATCGAAAAAAAGATAGATTCTTTGTTTTGGGAACAGTTCATTTATGCTCAAATCAATACAACGCAAACAAAGACTAAATTAAGTCCAATTTTCTCGTAGAAACCTGTAAATTCTTACAGTTACCACCTTTTCAGCTGTCGAGTAAAGTCGCCTGAAAAATAAGTGGAAGCACTTGTAATGAATATTATTGCTGGATTCCAAAACAATTTTTCAGAAGGCCTATATACCAAATTTAAAAGTTACCGCTACAAGGTATTTGTTGAACATTTGGGTTGGGAGTTGAACTGTCCAAATAATGAAGAACTAGATCAATTTGATAAAGTCGATACAGCTTACGTCGTCGCTCAAGATAGAGAATCCAATATTATTGGCTGTGCCAGACTACTACCCACGACTCAACCCTATTTACTGGGTGAAATATTTCCTCAATTAATGAATGGAATGCCTATTCCTTGCTCACCAGAAATTTGGGAATTATCAAGATTTTCAGCCGTAGATTTCTCGAATCCGCCGGCCTCCGCTAATCAAGCCGTGTCATCCCCAGTTTCTATTGCAATTCTGCAAGAAGCGATCAACTTCGCGAGAGAACAAGGTGCAAAACAACTTATTACCACCTCACCTCTTGGGGTAGAGCGGTTATTACGTGCCGCGGGTTTTCGCGCCCATCGTGCAGGACCGCCAATGGTTATCGATGGATATGCTATGTTTGCATGCTTGATTGAAGTGTAGTGGGTTAAATCAATTCACTCGCTCAATTTTAAAAGCCCTAGTCAAAAGATTAGGGCTTTTCTCTATTTGAAAGAATCAAACTTATTATTAAGACTGCTTAGTAATTTTGGTTTTCAAATTTAATTCTGATTTCTTATGGTAAGCCTCATCAGTTTTAATCTGCCAATCACGCGGCATAAATGAGGTCGATATAATCGCAACAATAGCCATAGATCCAATATAAATCATAATTAAATAAGGATTACCCTGCCCGATACTTAAAAGTTTGGTCGCAATTAACGGTGCTAAACCACCACCAAGTACCCCAGCCAACTGTACCGAAATTGAGATTCCGCTATATCGAATTTCTGCCGGAAATTGACGGGCAAAAAGCTGAGCTTGTGGTGCGTACATAATTGGAAAGACCACGCCAATTGCTAAAACAATTGCTGTCCAGACTAATACTGGGTCTTTTGTGTTGAGCATGGTGAAAAATGGATAGCAGTAAAGTGCCAATATGCATAGGCCAAACATGAACATATTGCGTTGACCGACTTTATCTGACAAATGCCCACATAATGGTGTCATAAATAGAATGACTATTGCACCGCAAATGGTAGCGAACAAAATGTCTTGGCGTGCGATGCCAAGTTGTGCAGTGGTATAAGCCAATGTAAAGGTTGAAGCAATATAGAACCATGCGTTTTCGGCAGCACGCGCTAAAATAATGGTGATAAGTTGCTTCGGATGATTTTTAAAAACTTGTAAAGCAGGAACTTTGACTTCTTCGGACTGCTGTTTTACTTTTTCAAAATCTGGTGATTCAGGCACTTTCACTCGAATGTACCAACCCACTGCCAGTAAAATAATGCTGGCAAGAAACGGTAAACGCCAACCCCAGCTAAACAGTGCTTGTTCAGGTAATAACGAGACCAGTCCTAGTGCGATTGAAGCTAGCATTAAACCGCCACCGGTACTGGCTTGAGGCAAACTTCCCCAAAAACCCTTACCGCCTTCGGGCGCATGTTCAACGGCCATGAGCACAGCACCGCCCCATTCACCGCCCATTGCCATCCCTTGAATGAATCGCAAGACAACCAAACAAATGGCAGCCCAGTAACCAATTGATTCGTAAGTCGGTAATAAGCCAATCAGTACTGTTGGGATTCCCATGAGCATTAGAGTTAGCAGCAACATCGATTTACGACCAATCTTGTCACCAAAATGACCAAAGACTAGCCCTCCTAGTGGTCGCCCAATAAACCCAACGGCATAGGTGGCAAATGCAGCAAGCACACCCGTAAGGGCATCTAGATTTGGGAAAAATAATTTATTAAAAATCAGTGCCGCCGCCGCACCGTAAATAAAAAAGTCATACCACTCAATGGTGGTGCCGACCATGCTAGAGATGCCTGCTAATCGATGTGACGACTTTTTAGTAGTTGAACCGTTTCCATGTACTGTTTGCATCGTAATATCCTTTTTAGATTTTCTTGTTTTGTCTTTTTTATGCTTATGACCAGCCCTGACCATAAGCATTTTCAGGTCACGCTTTATCTCCTTAAGCTTTTTATATTTTTGTAATTCGGTTTAGCTCAATTTTTCTAAAATTGGCTCAAATTTCGAATTACGTTCTTGCCACTGTGGTTGTTTGTCTTTATCGACAATGAGAGCGCGGACACCTTCAATAAAGTCACCATGCTCAAACCAGATATCCTGTAAATCACGTTCAAGCTGCATACACTGCGGTAAAGAAAGCCCACGGCCTAAATGTTGCAGTTTTAAACTGGTTTGTTTAGCAATAAACGAACGCTGCTGCAAAATACTGAGCATCTTGTTTGCCCAAGTTTTTAAGCTTTCATCTTTTTCATTTTCAAGACTTTGCTCGATTTCATCTAAATGCTGATATCCGAAGTGTTTACGAATACCTTCCGCCAACTGTTTGAGCTCACTTTCAGCAGGACGGGTAATAAATCGGGTAATGATGTGCTCAATTCCCTCTTTAGTTAAACTTGGTGCTTCAACAAGAGCATCTTGCAAAGCTTGTAACTGCTCGCTTGGGACATGGTAGTCAATTAAATCGAGGTAAAGTGCATCGCTACTGCTGATCTGCTCACCCGTAATGGCCATATAAACACCAATATCATCAAGGCGAGACAAGAAATGCGTTGCGCCAACGTCTGGGAAAAAACCAATCGCTGTTTCAGGCATGGCAAATCTAGACTTTTCGCTGCTTACCACAATGTGACAAGCCTGAGCCAAGCCAAAACCGCCACCTAATACATAGCCATCAAGCATAACAATGACTGGCTTTGCATATTCACGCAGTACATTTAGCATTTTATATTCGGCACTAAAGTACCCTTTGTAGTCGGCCGTGCCATTTTTATAACTGTCGTAGAGATAGCGAATATCGCCACCTGCACAGAAGGCTTTTGGACTATTTGATTTGATTAAGATAGCCTCAACAGCATCATCATTTCGCCACAGTTCTAATTGGGCACCAATACTTTTGATCATATCTAGCGACAATGCATTGAGATGAGACACACGGTCTAAGGTAATCACGCCAAGCTTACCTTGTCGCTCAATCATTAAGTGATTTTCTGTATTCATTTTATTGATCTCTTATTGATTTTTAAAATTTGGTTTTCGTTTTTCAACGAACGCCTGCATTCCTTCTTTTTGGTCAGATGTTGCAAAAATTGAATGGAACATACGTCTTTCAAAACGTAAGCCTTCTGTGAGGTTTACTTCAAAAGCACGGTTAATAGTTTCTTTGAGCATCATGTTTGCAGTTAAAGATCGTGCCGCAATTTTTTCAGCTGCTTGCAAGGTTTGTTCAAGTAATTCTTCTTTGCTAAACACACGTGCGACTAAACCACTTTGCTCTGCTTCTACAGCGCCCATTTGACGAGCGGTAAAACACATTTCCATTGCTTTGGCCTTACCAATAGCATGGGTTAAGCGTTGTGTGCCACCAATACCCGGAATTACCCCTAAGGTGACTTCAGGTAAGCCAAACTTGGCGTTGTCAGCACAATAAATAAAGTCACACATCAGCGCCAATTCACAGCCACCACCTAATGCATAGCCGCTGACCGCAGCAATTAGAGGTTTACGGCGCTGTGCAATACGGTCTGCAAGATGAAAAAAGTCATCTAAATAAATATCAGGAAATGCTAAATCAGCCATTTCTTTAATGTCTGCACCTGCGGCAAAAGCTTTTTCAGAACCTGCCAATACGATGCAACCAATTTCGCGGTCTTTTTCGAGCTGATCTAATGCCTGATTAATTTCACTAATTAATTCACTGTTTAAAGCATTGAGCGCTTGAGGGCGATTTAATGTAATCAGTCCAACCCCATTACGCTTTTCTAATAAAATACTTTGCCACTGCATTATTTATTCCTTGTTCTGATTTTATAGACTACGTGCGATGACTAAACGCTGGATATCACTTGTGCCTTCATAAATTTGACAAATACGCGCATCACGATAAATACGTTCAATTGGGAAATCTCTGAGATAGCCATAGCCACCAAACACTTGTAGCGCACTCGAGCACACACGCTCAGTCATTTCTGAAGCAAATAACTTGGCCATTGAAGCTTCGTTGAGACACGGTTGACCTGCTTCTTTTAAACGCGCAGCGTAGTGAACCAGTTGTCTCGCTGCTTCAATTTCAGTTGCCATGCTAGCAAGGCGAAAAGCGATGGTTTGATGCTCAAAAATTGGTTTTCCAAAAGTAATACGCTCTTTGGCATAGCGAGTCGCTTCTTCGAGCGCCGCACGTGCTAGACCAACTGCTTGTGCAGCAATACCAATACGTCCACCTTCTAAATTGGCAAGAGCGATTTTCAAGCCCTCACCTTCTTTGCCAAGCATCAGGCTTTTATGAATACGCACATCGGTCAGCGCAATCTGACACGTATCTGAAGCATGCAGACCTAGTTTTTCTTCAACACGAATCACTTCATAACCCGGTGTCTCGCGTGGGACTAAAAATGCGCTAATACCCTTTTTACCTGCGCTCGGATCGGTCACTGCAAACACAATAATCACGCCTGCATTATTACCCGAGGTAATAAACTGCTTGGCGCCATTTAAAATGTACTCATCGCCATCTTTCACTGCTCGGGTTTTAAGAGCTGCCGCATCTGAACCTGTATGTGGTTCGGTTAAAGCAAAAGCACCGATCATTTCACCTTGTGCCAGAGGTTTTAAAAAACGCTCTTTTTGCTCATCGGTACCAAATTTTAAAATAGGCACACAACCAACCGAGTTATGTACACTCATGATGGTCGAAGTTGCGCCATCTGCTGCCGCAACTTCTTCGAGTGCCAGTACATAAGCTAAGTTACCCGTGTCTGAACCGCCCCATTGCTCTGAAACAAGCATACCCATAAAACCGAGTTGCCCCATTTGAGTCAATGTGTCTTTCGGGAATGTCCCGTCTCGATCCCAATCGCTGGCATGAGGCTTAATTTGTTCTTGGGCGAAACTTTTCGCCATATCACGAATGAGTAATTGTTCTTCGGTAAATTGCATTGTTATTTCCTTTACCCTGCTTTAGCTTGTTGTTTAGCAATTTCTTGATTACGCAATAAAAAGCGCTGAATTTTACCACTTGGAGTTTTAGGTAATTCACTCACAAATTCAACTAAACGTGGGTACGCATGTGCAGAAAGTCGTCTTTTAACAAATTGGCTGAGTTGTTCAGCAAGTGCATCTGAAGGTTGAGCATCCGCAGCTAAAATTACAAATGCCTTAACTACTTCGGTACGGTCTGGGTCAGGCACACCAATCACTGCGGCCTCAACCACTGCATCATGTTCGAGTAAAGCGCTTTCCACATCGAATGGCCCAATCCGATAACCCGATGTGGTGATCACATCATCACTGCGCCCTACAAAGCTCATGCTGCCATCGGCATGTAACTCGGCAGTGTCGCCCGTTAAGTAGTAATGACCAACAAATGGCGATTTACGGCTTTCTTTATAGCCACCAAACCACATCATTGGAGACTGGCTAATGTCGACTGCTAAAATTCCTGGGGTGTCCGCTGGAAGCTCTTCACCTTGTTCATTGACAATCGCAACACGGTAGCCCGGACTTGGGAAACCTGCTGAACCAGCATGAATTTCATGTTTTAAACCATGATGATTACACACCACCATGCCCACTTCAGTTTGCCCATAGTGATCATAAATCGGAGCATCAAGTACTTGTTTAAACCAGCGAATTACTTCTGGATTCAGCGGTTCACCTGCACTGCTCACGACACGGAACTGCCCTTTTAACGGCGCCATTTGTGCTGGATCAGCCGCCATCATCATGCGGTAAGCAGTCGGAGCACCTGCCAAGTTGTTAATTTTATAATCTTTCACAATTTGGCATAGGCTATCTGTGCTGAAACCACCTTCATAGAACAAAGTAGCGTGGCCCAAGAATAACGGCCCAGTAATCGCATAGTACAAACCATACGCCCAACCCGGATCGGCAATATTCCAGAATGAATCTTCTTCGGTTAAACCAATGGCATCTTGCATATATCGACCAAAAGCAATCAGTGCTTTTAAAGGCACTTCCAATGGTTTGGCAGGACCTGTAGTACCTGAAGTAAACATGAGCAAGAAAGGATCTTGGATGCTACGCATGATCAGATCGCATTGATCGGACTGCTGCTTCACTTCATTCCAAAAGTTAAAATCGCCTGCTTTAAGCGGAGTACCTTGTGCGTCGGCCACCGTCACAATTGCAGGGCAATTTTCAATTTCATCAAGCTTGCTACGGTTGCCCATATCGGTCACTACCAGCTTACTTTGTGCAAGCTGAATACGGTGCTCAATCGCCTTTGGGCCAAACGCAGTAAATAAGGGTTGATAGACTGCACCAATTCGCCAAGCTGCAAAAATAGTCACGATCAGTTCAGGTGTTCTTGGTAATAGACCTGAAATACGGTCGCCTGCTTTCACACCTTGTGATTTTAAAAAGTTAGCAAACTGACTCGACCACTCTTTTAATTCACGGAAGGTATATTGCTCTTTTCGTCCGTCTTTTCCTTGCCAATATAGCGCAATTTTGTCGCCATCTGTGTGTCGATCACAGCATTCATAACAAGCATTTAAGGCATCAAGTGAACCTGACAACATCTGTTTTGCAGCGCTTTCCAAATCGAAAGTCTGTGCAGCATTTTGATAATCCATCATATCTTTTCCCTCAGTCCGGATTTGTTGTTATTCACGACAGGGTTTAATGTGTTTAAAGCCATCCTTTGGCTTTATCGTTATGCCTCTTGTGGCAGGTATTGCTGAATAATGCTCGAAAAATCGAGGTTGGCATTACCACGCATGCACATTTGCTGATACAGCTGCTGTACCATGCCACCTAATACAACTGGCTGTTTGACTTGGCCCGCAGCCTCTACAGCGAGTCCTAAATCTTTTAGCATCAGCTGAGTCGCAAAGCCATCTTGATAGCCTCGAGATGCTGGGGCATTTTCATTAATATGCGGCCATGGGTTACATACGTCCGAACTCCAACAACGACCACTTGAGGTGTTAATAACGCCTGCCAGTGCATGCGGGTCAATGCCCAACTTCGCACCGAGTGCCATACCTTCAGCAACAGCAGCCATTGAAATACCTAAAATCAGGTTGTTGCAGATTTTGGCAATTTGACCTGCGCCGACATCACCACAATGAACAATATTTTTGCCCATGTGGCTAAGTACAGGTTTTACTTCATTAAAGGTTTGATCATCAGCACCCACCATAAAGGTTAGAGTTCCCGCTTGAGCCCCAATGGTTCCACCAGAAACTGGCGCATCACAGATTTTAATATTTTTGCTCTCTGCAACAGCGGCAATGTCTTTAATGGTTTGTGGGTCAATGGTACTGCTATCAATGCATAAGCTACCTGCTTTTAGCACTTCCAATACACCATTTTCACCCAAGTAAACGTCTTTAACATGCTTGGCCGCAGGCAACATGCTAATGACCACATCAGCTTGTTTTGCTGCATCCTGTGGGCTATCACACACCACCCCACCTGCCTCGGCGAAGTGCTGAATAGCAACTTCACTGAGGTCATAACCGTAAACTTTGATTCCGGCTTTAAGTAGGTTATGGGCCATTCTGCCGCCCATATTGCCTAGACCGATAAAGGCGATATTCATCCGTGATCCCCTTAACGTAAACTAATGGTTGTATTTACACCACCAACTTCATGGCTATCTTCAAACCAGCGACTGGTAATAGTTTTGGTTTGGGTATAGAACTGCACAGCTTGTTTGCCGTATGGCCCTAAATCACCCAGTTTTGAACCTCTTGAACCGGTAAAACTAAAGAAAGGCACTGGCACAGGAATTGGAATGTTGATACCAACTTGACCTACATCAATTAAGTTTTGGAAAGTGCGTGCAATCGCGCCACTTTGTGTGAATAGACCTACACCGTTACCAAATGGATTGGCATTGATAAGACCAATCGCTTCCTCAAGGGTGTCTACACAAATAATGGAAAGTACAGGGCCAAAGACTTCTTCTTGATAAATACGCATGTCGGTATTTACGCCGCTAAAAATCGTCGCGCCGACAAAGTTACCAGACTCGTAGCCTTGAACTTGAACATTGCGGCCATCGAGTAGCAACTCTGCCCCTTGCTCAACACCGCTATTAATTAAGTCCAACACTCGCGCTTTAGCACGTTTTGAAATGACTGGGCCAATGTCAGTATTTGGCTCATGGCCTGCGTTTACTTTTAAGGTTTTCGCTTTTTCAACTAACTCTTGAATCCACTGTTTACTCTCACCCACCATGACTGCAACCGACAATGCCATACAGCGTTGCCCCGCTGCACCAAATGCTGCACCGACCAAGGCATTTAAGGTTTGCTCCTTATTGGCATCAGGCATCACAGCCACATGGTTTTTTGCACCCATCATCGACTGCACACGTTTACCATGTTGTCCTGCAAGGTTATAAACATGCGTTCCGACAGCAGTTGAGCCCACAAATGAAATCGCTTTAATATCTTTGTGCGTACACAAACGGTCAACCACTTCTTTACCGCCATGCACAACGTTCAGCACACCTGCCGGAATACCCGCTTGAATCGCAAGCTCAACGAGCATCATGGTCGATAACGGATCTTGTTCTGATGGTTTTAAAACAAAGGTATTGCCGCACACGATTGCCATTGGGAACATCCAAAGTGGAATCATGGCAGGGAAGTTAAACGGCGTAATACCCGCACAGACACCCAAAGGTTGTTGCAAGGTATACGTGTCTACACCACGCGCTACGCCTTCAACATATTCACCCATTTGTAAGGTGCCAACCGAACAAGCATGTTCAACCACTTCTAAACCACGTTGAATATCACCTTCTGCGTCGGCCAAGGTTTTGCCTTGTTCAGCCGTTAGTACTTGTGCAATTTCTTTCATGTTGGCACGGATCAAGTCTTGTAACTTAAGCATGATGCGCATACGTGCCTGAATTGGGGTCTGACGCCAAGAAGCAAAAGCATCTTGTGCAGCCTGAATGGCAGCGTCAACTTCTTTAACCGTTGCAAATGGTACACGACCAATCACTTCCTGAGTCGCAGGGTTAATAATGTCTTGCCATTCCTGTGTTTCAGATTCGATAAAATTTCCGTTAATGAGTAATTTAGCGGTTTCCAATTCGATTTTTTGGATTGTGTTCATAACCTCTCCGTAGGCCGTATTTTTATTGTGTTCAATTATTAGAAAATACTTTTTGATCATATTTTCTTTATTTCAGTTTCAATTGAGACTAACAAAGAAAACTTTGACCACCAACGAAAATTCATGCACGATTGTTGTGCAAATATGCACAAGGATTACAACAAAAATGAAAGTGGATTGGGATCATCTACATTTTTTTCTGGTTTTAGCTCGGACTAAAACGCTGACCAACGCTGCGCGGATTATTGGTGTCGAGCACAGTACAGTGGCTAGACGGATTCAGGCCCTAGAACTTGCTTTGGGTACAACGCTGTTTAAGCGTGAAGCGACTGGTTATGAGTTGACACTTGAAGGGATGGCACTTGTTCCTCGAGTTGAGCAAATGGAACAAGCTTTCTTACAAATTGAAAAACCACATCAACCTTTGCAAGGCCGTGTGCGTATTGGCACACCTGAAGGCTTTGGTACTGCGTTTTTAGCCCGTTTACTGGCTGAGTTCTCTATTCAATATCCACTGCTCACCATCGATCTGATTCCAGTACCGAAAATGATTAAACTCTCACACCGTGAGGCAGACATTGTGGTGTCGATTGATCGTCCAACGTCTGGGCCCTACATCATTACGCGGTTATCAGACTACTGCTTAAAAATTTATGGCAGCCAAAACTATCTGGCGCAAAACCCACCCATTCGTGGTTTAGAAGATTTAACCCAACACCGCTTTGTGAACTATATTGATGATCTGGTCTATAGCCCTGAACTGTACTGTTTAGAACGTTTACCTTTGAAGCTTAATGCCAACTTCCGTAGCAGCAGTATTTTGGCCCAACAAATTGCAGTGAGTGCAGGCGCAGGACTTGCGATTTTGCCCAAGTTTTTAGCAGATGATAAACCAGAACTTGACGTCGTTTTAGAGCAGCAAGTTCGCTTTACTCATACCTTCTGGATGCTGACTTTTGTTGATTTACAACATGAACCACGCATTAAGTTAGTTTGGGACTATTTGCGTAAACAAGCCGATAAATATCAGCATTTGTTGGTTGATTAGAAAGTGTAAATAAAAAAGCCAATCACGGATGATTGGCTTTTTTGAAATTATGAATAATTAATCAAAACTTTCTTGGCCTAGTTTTTTCATGCGGGGTTTATAAAACACATGATAGCTAACGCCTAAAACAACTAGCCATAATGGACTAACATAGAGTGCTTTCAAAGTATCTGGCTCTAGTGCCAAAATCACCAAAGTAAACAAGAAGAATGCGATGACCACATACGCCATCAACACCCCGCCCGGCATTTTAAAGGTCGATTTAGCATGTAACTCTGGACTCAACTTACGGTAACGTAAATAGCATGCCATGATCAGAAGCCATACGCTAATAAAGAGAATCACACAGAGTGAACTTGCCAAAGTAAATGCTTCCATGGTGTTTGGAACAAAGTACTGAAGCACTGCCCCACCCATAATGAAAATACATGAGAAGATTAAACCATTTGAAGGTACGGCACGTTTTGATAAACGCCCCAAGGCACTTGGCGCCTGACCATCTTTTGATAAACCAAACAGCATACGACTGGTTGAAAACACACCACTGTTCATTGAAGACATCACTGAAGACAGTACCACCAAGTTCATGATGATAGCTGAAACAGGAATACCCGCATTTAAGAACAACTCAACAAACGGACTTTTGTCTGCACGAATGTGATCCCAAGGTGTTACTGACATCACCACAAAGAGTGCCAACACATAGAATAAAATAATACGTACAGGAATCGCGTTAATTGCCTTCGGTAGATTTTTCTCTGGATCTTTCGTTTCAGCGGCTGTTGTACCAATCAATTCGACGCCAATAAAGGCAAATACGGCAATCTGGAAACCTGCCAAAAATCCGCTTACACCTTTTGGAAATATGCCGCCATGCGACCACACATTACTTACACTCACAACCTCACCATGCGGAGCTTGAAAATGAGTAAGGATCATGTAGCCACCCACTCCGATCAGGCCAATAATGGCTAAAATCTTAATGAGTGCGAACCAGAATTCAACTTCACCAAACAACTTCACCGTAAGAAGGTTAAGCCCTAAAATGAATAGTACACAGCCTGCACTAATCATGGCCTGTTGCATTGGTGAGAAACTGGCGCCTTCGGGCAGCCAGAAACTTAAATAGTTAATGACCGCTGAAAGGTCCGCAATACCAACCAGTACCCAGCCTAACCAATAGGTCCAGCCTATATAGTAACCAGCCCATGGGCCAATCAAATCATATGCCATATCGACAAATGACTTGTAATGCAAATTAGCGAGTAGTAATTCACCTAATGCGCGCATTAAGAAAAAAAACATGCCACCAATTAACATGTAAATCACGAGAATTGAAGGACCAGCGAGGGAGATGGTTTTGCCCGAGCCCATAAATAGACCCGTTCCAATTGCACCGCCAATTGCAATCATTTGTAGATGGCGATTATTTAATTTCCGTTGTAAATGATCAGGGGAGCTTGCCTCATCTGGATGATGAACCATTGTCATATTAGAAGTCCTTTTTATATTTTGCTTAACTTAAAATCAGCAACCTATAGGGAGAAAAACGAACCGTATATCGTGGGTTGCTGAGTCTATACCTCAGGACAAGATGTTCAAGTATATTTTTTCCTTAATTGATAAATCGTTTGTCCTGTTTTTTTAAGTCACATTATTTATGTAATGCCTTCACGGCAATTTTAATTAACATATCTGGATTCTCCAGATTAGCCGGAGTGTAGCATGTGTTCATGCTAGATGTACTTTTCCAGCACCCTCCAAACGGCTCTATTGATCCAAAAATAAACAATATTATTCCGATAAAAAATAGAAAGAAAATAAAAAAAGCCAATCATGATTGATTGGCTTTTAATAACACTTAATGATCGTTGACGAGTTCACGTCCTAGTTTTTTCATACGTGGTTTATAGAGCACATGATAGGTAACACCTAAGATGATCAACCATACTGGACTGACATAGAGTGCTTTTAAAGTATCAGGCTCAAGTGCCAAGATGACTAAAGTGAAAAGCATAAATGCCAAAACGATATAACTCATCCAAATGCCGCCTGGCATTTTGAAAGTCGATTTTTCATGTAATTCAGGACGTAATTTACGATAGCGTAAATAGCACACCATGATAAGACTCCAGACACTAATGAATAGAATCACACAGAGTGAACTTGCCAACGTAAATGCTTCCATGGTGTTTGGAACAAAGTACTGAAGTACTGCCCCACCCATAATGAAAATACATGAGAAGATCAAACCATTTGAAGGTACAGCACGTTTTGATAAGCGACCAAATGCACCCGGTGCCTGACCATCTTTCGATAAACCGAACAGCATACGGCTGGTTGAAAACACACCGCTGTTCATTGAAGACATCACCGAAGACAGCACCACCAAGTTCATGATGATGGCTGAAACAGGAATACCCGCATTTAAGAACAACTCAACAAACGGACTTTTGTCTGCGCGAATATGGTCCCACGGCGTTACTGACATCACAATAAAGAGTGCTAGTACATAGAACAAAATAATACGTACAGGAATCGCGTTAATTGCTTTCGGTAAATTCTTCTCTGGGTCTTTGGTTTCAGCAGCTGTTGTACCAACCAGTTCAACCCCGACAAAAGCAAACACGGCAATTTGGAAACCAGCCAAGAAGCCTTCTGTACCTTTCGGGAATAAACCACCATGCGACCAAACATTACTAATGCTTGCAACAGCGCCTTGCGGAGCTTGGAAATGACTGAAAATCATATAACCACCCACTCCGATCAGGCCAATAATCGCCAAAATCTTAATGAGTGCAAACCAAAATTCAATTTCACCAAATAGCTTCACTGTCAGTAGGTTAAGACCCATCACAAACAATACACAGCCTGCGCTAATCATGGCCTGTTGAGTTGGAGAGAAGCTCGTGCCATCGGGCAGCCAGAAACCTAAATAGTTAATGACCGCTGAAAGGTCCGCAATACCGACCAGCACCCAGCCTAACCAATAGGTCCAACCCAAATAGTAACCGGCCCAAGGACCGATCAAGTCATGAGCCATATCAACAAAAGATTTGTAATGCAGATTTGCAAGAAGCAACTCGCCCATTGCACGCATCATGAAAAAGAACATTCCTCCAATAATCATATAGATTAAAAGAATTGAAGGACCTGCGAGGGAGATGGTTTTGCCCGAACCCATAAATAGGCCGGTTCCAATTGCACCGCCAATAGCAATCAGTTGTAAATGACGGTTAGACAGTTTTCGTTGCAGATGATCAGGAGAATTTTCCGTATCTGAATGACGAGCCGTTGTCATATTAAAATTCCTTTTTGAATTCCTTTGTTAAGATCAGCAACCTATGGCGAAAATCGAACCGTATGCCATAGGTCACTGAATCTGTTCACCAAAAATGACTGGTTAGACCGTATCTATCTTCCTTCTGTTAGATACATCATCATTTTTGGAGTAAAAACGAATTACTTTTGTGCTGCCGTCACGGCAATTTCAATGAGCCAATCTGGATTGACCAAATCGGCCTGAATTGTGGCACGTGATGGAGCAACACACTCTTTTAACCAGTCAACCCAAATTGCATTTACGGTTGAAAAGTCAGAAAGATTTTTCAAATAGAGCTGTGCAGAGAGCAAGCGAGATTTGTCGGTATTGGCTAATGCCAAAAGTTCATCAATCGTTGCAAGAATTTCACGAGTTTGGCCTGCCACATCTTGCTCGGTATTTTTAGGTACCTGACCTGACAGATAAACCACTTTGTTAAAAACAGTCACGGCGCTCATGACTTCGTTACTGTTAATTTTCTGTATATCTGAATTAGACATTCGGATTTCCTTATACCTGATTAATAAATTGAACACGGGCGGTAACTGCACACATCAGCTCGTAACCCACCGTACCAGATGAAACTGCGACATCATCAATAGGTAAAATGACACCAGTACTTGATTGGCCCCAAAGCACAACTTCGCTGCCGACTTTGGCACTCTCAATGCCCGTTAAATCGACTGCCAACATATCCATGCTGACGCGGCCGACTGTACGAGTGAGGACAGAGTCCACTAAAACCGGAGTACCTGTTGGTGAAAGACGTTGATAACCATCGGCATAACCACAAGCGACAATCCCAATGGTCATGGGCTGCTCTGCGACAAAGTTTGAGCCATAACCTACGCTTTCTTTCGGTTCTAAATGCTGAACAGAAATAATTTCACTACGTAAGCTCATGGTCGGTTGTAAGCCCCAATCCGCAATACTATGCGTCGGGTAGTCTGGCGAGCTGCCATAGAGCATGATGCCGCTACGTGCATAATCTGATTTGAGCTGGTCTTGATAGCGCAGAATTGCCGCGCTATTACTTACCGACCTTTCACCCGGTAAATCTTTAATAATTTCTTCAAATGCAGTGATTTGATAATCAATACCTTGCTGGCCAAAACGCTCGCCATCTGCATCTGAAAAATGCATCATGTGCGTAATCTTGGATACAGTTGCCAAGTTATTTAAACGTTCCCAAGCCTGAACATAGTGCTGTGGTTTAAAACCAAGACGGTTCATACCACTGTTCATTTTTAAGCAAACATCAAATTGAGCAGGATAAGGATGCTTTTCTACCCACTCGATTTGTGCTTCACTATGAATGGTGAAACTGAGTTGATATTGCACACAATCAAATAAATCTTGAGGAGAGAAAATTCCTTCAAGCAATAAAATTGGACCTGTCCAACCTAAAGCACGAATTCGTTTTGCTTCATCAAGATCAAGTAAGGCAAAGCCATCTGCTGCTTTAAACGCTTCATAAACACGTTCAATTCCGTGTCCATAAGCATTGGCTTTTACAACGGCAAAGACCTTACTGTTTGGCATAGCCTTGCGTACCACCGCCAAGTTATTTTGTAAGGCTTGACGGTGGATGACTGCGGTAATAGGACGAGGCATGATTACTTTCCTAACGTCCGTTATGCAGCATGCGCGTGTGAATAACGCTGAATTGAAAGGCCATCTGTACTGATATCAGTCTTATGATTCAATACGATGTCACTGATTAATTTTCCTGAACCACATGCCATGGTCCAACCTAAAGTACCGTGACCTGTATTCAAGAACAGATTTTTAAAGCGAGTCGCTCCAATAATTGGGGTACTGTCTGGTGTCATTGGACGTAGACCCGTCCAGAAAGATGCCTGTGCCATATCACCGCCCGGGAACAAGTCCTGAGTGACCATTTGCAAGGTTGCACGGCGGTCTTCATTCAGACCTAAATTGAAACCACTTAGCTCTGCCATTCCACCTACGCGAATACGTTGGTCAAAACGAGTAATCGCAATTTTGTAGGTTTCATCAAGCACTGTAGATTGCGGAGCAAAAGCAGGGTCAACAATTGGAATTGTCAACGAGTAACCTTTCACTGGATATACAGGTAACTGTAGATCAAGTGGTTTCAAGAAATCGCGTGAATAGCTACCAAATGCTAAGACATAACGATCTGCGGTTAAGACCTTACCATTGACCTGAACGCCCTTAATTTCATCGCCTTCTACAATCAATTTTTCTACGTTCTGATTGAACTGGAAGTTAACACCCAACTCTTTAGCAATTTGCGCTAAAGCATTGGTAAATAAATAACAGTCACCTGTCTCGTCATTTGGTAAGTGTAAACCACCAACGAGTTTATCTTGCGCATTTGCCAAAGCTGGTTCTACACGACCAAGTTCGTTGCCATTTAATAATTCGTAGCTTACGCCGCATTCTTGTAGCACGCTAATGTCGCGTTGAACTGCTTCCATTTGTGCTTCTTTACGAAATAGCTGCAAAGTACCCTTCGCACGGTTTTCGTAATTAATACCAGTATCTTTTCTAAGTTCACGTAAGCAATCACGGCTATATTCAGCCACACGCATCATACGTTCTTTGTTCACAGCATAACTTTGTGGATTACAGTTTTTTAGCATTTGCGCCATCCACTGTAATTGCCACATGCTGCCATCTAAATTAATCGCAAGCGGTGCATGGTGTTGGAACATCCACTTCACAGCTTTAAAAGGAATTCCTGGTGCTGCCCAAGGGGTTGAATACCCTGGTGAAATTTGACCTGCATTACCAAAGCTTGTTTCTTCAGCAGGACCTGACTGACGGTCAAGAACAGTGACCTCAGCTCCTTGTTGAGCTAGATAATAGGCACTTGCCACTCCGATAACGCCGCTACCTAATACAATTACGCGCATTTCCATCCCCTCACGCACACCAGTTTATTTAACTAGTATATTTCTGCTTAAATAGTTTATTTCACTGTTTTTCAGGCTATAATCTAGGTAAATTTATGTTTTTCTCGCGAGAATTTAAAAAAAAGAGGAAATATCTATGCGCCCCTTAGATCGTATAGATCGCATGATTCTGGATATTTTGCAGCGTGAAGGACGAATTGCGATCAGTGAATTGGCATCGAGAGTCAACCTCTCTACCACCCCCTGTTCAGAGCGTGTAAAACGCCTTGAACGCGATGGTATTATCATGGGTTATTACGCTCGGCTAAACCCAGCCTTTGTGGACCGTAACCTGCTCGTCTTTTTAGAAATTAAGTTATCTGCCAAATCAGGCGATGTATTTGACCAAGTAGCCAGAGACCTTGTTGAGATTCCTGAAGTACTCGAATGTCACCTCATTTCAGGTGAATTTGACTACCTTGTAAAAGCACGTTTAAAAGAAATGAGCGCATACCGCCGCTTATTGGGAGATCTGTTAAAGAAACTCCCCGCTTCGGCATCTTCACATAGTTATGTGGTCATGGAAGAAGTCAAAGAAACTCTATATTTAGATGTGAGCAAGTAAAGCGAAGCTTCATTGAATTCGCTTTACTCACGTTTTGAAAATTAGAAATATTTTAAAATCGAAATATGTTTATTTTGATGTTTGAATTTCGAGAACCACTTAACCGCTGGATAGAGCGCAAAAGACAGCGCAATCGTAATTAACCACAGCATCCATACATGGTTGACCGACAAATAATTCCCGTAGTTGGCCCCCCACACGCTGAGTGCGAACACATACATCAGTTTCAGCACATATAAGTGTAATAAATAAAAGAACATCGGCACCGAACCAAACACGACCAATGGTTTTAAAAATGAGTATTGTTGCATACGTTCAAAAGCAACCAGCACAATCAAGCCAATTCCAACATTTAGCAAAATAAACAGTAACGACGGCGGATACTTGGTGAGGTTAAAAAAGCTCATGAGGCTCAGTTGTAATGACTCAAAATGTTGCCATGGCTGATCCCCATAGACGTTGATAAAACGCAGTAAAACAAATAACCCGATACTTGCTAATCCAAGACTAAGTAAAGCGAGGCTTCTTTGCTTTGCTGTATATTTTGAACTAAAGAACTGACCTAAAACGTAGCCTAATAAAATCACCCCAATCCAGGGTAAAACAGGGTAACTTGTACGAAGCTTGATACCCGCAAATTCAATCCAACCACGTTCGTGTAAAACGAACCATATATTCTGTAGGATGCCTTGTGAGAAGTGCACAGAATCTAGCAAGTTGTGCCCAAAAATAATGACTAACGCTACACCAGCAAGAACTGGCAAAGGCAAACTTACACAGCAAGCCAAGACCACCATGCTAATACCAATCGCCCAGATCACTTGTAAATAAATGACTTCAGGCGGAAAAGTCACTGTCCATGCAAAGTTCACCAGCGTGAGCTCTAACACAATTAAAAATAAGCCGCGTTTTAATAGAAAGGCACGCGTTTGTTGTAAATCCTGTTTTTTTGATTGAAATAAAAATGCAGAAATACCGGTTAAAAGTACAAAAACCGGAGCGCAAATATGTGCCAATAATCGACTACCAAATAATGCTGGTTCTGTTACTGTTACGTCCATTGGATCGGTAACCTGTTTATGTAAATAGAAAGTTTCTCTTACATGGTCGAGTAACATAATGATGATTACCAAACCACGCAATGCATCAATCGACTGTAAACGTTCAATATTCTTTTCTAAAGGCATAGCGGTAATCAATAAAATAATGTAACGTTATACTATTACATTAAACTTCTTTTGTCTTTCATGGCTGATTATTTATGCAACACAAATTAGGATTGTTGTCTTCGTTGGGTCTATCATTTATATCGACATTTACTTGGGCAGAAGAAACCTCAACGGTACTTGAGACCATACGTATTCAGGCTGAAAGCACCCAAGAAGATGTGAGCCAAAATAGCTCGGCGACTAAATTTTCTCACGATGTTTTAGACGTTCCTTTTAATCGTGCTTATGTTTCAAAACAAATGATGGAACAACAAGACGTTCAACGGATTGATGACGCATTAAGCTTAGTGAGTGGGGTTTTTCATCAAAATAGTTTCGGTGGTGGGTTTTGGGATAATTACTCTTTCCGTGGTTTTAGTACCGACCCCAATTTAGGTGCCTCTATGATCCGTAACGGTTTGAGTGTCAACCGAGGGATTAGTACTCCAAAAGATGTCGTGAATATTGAATCTTTAGAGTTTTTAAAAGGGCCGATGGCTGCGCTATATGGTCGCGGTGAAACAGGAGGTTTGCTTAACCTCAACAGTAAAAAACCACAGTGGGAAAGCGAAAGTGAAGTTAACCTACGTGCCAATACCCAAGAACAATATCGAATAAGTCTGGAGCATACTGCCCCTATTAACGATGAACTGGCTTATCGTGTAGCAGTCGCTCACGAAGATAATCAAAGCTTTCGTGATCATGTCAGTAGTGAACGCTGGTTCTTTTCACCACAGCTCACATGGAAAATTTCAGACCAGACGCAACTCGACTTTGACAGTGAATTTACAGAGCACAAAGGAACCTTTGACCGTGGTGTAAGCACCGTCAATCATGAGTTTGTGATGGACCCGAAAACTTTTACAGGTGAACCTGACGACGGCGATTTAAAAATAAAAGATTACTTTTACCAATTACGTCTGAGTCACGAATTTAACCCGGACTGGAAGCTAAATAGTGCTGTCAGCTATAAAGACGCCAAAATGGTCGGCTTTGCAACCGAACCTCGCCGTATGCAAGCCGATGGACGTACTTTAGAGCGTCAACGTCGCTATCGTGATTATACGAGTGAAGATGTGCTGGCTCAGACAGAGTTACTTGGCAAGGTTGATACGTCGTGGGCTCGTCATGAAATTTTACTTTCAACTGAACTTGGTCAACTCGACTATAAGCAAAACCAGCTTCGTCGCAATCACAGCACAAGCTCAACAAACACAATTGATATCTACCAACCTGAATACGGCAAATATTTACCGAACTTAGCTCCGTTTACTAACACCAAAGAACAGCAACGTTACTTTGCGCTTAATTTACAAGACCAGATCTTTTTCAATGATCAGTGGAGTGTGCTATTCGGCAATCGTTTTGATCAGGTCGAACAAGACTTTAAAAATCACCTGACACAGACTGAAAGCAACCAGACGCTTCATCAAAATAGTCCGCGTTTCGGAGTAAACTTTAAGGCCTCTGACCAGTGGGCATTTTATAGCAATTATGGCCGCTCATTTGCCATGAATAGTGGTATGAACCGAAATGGCCAGACTTTTGCTCCTGAAAAAGGCGAAAGCTACGAGGTCGGCACCAAATATAAAATGAATGACCAAAGTGTGCTTAGTCTCGCTTTGTTTAAAATGAAAAAGCAGAATGTACTGACGACAGATCCAATCGACAGTAACTTTCAAACCGCAGCAGGTGAAGTGAGCAGTAAAGGAATTGAGTTTGACTTAAATAGTCAAATCACTGACCGCTGGTTCGTCAATGCCAACTATAGTTATACCGATGCTCAAATTGAAAAAGACCAAGACTTGGCAAAAGGCGCTCGTCTAAGCAATGTTCCAAAACACCAAGGCGCTGTAAGTACCAATTATGAGTTTCTACAAAAAGGTCCGAGAAAAGCAGGTGTAGGAGCTAACCTCACCTATGTTGGCGAGCGCAGCGGACATAATCTTGATAATGGCTTTAATTTACCAAGCTATACGCTTGTCAATTTAAATGGCTACTATGCCCCATCAGACCGCTTACGCTATCAGCTGAACGTAAACAACCTGTTTGATAAAACTTACTATGTCTCAAGCTATAGCGATTTATGGGTTCAACCAGGGGAACCACTCAACGCTTCAATTTCGGCACAGTGGAAGTTTTAATTCATACATAAATAAAAAAGCCCGAATTATTTCGGGCTTTTTTATTAGAACATGCCATTTTCATTGATGAGCGGGTCGGGCTGTACTTGGCCGACATCCCAAAACTCAGCAATTTTTCCATTTTCAAAACGACAAATATGGACCACAGCCAAAGTGGTTAACCCATTCATTTGCATTTCAAGTTTAGAATGCACAGCAACCAAATCGCCATCTTCGATGACATGTTGAACGTCAAAGACTTTGTTTGGAGTTTCAGCCGCACTTTCACGCATCCCTTCCTTCAAAGAAGTCGCATCACCCGCATAGTAAGGGTTGTGGTGCTTGAAATTGGGCGCGGTATAATTGCTATAGGCTTCATCCACTTCGCCAGCGGCGGCAAGCTCTAAAAACCGTACAGCAATTTGTTTTTGAGATAAGTTCATGATTATCTCCTACCCTTAATTTTAGACCTTATTGTAACAGGTCATCTTCTTCGTCATCTTCATCAAAGACATAGGCCATGCAGCCCCATCCATCATATTCGCCCTGAAATTTTTCAGCGATGCTAGTAAACCATTGCTCTAAGTCAACAATATCTGAATACTCTGGTTCCATATTGACAAAGACCGTAATCACCCATTCATTTGGCTCAACAGAATCATCTTGAAAAAGTGAAACTTTTTGTTCTTGATAAAGCAAATAGAGCGCACATTGCTCTGCATTTTTCTGATCTTGGAATGCAATAGAAAATTCAATTTCATGCAAATCGGTTAAATCATCCCCATCTTCAGCCATTTGCCAAAGTACATTACCGTTATCGTCATCTGGAAATTGTTCGTAGTCACGAGTCATAAAATGATCCTTGTTGTTGTCGCAGTATTAATATTTTTCGACATCAAGAATACCCGACTTTTATTGCAGTTTGGGTATATATTCCGTTCCCAATTGCATCAAATTAAATTTTTAATTGTATATAAATTTTAAAAAGGCACCTGCGATTCAATCACCACATTCGTTCTATTTAATGGATGTTGAAAAGCCAAATATGCTGCGTGTAATGCCATACGATTTAAATGGAAAAGCTTAGGTTCAGGATGATAAAGCTTGTCGCCCATAATCGGATGCCCAATATGCATCATATGCACACGTAGCTGATGCGAACGCCCTGTTACTGGTTCAAGCAACACTCGACTTTGATTGGTTTTTTCATCATAAACCAAAGGCTGAAACAAGGTTTTAGCGTGTTTGCCTAGTTCAAAATGTACAATTTGTCTTGGACGATTTTCCCAGTCGGTAATGAGTGGAACCTCAACGCTCCCTTCTTGCATCACTTGACCTTGCACCAAAGCAATATACTGCTTTTTAACGGTCCGAGCCTGGAACATTTTACTTACCGCAACTTCTGCATCACGATGTTTGGCAAACATAAGTAGCCCCGATGTTGCCATGTCTAAACGATGCGTCACTTTGGCTAAAGGAAACTTTTCCAGTACGCGTAAATAAGCACTGTCATGATGCTCAGGTAAACGACCCATGACCGACAATAGTCCCGCAGGTTTATCAACCACAATTAAATCGTCATCTTCAAATAAAATTGAAAGTGGATCTTGTGGAGGAGCGTAAACAAAGTTGTCGTTTATAGGCATGGTCTTAGAAACAGCAATGGAGCATGGCGGCAGATCATAAAGAAATTTCAGATCTACCGCAAAATAATCTATACATCGCTCCATGTTCCACGTGAAACTCGGATTTATTTTTTATCGTTTTTTATTCATTTCAGCCAAAAGATCGAGCTGAATTTCTTGAATATGCGCAAGTCTTTCCCACTGATGCGATAAAAGATGATCCATTTTTTCATGTAGGTGTCGAATCTCAAGCTCGGCTTTTAAATTAATTTGATAATCATGTTGGGAACGTAGGCGGTCTTTGGCTTCTTGGCGGTTTTGACTCATCATAATAATAGGCGCCTGAATTGCAGCTAAGCATGACAATACCAAATTAAGCAAAATAAAAGGATATGGGTCAACAGGACGTACGACCATCACGACCGTGTTTAAAATAATCCAGCCTATTAAAAATAGAGCAAAACAAATTAAAAATGCCCAACTCCCCCCAAAAGTGGCTATTTTATCTGCTAGTTTTTCTCCCAACGTCCATTTTTGATCAAAATCTGTTTCTGTGTTTCGACTAATCAGCTCATGCCGTTGCATGCTGCCAATCACTTCATTTTCTAAGGTAGATAACTCACCTTTTTCAGAACGTAATAGCGACTGAACATATTTAATTCGATAATCTGCCAGATCGGCCCGACAAATAAAGCTTGAGTAAGTCCAGTCTGGATAGTCTTTTAAAATTTCATCACTGATGACATTACGAATGACTTCACCAGACACAAGATCTTTTAAGGGAAAATTCTTTCCACAAACGGCGCATTGCCGGCACTGATTTTTATTCTCCATATTATTCAGCTCATTATTATGATAATAAGATTATTATATAAATGATTTTGGCTGATCACATCGTAAATAAAAATAGTAATCTAGCCTAAAATCTGTAAAGTCGCTGGTACTATTTTTCGATGGGCAGGAATTACAGGCAACATGTAAATACGCCCAAGTAAGTTTTTAATATGCACTATTGTGGTTACGGTAAGTTCTTGAGTTTTTTCATTCTTGTATATAGATAAAGTCACATTTAAATGCTTGTCATCATCTCCAATAACTAACTCATTTTCCGTACGTTGTAGCAAGGTAAAAATTCCAATTCGGTCGCCTACCACATAGTCATTTTCTTTTTTATGCGGATCAATCTGCTTAAAACTTCCTAAATCTTTAAGACCAATTTTTGAAGTAATTTTATTACGCAAATTCATGCTCCACTCTATCCATTGAGGAGTGTGATCGAACAGTTTAATAAGTTGCTGAAATACATTCAGGTCTGGTTGACCAAGCACAATACTCCACGAATCGTGGAAATAAGCATTGTTCAATTGAGATGAGATTTGGCTGTCTTGCGGTAAGGCAGAAAGATAAGGCTTATTCATAAATTATATTCTTGTAAAGTATCGTTTTTATTATAGAGAATTTTTTAGGGTGTCAAGGGAAAACATCTATGGTTTACTTCAACAATTATAACTTTGTAAGTTAGAACCTTATGCCTATAAACTTTTGATCTATAGCGTCCTAAGCCGAATCGAGACCTTTTGGGTGAGTACACACTAACGTTATACGTTTTGGTGCATGCTACTCTTTTCGATCCCTATCACACCCTTGAGATATAGTTTAGCCAGCACCCTGCGGGATTGTTTTTCTAAGAACAGCTAATTTTAACCATTTTTGGGAATTTTTACGCAAAATTGCAAATTAAAAAGAATTTATTCCCATTTCATAATAATTAATTAAATTTAAATTCCACTTTATTCGTATTTTACGGTTTATTTTACCATTCATATCAAGAATTCTTGGTGACAGTGCATCACACTATAAAAATTGAATCACCCTTCACGTCTTTAATCATGAAGGGCAAAGCTTTTTATGAAGATCTAAAACCATGTTTACGGGCATGGTAAACAGTACATAACGCAATGAGAGCAAAAGCTAGCATAAACCATGGAAAATAAGCTGCCCCAAAACTTTCAAGCAATCCACCACCAACCATTCCACCAAATGCGATAGCAAGGTTAAAGACCGTGACCAACATCGACTGTGCTACATCTGCTTCGTGACCCGCAGTATTTGCCAAGGCTGTTTGTAATAATGTCGGAGCCCCACCAAAAGTGACACCCCATAACACCACACCCACCAGTACGACAAAACTTGAAGAACTATAAACACCCAAGAGCGCGGTCGCGATTGCAAAGATAAATAAGCTTAAAAGCGTTATTTTTCTTAATGAACGATCGATAAACATGCCTGTAATGAGAATGCCTACAATTGAAGAAATGCCGAATATAAACAGGATAGTCTCAACGTTGTATGGCTGCCCTGTTGAGACCAAAAATGGTGAAATATAAGTATAAAGAATGCTATGAGCCAATATCCAAAGGAAGACAACTGCTAAAATAGCTCTAATGCCCGGCATTAAAAGAACTTTTAAAATGGGCAACTTTTTCTGTGCTGACTGTCCCGTAAAATCAGGAATACAAAAACGAATCCAAACAAATAAAATCAATGCCAATAAAGACATGATCCAAAATACGCCACGCCACTCAAACAACGTTCCCAACCACGCCCCCAAAGGAACGCCAATTGATAAGGCAATGGGTTGCCCAACCCCAGCAATTGCTAAAGCTCTTCCTTGATACGATCTAGAGACCATACGTCTTACATAACCTGCTAAAAGCCCCCATATAACACCCGCTGCCATCCCTGCAATAAAACGAGCAATCAAAGTCAAAATATAGTCATTTGATAAGGCAGTAATCGCGTTAAATAAAAGTAACCCTGCAATAGCACTGAGTAATAAAGGTCTCCGATTCCAACTACGGGTGAGGCTAATAAGCGGTATTGCTGCTAAAACAGAACCTAAGGCATACACGGCTATAAGCTGCCCTGCATAAGCCTCCGAAATATGTAAGTCTTGACTGATTTGGGGCAAAATTCCTGCTGGCATGGTTTCTGTCATGATGGTCAGAAAGCCTGCAACTGTAAAAGCCAACAGTTTCCAAATCGGTAATTGAGCAGAAAACTCTTCAGTTAACTGATGAGATGTTTCATTACTCTTAATATTCATAAAGCTTTACTCTCAAATTCTTTTGCAGGGTACTTACTCTGCTCTGCATCGCTATAAGCTTGTTTTATCAGGTTAAGATGGGAAGGCATTTGTTCTCCATGTAATCTAAAATCATTAAATTGGAATGATCGTTCCTATTTAATTTAAATAAAAACCTTAACTATTCAGCTCAACAATAGTTAAGGTTTAAATGAGTTTTATAAAACGTTTAAAGCAACCTCGACCACATCCATTAAGTATTGCTTTCTTTGTTCAAGCGGGCTGCCTTTTCCCAAAACACGTAATCCTTGAATAGTATTTACAAAAAAACTTGCTAACGCGCGTGGGTTTTGGGTAGAAGAAATTTCACCAGACTGTTGAGCTTTAATTAATAAACTCTCTATAGCATGTTGTAGTTTCTGTAGGTTACTTACAACAAATTGAGCGACTTCTTCATCATGGCCAGCCAGCTCTAAACATGCATTTGCGACAAGACATCCTTTATGTTCTGGATCACTTAGCTCATCTTCAACAATATTAAGAAGTAACTGTCGAATAAGTGCTTTCGGAGAACCTGAACCAGACAACAACTTCACATTATTTAGTGTAGTTAAAAGTTCATAGCGTTGTAACGCTTTTTGATAAAGACCTTGTTTGTTTTGAAAAGTGCTGTAAAGGCTACTTCTAGATAGTCCCGTACCATCAACTAAGTCTTGAACTGAGGTTGCAGCATAACCACGACGCCAAAAAACCTGCATTGCAGCATCAGCAATTTCATCAGTTTCAAATTCTTTAGTTCGCATAAAACATACTTATCAGGAACGATCGTTCCAATTAATTTATGACAGGAAGATAGAGAAGTCAAATTAAAAAACTATTTTATCAGCAAAGTTTTTTCAATTTGAAAATTGCGACTCTATATTTTTTATAAAATTAAAAATATTTAATAAAAGCTATGCCAGCTGGACCATTCAAAACCAACTGACTTAATTAGTATTTTTCATATTTTTGTCTTGTTCTTTCTGCATTATTTTGAGATTTAATTTTTCCGCTTGAATACATTATAAAAACATATTATAAACTATTTCTAACCAAATAATTGGTTTTTTGGAACTTTATAATGAACAACAATATTATAATTTTTGGTTATGGAACAGGTATTTCCAAAGCCGTAGCACATAAGTTTGGTAAACAAGGCTATAAAATCGGTTTAGTGGCACGTAATGCTGAAAAACTCGAGAAGGCCATTCTAGAACTTAAAACACAAGGTATAGAAGCTCATGCTTTTACATGTGATTTAGCAGTTCTGGAAGATATACCAAATCTCGTAAAACGTATTAAACACCACTTCGGAGAGATTAAAAATATTCATTGGAATGCTTTCCATGATATTGAAGGCAACATATTAGAAACCCCTCCACTAGAGCTTACTAAAAGCTTTCATATTCGTATTTCGAGCTATATTGCGACAGTGCAAGCTTGCTTAGATGATTTAGAGAAGAACCACGGTAGCATTTTATCGACAAACGGAATTTTTGCTTTCGATGCAGTGGGCATCGATTTAGTTGCTAAAGAATATTCATCATTAGCAACTACCGCTGCCGCTCAATACAAAGCCACCAACTTGCTTGCTCATAGTCTCGCTGACTCAAATGTTTACGTGAGCCAAGTGATTGTAAATGGTTTTGTAGATGGAACTCCTGAAGCGAAAGATAAAACCTACACGGTGCATCCAGAAACGGTTGCGGAGCAGTTCTGGTACTTACACCAGCATAAACAAGAAACTGTTTCTCTTTGTGGAGAAGCAATTCAAGCTGCTTAAATAATTTTCTTATGAGAGAAGAAGCGTAATTAATTACGCTTCTCTTGCTTTTTAAATTTATGCTTATATACCGCAAAATTATTTAATTATTTTTCTTCCCATACAATTGGAAATTTTTCTGATTTAGAGACATTACCAATCATTGCAGAGAAAACTGCTTGGCATTCTAAATTAATTTTTTTAACTGAACTTATATCTATAAGCTCGCAGCTTCTATTATCATTATTTGAGCAAAATTCTACAGATACATCAATTTTGTTATTTTCAATCTTATTTATATAAGCATCTAACATTTGGTTGTGATTAGAAGTATTCTTACAAACAATTTTTTTTGATGACGACTCTCTTATTTTATCTAAAACATTATTATCTTTAAAATTAATAGAAAAATTTAACTTTTCATTACTTTTCCTAGTATGTTCTATTGTGAAATTTGAAATTTTTTCACTACATCCACTTAAAAAAATTAGCCCTAATAGGTAAAGAAATTTTTTCATTTAAAACCCTATTGGAAATTGGATTTTCTTATAGATTCTTTTGATATCAGAATATTATCTACCATAATTTTACTGCTTTGTAATAAGCCGCCAAAAACTACTCTACAAGACATATTGCTAGTTAACAATTTTTCCAATTGATTCTTATCGATACATACATTCATGGATTCATCTTCGCAGACTTTGAAGTATCCAGATGAAGTATATTTTCCATTCTTTAACTTTTCTCCTTCAACTGAGATAGCACCTGTCACAAAGTAATTTTTAATATTATCGCACTTAAAATGTGTATATTCATAATTCCCGTTTTGATAAATATTCTTTAAATCATCATTTGTTTCTAAATTAAATTTAAAAATATCACCACTCATACCATCCATATGAGAATAAGTTAAATTCTTAAGGGCTATATCCTTAAAATTTTCTTTCTCATTTTTGGCTAAAGGATTACAACCTGACAATAAAATGGATAAAATTATTACAATATTTCTCATAAACTATTTATCAATCTGCAAAACATTTTTATTTAGAATCAACTTTGTAAGTATATTCCACCAGAGATTTTAATTTTAAAATCACCACTATATTTTAGAACTCCGCAAATAACTAAATGATTATATGCATCAGAATCTCCTTGATTTATTGTTTTAAAAACAACTCCCATATCTTCTTTAAAATCTGTAGTAACTTATACAGTATAAGGTATAACTACATCTCTACTTATATCTACTTTTTTATTATATAACTTAGCTACTGTACCTACAGGAATTTGGTTAGGCTCAACATAATAATCTCTTCCTGTACCCCCATAAAGGCTGAGCACTATTAAAAAATATTATACATCCATTTTATTCAAAATTAGCATTCGTCAACTTTGCTTTATTTGATTGATAAGCATCATTTGAGTAATTTTTTCTTAATTCAATTCTGCATTCAGTATCAATTTTTGCTTTTTTAATATCGACTGAGCAATCATCATTTTTACATATTTCGACATGTGCCATATATTTATATAATTGATCATTAATTTCTTCTGAATCTAAGTCTATTCCACCTTTTACCATAAACTGATTTTCCAAACAATTTAGCTTAGAAATAGGAAATGCATTTTTTTCAGAAATTTCTTTTAAAGAAGAAGAGCTTGTAACAAAACCTTGGTATGTTTTTTCTCCACTATACATAGATTGGAAATATTTAAATTTTCCAAAATTAATATCGGTAGATTGAGAATCTATGTTTTTAGAAGTACAACCAAATAATAAAAATATCCATATACATGATAAAAATTTCATTTTACTTGAACCTTTTTTAATTCGGCTTGCAATATTTGCTCTGGTGATTTAGAAAAGAATAACGGTAGTATTTTATCAACAAACGGAATTTTGCTTTCGATGCAGTGGGCATCGACTTGGTTGCCAAAGAATATTCATCCTTAGCAACTACCGCTGCTGCTCAATACAAAGCTACTAACTTACTGGCTCATAGTCTTGCTGACTCAAATGTTTATGTGAGCCAAGGATTGTAAATGGTTTCGTAGATGGAACACCTGAAGCTAAAGATAAAACCTATACGGACCATCCAGAAACGGTTGCGGAGCAGTTCTGGTACTTACATCAACATGAACAAGAAACTGTTTCTCTTTGTGGAGAAGCCATTCAAGCTACTTAAATTATTTTTTATGAGAGAAGAAGCGTAATCAATTACGCTTCTTACAGTTTATTTTACATAAGGCCAAATGTCTGGGTCTATATAGGTCTCATCTATATGGTAACCCTCTTTTTTCATATTATTTTCTTCAGTTTTACGGGCTTTCTTATTATTAGCAACTTCAGTTTCAAATGCTTGCTTTAACTGCTCTGAATTCATCTTATCTGAATCAGAGATAGCATTTCGCCCTGCATATTTAAAGTTTTCAAAGCTGTACCTCACCATATACTGTTCTTTTCTATCATCTTTATAGGTCCGTCGAAGACTAATACCCAACTCCACATCCCCATTATACAAATTAAATACCAACCTATTTGTTTTCGAAAGAACATCCTGCCATTCTTTAAAACTTAAGATATAAGTCGGATCGATAACCTCACCCATAGTTTCAGTCATATGCTTTAGATTATCTTGTTTATCAATTCGAGCACTAAAAGGTAAAAAATACTGTTTCCATTGTTTATCATTAATCTGATGCACTAATTTAGTATAGGCAGTATAAGCTTCTTGGCTCGTAGTATATTCATTTGGATGCAAGCTGGCATTAATGTCCATAATTTGAATACCATCATTGCTTCGTCGAGCTACTTGTGTACCTAGCACACTGATCACATCTTCTATTTCTAAATTACTCTTTTCACTAAATACACGTACTCGACCTAGTTTTGGTGGAGTCCAATCTAATGATAAAAAATTCATCCCTGCAGGCTGACGATCAACTGGTGTAGTACTATTTTTACTAAAATCCTGCATACCTTGTTCACCAAAATGAAGGGCTATTACATCTTGATTTTGGTTCATCGACTTATTTCCTTGGGTAGTATTATTTGCGGGCTTACAAGAAGTTAAAAAGATGCATGTAATAATGCAGATAAATAAAGATAAATAGTTTTTCATAATAAATTTCCAGCCTTGTCTAGCATCACACCCTGCCTTCATTACTACTTGAATGTATTTTAAAATCGGCTTTACTTTTTCCCCATGTAGAAATGGTTTTCAATTCTTGTTGTAAAAATGGCCGACCTTTTTCATCAAGCATTAAACGGTGATATTTTTCAGCTGCTTTACCAATCCATTTCATACGACTATCATAATCTTCAGCAATCGTATCCTTGAGAGGAGCAATGTAAACATCCTCTTTTAGCTCTACTAATTGATTAGCTTTACTACCTGTATAATTACCAAACCAATTCTTTTTTACCGCGTCTACACTATAATCACTTGATAGAACAAGTGTGGCATCTGGCATACCTATAAACCAACGTTGCATCCACGCACCGAATTTAACTGAGCAATTTTCCCAAACAACAACTTGAAGAATATTATGTTGTTCCTGTACCGCAATAGCCATCAAATGATCGAATAGATTTTGACTAGCTTTTCTATATTTACTTTTCTCATCACCTCCATTCAAAAAAGCTTTCTCAATGGCAGGTAATAGAGTAAAAGCATCATTAATTTCTTTCGTCACCTTTAAATTTTTAACACTGGGCAAACATGATGACCATGGCAAATTCATTAATGCTGGCTTAACAAATTTGAATGTACTAGTATCTCGCGTACCTTTACAACTCTTAAAAGATTCTGAAGATGCACTCCAAGCTAAATGCCAAGGAGCAATATCCATAAACAACCACAAATTGCCACGAGCAAAAAGATTTATAGCCTCTTGTACACCGACATTGTAGCCAAGCAGACTCCCCCAATGCTTGAATATAGTTGCAACTGTTTTTGAGGCAAAAGCTCCTAAGCCCATCCAATAATATCGTCCTAGAAGATTTTTATTCCCACCGAGCTCTATTTCTAAAAATATTTTGGCATATACAGAGGCAATTCTTCTTGCTCTTGCCTCATATCCTGGCTCAAGTTTATAGTTATTCGCTTTTTGTAAGTTAGATAATCTCTTGATCGCTTCTTGCTGATATATTTCCCAAAATGTCAAACAGTCACAGTGAGCATCCTTACAACTATGTTCACTTATGTTCGTTTTACTGTTCCAATCTAAACTGTTAGACATTTTCACTTCCTTGCGCTGGATCTACCCAAACTTCCGTTTCATCTACTGTTTCTAGATCCAACCATAACAAATCGAGCTTAAGTCCCTGTTCTTTAGGGCTATGTATTTCTTTGGTTTGACCTTTCTTATCTGAGTTAGCAAAAATTTCTTTACCTTCAGAAGATATCTTGTAATCAACAAATGAAAGTGGTTCACCTGAAGGTAATAACATCTTGAATCTCTCATTATAGGTTTCATAAGCTGGTAAACCTTGGAGGTTCATGCCTACTTCAGCCCCCCCCATAAACAAATGCTGCCCAGCCTTCACCTCAAACTTACCGCCTGTAGTCATAAAAATACCTGAACCAGTAATTTTGACTTGAGAGCCGCCTGCGGTGAGCACAATTTCTTTGGCTGCTGTCGCTTCGATTTTTTCTTCGGTCGAAATCACCTGAACAGCTTTACGGGCAATTAAATCTGCTCCGTCACCTTGTGCTTGGATCTCGACTTTGCCTTTGCCTGCATAGAGCCTTGCCCCTTCTTGCACTGCAAAAAGGCTAATTTTATTTTGGGCATGCGCAATCAAGTTCTTTTGGGTAGACAGATTTATGCTGTCCCCAGCAGTTTGGTTTAACTGCCCATCTGCGCTTAAATGAATATCTTCATTACTGCTTAGCGCGATGCTATTTGGGCTCGCCAACAACATAATCGCCTCTTTAAAGGTTTTAGCTTTTGCGTTGTCTTGCTGCTCAAGTTTTTCAATAAAAGATTTTAGGTTTTCTAAATTTTCTAAAGGATCAGTTTGCTGATTTTTAGCAACTTCGCTGAGTGCCTTGGCATTGTTCAGACCGCCTTCTATTTGTTGTTCGGCCTCATTTGCATCAAGGTGTACGCCTTGAGCTTGGTCCTGTTTATGAGTACTAATTAGTAGCCCACTTCCCGCTCGCACCGCACCCCACTGGTCAGTTCTGAGTTCGAAACCTTCACCTCGTCCATCACTTTCCGCCTTGTCTTTTGGATGGCTTAAGTTACCCAAGTTGAGTTGGCTGGCCGCATGGCTACTTTGTAGCTGGGCACTGATTTGCCCTGTGGTGTCATCAAAACGTAGCTGGTTAAAGCCTTTACCGTCGACTTCTTCTGAGCGGATGCCACTCAGTTTTTTAGTGTCAGGTAGCTGACCTTTCTGGTCGAACTGGGTTGGATGCCGTTCAGCTTCGTGAATACGTCCCACCACAAATGGACGGTCAACATTACCATCAAAGAAGTCGATCACAACTATTTCACCCACGCGAGGCAAGAAGCGTGCGCCATAACCGGCGCCTGCCCACGGGGTGAGTACATCTACCCAAGCCGAGTCGGTATCATTGTCGTTACTGCCTGCTCCACCGTCATGGCTATGATCGTCAGTTCGGGTAAACAGAAAACGAACTTTAATACGTCCCCACTGATCAACGTGGATGCTTTCACCTTCCAAGCCCACCACTCTAGCGCGCTGCGGGTAAGCTGCTGGTCGGTGTTCTAGCGGATTATATTCAGGGACAGCTTTAACATTGCGTCGAACGACATTGAGTTCAGCAAAGTGGCGCTGCTCAGGGTTTTGGCTATCGTGTTGAGCTGCCTTGAGCTTGTCTTTTGCTAATAAGCGCTCAAGTTGCTGTTGTAATTCTTTCGGTAAATTGTTCTGGTTATAGTAGTGCTTGCTTAAGATTAAGAACTCTTTGTCAGCACTGTCATGTTGGTCGAGTTCAGGGTGGTCATTGAGTTCAAACCAATAACCGACCTGTGCATCACGGACGTTACCTGAAACCGTAAACTGCTTAGAACTCAGGTGATGGTATGCATTAATATGCTGGTTAAGCTGTTCAATCTGGCTATTGCCTGATGCTGTGGCCTGATCTTCACCATTTAGGTCTTGCATCCAAGCGGGGCTAACATGCCATGCATCTTCAAGATTCAAGCTCGCATTGTCATAGTGTTCGCTATGCTTTTGGGTGCCTTGTACGCTACCGCTGCCTTCTTCTTGTTGCAAAGCATCGGCTTGCCAGCGTTGCACATGAACCGAGGTTGGTTGTAAGCGGCGCTCAGCCTTGACTTGGGTAATGGTATCGAACTGTTCTGTGGCACTGCTGCGCTGGTAGCGGAGGCTACGACGTTCAAGCGCTTGATAATTTTGATTATCGTCAATTAAACGTAGCACTTGTGGCTGAATGGAAGCATTCGGGTCGGCGACAAAAAGTTGCGATTCATCGACCAGCCAGTTAATGCCTTCACTACGCCATAAACGGGTTAAAAAGTCATAGTCACTTTCGTTAGACTGCATCACAAATGGACGCACATCGTAGTCTTTCGTTAAACCAGATGTATCGAGCGTTAAGCTTGAAGCAAACAGCGGGCTTTTCCCTTGCCATTCTTTAAATAAAATTTCGCTAATATCGCGCACACTTTTATTCATAAACACGCGGCTATTACGGCGTTTATGCCAGAGTGCAGTTGGGTCTTTTAAGGTGAGATTATAAATAGTGAGTGAGCCGTCGCTTTGCCCTTGGCTCGCTTCTGTAATAATGCCCGTAGTTCTAAAAAACTGGCCTGTATCCGTCACCTGATCGACGGCAACCTGACAGCCAATAAATTGTTTTAATGCAATATGTGCGTTCGTCGACAGACACAGTAACTCAGCAACGCTACCTTGGTTAAGGGTATGTTCGCCCTCAATGCGTTGCAAGAAGACTTGCTGATTTAAAGACTGATTTGAGAATTGGATATGGACGGCGCGATTTTGTGAAACAAGGCCTAAACGCTCCAATATACTCGACACACTCATCTGCATTTTTATTATCAATCAAACTTATATTTAGGCCGCATTTTAATTAAAAAAAGACTAATCTGTCTATCTATACTCATTTTCAAAATGTAACTAGTCTAAATATGCGGTTTTACGTTAATTTGTTATTAAATGGGTATTTAATCCGTAAAATTTACTCATTTTAAAGTGCTATAAACCACCCAAAAATATTTAATGTTTTTATTTTATATTCAAATAGTTATTAAAGAAAAATAAATATTAAAATTAATAAAACTCAGGATGAGATATGAAAATAAAAAAGTCTGCTTTTTATATATTTATGGTGATTTTCTCACTTCATTCTCCAGCATTTGCTGAACCGAGTGTGGCTGATATTCAATATCGTGCAGAACAAGGGCAAGCTGTGGCTCAATATCATCTGGGCATGATGCTTTTAAGCGGCGAACAAGGTGTGGTTAAAAATTATGAACAAGCGTTTAAATGGCTAACTGCGGCTGACCAAAATGGAAGCGTGGGGGCAAAATATAGTTTAGGAATGCTGTATTACACAGGCACGGGTGTTGAAAAAGATGCCAAGCGCGCTTTTGATTATTTTACTAAGGCTGCGGCCAAGGGTCATGCTAAAGCGCAATATAACTTAGGGGTGTTATATGACAGAGGTGAAGGAACTGCGCAAAATTATGTGCATGCGTTTGAGTGGTTTAGTCGTGCTGCCGAGCAAGGCTATCCACCCGCAGAATATAATTTAGCTCAGCTATATAAAAAAGGTCACGGGGTTTCACAAAGCGATGAGCAAGCCCTTAAGTGGTACACCAAAGCCGCCGAGCATGACGAAAGTGATGCTCAATACAACTTGGCTCAGATGTATTTAAATGGTGAAGGCACACCGAAAAACCTACAACTGGCAAAGAAATGGTTTCAGCAAGCTGCCAACGCAGGCGATTCGGATGCGAAAGAAATGCTTAAAAGTTTAGAATAAGGCAGCCATATCTATAATATTTTATTTATAAGATGATGAATCTCTATTATTAAAAACACTACACTTGCAAATTATTTTATTCTTTATTTTTTCTAATTAAATATAAACATTAACTCTATTATTTTAAAAATACATTTAGATTTATTATTAAATTAAAAATATTTTAAATATTAAATTGACGTAATTAAAATCACCTATTATTATCTCGTTGCTGGCCTACATTGCCAGTCGGTTATGACAGACCGCGAATAACAAAGACGATATGCAAAATTCTTATTTTGTGTGTCGGGAACTCGTTCGCCCCCTTTTTCTCTATGGTAGGGCGGAAGGGGGACACCTTTGTGTGTGCTGGTTCCTTTGTTTCCAGTCTGTCAACCCTCTTTCGTTCTACCACCATAAATTAATTCGCGGTAATCTGGTGGTAGGACTCCATTTTTTAAGGAGTTGGCCATGACACTTTTCAAACTTATTTCCTCTCTTATTTAACTATTTTATTTATTTAAACTTTAGGTTTTCTATTGTCTATTTTTTAAATTTATAAATTAATTTTATTTTAAAATTTTAATTATTTTATTTTCCTATATTTTTAGGAGGATTAATTATTACCTAAAATTTATTTAAAACCTTAAAACCAATTATATTTTTTATTCTACTCATAGATATAAATTATTATGAGAATAATATGACAATTTATAAACCTATTTTGGCTTTAAGTTTCGTTCTAGATAGCTATGGTTTTTCAGTTTGCAAAGTCCTGTTCTCCCACAGGACTTTGCCCCTACTTTTTTAAGCACCATGCAGCGGTGTGACCAAAGTAGTCTGGGCTAAGCTTGGCTTAGCTCTTTATCTCTGTGTTGCAATGGTGTTTTACTTTAAATCAGCGCAAAAGATTAAAGTCTGTTGCGGCGCAGAGGCCAGAATCGAATTCAAAATAAGAGATATAAAAAGCGATCTTGTACGTTTTAGCCTACAAACTTTTAGGGATTTTGCGGATTGGCGACTTCCCGCTTTTTTCCTATGATGAGTTCATACAGGAACAGGATGTTCCGGAACACAAAACAACAATAATAGGTTCATACACCAGGAGCGTGAGATACGACAGGAGTCATATCTAGCAACCAAATACGAAAAAGCCCAACAGGATGTTGGGCTTTTTTTATATCTGAATATTGGGAAATTTTAGAGTTTAAAAATCTCAGGCAGACTCTCTGCAAGAATTTTAGGAATGTTGTTTGGATAAACAATTTCAGCTGTTTGGCTTAGCTCATCAAACGTCCACCAACGGCTTTTACTAATCACAAGTTTTTCTTGTTCCGACCAGTTTGACGTATTCACTTCTTCATTTTTAATAAAAACAATAAAAAGTCTTTCATTAGAAATTACAACTTCCGCACTCGGTAACATCATTTCAAAATTGCGTGTTGCAACATGAGCACCTACGTTTTGCCTGACTACACCTAACTCTTCATAAAGCTCTCGGCAAGCTGCTTGCTCGAAGGTTTCCCCTTCTTCAAGCCCACCACCGACAGTTGCCCAATGTGATTGTCCAGCCAAAGCATCATTTGTATGAGTAAACTGAAATAACAAAATTTGATGATTTTCATTAAGAACTAATAGTCTTGAAGATTTTCTAATACGCATTTGATTTTTTTCTTAAAGTAACAAGGTGGTTATTATTCATATTCACTTTGAAAAGTTAAATCATTTCTGAATGTACGCTTTAACCTACAAACTTTTAGGGATTTTGCGGATTGGCGACTCCCTGCTTTTTTCCTAATATGAACTCATACAGGAACAGGATGTTCCGGAACACAAAACAACAATAATAGGTTCAAGCACCAGGAACGTGAGATACGACAGGAGTCATATCTAGTACCCAAATACAAAAAAGCCCAACAGGACGTTGGGCTTTTTTTATGCTCATTTTAAAATGATATTTACACTCACCTATAGCGGGCTATGCGCCTGTTCTTGCTTTTTATGGCGGATCCAACGCACCACCCAAATAACCGCAATCAACACCACAATTGCCACAAGCGCAGGCACCAACATGGCTGAAACCGAAAGTAAGATTGCCCCAATCCACTCTCCTGTCGCAACGACAAAATTACCCAAGCCACCCGTGGTTGCAGTTGAAACACCACGTGCAGCAACGGTACTCATTTGCACCACACCAGCCGTACCGCCACCGACAATAATCGCTGCCGCCCAACTGGCAAACTGAGACATTTCTCCGCTACTCACCGCCATTGTCGCTAGCGTACCCGCGATCATAGCCGCAGGAGTTGCAACTGTGTCTAAGGCATTATCGACCCACGGAATATAGTAAGCCGCAACTTCACACACCGTTGCCACAGCTAAAGCTAAACAAACCGATGGTAGAGCTAACCATTCAAAACCTTTCGATGGCTCAAACCAGCCCATCATTGTTGCAATGCTCATGACCAATAACGGCACAAACACGCGAAAACCGCAGGCAGCGCTCAGCCCCACGCCAATACATAAACCTAATATAGTTTCCATAACGGTTTCCTTTTTCATGCCCATCACGGGTCTTGTTATGTAAGTCTTATTTTTAAATTAACAAAAAGCCCCATCGGGTGACAGGGCTTTTTGTTAAATGCGAACGCAAATATTATTTTATTCTTAGCGTTTAAACTCAGTGCAATAGCATTTAGTGCATGGTGGTAAACGATCTGTATTAATTTCTAAAAACACTCTCTGGCCACATTGAGCGCAGAAATAGAAGCCTGTTCCGGGTTTTTCGCCAGCTGTTACCATGATTGTATTCCTATAATTGTATAGATATTAAACAGGAATATAACCCAGTTAAAGTGAATGTCAATTGTCCATTTCGCCCGATGATGATGGCATAAATGCAAAAAATGTTATTTGTACGATTTATCTTACAAACTTTTAGGGATTTTGCGGATTGGCTACACTCTGCTTTTTTCCTAAGATGAGTTCATACAGGAACAGGATGTTCCGGAACATAAAACAACAATAATAGGTTCATGCACCAGGAGAGTGAGATACGACAGGAGTCATATCTAGCAACCAAATACGAAAAAGCCCGACAGGATGTCGGGCTTTTTTTTAATAAATAATATTCTATTTTTAAACCCTTAAACTTATATTTATTTCATCTAATTCTAAATTTGGGCTTATTTCTCTTATAATTCTTTTAATACATAATTCTAGTTCATCTGTATCAAACTCAGCAATAAACATTGCTTTTAAAAAATAATAGTATATTTTATCTTCTGGACTAAAATAATACTCATAAAAAGTATCATTTTTATCATAAAAATATATATAAAAACTTTCGTTTTTATTTAGAAAACTATAAACATAATTAAATCTAACCCCTGTAACACTCCCTTCTGACAGTCCTTCATGTTTCTTAGTATCTGATATATCAATTGCACAAGAATATAGCTCTTTTGCTTTTAGATTATTAACTAATAATTCTGCAACTTCACAAGCCCTTAATACATCTTTTTTTTGGGGATTACTAAATTCGTGTTCTACTTTATTTCTTAAACTTCTGACCTCACTAATTAATATACTTGGAGAAAGTCCTAATGCACAGAATAGACGTAATGAAAAAGGGCTTATTTGTTTATCCTCCTCATTCAGAACCTCCTCGCAAAAATTCAGAGCCACTTTAGGTAGTTTTTTTATATTAATATCAAAATTTTTTAATGTATTCTCAATCAAACAATCTATTGCCCTTTTGGCATTAGATAGAGCATTAATAAGACCTCGTTCATCTCTTTGTTTTAGATCTTTTTTAGCAAAACTTAAATAATCTTCTGGAATAAGATCAAAATATTTTCTAAAGTTTATATTATCAGAATATCCAACAGATAAGTTTTTATAATCTAAAGAAGCTTTATCAAAAAGCTCTTCAACTGAGCTTAAAATAACTCTTTTCCTATCTATCACAACAATGCCAATTAAAGATAAATACCGTTATTTAAAATAGGTCCTTTTAACAATATAATCAATAGCCTTTATTTCATTCTTTTTACTATAAAAGAAAGGAGAAATTTGCTAACCAAACTACTTGGCTTTCTAAAAATTCTTATGCAAAACGTTGTAATACACTGCCCACTTCATATACAGAAACTTCTTCTCCTGTATCCAAACGGCAAGCGCAAATACTTCCACAACTTCATTTTGTACGATTTATCTTACAAACTTTTAGGGATTTTGCGGATTGGCTGCACCCTGCTTTTTTCCTAAGATGAGTTCATACAGGAACAGGATGTTCCGGAACATAAAACAACAATAATAGGTTCATGCACCAGGAGAGTGAGATACGACAGGAGTCATATCTAGCAACCAAATACGAAAAAGCCCGACAGGATGTCGGGCTTTTTTTATATGATCAACTTCTTTAAAGAAAATACATTCGAATCAAATTTGCCGCAATAAGCATAAAAATAATAGCTGTTAAACCTGTCAACAAATTGAGTAGTATTTTAGCGATATTTGATAAGTTTGATTTATAGATCTTAACATTTATACCATAAGCACTTGCTCCAAGAGCTCCGCCAATAGCACCTCCAACCAACATAAGTATGAGTGGCCAGCCGCATAATAAATGTGCTTTAACTGGTAACTTCCTCTCAGCTTGATCATCTAATTTATTTGTTGTTTCCAATTTTTAATCCTTTTTTATATGGATATTTTTCTAAAAACATCTATTTTAAATACAATTTTTTATGAGGCCATCAACTCTTTTTACACTGCATATATAGTAAAAACCCCATCATCAAGATAGGGCTTTTTTTAAACAATATCAATAATATTTAACTAAAGTATCAAGCCACTTGGCCTTCTAAAAAGTCTTGTGCAAAACGCTGTAATACACCGCCCGCTTCATATACAGAAACTTCTTCTTCTGTATCTAAACGGCAAGTCACAGGTACTTCAAGAATCTCTTCTTTACCATCCGCTGTGGCACGCTCAATAACCAAAGTTAAAGTCGAACGCGGTGCAATATTACCAATCACGCTGTAAAGCTCTGTACCATCTAGTTTTAACGTCTTACGGTTTACACCCGGTTTAAACTCAAGTGGTAACACACCCATACCCACCAAGTTAGTACGGTGAATACGCTCAAAACCTTCGGCCACAATCGCTTCAACACCTGCAAGGCGCACACCTTTTGCAGCCCAGTCACGACTTGAACCCTGACCGTAGTCAGCACCCGCGATAATAATTAACGGTTGTTTACGGTTCATGTAGGTTTCAATCGCTTCCCACATACGCATCACTTCACCTTCTGGCTCTACACGCGCTTTTGAACCTTGCTTAATGGTACCGTCTGAACGAACCACCATTTCGTTATAGAGTTTCGGGTTAGCAAATGTTGCACGTTGTGCAGTCAAGTGGTCACCACGGTGCGTTGCGTATGAGTTGAAGTCTTCTTCTGGTACGCCCATTTTGTGAAGGTATTCACCCGCAGCCGAGTCCATCAAAATCGCGTTTGAAGGCGACAAGTGGTCGGTGGTGATGTTGTCACCTAAAATTGCAAGTGGACGCATGTTCGCTAAAGTACGTGGTGCAGCCAACGCCCCTTCCCAATATGGTGGACGGCGAATGTAAGTACTTTGCGGACGCCAGTCGTAAAGTGGGCTCTTCGCTTGCTCAACTTCGCCCAAGTCAAACATTGGAATGTAGACTTTACGGAACTGTTCAGGCTTCACGGCTTGCTTAACTAAGGCATCAATTTCAGCATCAGATGGCCAGATGTCTTTGAGGTAAATCGGGTTACCTTCTTTGTCATGGCCCAAAGCATCTTTTTCGATATCAAAACGAATCGTACCCGCAATTGCATACGCCACAACAAGCGGTGGAGATGCCAAGAATGCTTGTTTTGCATAAGGATGGATACGACCATCGAAGTTACGGTTACCAGACAGTACTGCGGTTGCGTACAAATCACGGTCAATAATTTCTTGCTGAATGACTGGATCTAACGCACCAGACATACCGTTACACGTTGTACAAGCGTAAGCCACAATACCAAAACCAAGTTGCTCTAAGTCTTTTAGAACACCTGCTTCTTCAAGGTAAAGTGCAGCTGCTTTTGAACCCGGTGCAAATGATGATTTCACCCAAGGTTTACGAACTAAACCTAGCTCATTTGCCTTACGTGCCAACAAACCTGCTGCCACAGTGTTACGCGGGTTAGAAGTGTTGGTACATGAAGTAATTGCCGCAATAATGATTGCGCCATCAGGCATTAAGCCATCAGAACGGTTTTCAACAACACCCGCAATACCTTTTTCTTTTAGGTCCGCGGTTGAAACACGTGCATGTGGGTTTGATGGACCAGCAATATTACGTGTGACTGTCGATAGGTCAAAACGTAGTACACGTGGGTACTCTGCTTTGGTCATGTCAGATGCCCAAAGGCCGATTTCTTTTGCGTACTGTTCAACCAACGCCACTTGAGCATCTTCACGGCCTGTTAGGCGTAAGTAATCAATCGTGTTTTGGTCGATGTAGAACATTGCAGCCGTAGCGCCATATTCTGGTGTCATGTTCGAAATGGTTGCACGGTCGCCCACAGACATACTGTCAGCACCTTCACCAAAGAACTCAAGGTATGCACCCACTACGCGCTCTTTACGCAAGAACTCGGTTAAAGCAAGTACGATATCTGTTGCAGTAATGCCTGCCTGACGCTGACCTACAAACTCAACACCAATAATGTCTGGTAGACGCATCCAAGATGCACGGCCTAACATTACGTTTTCAGCTTCTAAGCCACCTACACCCACAGAAATTACGCCCAAAGCGTCTGTATGTGGTGTGTGCGAGTCTGTACCTACGCATGTGTCTGGGAATGCTACGCCATCACGCGCCTGAATCACCGGAGACATTTTCTCTAGGTTAATCTGGTGCATAATGCCGTTCCCCGCAGGGATCACATCAACATTTTTAAATGCTGTTTTGGTCCACTCAATAAAGTGGAAACGGTCTTCGTTACGACGGTCTTCAACAGCACGGTTTTTTGCAAAAGCGTCTGGGTCAGCACCGCCATATTCCACCGCTAAAGAGTGGTCGACAATAAGCTGTGTTGGCACAACTGGGTTAACTTTAGATGGGTCACCGCCTTTGTCGGCAATCGCATCACGCAAGCCTGCAAGGTCAACCAAAGCTGTTTGACCCAAGATGTCATGACACACCACGCGTGCAGGATACCAAGGAAAGTCCAAGTCCTGACGGCGTTCAATCAACTGCGTTAAATATGCAGTTAAGTTCTCGGCATCGGCACGGCGTACCAATTGCTCTGCGAGTACTTTAGAAGTATAAGGCAGTTTTTCGTATGCGCCTGGCTGAATATCTTCAACGGCTTGACGCACGTCGTAATATTCAAGCTGGGTGCCTGCCAGCGGTTTACGGTATTTTGTGTTCATTAACCACGCTCCGCCAATGGTTTAAATTCGAGGTTTTCAGGGCCTGTGTAGTTCGCGCTTGGACGAATGATTTTGCCGTCTTGGCGTTGTTCAATCACGTGCGCTGACCAACCTGCTGTACGTGCAATCACAAATAACGGTGTGAACATGGCAGTTGGAACGCCCATCAAGTGATAGCTCACCGCACTGAACCAGTCGAGGTTCGGGAACATGTTTTTCACTTCTTTCATCACTGCTTCTAAACGCTCAGCGATGAGGTACATTTTGGTGTTCTCTTGTGCTTCTGCTAAATCATGCGCCACTTTCTTGATCACTTCGTTACGTGGGTCAGAAACTGTATAGACAGGGTGACCAAAACCAATCACGACTTCTTTATTTTCAACACGTTTACGGATGTCTGCTTCTGCTTCGTCTGCGTTGTCGTAACGTTGTTGAATGACAAATGCAACTTCGTTGGCACCACCGTGCTTAGGTCCACGAAGTGCGCCAATACCACCAGTAATTGCTGAGTACATGTCAGAGCCTGTACCTGCAACCACACGTGAGGTAAATGTAGACGCGTTGAACTCATGCTCAGCATACAAAATAAGAGATGTATGCATTGCTTGAATCCATTCTTCAGATGGTTTTTCGCCATGAAGTAAATGTAAGAAATGCGCTGCAATTGAGTCGTCATCAGTTTCAACTTCAATACGACGACCGTTGTTGCTGAAGTGGTACCAATAAAGCAGCATTGAGCCTAGGCTTGCCATTAATTTATCAGCAATGTCTTTTGCGCCCGCTTCGTTGTGGTCTTCGTGTTCTGGCGTTAAGCAACCTAGCACTGAAACACCTGTACGCATCACATCCATTGGGTGTGCAGACGGTGGTAATTGTTCAAGTGCAGTTTTCAGTGCTGCCGGTAAGCCACGAAGTGCTTTTAATTTTGCTTTATACGCTTTGAGTTCAGCTTTGTTTGGTAATTTGCCATGTACGAGCAAGTGAGCAACTTCTTCAAATTGGCTACCTGCTGCAAGGTCAAGAATGTCATAGCCACGATAGTGCAAGTCGTTACCGCTACGTCCTACGGTACAAAGTGCTGTGTTGCCTGCAACTTGTCCGCTCAGTGCAACTGATTTTTTTGGTTTGAAGCCTGTTGTTGTTTCATTTGAGCTCATAAGATTGTCCTTTCCTATCTATCTGAATTTATTTATTAAGCACGACGGAGTCGTACCATTTTCACTTCTTATTTCAGGATTAACCTTCCGTTCGACCTACCTTACGAAACGATGTTTCTCATTTCGGGAAAAATAGGCAAAACCATTGTCATCTGCAAAACTCGTCCACAACCATCGAATATCCTATCTATCGCAGAACCAATTTTAAAAAATGTAGTCCTGTCTCAAACAGTTGCAGATGACGCCTCCGAGTATCAGATTCCAATTAATCAACTTTTTAATTTATTACTTCTTTTTAGCAAAAGCGTTGTCTAAGTAGTCTTCAAACGCATAGTAGTTAATGCGTTCATACAACTCTTTACGCGTTTGCATAATATCAACCACGTTCTTTTGCGTACCTTCTTTACGTAAGGTTTCATACACAGTTTCGGCTGCTTTGTTCATCGCACGGAAAGCAGAAAGCGGATAAAGCGCAAGGCTTACATCGGCAGATGCCAACTCTTCAGTGGTAAACAGTGGTGTAGAACCAAACTCGGTAATGTTTGCCAAAATGGGTGCACCTGTCTTCTGAGCAAATTGCTTGTACATATCAAGCTCGGTAATTGCTTCAGGGAACAACATGTCTGCACCCGCTTCAATGTAGGCACCTGCACGGTCAATGGCAGCTTGTAAGCCATCTACAGCCAATGCATCGGTACGTGCCATAATCACGAAGCTGTCATCACCACGCGCATCAACGGCAGCTTTAATACGGTCAACCATTTCTTCTTGAGTCACAATGGCTTTGTTCGGACGGTGACCACAACGTTTTGCGCCCACTTGGTCTTCAATGTGCATTGCCGCCGCACCAAACTTGATAAGTGCTTTTGTAGTACGGGCAATGTTAAATGCAGAAGCACCAAAACCTGTGTCAGCATCCACTAATAATGGAAGATCACATACATCGGTAATACGGCGTACGTCCGTCAACACATCATCAAGGTTACTAATTCCCAAATCAGGTAAGCCTAAAGAACCAGCGGCTACACCACCACCTGATAAGTAAATCGCTTTATAACCTGCACGTTTTGCCAAAAGTGCATGATTGGCGTTGATGGTTCCAACCACTTGTAATGGCTTTTCTTGGGCTACTGCATCGCGAAATAGCTGACCTGCGGATTGTTTAGCCATTGTTATGTTCTCCTTGTGCTTGTAGCAGTGTTTGCTCAATAATTTTGTAAGAAGCATTGATATGTCGATGCATGAGCAGCTCGGCAAGTTCGCCATCGCCCTCTGCAATTGCATCTAAAATACGGATGTGTTCGTCCCAAGCTTTGCTCGGTCGATCGGGTGTGTTTGAAAACTGAATTCGGTACATACGGATGAGGTGATAAAGCTCATCACATAGCATTTTTTCTAGGGTTTTATTGCCACTACTTTTGATAATGCAATAGTGAAAATCGTCCTGCCCTTCTTGCAAGTAATATCCTTTACCTGCTTTAAAGTTTTCATCTTCGGCATGCATACGCAATACATCACGCAGCGCCAAGATTTGCTTTTTATCAATATGCTGTGCCGCAAGTTTGCAGGCCAAACCTTCTAATGACGCGCGAATCTGGTAAAGCTCTTTAAACTGTTGCAGTGAGAGCGAAACCACGCGCGCACCCACATGAGCAGTTCGCTCAACCAAACGTTGCCCTTCAAGGCGGTGAATCGCTTCGCGCAATGGCCCACGGCTAATACCATATGTCCGCGCCAGTTCAGGCTCAGAAATTTTGCTACCTGCCGGAATTTGACCCAAAACAATCGCCGTCTGTATTTGTTTAAATACATTCTCGGTCAGTGTTCTTCCCTGACTTTGTAATGGCTCTGGTGCGAAGGTCAAATCTTGCATATTGTCGACAATTTTTAATCAATTATGAGTTTTATAGCGGTATGAATGAAAAAAATCAAGGTGATTGTTGACACTTTACAGAACGCATCAGGTCAATTTTTATCGTTTGGCCTGTTCTCTCACCTTATATTTATAGCATTACACCAATTTCAAATTAGCACTTATAAAACAATTACTTAATATTATTTTGCCTATAGATTTATGGCACTTTTTTAGTTGTTTTTCGACCGCTAATCTTTTGTTTCAAACTTTAGTCTACAACCAATGTATTACAGCAAGATTGTAGACAATCTGCTTGAATGAAAGCATGAGTTAGAAATTAGTATCTATTTACCGTAATTTCTTTTAAATCTTTTTATCATTTTCATCCAGAAAATATCGATATTAGTGAAATTATAAGGTGCTTCACGGTAGCTTTATTGATACATTATTGAGCATCGACATAGTTGTGGCGTATTTTTCGAGACAGAAAAAACCGAACACTATGCATATTGTTGAATGAAAGGACTTTTTTGATGTTTCAACATATCCCCCCATACGCAGGCGACCCAATTTTATCTTTAATGGAACAGTTCAACGCTGATACTCGTTCTGGAAAAGTGAACTTGAGTATTGGTCTTTATTATAACGAAGACAGTATTGTTCCTCAGTTAGAGACCATTATTGAAGCGCAAAAGCGTATCGAGCCTAAGAACGGTAAAACCAAACTTTATTTGCCAATGGAAGGCTTCAAACCTTACCGTGAAGCAATTCAAGCACTTTTATTTGGTGCAAACAGCCCAGCAGTAAAAGCTGGTCGTGCTGTAACCATCCAAACGCTTGGTGGTTCAGGTGCATTAAAAGTTGGTGCGGATTTCTTAAAAACTTATTTCCCAAATTCAGACGTTTGGGTAAGCCAACCAACTTGGGACAACCACGTTGCGATTTTCAATGGCGCTGGCATCAAGACTCATTTCTACCCATATTTCGATAACGAAACGCGTGGTGTAGATTTTGACGGTATGCTTTCAACACTTAAAACTTTGCCGGAGCAAAGCATTGTGTTATTGCACCCATGCTGCCACAACCCAACTGGTGCTGACTTAAACCCAGCGCAGTGGGATCAAGTGATTGCAGTATTAAAAGACCGTAACCTTATTCCATTCCTAGACATCGCTTACCAAGGTTTTGGTGATGGTATGGAAGAAGATGCGTATGCAATCCGTGCTTTAGACCAAGCGGGTCTAAACTTCATTGTGAGCAACTCGTTCTCTAAAATCTTCTCTTTATATGGCGAGCGCGTTGGCGGCTTAACTTTCGTTTGTGACGATGCAGAAGCTGCTCAGTGCACATTCGGTCAGTTAAAAGCGACTGTACGCCGTATTTACTCTAGCCCTCCTACAACAGGTGCTTGGTTAGTTGATGAAGTGTTAAATGACGCTGAACTTAACCAACAATGGCAAGGTGAAGTGAAAGAGATGCGTGAGCGTATTATTAAAATGCGTAGCATCTTGAAAGACGAACTTACTAAAGCATTACCAGACCGTGACTTTAGCTACCTTGTAAACCAAAAAGGTATGTTCAGTTACACTGGTCTAACTGCTGAGCAAGTAGATATCTTGCGTGAAGAATATGCAATCTACTTAGTACGCAGTGGTCGTATTTGTGTTGCTGGTTTAAACATGAACAATGTTTACACTGTTGCTAAAGCAGTTGCAGAAGTGCTTGCTAAATCAACAGAAGCGGCATAATACATCTATAAAAAAAGGCGCTTCGGCGCCTTTTTTTATGTCTCGATATTAAGATTTAGCTTTACCCCAATATTTCAGTTTTGAGGTATGCCCAATCCCCACATTAAAGCTATTGGTTGGGTCGAGTTTTTGGTAGAAATTGGCTAAGGCAGGTTTAGCAATGTAGAGATGCCCAACATTATGCTCTGCCGGATATTCAGCACGGCGTGCATCGAGTAACTTCCACATTTGATGTTCCATTTCTAATGGGTCATGTCCCTTTTTAAGAATATAGTCCTGATGGAATACATGACAAAAGAAATGCCCATAATAGAGTTTATGGAGAATTTTATTTTCCATTTCAGCTGGCAGTTGCTCCACCCACTCGCGGTCATTACGACGTAAAGCAATATCAAGTGCCACAATATCTTCAACTTCACTACGGTGCGTATCACGATAACGAATTGCAGCTCCTGCAATCGCAAAACGGTGTAAGAAGGCCTTTCGTCCTTCCTCTTCGCTACATACGAAATAGCTACCTGACTGATGCACTGCAAAATATTCTTTTAAAAACTGCTCGGTCTGAGCTTTTGAATTATTTTCAACACGTAAAACTAAATGGTGCTCATAACGGTCTCGATATTCCGTCATACGCTTAGGCAAATGACTCGGTAAAAAAAACGTAATCGCCTGTAAAATATGGTCTGTTAAGCCTTTAATTTTAAATCGTTCTAAGAAGCCATCGACTTTATCTTTCATGGCAAAAGCTTTTGGAACATTGGCTGTGCCGAACTTTTCAATAAATAAGAATGTGTCTTTTCCGTACTTTTCACCAATTAAATAAGCATCTCGGTGAATATATTCACCTGCAATCGGCAAGCTTGGTAGTGAGGTTAATAAGTAACGGCGAATGGCTGTTAAATCATCGGCATCATTAGTACCAATATAAAAGACATTACTTTCTACTTTTTCATAAGTATCAAGACGTACCGCAAACACACAGACTTTACCAGCCGAACCCGAAGCCTCAAACAAACGTGACGGGTCTGCATTAAAACGTGCGGGTGTATCTTCATCGACCTGAGTCACATCATGTGCATAGCGATGATCCGATGCCTGCTTTTCACTATCATCTAAAATATCTACTGCTTGGTATTGCTGTTTCTCTAAACGAGTCAAAATTTCTTCAGGAGTCGAGCCTAAATTCACCCCTAAATGATTCACCAGCTCTAGTTGACCAGCAGCATTCACCTGAGCATATAACGCCAATTCGGTATACGCAGGACCACGGCGTACCAAGGCGCCACCAGAGTTATTACACACGCCGCCAAGTACCGATGCACCTATACAGGATGAACCAATTACTGAATGCGGTTCACGGTCATAACCCTTTAAAATTTGCTCTAAATTATCTAAAGTCGCACCCGGTAAACAAATGACTTGCTTACCATCATGAATGACTTGAATTCCCTTTAAACGGCGGGTACTCATAACCAAAACAGGACGATCATAGTCATCGCCATATGGAGTTGAACCACCTGTGAGGCCCGTGTTGGCCGCCTGCATAATCACAATACAGTCTGCATCAATGGCAGCCTGCAACACTTGCCATTGCTCTAGCAAGCTCCCCGGCACCACCACAGCAAGTACTTTCCCCTCACCAAAACGTCGACCTTGACGGTACTGACGCGTGCTTTGATCATCGGTCAAAACATAAGAACGCCCTACAATATTTTGTAAGCGTTCGATCACTGCTTGAGGAGAAAATGTTTGCATGATGGTTTCCTTTTGGTCATCCATATCACTTTGCTTTTTTAAATTTAGAGAAACACGACGGAGTCTTACAGGGAAAACTTCGATGTAAGCAGCTCATTCTGTTACTTTGGTCTTGCCCTGAGTGGCGACTAAAGTCACGCAAGACCAAAGGCACTGTCACTTACAGAGCCTGTTCGGTGTATCCATTTTTCAAGTTATATTGCAAAAACAAAGCTTTGCTCATACTACGCAGGCTGTAAGTGACGCTTAGCACCAGCAACTAATCTCTAGGCGTTAGATTTAATTCAAATTGGCTACGCGTTGGCGGCAGGGATGCCGCTGTTTCGATGCGGTAGCAAGGACGTACCGTCATCGAAACAAAGGTTTTTGGTTACTTTTTTAAAAAAGTAACGTCAATTAACTACTTACATTGAACCTTTTCCGATAAGACTCCGCCGTACCGTTATCATCAAAGTTAATACGAAAATATTAGAGCTTCATCGCCTGTACTAAACAATCCGCATTAATATCCGAAATCGATTTCGCACCTGTGAGCGTCATCGCAACACGCATTTCCTTATCAATCAAATCAAGCAAGTTCGACACCCCTTGCCCACCTGCTGCTGCCAAGGCATAAACAAATGCACGGCCAAGTAAGACGGTATCAGCACCAAGCGCCAACATACGCACGACATCTAAACCATTACGAATGCCTGAGTCAGCCAAAATCGCCAAATCACCTTTGACCGCATCAGCAATTGCAGGCAATGCACGAGCAGAAGACATCACGCCATCTAACTGACGACCGCCGTGATTCGAGACCACAATACCATCTGCGCCAAAACGTACAGCATCTTTGGCATCTTCAGGGTCTAAAATACCTTTAATCACCATTGGGCCATCCCAAAACTCACGGATCCACTCAAGGTCTTTCCATGAAATTGATGGGTCAAAGTTCGAGCCTAACCAGCCAATATAGTCTTCAAGCCCAGTCGGTTTACCCAAATATTTAGAGATATTACCTAAGTCGTGCGGACGTCCCATTAAGCCGACATTCCACGACCAATGTGGATGGAACATCGACTGCATATAACGACGCATTGCAGCATTTGGCCCACTCATACCCGAATGGGCATCACGGTAACGTGCACCCGGCACAGGCATATCTACGGTAAACACCAGTGTTGAACAACCCGCCGCTTTTGCACGTTCCAAAGCATTACGCATAAAACCTCGATCGCGTAATACATAAAGCTGGAACCACATCGGACGGTTAATTGCAGGTGCAACTTCCTCAATCGGACAAACAGAAACCGTTGAAAGCGTAAATGGAATACCCTTTTTATCGGCTGCCATTGCGGCTTGCACTTCACCACGGCGTGCATACATACCTGTTAAACCTACGGGCGCTAATGCAACTGGCATAGACAAGGTTTCGTTAAACAGTTTTGTCTCTAAACTTAACGCTGACATGTCATTCAGCACACGTTGACGCAATGCAATTTCTGACAAATCTTGTACGTTATGCTTTAAGGTATATTCCGAATACGCCCCACCATCAATGTAATGAAATAAAAATGGAGGTAAGCGACGTTGTGCCGCAGCACGATAATCATTGCCAGAAGAAATAATCATTTTGAATCAACTCTATTTAAACGGTTTGCACGTTTCTGGCGAGCTTCGTCTTCATCCAGAGAACGCACATGATTAATCACAAATTCAATATGACCGCAGACAGCTTGGCGTGCGGCCTCGGGATCTTTACGATCAATAGCATCCATCACCTGAAAATGCTGCTCGCTGAGCAAGTCACCATTGACTGGGTCGTTATAAACTTTTTTACGCCCTAACAAGACGTTGTATTGCAGCAAATCAAACAGACTACGCATCATTTGAATCAGCACCACATTGTGAGATGCTTCGGCAATTGCTAAGTGAAATTCGGCATCTGCCACCGCGGCCTGTGCTGAGTCACCTGCATTTTGATGTCGACTAATTTCATTAAAATAATGATGGATTTTGGCGCGATCTTCAGGCGTTGAGCGTAATGCGGCATACCATGCCGTGCCACCTTCAAGTAATAACCGCGCCTCTTGCACATCAAAACGGTACAGCGGATCTTCTTCAATCAAGTTACTAATTGGGTTCACAATCAGTTGCTGTGGCCACTGTTCAGGTAACTGCTGAATATAAGTCCCATCGCCACGGCGGCTACTGAGCACACCTTGACTATTAAGCTGCTGAATCGCTTCACGTAAAGACGGACGAGAAACCCCTAAGCTCGTTGCAAGCTGGCGCTCGGCAGGTAGACGGTCACCTTTTTTCATGTGCCGCTCTTCAATTAATGCCTGCAATTTCATGACCACTTGATCGGAGATTCTCATCGCGTTTCCTTCACTGGAGTTATGGAATCATCCACGGAACCAGATAAGCCTGAACCGTAATAATGATGCCAACAAAGACAGTGAATATGATGCTATGTTTTACCGTGAAACGGAACAAGTCAGATTCTTTTCCCACCAAACCTACGGCTGCACACGCAATCGCAATCGACTGTGGAGAAATCATCTTACCTGTCACACCACCACTGGTATTGGCAGCAACCAATAACACTTCCGGAATACCAATTTGCTGCGCTGTGGTCGCCTGTAGTGCCGAGAACAAAGCATTTGAAGATGTATCTGAACCCGTAAGGAACACACCAAGCCAGCCCAAAAACGGCGAGAAGAAAGTAAACGCATGACCTGTATGCGATAGCGCCAAAGCTAAAGTTGCAGATAAACCTGAGTAGTTCGCAATAAAAGCAAAAGCCAACACCATCCCAATGGAGTAAATCGGTGTTTTTAACTCATTGAGCGTTTCACCGAACGTCGTTACTGCTTCACTCGCTTTCATTTTTAAGAAAATAGCAGTGATGATTGCGGCAATAAAAATTGCAGTCCCTGTAGCAGAGAACCAATCAAACTTATAAATCGCTTCATATGGTTTCATCTCTGACACAATCGGTGGCATCTTTTCGACCAATTTATGCAAATACGGAACTTCGATTTTAAAAATTAAATGTTCCAGTGCCCCATCTTTTGCAAATAATGCTTTAAACGGCTTAACACTCCAGATAGTGACCATCACTGTTAAAATTGCAAATGGAGACCATGCCTTAGCAATTTTCCCAATACTGTAACGTTGAACCGTTGTAGGTTGCTGAGTTAGAGTTTGGCCAGCTTCAGGTTCAAAACGAAAAATATGTTTTGGTTTCCAGAAACGGAACAACACAGTCAGACTAATCAATGAAGCGATTGCTGCCGTAATGTCCGGCAATTCAGGACCAATAAAGTTAGATGTTAGATATTGTGCAATCGCAAAAGCGCCCCCACCCACCAGTACAGCAGGCCAAGTTTCTTTAACACCACGCCAGCCGTCCATAATAGCCATAATCCAGAACAACACAATCAGCGTTAAAAACGGCAACTGACGGCCCACCATTTGGCTAATTTCCATGGTGTCCACACCGGAAACCTGCCCTGCCACAATAATTGGAATACCCATTGCACCAAATGCAACTGGCGCTGTATTTACAATCAAACATAGACCAGCAGCGTAAAGTGGTTTGAAACCTAAACCGACAAGTAGTGCAGCGGTAATCGCAACAGGAGCACCAAAACCGGCAGCCCCTTCAAGAAATGTACCAAAAGCAAAGCCAACCAATAGCATTTGCAAACGTTGGTCTTCGGTGATCGACAAAATGCTTGAACGAATAACTTCAAACTGGCCTGTTTTTACCGAAATTTTATATAGAAAGACTGCCCCAATAATAATCCATGAAATTGGCCATAGACCGTAGAAGAAACCATAAATGATTGACGCAAAGGCCATTGGACCCGGCATTTGATAGAAAAAGAGAGCAATCAATAATGCAATAATGACTGTACCCGTACCCGCAATACTGCCTTTTAAACGAAAAACCGCTAAAGCCAAAAAGAAGAAAATAATTGGGATTAATGCAACCGCACTGGACAGCCAAATATTATTTAAAGGGTCATAAAGTTGTTGCCACATATTGAGCATTGTCATCTCCTTGAAATGCCGGGGCGAATTTTTTGTACCTTAAAATTTTAAACATTTAACACAATTGGTATTACCAATTTAAATTTAAGTGCAAATGTTGTTCCATAAACTACAGATCGCATCATAAACATAGTTATTCGCAAGATCAATCATTAAATAACCATTATAATTGGTATGACCAATAGTACTAATTAAAATCAAGCCACTTCGAACTTAGGGTTTTATTTATTAGACTAAAGTCGTAAAAATCTTTCTTATAAATTTAAATCTGAGCTACAGAAATGAAGCGTAAAACTTGAATATAAAAACTATAAACATAATCATTTATTGAGAAATGTATAATAATGCTCAAAACTTAAATCATTTGTACTGAACTGAATAATGACTACTTTAACGTGTTTTAAAGCCTACGATATTCGAGGCAAACTCGGCACCGAATTGAATGAAGAAATTGCCTATAAAATTGGTCGTGCTTATGGACAAATCTATAAACCAAAGACTGTGGTTGTAGGTTGTGATATTCGTCTAAGCAGTGAGGATTTAAAACAAGCGACTATCCGCGGTTTAAATGATGCGGGTGTGAATGTGCTTGATTTAGGTATGACAGGAACTGAAGAAGTTTACTTCGCCGCTTTCCATTTAGATGTACAAGGTGGCATCGAAGTTACTGCAAGTCATAACCCAATGGACTATAACGGCATGAAATTGGTTCGAGAAAATGCTCGTCCAATTAGTGCCGATACAGGTCTAAAAGAAATTCAGGTTTTAGCAGAATCCAATAACTTTGAAGAAGTTAGCCAAAAAGGTACAACGCAAAGTTATAACATTTTGCCTGAGTTCGTTGATCACCTAATTACCTATATCGAACCTGCAAAAATCCGCCCCCTTAAATTGGTGGTAAACGCAGGTAATGGTGCAGCTGGTCACGTGATTGATGCCATTGAAGAAAAATTTAAAGCGCTTAACGTACCTGTTGAATTTATTAAAATTCACCATGAAGCAGATGGTACGTTCCCGAATGGGATTCCTAACCCAATTTTAATTGAAAACCGTGACAGCACCCGAAATGCTGTAATTGAGCATCAAGCAGATATGGGGATTGCATGGGATGGCGATTTTGACCGCTGTTTCTTGTTTGATGAAAAGGGGCAGTTCATTGAAGGCTATTATATTGTTGGTCTATTGGCTCAAGCTTTCTTGATCAAACAGTCAGGTGAGAAAATTGTTCATGACCCACGTTTAGTGTGGAATACGTTTGATATCATTAATCAATACAACGGTGTTGCCGTACAGTCAAAATCTGGACATGCATTCATTAAAGACGTTATGCGTGAACATAATGCCGTATATGGTGGCGAAATGAGTGCCCATCACTATTTCCGTGATTTTGCTTATTGCGACAGTGGCATGATTCCGTGGTTACTCACTGTTGCCCTACTTTCTGAAACAGGACAAACTCTTTCAACACTCGTTGAAAATATGATTACCAAGTTTCCTTGTAGTGGTGAAATCAACTTTAAAGTAGCTAATACACAAACCACTATTCAAAAGATTTTCGATTTCTATGCTAATCAAAATCCACAAATTGACCGTACCGATGGTGTAAGCCTTGACTTTGGCACATGGCGTTTCAATGTACGTGCTTCAAACACTGAGCCTTTACTGCGTCTCAATATTGAAAGCCGTGCAGATCGTCAAGCCCAACCAATGCAATATTATGTAGATGAGTTGACTGGGTTAATTCAAAGCTAATCAGAAATAAAAAAGGAGCAATTTGCTCCTTTTTTATTGTTATTTACTTAGTTATAGCCATTAGGGTTCTGCTTCTGCCAATTCCAGCTATCAGCAAGCATATCTTCTAAACCATATTGCGGCTGCCAACCTAACTCAGCAACTGCACGGCTATTATCTGCAAAAGATGTTGCAACATCGCCAGCTCGACGTGCTACAAATTCAAAAGCTACAGGTATGCCATTAACTTGTTCAAATGTGTCTTTAACTTGCAAAACAGATGAACCATTGCCTGTACCGATATTCCATGCTCGGCAACCTTTCGACTGTAAACGGTTATTTAAAGCACACAAATGTGCATTCGCTAAGTCAACCACATGAATATAGTCCCGCACACCAGTACCATCTACCGTGTCATAGTCATTACCATAAATAGATAATTTCTCACGGCGACCAACAGCAACTTGAGTCACATAAGGCATTAAATTATTTGGAATACCTTGTGGATCTTCACCAATACGTCCACTCTTATGTGCACCGACTGGGTTAAAATAACGTAGCAATGCGATTGACCACTCTGGATTAGATGCCGACAACTTTTGCAATAATTGTTCAACAATCAACTTAGTGTAACCATAGTTATTACTCGGCATACCTGTTGGCATTTGTTCGTTTAAAGGCGATATATTGTCTTCATCGTATACAGCAGCGGAAGAGCTAAACACTAGTCTATAAACCTTAGCTTTTGCCATCGATTTAACCAGTTGAATGCTACCTGCAATATTATTATCAAAATAAATGAGCGGTTTTTCTTGGCTTTCACCTACCGCTTTTAAACCTGCGAAGTGAATAACAGCATCAATTAAATGATTTTCGAAAACACGATCAAGTTCATCCGCATTACGGATATCACCCTGCACAAAGGTTAAACTTTTTTGAGTGATATCTTGAACTCTATTTAAAGATTCTTCTGAGCTATTCGAAAGATTATCAAAAACAATGACTTCATATCCTGCATCTAATAACTCGATACAAGTATGGGAACCTATATAACCGGCCCCTCCAGTGACTAGAATTTTAGCCATCTACCTTTCCTAACAATATTTTAATTAACCCCCGAGTCGAGGCATCAAGTGTTGAAAAATCACTTTGAATACCATTTAAAATCGGAAGTAACTGATCAGCAATCTGTTTACCTTTTTCAACACCCCATTGATCAAATGGGTTAATGTTCCAAATCACAGACTGAACAAATACTTTATGTTCATATAAAGCGATCAGCATTCCTAGATTATACGGGTTTAGCTCATCTAATAATAATGTAGAACTGGGTTGATTGCCTTCATATTGCTTATAAATTGGTAAATTCTCTAATTCAGCTGGGTCTAGAGCTTCATTACCGAAAGCCAATAAGCGTGATTGCGCCAAGCAATTAGAGAGAGCGAGATGATGTTGCTCAACTAAGGCATCTGCGTTTTCAGCATAGGTAAAGTGGTCTGCATTATAACGTTGAATTGGTGCAATAAAATCGCAGCTGACTGCTTGGGAGCCTTGATGTAGCAATTGATAGAAGGCATGCTGGGCATTTGGCCCTACTTCACCCCATACAATTGGGCACGTATCGAGTTCAACTTTTTTACCATCACGCTGTACCGATTTACCATTAGATTCCATTTCCAGTTGTTGCAAATAAGCTGCAAAATACTTTAATCGCCCATCATAGGGTAATACCGCATGGGTCTGAATATTTAAAAAGTTATTATTCCAAATTCCTAACAATGCCATCAAAACTGGAATGTTTTGATCAAAACTCGTATTTTGAAAATGCTCATCGACGGCATGACCTCCTGCCAAAAGTTGCTGGAAGCCTTCCACACCAATCGTCAAAGCAATAGGTAAACCGATACAAGACCATAGAGAATAACGCCCCCCTACCCAGTCCCACAGTAATAACTGATTTTCAGGCGCGATTCCCCATTCTGACATTTTGTCAGATTTTGTAGATACACCAATAAAATGGCTTTTTAATACGCGGGCATGTTTCCCTAACGTTTTTTCTAACCACTGACGCACTGTTTGGGCATTTGATAAGGTATCAATCGTCCCAAAAGATTTTGAAGAAATAATAAATAAAGTAGTTTCTGGGCGAAGTTGATGGAGTAGTTCTGATAACTGACTACCATCCATCGTTGAAACAAAATGAGTGTTAAGGGGCTTAGCCGTTTTCACCTTAAAATCAGATAACGCATGAGTCACCATCTGTGGTCCTAAATCAGAACCACCCACTCCAATATTGACAACATCTTGAATTACTTCGCCAGTAGCACCACGATATTGTCCTGCGTGGATTTTTTCCACTAAGGCATACATACGTTCTAACTGACTATGAACTTGTTCTGTTAAATCTGGAAATTTTGAATAGTCAGCTGGTAAACGCAATGCCCAGTGCATTGCTTCACGTTGTTCGGTACAGTTAATTTTATCTTGTGAAAAAAGACGATTAATCCATTGGGTTAAATTTTTATTCTTCGCGAGAGCTACTAGCTGTTCTAAAATATCCTTAGTTACTCGATGCTTACTGTAATCAAAAAATAATTGATCAAATTTAACAGAATAATTTTGAAAACGATCTGGTTCTAAAGCAAATAGCTCTTTTATATGTAATTTTGAGTTTCTTTCACCTAAAGTTTGAAGTTGGGCTAAAGGTGAGACTAATTCCTTTGGAAATTGCTCAATTGATTTACTCATAAGCGACCTACTCCTTCATAAGCAAAACCTTTCGCCTTTACATAAGCTGGGTCATAAATATTACGCCCATCTAAAATTAAAGGATGCTTCATTAACTGTTGTAGTTGCTTAAAGTCAGGACTCCAATATTGCTTCCATGCCGTGACTAGACATAATGCATGAGCGTCTCGTACCGCCTCATATTGATCAGTACATAAAATTAAATCTTCACGATGCCCATAAATTGCAGCTATTTCTTCTAAAGCTTGAGGGTCGTGCAGGCGTACTATTACACCCTGTGCCCATAATGCAGCTAATAAAATATGAATGGGTGAGTTATGTATATTCGAAGTGTTTTCTTTAAAAGAAGCACCCCAAATCGCAACTGTTTTACCATTTAGACTACAGTGATAATAATTCCATAACTTACGAAATAAAATTTCTTTCTGCTGCTCATTAATTGCCCAAACCTGTTCCAAAAGTCGACTTTTTGTTCCAGTTTCAGAGACAGTACTCGAAAGTGTTAAAATATCATGCGAAAAATTTTCACCACCAAATCCTACACCTGGTGATAAATAGGCAGCGCCAATACGTGTGTCAGCAGCTATACCATGCTTTACATTCGCAATATCAATACCTAACTTTTCAGCAACCATCGCCAAGTCATTCATATAACTAATGCGGGTCGCCAACATGCCTGAAATACTAAGTTTGGTGAACTCAGCATCTAAAATCGGCATAAATAAATATTGGTAACTAAATTGGAAAAAAGGACGCAATAACTCCTGCATAGTTTCACTTGCATCTCTAGATTCCACACCAACAATGACATGTTTTACATTCAATACACTATTGATGGCGTTACCTTCTTGAATTACATCAGGAAAGTAAACCCACTCATCCTTTGGTAAATGCTGTTTTAATTGCTCTGTACCATGCAAACCAAAAGTAGAGCCATTAATCATTAATCGCGGATGAATAATAGGTCGTTCACTTAACTTCTCAACTGTTTTTAATGCAAGTTCAATTTGTGTGGGGCTAAAACAGAATAGATAAACTTCAATATCTAAAGGAATCTCAGAATAAGGACTCTCTTTTAAGAAACCAGCTTGCCGCTGCTTATTTAAATAGTTATTTACATCTTGATCTTGATACGAAAGTACGGAAATATTTTCTTCACAGGTGACACTTGTACACCAGTAAATTTGATTACCATATTCAGCTAATAACGCTGCCATCACGCCGGCATGTAACGTTGTTCCAAATACTGCGATTTTCATTGCACACCTGATTTTTTCGTATTTTATAGATTTCTCTTCCTTTTACAGGAAGAGAATATACTGCTCAGCTACTATATTCAGTAGTTTTTACAAATACTTAAGCAGAACTACAAAACTTTATAATTTAAGTTCTTGAATCAGCTGTTTAAATTCCAATCCTAACTTAGGGTGTGCAACACCATAGTGTAGTACAGCTTTTAAATAACCAAGCTTGCTGCCACAATCAAAAGTTTGGCCTTGCATACGATAGGCTTCAACGGTATCAGTTTCTTGAAGCATCGCGATCGCATCAGTTAACTGAATTTCATTGCCTGCACCTTTCGGTGTATTTTCCAAAAGCTGCATAATCTTAGCTGGTAGAATATAACGCCCCACCACAGATAAATTAGAAGGTGCAGAACCTATAGCAGGCTTTTCGATAATTCCCTGCATAGCAATACTTTCACCCTCATTCGGGATCTGCTTTACATCAACGATCCCATATTGATCTACAAGGTGGTCTGGTACTGCCTCAACCATAATTTGAGCAGCTTGACTTGATCCATAGCGTGCAATCATACGCGATAAATCATTTTGTCCTGAGTTATCTTGAACCAATACATCTGGCAATAACACAGCAAAATCATCTTGCCCAATAATACTTTTTGCGCATAAAACAGCATGCCCTAAACCTAAAGGTTGGGGCTGTCTTATACTTACAACACTTACATGTGATGGAATAATCTGGGTAATTTCTTCAAGTAAATCGAACTTTTTCTTTTGCTCTAGAGTCGTTTCTAGTTCAAAGTTTCGATCAAAATAATTTTCAATTGATGCCTTAGATGAATGAGTTACCAAAATAATTTGCTCAATTCCAGCCTCTACGGCTTCACGCACTACATATTCAATTGCAGGACGATCAACCACTGTGACCATTTCTTTGGGAATTGACTTACTTGCTGGTAAAAAACGTGTACCTAATCCAGCTACTGGTAAAACTGCCTTCTTGATCATAAGAATTAAATAATTTGTGGTTAATTAAAAGTTATGTTGAGTATAGTTAAATTACACCTTTAATCTCTAGTTCCAATTTAACATTATCCCATAATAATAAAATTGCATCAGGAGAATGTACACATTTAGCTATCATTTTTTGTACAAGGACTTTCTTGATGACTTCGTTTTAATGCGCTATGCAGATGCTGGTACTGATCTGTATTGTATTACTCTCTTTGCTATAGTCATATCTAGCTACTAGCGTTATTGAATGAGTTGATATATAAATTTAACTATCGAATTAGATGGGTGCTATCTTTGTATAAGTTTAATGTATAAAACCATCAATAGATATCTAATTATTTATTAACCGGTATTATCAGAAGATAAAAAAAGAGTTCACTAGATAATTAATTTTCCAATTAAATAAAATGACAAGCTATTCCAGAGATAGACGGTCCTTTATATCTAAGAATATATTAATAATAATTTCAAATATTCTTCACTTACCACACTACACCAATAATTTATTTTGATACAACTAAAGTTGGGAAAAAATTAAGAGCATTTACTTTATATGCTGGTGAATTTGGTAAATAACCAGCATAATATTTATTCATAAATTTTTGGTCTTGAATATTAGTAGAATATATTAAATTATATATATTTTCACCAAGTTGTAAAAGTAAGGGATCATTCTCTCCCCATACAATATAACCACCAGCTAAATAAGAATTACTCAAACCATAAGGAGAAATACCCTCATCACAAGTCTTCCCCCCCTTATGATACCCTACTCTATACCACCCATTCGCCCCATTATAATAATTCGAAAATAGTGGATATTGCTTATCTTGATTCCAAACACTCGATTTTAACTGGTTAATAAACCCTACCTTATCAGCATCTGATGGTAAAGTGCTACTAATATTGTCACCATACACTTTCTTGATTGCTATACGATTTCTATCCAAGGCAAAGAACAAATTAGTTAACCTACGTGCATGGCTAAAATCCCACCCAAGATTTTGTTGTTTTTTGATATTACCTAAATTAGCTACAACCATAGTTTTTTGGGAATTATTAGGGTCACAAGCCACTGGCACTTCGAAACTAGAATAGCCTGCATATTTATTATCATTAATAGAATTCCAAAAACCTCGATCCAGATCATTAATACTAATTTTTTTATTATTATATAGGATTGGATTTTTACTTACTCTAGCTTTCATTAAAGAAGATAGAGCTGAAAAATAGTTTTTTTGTTGATCAAAATTACTCTGATTACCAAAAATCTTTATAAGATAATCTGGATGTCTATCTACGATACCTGCGATATTACTAAAAATTACGATCTGCCATAAGTCTTTATCTGTAAACATACTAGAAGATCCATTATGTATATCATTTGGTATTGCTGTTATTCTTTTAGAAATATTTGGAAGCGTATTCATAGACCATTCACTTAATCGATTTACAGATATTTTTGCCGTTTGCACAACGAACTGCTGAGCATGTGAATCCTTTGGATAAACTCGATCTAGCTCATTAGCTACTTCAGAAGCAAAACCTAAAAACTGTACACTATTTAACTGAACTTCTTTCCCTAGTAAATTTCCGTTTTGACAACGAGTGCCTCCACGACATACCCAGACAGCAGCCTGCCCTCCTATTTGAGGTAAAGGTTCTAACTTTTGATAGGTCATCTGGATAATATCGGCAAATTCTCGAATTCTATCTGGATAATGGCAACGAACAGCTAAATCAAATAAATTATTAAATAAAATTTGTGTATCGTAAAGTGCATAGGTATCGCCTTGCTTTATGAGGCGAATATTTAATGTATCTGTGATACGTTTTTTGCCATAACTATCCCATAAACTCCAAGATTGTTGATCATGCAGCCCACCGCAACTATTGGCAGTATTGACCGTATCTGCATGAGTAATATTTGTAGTTATATTTAATACGAATAGAGTAGCCACCAAAAATGTTAGAATAGATGAAAAATAAGTTCTTTTTTTTACTATTTTCATGGTAGCGTCTCTTTTTTATAGGTAATAAACAAATATAAAATTAGGGAAGGAAACATCATTTCCTATTTTATTGCAGTCTATTAGCCTTTTATCATACAAAAAAGCAAGCTGAATTCTAATAGCTAAATTAAATTTACAGCTTGCTATCTCTAAATATAGATTAAATTTTACTTATCCCAATGCTATGTTAGATCTCCAAGCTTAAACTTAGATTAAACTGCTTACTACAAAATACTCTTAGTTCACTCTAACTTCACTGCTCCGTTTGTACCCATCCACATAGTGTTCAAGCTGAGTTAAAGCCCAATCTACATCATGATCAATTGCCGTCATTTGATTGATTTTACTAAATACACACTCAATTTCTTGTAATGGAAAATGCTTCTCAAATGAACGTAAGATACGGGTATGTTCAGTATATTCCGTATTATCCTGATCAATAAGCAGTTCTTCATAAAGTTTTTCACCAGGACGCAAACCACTATAGGCAATTTCGATATCACCATCCAATGATCCTGTTTCTTTCACTTTTAAACCACTAAGCTTAATCATTTGGCGTGCCAAATCTTGAATTCGGACTGGCTCCCCCATATCAAGCAAGAACACATCGCCACCGGAACCTAATGCACCCGCTTGGATCACCAATTGAGAGGCTTCAGGAATAGTCATAAAATAACGGGTTACTTCAGGATGGGTCACTGTTATCGGGCCTCCTTTCGCGATCTGTTGTTTAAATAGAGGAACAACAGAACCCGAAGATCCCAACACATTACCAAAACGAACAATACTGATTTGCGTAGTGGGTTTGGTTTCGGCCACCGCCTGACAATAGAGCTCGGCCATACGTTTTGAGGCACCCATTACATTGGTTGGTCTCACCGCTTTATCTGTTGAGATCAGAACAAAGGTTTCAACCCCTTTCTTCACTGCCGCATTTAAACTATTTGCTGTACCAATCGCATTATTTTTTAATCCTGCAATTGGATTACATTCTACTAAAGGCACATGCTTATAAGCTGCAGCATGGTAAACCGTTTGTATATGATATTGTTCAATAATGCGTTCTAATTTTTGTTGATCTTGAACAGTACCTAAAATTGGAACAATTTCACATGCTGCTGTTTGTCTTAACTCTTTATCAATATCATATAAGGCGAATTCTGTGAGCTCATACAACACCAACATTTTTGGTTGATTCTTGATAATTTGACGGCATAATTCTGAACCAATTGAACCTCCCGCCCCTGTTACCATCACGATTTTATTTTGAATATTTTTAGCAATTAAATGAGCAACTGGCGGAACAGGATCACGCCCCAATAAATCAATAATATCAACTTCTTGTATATCTGAGACCTGAATTTCACCATCCACTAGACGAGTCAAACCAGGCAATTCAGTAATTTTTAAGCGGGCAATTTCAAACTGCTGAATGATTTCTGTTTTCCGAACTCGCCCCACAGAAGGCAATGCCAGTAAAATTTCATCAATACGATCTTTGCTAAAACGTTGTAATGCCTTTTCAACAGAATAAACTTTTAAACCACCAACCATATGGTCTTGCAAAGAACTATTATCATCAATGAAGAAAACAGGTAAATGGTTGTCAGAACGATAAAGCACAGCTGCAATTTGCTGACCAGCATCACCCGCACCATAAATTGCGATACGCTTTCTCTCTTCACCTGTGAGTAATGTAGTCTTTACAATAAAACGAATAAATGCACGACTACACCAGACCCAACTAAACATTAAGAAACCAAACATCAATGGAATTGAAGTTGGAACAAACGCTGCGGAGAATGCATTTAGGCTATATAAAACGATGACCATCAATGCAACAGCAATCGCTAATTTTGCGATAAAGGCTTCGTTAAAAGTACGAACAATAAAGCGATATACCCCTGTTACCATTAAACTTAAAATAGCAACGATAGTAACGATGGCTACTCCATAGTTAATGCCAGGAATAACTTCCGCGCCTAAATCAAACAGTCGAATGGCGTAACATAGCCACAAAATAACAGGAAATGCAAAAAGGTCTACAAGAACCAAAAAACATTGTTTAGCAAGTCTTGGGGCAGACGCAAACTGATAAATAATCTTTTTCACAATACTCTTCTAATCGTTGTAGTAACCGTGCGGTATTTATACTCATTTCTCATATAACTAGAAATAAAATTTACGCAGCGGTTACATAACTTTAAATCAGATCATAATTCAAAAGAAAGCTATGTGAATAGCTTCACATTTTTATGATTGTATAGCTCTACTAACTGCATTAATTGCACTAATTGTCTTTGCTATACTATCTTGGCTTAAAGTCGGATGCACCAAGAACATCAAGCTTGTGTCACCTAATTGCTGTGCATTTTCCAAACGTTTTCCTGGACGCCATGGAGTACCATCAAAAGCATGCTCTAAATAAACTTCAGAACAAGAGCCACTAAAACAAGGCACATCTTTGGCATTAATTTCTTGCATTATACGATCACGTGTCCAACCTTCTGGTAACGTCTCTAAATTCACTTGTACATAACATTTATAATATGCATGTACATAGTCATCAGAAGGGACATGAACGTTAAAGTAAGGAGAGTTTTCAAACGCTTTTAAAATCTTTCCGGCATTTTCAGTACGCTTTTTTGTCCATTCAATCATACGTGTTAACTGAATTCGACCAATAACAGCTTGCATTTCCATCATGCGCCAGTTAGTACCAAATGAGTCATGCAACCAGCGGAAACCTGGAGGATGTTGTTTATTATAAATACTATCGTAGCTTTTCCCATGGTCTTTATATGACCACATTTTTTTCCAAAGTGCTTCATCATTTGTGGTGACCATACCGCCCTCACCACCAGTTGTCATAATTTTATCTTGGCAAAAAGACCAAGCAGAAATATGACCGATTGATCCTGCAGCTTTACCTTTATATTTTGCACCATGAGCCTGTGCGCAATCTTCAATAACATAGATACCACGCTCAGCAGCAAGTTGCATAATCGGATCCATATCACACATCCAACCAGCTAAATGTACACAAATAATCGCTTTCGTATTTGGTGTAATGACAGCTTCAATCGTACGTCGTGAAATATTCTGAGAATCTAATTCTACATCGGCAAAAACAGGATTAGCACCGGCGGTTACAATTGAACTTGCTGAAGCTAAAAAGGTACGAGACGTCACAATAACATCATCACCTGCACCAATATCTAAAGCTTTTAATGCGACATCTAATGCCACGGTACCATTTGCCAAAGCTACCGCATATTTTGTATCAGAAAAATCTGCGAATTCTTTTTCAAAAATTCTACATTCTTGACCGGTCCAATAATTTACTTTATTTGATAGTAATACATTTTTGACTGCGTCAGCTTCTTCTATGGTAAAACTTGGCCATGGTTCAAATGCAGTGTTTAACATTTTGATTTCCTAATAAAAAATATTTCTTACTTACTTTCTAAAATTCTGGCTGGGTTGCCAACAACTGTTACACCAGCTGGTACGCTTTTAGTCACTACAGCACCCATACCAACAATAGCACCTTTACCAATCACTAATGGTTTGTCGGGTGTACCTTGCTTAATAATTGCTCCTGCACCAATATATGCATGATCTTCAATATGAATATTGCCATTACACTTCACGCCAGGGGCGAATGTAACATAATCTCCAATTACGCAGTCATGAGCCACATAACTATAAATATTAGCGTGGAAAAACTTTCCAATTTTTATATTAGAAGTTAAGCAGGTAAATGGGCAAAGTAAACTCCCTTCTCCTATCTCAACCTCATCAAGAATTACCGTATTTGTAGCTTGAACCGCTAAATGTCGTATACCATCCTTTTCTAAAAGACTGACTAACTTTTCCCGAATAACACTATTTGCTATAGCAATTGTTATAGCTTTGTGATCAATTGGTTTACTAATAAATTCAAAATAAGTTAGTACTGGATATCCATTTAAAATAGTTCCAGCTTGGCTATCATCAATAAAAGCAAATTGCTCTTTACTTAATGTTGGGAACTGCTGACGCACCAAAGGCATAACTTCCTTACCAAAACCACTAGCACCATAAACACCAATAATTATTGTCATTTCTTCTCTATCTCCTTCTCTACTGAACCAGTGAATTTACTCATCGTCGCTTCACCCACTTCATTAATATCATCTTTAGCAATTACTTTTTTTACGGTTTGTAGCATAATTTTAAAATCTAACCAAAGCGATCTGTTCTCTACGTACCACGTATCAAGTTTGAATTTTTCTTCCCAGCCAATTGCATTACGTCCATTAACTTGAGCATGACCAGTCATCCCTGGACGTACATCATGACGCTTCGCCTGTTCTTTATTGTAAAGTGGCAAGTACTCCATTAGTAAAGGTCTTGGACCTACAATACTCATATCACCTTTAATGACGTTCCAAAGCTCAGGCATTTCATCCAAACTGGTAGCGCGGAGCATTTTGCCAAATGGAGTTAAGCGCTCATTATCAGGCAGAAGATTGCCTTGAGGGTCTGTTGCATCTTTCATAGTTCGAAATTTAATCATTTCAAACGGTTTACCATGTAAACCAGGACGAATTTGGCGGAACAAAACTGGTGAACCTAAGTTTTTTTTCACCTTATATGCAACATAAAAATATAAAGGTGAAAGCAGAATTAATGCTATAGAAGCAATAATAATATCGACTAAACGTTTCATAAGTTATCCTTAAAAACAATATTTTCGAGTTTTTCTGCAATCATGGCATATTCAAGGTTTTGTAATACAAACTGTTTACCATTGGCACCTAGCTGTTGCCTTTGCTCTGCAGTAAGTGCATATAATTGTTCTACCGCCCCTACGATTGCTTGAGGATCTTCTGCTTCAATCGTAATTCCCGCTTGTGCTTGCTGAACAATATCACCCTTACCAGAAAAGGCATGAATAATTGGCTTACCTGCATATAGGTATTCAGGTAATTTATTGGGTGCTATACCAAAACGATAAAGTGGATTTTTTTGCCAACCTATATAACAAACATCAAATTGCTCAAGCATTGACTGAATCTGCTTCTTGGGAATCGCATCAATAAAAGTAATATTCTTTAAGCCCAAAGAATTAACTTTTTGTATTAAATTATCTTTTTCCTTTCCCGAACCTACAAGAACAAAATGTAAATGTGGATTATTTGATAGCCTCTGTGCTGCTTCAATAAGGTCATCTATAGCATTAGCAACACCAATTGTTCCTGTGTAACCAACGATAAATTTATTTTGAGGTAATTGAGTAAACGCTTCTGTACTTAGAGGTTGTTTTTGAGACACCTCATCTAAAGGTATCCCATTAGGGATCCAGTGAAACTTACTACTATCTAAACCCCGACTTTGCATATGTTCAATAGCATTATATAAATTTGAAAATACGTAATCAGCTTTTCTATAAGCCCTGTCTTCAATCCATTGCATAAATTTTATAAATGGATGGCTTGGAGAATGACCGCCTAATTCCATTAATGTTAGAGGCCAAATATCCCGCACTTCAAAGATAAAGGGAATATTAAATTTATTAGCTAAATATTTAGCCCCCAAATAACCAATAAGTGAAGGAGAAGAATATAAAATTACATCAGGTTTTACTGGAATTACATTTGCCAAAGTACGCAAGAGCCATGAAAACTTAAACCAGTTTAATACACGTTGTTTGCTATGTGCTTCTTCGTATTCTGGTAAATTCACCCATACAAATGAGAAATTAGGAATAATTTCCTCAACGAGATACTGTTCCTCAAATTTCTTCGGATTACGAAGCAAATGACTATAACGCCCAGCAATCACATAAACTTGATGACCCTTTTTAGCTAACTCTTGCGCTAAATAATAGTGTCGACCACCCATTGCTGTTTCAGGAGTTGAGCTATATTGGTTAATAAACCAAAAAGTTTTTTTATTTTTCATCATTTCAAATATCCAAAATACTTGAATAGAAATTCAAAAGTTTATTTTCTTCAATGCTCCAATTATACTTTTCTAAAACTGCAGCTCGGCCCTGTTCTCCAAGGAGTCTAGCCTTATCAGGATTATTTATAAAATAATCGATAGCCTTAGCAATTTCATAAGGTTTTAAAGGATCAACACAAATCCCACACTGCGCGTCATTTACAATAGAGCGCCATAAAGGAAAGTCTGAAGCAATTACAGGTATTCCTGCACACATATATTCAAACATTTTTACAGGCAATGAATCTAAATAGCTTCGTGTTGGATGTAAAACAACTAAACCCGCAACAGATGAAGTTAAGGTATTCTTTATTTCATTTCGGCCTACATAGCCTAGAAAGTTAACTTTTTCCCATCCTTCCATTTCTATTACAGATTGCTCTAGGTTTTTATCTGAAAAATCTCCAGCAAGTACCAATTTTGCTTCACTTTGTGTTGAATTAATTGCTTGAACCATTTCAACAATTCCACGTACATCTGCTAAACCACCGATATAACAAACTTGATTACCTTTTAAAGCATTTGTGGGGATTGAGCTAAACTCTTCTAATTTTGGGTAATTATTAATATCGATTGTATTTTTATTAATTTTAAGGAATTTATCTCGAATAAATGGGGTGGCTGCCACAATACCATCTAATTTAGCACAAGCATATTTTTCATAAGTTTTGACTAAAAAAGCAATGATCTTTTTAGATATAGGATTCAAATAATGCTTGGACATGATCTGATTAGGTAAATCTTCATGGGCATCAAAGAAAACTTTTTTTCCCATTTTTTTTAGTTTTAAACCGATTGGAATAAGTTCAGGATCATGGAGATGATAAATTTCCGCCTGTAAAGCAAGTGCTTTTTCAAATACAGCATTAGGAGCATTAAGCATACGGTCTTTGCGACCGTTAAATTTACCAACATCAAGAATATTAACCTGATTTTTGACTTCATTCCCGTTTCCATCAGCCACAACTAAATAAGTATCGTAGCTTTGGGTAAGAGAACAACATTGCTTAACAAAAATACGCGTATCAAAACGAGGATGGGCAGAAGTCAAATGTGCAACTTTCATAGCTTTACCTTCTGTTTAGAATCACAATATATAATAATATACAATAATACAGTTATAGACATTAATTGATATCCACTATAAGCATTATTAGTCAACATAATAATTAACGTTGCAATGGTATATAGAAACAGTGTTAAACCAGCAACATTATTTCTATTTTTAAAACCCTTAATTAAGAGATAGAAAATCAAAGAGGAAAAAACTAAACAACCTAAAATTCCATATCTCATTAATATAAGAATATATTCAGAGTCAAAATTTGTAGTGTATTCTTCCTTAGATGGACCCACACCAAATATAGGTGAACTATAAAACACATTAATAGCCATATCCAATGTATCTAAACGAGCATTCACACTACTATTATCACCTTCTTTCGCATATTCATATCCATTCACAATATAAGATAAATCAAGATATTTGAATATAAGAAAGACTCCTGCCCCCAAAAATATAGGAACTAAGATTTTATATATTAATCTAATTTTAGATAAAAAAGCATAAAATACTAAAGAAACAATTAAAGCAACTAAAGTTGTACGACTCTGAGTATAAAAAACAGAAATAAAGCAGCATATAAAAATAATTAAAGCTATTTTACTTTTTCTATAAGCAAATAATATTAAGAAAAATAAAGTAAAAAACACCCCTATAACCGCACCTACATTAGGATTTGAGCCAGTTATTGGCAACCTAAAACCTGTTTCAATACCAAGTAAATGAGGACTGCTAGCTCCGCCCAAATAAAAAATACTAACTAAATAACCTAAATTTAATGGATTAATTAATTGTAAAAAGAAAATTAACAAATATATAAATACAGCAAAATAAATATATTTCAAAAAAAGATCAAATGAAATATATTTATTAACACTATGAAAAATTATAATATACGGAATATATTGAAAATATTTAAAAGCCTCTAAATAATTAGAAAAATTATAAACAGAAAAACCAAAAGCATTTGAGTATAAAGAACTAACAAAGACAATTAAACATAATAAAAAAACAAGAATTGTAAACCAGCCTACTTTCACATTGTAAAATAAAATACAAAAAAGCAAAATAATAGAAATTAAACTAGTTAAATATAGACCAAAACCAAAAAAAGAAAAAAATGGGAAAACTAATGAGGAAACTAGACCAAAAGAAGCCAGATTTATTAGTATATCATCTTTACTCATACCAAACCTTTAAATAATTAATCTTACCTACATTTCAAAATATTAATTAAAGAAGTAAAACTCATCTTTAAAATATTTAAAAATATAACAACATTTGAAATAAGTAAAAGAAAAGCCCCAATAGTAGTATAAATATAATTTAAATGCATTATTCCTACACTTAGCGAAAAAATAAGACATAAAAATGTAGATAAATATATTTTCTTACTATTAATACTCTCCCATACAATTTTAGAGAATTCAGTGCGCAAAATAAAATACAGCCAAAAAGATACTGATATGGATATAGCTGCTCCTAATGCTCCATAAGATGGTACTAAAATAACTAATAAAATTAAATTAACTATCAAACCTAAGATACTGATTAGAACAGAATATTTTGTTTTTCTTTTTACTAAAATACCCACTGCGGTAGCTTCAGATAAGGTATAAAACAACGGTTGCATAACGCATAAGAGCACTATATATTCAATTCCTAAATATTTATTAGGTAAAAACTTAGGGATTATAGGCATTAAAATACTAATAAAAATTACAACAATAGAAATTAATAAGGCAATATACTCGCTAACTTTTTCGACCTCATTTCTACCTTTTCCTTCTTTAATTAACTTAAATACTGATGGAGCCCAAATTGTATTAAAAATGGAAGTTAAAACACTAAAACCTGCTGCTACACTAGTTGCTACTCCAAAAATACCAACTTCTTTTAATGTAGAAAATTTTAGCAGAAGAATTCGAGAAGAGGATTGCATTAACCAAAAAACTAATCCACTAACAACTAGAGGTAATCCAAAAGCCAACATTATTTTCAGTAAAGAAACATTAAATTTTGCATAAAAGAGCTGCAAAAATTCTTTTCTAGTAAAAAAGACAAATATTAAAAAAACAAAAAACAAAGAAAAACTTTGTATTATTATTAATTTTTTAAAATCAAAAGTACTTTGGCCAAAAAAATACAAATAAAGAATTGCTAATAACAATATTAGTTTAGGAGAAAACTGACTAATAGAATATAATAACCCTCTTTCTTGCATTCTTATTGTTAAAGATATATATCTCAAAAATATTGTTAAAAGCACACATATTATCGTCATCCATGACAATAAAGCAGAGGAAATATGATAAGCATACTGTGCTATTAGCTTAACATTAAATAAGAAAAAAAATACACATATTAAACAAAGTGCAATTGATGTTATTAATGTTGTTTTAAATAATACACCATGATTATCTGTTTCATGATATTCTCTTATATAAGCTTGATCTAAACCTAAAGTAAATAAAATACAAGAAAAACTCAAAATAATTTGTAAAATACTAAACCGACCAATGTCTTCAATAGAAAACAGCCAAGCTAACATAGGTATTGTTACAATACCTAAAACAGCAGCTCCAATAGGCCCAATACTAAAATGTAAAATTTTCTTTATATTCATTTTAAAACTATTTCATAAAGTTTCTTAAATTTTTCTACTATTGCTTGGGCCGAATAATCAGTATTTTTTAATGCCAAGCCTCCTACTTCAAGTTGATCATTTAATATTTTATTCTCCAAATTATTTAAGCTAAATTCAGAATAATCTTCTAAGATAAAACCTGAATTTTGCTCTACAAAATTTTTATATGGTTTTATATTACTTAATATCGGAAAACTTCCTCTTAAGAATGGTTCAATCACTCCTCCTCCTAAAGCATCAGAAATAGGAATAGATACATGATATTTTGTTTGACTATAAAGAACGTATAACTCATTTGTATTTAGCAATCTATTAATAAAAATTATTTTATCTCCTTCTGCTCCTAATTTATCTTTAAAATTTTTAACATCTTCCTCAGATGAAAAACCACGCAAAACAACAATCTTCAATTCTTTAATATTCAAGAGTTTTTTAATAACTTTTACAACATTATCTGGATCATATACTTTTGATAGCCCTCTAGGAAAAACTATTAAATGATTATCCTTTTCAATATTATATTCCTTATTCAACATAGCTTGAATCAATTGATAATTAGTATGTGAAGGCTCTTCTACGGGAAACCCCCAGTAAAAAACATTAGTTTTATTTTCAATATATTTTCCATGTTTTTTTATCAGCTCCTCCAATATATGATTAGAAGAGGTATGCATCAAATTTGCTCTTTTTATAACTATTGCATTAATTAACTTAAATATTTCTCTCTTTAAAAATGAGCCTTTATTAGGTGCCAACATAACGTCAGAACCCCATAAACCTACTATTAATGGCTTTTTCTGGAATATAGCCATAATCCCATAATGATTAATAATATGAGCATGCACTATGTCAGGATTTAGTTTTTTTACTAATTTATTAACTTTATAAAATTTGAAATAATCAATAAAACTATTAATTTCACCTAAACTAATTACTTTTTTTTCTAAATCAGTTTCCACATTAAAGCTTGCAACCCACACCTCACATTCACTATATTTTTCTAAAGCTTTAGATAAACGCTGAACAATAGGTGAAGAATAGGGTGCAAGCATTAATATTTTCATTTTATTTCCAACAATTTACAACTTTAATAATTTTGACTTCATCTAAGTAAGGATGCATCGGTAAGCTCATAACTCTTTCAGCAATTGCATCACCTACAGGCAACTCCACACTTACATCAGCCACAGCCGGCTGTTTATTCAAAGGAATTGGATAATGAACGGCTGTGGGAACACCTTGCGCTTTTAGATTTTCTTGAACTTCTGTACGATTATCAACCTGAATCGTATATTGTGCCCAAGCACTCGTATTGTGTACATCTATGAAAGGAGTAGTATTAACACCTACTTGATTAAATAAATGATTATAAGTTTCAGCTACTCTTTGACGTGCTTGCATTTCATCATCCAGAATTTCTAATTTTGGTAATAAAATTGCAGCCTGAATGGTGTCTAATCGGCTATTCACACCCACACGAATATGGTGGTATCGCTTATCTTGACCATGTCGCGCAATCTGACGGATTACTTTAGCAAGCTCATCATCGTTGGTAAAAATAGCACCGCCATCTCCATAGCAACCTAATGGCTTACTTGGGAAGAAGCTCGTACAAGCAACTGTACTTAAATTACAGCTTTTACGGCCTTTGTAGGTTGCACCAAAACTTTGCGCAGCGTCCTCAATTACAGGAATGCCATATTTTGCAGCAATCGCATTGATTGTATCAAAGTCCGCACACTGACCATATAAACTTACAGGAATAATAGCCTTGGTCCGAGAGGTAATTGCTGCTTCTAATTTTTCAGCATCTAAATTATAAGTCTTCGGATTTACATCAACGTAAACAGGTTTTGCACCTAAAAGTGCAACTGTTTCAGCCGTTGCTATATATGTAAATCCAGGAGTAATTACTTCATCACCTGGACCAATACCAAATGCCATTTGTGCGATTTGTAAGGCATCTGTACCATTTGCGCAAGTAATGCAGTGCTTAGCCCCCACATAGGCAGCTAGCTTTTCTTCCAACTCAGTTACTTCTGGACCTAAAATATATTGACCATGAGTCAAAACATTTTGAATACCCGCATCAATTTTATCTTTAATTCGATTTTGTTGTGCTTTTAAATCAATAAAGTCAATCATATTAACCCTGCTTTGTCAGTGTCGTTCCATCGAGTTGATAAACTGCTCCAGTATGAGAACAGATAGCTTGAGCTTGTCCCTGCAAAGGCAAATCAATTTGCTCACCAAACTCACTCATCCAGCCGATTTGTTTAGCAGGTACACCGACCATTAGTGCATAAGCTGGTACATCTTTATTCACTACCGCACCAGCACCAACAAAAGCATAAGCCCCGATAGTAACACCACAAACAATCGTACAATTTGCCCCTAGCGTGGCACCTTTTTTTACTAAAGTGTCACGATATTGATCTTTACGCTCTATCAAAGAACGCGGGTTATACACATTCGTAAAGACCATGCTTGGGCCACAAAATACGCCCTCTTCCAAAAATACATTATCGTAAACGGATACATTATTTTGGACTTTACAGTGGTCGCCAATCACAACTCGGTTACCAACAAATACATTTTGACCTAAAGATACGCCTTTACCAATTTTCGCCCCGCCGCAGACATGAACAAAATGCCAAACACGCGAATCATCACCAATTTGTGCGCCATCATCTACTATGGCAGTTTCATGTTGATAAAAGCTCATGCTTTTTTCACCTTTGCCAATAGTGGATGTGGGTTTTCTGGGTTTTCAACAATTGGAGAAACACGAATTACTTCAACTGTCTCAATCGCTGCACGATTTTCTTCAACACCGTAACCTTTGCCTTCCAATACACGCTGATAACTTTGTGTATGCAAGTCAGTAAAACCACCTGAGAATTCTAGCTCTTCATTCTCAATAGTAATACTACGATACGTCAGCTTTTCACCTTGTACCGCGTTTTCTGGGAGGTTATTCGCATCAATTGATAAGAACCAACGTACACGTGCACGCTCATATTCCAAATAACCTGAAGCGGTTTTTTCATCGCGGAAATGCACTTCATTTTTAACAATTTTGCCAAAAATAAAATGCAGCATATCGTAGAAATGCACACCAATATTCGTTGCTACACCACCTGATTTATTGTCTACCCCTTTCCATGATTTTAGATACCATTTACCACGAGAAGTTAAATAAGTGAGATCAACATCAAATATCTTATCGGCTGGTGCAGCTTGAACTTTATCGCGTAGTGCAATAATTGAAGGATGTAAACGTAATTGTAAAATTGAGTTTACTTTAGCACCATATTGCTTTTCATATTCAGAAAGCATGTTTAAGTCTTCTGAATTAAGCACTAATGGTTTTTCGCAAATGACCTCAATACCATTTTTCAAGGCATATTTCATATGCGGTGCATGAAGATAGTTCGGTGAGCAGATCGCCACGTAATCCAGCTTTTCACCTTTTAGTTTTTGGTCTTCTACATAAGCTTCAAATTCTTCAAACTCGGTAAAAAACTCTGCTTCTGGAAAATGACTATCCATAATCCCAACCGAGTCATTTACGTCCATAGCAACTGCTAAGGTATTACCAGTTTCTTTAATAGCTTTTAAATGACGTGGTGCGATATAACCAGCAGCACCAATAAGTGCAAATTTTTTCATAATCAAAACTTCAATTTAATAATGAGATAAAATTAGAGACGGAATATAGTAAAACCAGCATCTGACATTTCAGTACGGTCAAAAAGGCTCTTAACATCAGCCAGCACTGGTTTCTCATATTTCATATAACTACGCATTTCACTTGCAGAAAGTGAACGGAATTCATTGTGACCTACGGCAACAATGACACTATCGACAGGATTTTGAGCATCAACTTTTCCAAGCTCAATACCATATTCATTTCTAACTTCGTCTGCATCTGCCCATGGATCTGCAACTACAACCTGCGCTCCCCAAAACTCTAACTCTTTAATGAGATCAGCTACCTTACTATTACGAATATCAGGACAATTTTCTTTAAAAGTTACTCCAAGCACACCAACTTTTGCTCTCGGAACATCAATACCATTTTGAAGCATAAGCTTAATTGTGTTACGAGCAACATACCGTGCCATATTATCGTTAATACGACGACCAGCAAGAATGACTTGTGGATGGTAGCCAACTTCTTCTGCTTTGTGAGTTAAATAGTATGGATCAACACCAATACAATGCCCACCAACTAAACCTGGACGGAACGGTAAGAAGTTCCACTTACTACCTGCAGCTTCTAAAACATCTAAAGTATCAATACCAATACGATCAAAAATAACCGAAAGCTCATTTACTAAAGCAATATTTAAATCACGTTGTGTGTTTTCAATAACTTTGGCAGCTTCTGCAACTTTAATACTAGTTGCTTTGTGAGTACCTGCAGTAATAATACTGGCATAAACAGCATCTACAATGTTGGCTACTTCAGGTGTGCTACCACTCGTAATCTTTTTAATTTTAGTTAAGGTATTAACTTTATCGCCTGGATTAATACGTTCAGGACTATAACCAGCAAAGAAATCTTGATTGAACTTCAATCCAGAGACTTTTTCTAAAATAGGAATACAAACTTCTTCTGTTGCCCCTGGGTATACTGTAGATTCATATACAACAATACCGCCTTTCTTTAAAGCTTGACCTACAGTCTCACTCGCTTTTTTTAAAGGGGTTAAATCTGGTCGGTTAACCTGATCAACAGGTGTTGGAACAGTTACAATAAAAAAATTACTTTGCTTTAAGTCATCTAAATTTGCACTAAAACTTAAGTGTTGTGATTGTTGCAACTCTTCAGATGTAACTTCTAGAGTATGGTCTTGGCCACTTTTCAATTCATCAATACGTTTTTGATTAATATCAAATCCAATTACTGGCCCTTTTTTTCCAAACTCAACCGCCAATGGCAAGCCTACATAACCTAAACCTATAATCGCTATTCTTAAATCGGCAAGTTGCATAAAAGTTAGCCTTATTCCTTACAAATTGTATATATTAAATAATGATACATGTTGACCGAATATCGTCGTGCGTAACTATATCAGTTTTTTTTTATTAACCGTAATTCAATTGTATAAAAGTGTTTACAGTTCTTAATTTGTGTTAAGACAACCTAACTAGTCTGTTCAGCAGACCTATAATTGAATAATAAAAGTTAATTCTTATATACTAAAGTGGATTGATATAAATTAAACATACAAAGCTCTACGTTTTTTTCTATGTTTTTTATTTTTTTTTCAGCTAGAATCGGACCATCTCTGTCTAACATAAGCATTTAATGCTATACGATTAACGATACAGACAGTATCAATTAAAGATAAATACACAAAGGGTTGCTTGTGAAGTATTGTCAGTTTTTTTCTGTTCTTGCTTTAAGTTTAAGTGCTGCTAGCTGTGCAGTTACTTCCGGTTTACAAACTTACGATATTCCGAATGAAGGCGTTTATAGAACCGACCTAGGAACTACCGTTAATGTTGTAAAAATTTCTCAAGAAACACTACCAGCAATACAACCTGCTCAGGTTGACTACCAACGCGACTATGCAGCCCTATTTAAAAATCAGCAACCGATTTACCGTTTAAGCTCAGGTGATGTGCTCTCAATTCAGCTATGGGCTTATCCTGAAATTACGCCTCCTGTAAACAATGTTAATAATGAGCAATCTGTTCAGGCAAATGGTTATCCAATTGACCAGAGTGGTTATATTCAATTCCCGTTAGTAGGACGCTATAAGGCTTCCGGTAAAACTTTGGCTCAAGTTAACCGTGAGTTACGTAGTCATTTAGCCCGTTTCTTAAAAAATCCGGATGTTACAGTTCGTGTATTATCCTATGAGGGTCAGCGTTTTTCGGTACAAGGCAGTGTAATAAAAGGCGGACAGTTTTATTTAAGTGATCAGCCTGTGAGTGTATATACAGCTTTAGGACTTGCTGGTGGCGTTAGTGATAAAGGTGATAATACGTATATTCAGCTTATTCGTAATGGCCAGACCTATAATTTAAATACGATTGAACTAGAAAAAATGGGGTATTCACTACATAAACTCCTAGTTCAACCGAACGATACAATTTATGTAAGTACACGCGAAAACCAGAAAATTTATGTGATGGGCGAATCAGGAAAAAATCAAGCTTTACCAATGCGTGATCAAGGAATGACATTAACTGATGCATTAGGTGAAAGCTTAGGAATTAATCCAATTTCGGCGAGTGCAAGCCGTATTTATGTAGTACGTACCAACCCTAATGACCATACAACAGAAATTTATCATTTAAACTTAATGAGCATTGGTGACTTTGGCTTAGCCAATCAATTTAAACTACGTAGCAACGATATTGTCTATGTAGATGCGACTGGCTTAACTCGCTGGCAGCGTGTGGTTAACCAGATTATTCCTTTCTCAAATGCTTTATATAACATAGACCGTTTGGGGCAATAATTGTTATGCAATTTAAAAACATTTTAGTGGTCTGTATTGGAAATATTTGCCGTAGCCCGATGGCAGAATATTTTTTAAAACAAAAATATCCCCAATTAAATATTGAATCTGCAGGTATTTCCGGGCTTGTAGGTCACTCAGCAGACAATAAAGCTCAACTTTGTATGCAACGTCTAGGCATCGATATGCAGCCTCATATTGCAAGAAAGTTAAATGCTGAACATATTAAAAAAGCTGACCTTATTTTGGTCATGAGTCACAACCAGCAAAAACATATTGAGCAAACTTGGCCCTTTGCAAAAGGTAAAACTTATCGCTTGGGTCATTGGCAGAATAGAAATGTGCCTGATCCCTACCAGCACGACCAAGCTATTTTTGATGAAACCTGTCAGCTCATTCAACAATGTATTGCTGACTGGAAACCTTATATTTAACGCCAAGATTTTAAGCTTATGAACCAAAATACGAATACCGAAGATACAATTGATTTAAAAGAATTGTTTTTTTCACTCATTGCGCAGTGGAAGCTTATCGCTCTGTGCGTTATTTTAAGTATTGTATGTGCTCTACTTTACTTACGTGTCACCCCAAATACTTACTCCGTTGATGCACTAGTTCAAGTAGAAGACAGTAAAGGAGCTTCTGCTGCTCTATTAGGCGATCTATCTAATATGATTGAGCAGAAGTCCCCCGCTCAAGCTGAAATAGAAATTTTAAAGTCTCGTTTAGTTTTGGGTTCTGTCATTAAAGAACTGCATCTAAATATACAAATTTCAAGCACAGAAAATACTCTTAGTCATCGTTTATTAAGCGATACTGACTATAAAACTGAATATAATAAAAAATCAGTCATCTTTAAGGATGGTCTAAAAAGTTTTGAAATTCATACATTAGAAGTTCCAGCTTATTATGTGGATAGAACCTTACATCTTAACTTTGATAAACAATCTTTACGTTTAACTGACCCAACAACTGAAGAAGTAGTATTAAATGCTCCTTTAAATCAGTTAAACCAAATTACAGGACCGCATGGCTCTTGGAAAATTGCTATTTTTACAAAAGATGCCTTTGATACAACTTATAATATCAGGAACTTATCCTTACCTGCTGCAGTGAATGCAATAAGTTCAAATTACTCTGTCGCAGAACAAGGGAAGCTTACGGGGGTATTAGGCCTAAACTATCAAGGTCAAGATAAAGAACATATTACCAAAGTTTTAAATGCAATCTTAGCGACATATAGTGCACAAAATATTGAACGTCGCTCGGCAGAATCTGCTCAGACTTTAAAGTTTTTGGATGAACAACTTCCTGACCTTAAGAAACAACTTGATGATGCAGAACGTCAATTTAATAAATTCCGTCAACAATATAATACAGTTGATGTAACTAAAGAGTCTGAGCTTTATTTAACTCAAAGTGTTACTTTAGAAGCCCAAAAAGCAACGCTTGAACAAAAACAAGCTGAAATGGCAGCAAAATATACTCCTGAACATCCGGCAATGCGCGAAATTAATGGGCAACTTACTGCCATTAATAAACAAATCGGTGAGTTAAATACTACATTAAAACAGCTACCAGATATACAACGCCAATATTTACAATTGTATCGCGAGGTTGAAGTTAAAACTCAGCTTTATACAGCACTGCTCAACTCTTACCAACAGCTTCGTATTGCAAAAGCCGGTGAAATTGGCAATGTACGAATTGTAGATACTGCAATTGAACCCGTCGAGCCAATTAAACCTAGAAAATTACAAATTTTAATTTTATCTATTTTCTTAGGTGGCTTTATTGGAACTTTAATTGCCCTATTACGTAATACGCTACGTACGGGGATTAAAGATTCTGGCCAAATTGAAAATGAACTAGATTTACCCGTTTATGCAACAGTACCACGCTCTCCAATTCAAGAAAGTCGCGTTAAGATTTTAAAGAAGAAGAAGAGTATCCCTATTCTTGCAGTTAAAAATAGTGATGATATTGCCATTGAAAGCTTACGTAGCATTCGTACCGCTATTCATTTTGCCTTAACAAATGCAAAAAATAATATCATTATGATTGCCGGTCCTTCACCAGAAGTGGGTAAATCGTTTATTTCGACCAACCTTGCAACGATTTTCGCTCAAGGTGATAAACGTGTGTTACTGATTGATGCCGATATGCGTCGTGGTTATATGCATAAATACTTTGATGTTGATGTGAAGCCAGGTCTTTCTGAATTATTGAGTGGACAAGCTGATCTACAAAAAGTATTGCACAAAACTCAAGTTGCTAACCTTGATGTGATTACACGTGGTAAGAGTCCAACGAATCCTTCAGAGATTTTAAGCTCTAACCAATTTAAAGAACTACTTGAACAGTTACAAAGTCAATATGACCACATCATTATTGATACTCCGCCAGTGTTGGCAGTAACTGATGGTATTATTATTTCGCAATATACTGGTGTGAACTTAATTGTTGCCCGTTATGCTAAGTCACAAATGAAAGAGCTTGAATTAACACTTAATCGCTTTGAACAAGCGGGTGTTAAAGTTAACGGCTTTATTCTCAATGACATTCAACGTGCGAGCGCGGGCTACGGTTATGGTTATAACTATGCCTATGCTTATAAAGCACAAAAAGAAGATTAATCGTAAAGTGATAAGAGAACCGGATCAAATGATCCGGTTTTTTATTTAAGATTTTTTTAAGTATATCCCTACCAAAACTAACTAAAATATATAAAAAACCACTCGTTTTTTTTCTTAAACATTCTATGCTTAAGCATGCTAAGATCAAAAGCAGCCTTTTAGACTCAAATGATTATTTTTGGAACCTTTTATGAGTAAAGCCTTACCCATTGCTGTCGCTGTAGTTTTAGGCGGTGCTGCACTTGTACCAGTATATTATGCAAGCCAACATCCGACCACAGAAGTCGGAAGCAAGGCAAATAAAAATGCCTCTCCAATTGAAAAAATTAGTTATGTTCTTGGATATGAAGTTGCTCAGCAAACTCCACCTGAGCTAGATACAAAAGCATTTGTGAAAGGGATTCATGATGCTCGCAGCAAGCAACCAAGTGCTTATACTCAAGAAGAGTTAAAAGCTGCTGTAGCAGCTTATGAAAAAGAATTGCAGCAAAAAATGCAGCAACAAAATAAACCAGAACAAGCTGCTGGTACTAATCTTGAATCTGCAGATACGCAGTTCCTTGCAGAAAATAAATCAAAAGCGGGTGTAAAAACGACAGCTTCTGGCTTGCAATATATCATTACTAAAGAAGGTACTGGCAAACAGCCAACAGCTCAGTCAGTTGTTAAAGTACATTACGAAGGCCGTTTAATTAACGGTCAGGTTTTTGATAGTTCTTACAAACGTGGTGAACCAGTTGAGTTTCCACTCAATCAAGTAATTCCAGGTTGGACTGAGGGGCTTCAATTGATGAAAGAAGGTGGTAAAGCAACGTTCTTCATTCCATCAAATCTTGCCTATGGTCCTCAGGAAGTTCCTGGTATTCCAGCAAACAGTACACTGATTTTTGATGTAGAACTTATTTCAGTGAAATAAAAACATTCAGGAGAGTAGAACACTGCTCTCCTTTTTTTTGGAAAACGATATGAAAAAAATCGGTTTAATTATTGCAACATCAACAATGAGTTTATCTGTTTTTGCTGCAACTCCTATAACGAATAAAAGTCCAGCAAAAGAACAATTTAGTTATAGTTATGGCTATTTAATGGGGCGTAATAATACGGATGCACTAACAGATTTGAACCTTGATATTTTTTACCAAGGTCTCCAAGAAGGCGCTCAAAGTAAAACAGCACGCTTAACTGATGAAGAAATGGCGAAAGCGATTAATGACTATAAGAAAACCTTAGAAGCCAAACAACTCGTCGAATTTCAAAAAACAGGTCGACTAAATGCTCAAGCAGGCGCAGCATTTCTTGCTGACAATGCAAAGAAATCTGGTGTAATCACGACTAAATCTGGTCTCCAATACCAAGTGTTAAAAGAAGGTAATGGACAAAAACCAAAAGCCACCTCTCGTGTTAAAGTGAATTATGAAGGTCGTTTACTTGATGGAACTGTATTTGACAGCTCAATCGCACGTAATCATCCAGTTGAGTTTCAGCTTAGCCAAGTGATTGCAGGTTGGACAGAAGGTCTACAAACCATGAAAGAAGGCGGAAAAACGCGTTTCTTTATTCCTGCGAATCTTGCTTATGGTGAGGTCGGTGCTGGTGACACGATCGGTCCCAATAGTACTTTAATTTTTGATATTGAATTACTACAAGTTTTACCTAAATAAATTTATTAGATATAAAAAAAGCGATCATTTAAGATCGCTTTTTTTATTTTAGTGTCTTAAGTCTCTAGGACGAAACCCTGTAATGATTAATGCAACCAGATAAGCCACTACACCCACTACACATAATCCAACTACTTCAGCAACACGTAACCACTGTGAAAGTTCACCGTTATACCAATTGAGTCCAAACCATAGCGCTACAATCATGGCAAGGTTAGCCAAACCATATTGAAGTCCTAATTTTTTCCAATGCGAATCAAATCGGAAAATATTACGTTTATGTAAATAGAAATAGAGTAGACCTGCGTTCACTAAAGCCGAGCCTGAAGATGCCAATGCAAGTGCCATATGCTCTGCATGCCAATCAATCAGCTTAAAGAAACCAATAAATACAACGTTTAAAATAGCATTCGCTGCGACCGACATTAAACCGACACGTACTGGCGTTTTGGTATCTTGCTGTGCATAGAAACCAGGTGCGAAGACTTTAATCAGCATAAATGCAATCACGCCTGCACTCATACATTGCAATGCTAGCGCTGTCATTTGGGTATCATGTAGGTCAAACTCGCCACGTTGGAATAACGCCTGAATAATCGGTGTCGAAAGCATAAATAAGGCAATACTTGCTGGTAAGCCAACTAATACAATAATTTTTGCAGCCCAGTCGATCATACCGCGGAACTTTGCTTGATCTTGTTCTGCATGACGGGCAGAAAGTGAAGGTAAAATCACTGTACCAATCGCAACACCAATTAACCCTAACGGTAATTCAGTCATACGCTCTGCACTATAGAGCCAAGACACAGAGCCATCTTGCATGAAAGAAGCCCAAATCGTATTTAATAACAGGTTAATCTGAGTAACAGATACCCCAAATAATGCTGGAAGCATTAATTTTAAAATACGCTCTACACCTTCATGTTTAAAATCAACTTTAGGCGGTATAAGTAGATTTTTACGCCATAATTCTGGAATCTGCAAAGCTAACTGCAGCACCCCGGCTGCTACCACTGACCAGCCTAATGCTTTGATCGGTTCAGCCATATACGGGGTAAGCCACCATGCACCTGCAATCATCGCGACATTCAGCAAAACGGGTGAAAAAGCTGGTGAAGCAAACGAACCATAACTATTTAAAATACTGCTGGCAAAAGCAGTCAGTGACATGAACAATAAATAAGGGATGGTCAGACGGAACATGCTGACTGCTAGATCGAACTTTTCAGGATCACTATGGAAACCGGGTGCATACATATAAATGATTGCAGGTGCTAAAACCATCGCCACAAAAGTCAGTAAGGTCATGACTGTTAATAAGCAGCCAAATACCCGACTAATCAGGATCTGCACTTCAGCGTGTGCTCGACTGGTTTTATATTCAGTTAATACTGGAATAAAGGCCTGAGAAAAAGCACCTTCGGCAAACAATCGTCGAAAGAAGTTGGGAATACGAAAAGCGACGACGAAGGTATCAAAATCTTTACCTGCACCAAACACGTTGAGCAATACAACGTCACGCACGAGCCCTAACACTCGTGACAACATCGTCATTGCACTGACAATAAAAGTCGATCGCCACAATGCCATCGTACTCACCTACAGCTATATTCGAAAGACGCTATTGTAATGAAACTAGAAAATCTTTTCGTTGTGAAATGATGAATGAACTTAACTTTTTTTCTGAACTAACAGTTGTCTAAAGTGCTGCCATTTAAAATAAGGTCCCGGATCAGTTTTACGGCCGGGTGCAACATCTGAATGCCCTGCTATATGGTTTTTAATTTCAGGATAAGCCTGACGAATAGCGGTAACCACGTCAGTTAATACTTCGTATTGAACTTCTTCAAAGGCTAAATCATCGCTTCCTTCAAGCTCAATACCAATTGAATAATCATTGCACTCTACTTTAGCTAAATAACTCGAACGCCCTGCATGCCATGCCCGATCATTAAAATTAACAAACTGTAAGACTTCCCCACTACGTAAAATCAGCAAATGCGTAGAAACTTGCATGCCTTCAATAGTCTGGAAATAAGGATGCACTGACCAATCTAACTTATTTTGAAAAAACTGCTCAATATATCCGCCACCAAATTGAGACGGCGGCAAACTAATATTATGAACCACAATCATTTGAATTTCGGTGCCAGTCGGACGCTGGTTAAAATTTGGAGAAGGGATTTGTCTCGCCCCTTTTAATTGCCCATCTATAACTTCATACGGTGTGTTTTGCTTCATTGAGACGCCAATAAATTGCTTGCCAATTGTTTTAGTTTAAAACAGTTATCTACTTTTCAAACCAGTAAATGCGATTGTTTATCGCGATTAATCTTATAAAACAGCTTATTTTTAAAGTCGACGGTGCTAATATATCGCAAGTTTTAGGGTCATCTACAGAATGGAAACCGTATGAGCATACCTCAGTCTTTGCTTGAACAATCAATTCAAATCAATATTCAACAAGCATTACAAGAAGATATTGGGGACGGTGACATTACCGCTATGCTCACCCCTGAAGATGAGCAAGCAACCGCGACCATTATTAGCCGTGAAGATATGGTTTTAGCTGGACAACCGTGGGTAAATGCACTCATCTCAGCTTATGACAATACTGTACAGGTGACTTGGTTGAAACAAGAAGGCGAGCGTGTTGCTGCAAACGAAGCCTTTTTAAAACTTGCAGGTTCTGCACGCAGCTTACTTACTGTAGAACGTCCTGCTTTAAACTTTATTCAAACTCTATCTGCGGTTGCAACAAAAACAGCTGATTATGTTCAACATCTTGAAGGTTTAAACACAAAACTTCTCGATACACGTAAAACCTTACCGGGCTTACGTATTGCACAGAAATATGCAGTAGCGATTGGTGGCGGACAGAACCATCGTCTCGGTTTGTTTGATGCATTCTTAATTAAAGAAAATCATATTATGGCGGCAGGTGGTATTGCTCAGGCAATTGAAAAAGCACATCAAATTGCACCGGGTAAACCTGTTGAAGTCGAAGTTGAAACTTGGGATGAGCTAAATCAAGCGCTTGAAGCGGGTGCAGATATTGTTATGCTCGACAACTTCAGTCAACAGCAAATGATTGATGCCGTAAAACATGTTGCTGGCCGCTGTAAGCTCGAAGCATCAGGCAATATCACCATTGAAAACTTGCGCGAAGTTGCCACTACGGGTGTGGACTACATTTCTATGGGCGTACTGACGAAAGACGTTAGAGCTGTTGATTTATCAATGCGTTTTAATGCTTAAATAAAATCGCTATCATTATTGGTGTGTTTTTGCGACTTGGTCATGTCTGCTGCTTGTGTTTTTTGCCATGCTGACTGAGTCGCTTGTGTCCCACTATCACGTGGGTCAGCAGCCATTAAAACAAATGTAACTACTGCTAATAATACAATAAAACCTTGTAGCATAAATTTTCCCCATTACTTTAAAAAATCAGGGTTCCAAGGTAAAAGATAAATATGACCAGGCTTAGGAGATTCTGTTACAAAAGGTAAGTCTTTATTTTTATTATTCATCTATACAACAAGATATTACCTCTCTTCATTTATATTTCCCAACATTAGATTGTGCGAGATGTCATCTACAACCTGCCCAAAATCTATAAATATATTGTTTTTGCAATAAATCAAATATATGCCGAAAGAGAACAGGTTTTGTAGATGACAAATGCATTTGGTTACTTTGGGCGTAACCAAAGTAACGAATTAGCTACTTCCACTGAATGAATAAATGATAAGACTCCGTCGTGATAACTAATTTAAAATACTTATTAACCTAAGACTTCAGCTTAATCATTCATCCATTACAGTAATTTAAGACTCTAGATAACCCATATACGGATCAGAAATTGAATCTTCTTGAGTTTCTATACGTCCTGCAAAACGACGACTGAAAGTAGCATCATCAGCTAAAGTCACTGTGAAATCATACCAACCACCAAATTCAGACATGTCCCAAACCAGTTCTTTTTCAGAATGATCGGTTTCTATATTCCATGTCTTGTTTGCAAGATAAGCATTTGCTTTGATTGTGAGCTTGACTGACTTATTACCATCGTGACGAACTTTCAAATACAAATTTGCATCACACTCTTCCACACAAACTCTAATTTCTGGTAATGCTTGAGTCTGGTTAGTTTGGTTTAGATCTCCTTTAAACGCACGATGGAAACCATTTGGTCCAAGTACCCACAAGTCATATTGCCCAGTTGGAGCATTCCACACATCATCAAGCTGTTTACCCGCCTCAACCATATAACGACGAGGTGCTACCGTAAGATCTAATCGATTATAGACATGGAAAACGGCTGCCTGCTTACCAGTGTTTGAGAACATCAGCTTTACAGTCTTTTGTGCTGCATCAACTTTAGCACTGGTGTGCAAAATATAAGGTAAAGCACGCGATGGTCTAATTCCCATTTCCTGCTGAGGGAATTGCTGTTGGCTTGGAACAGGAACTTGTGGCAATAAAGCCTGAGCAACACGAATCGCATCAGCTTCGGCTTTTGTTTTCTTCCCATCTAGTTCAGCAACAGGCAGAAGGTTCGGTGTTTTAAAATTAAATGCCGTCATTAAATCACCACATACAGCACGGCGGTACGGGCTAATGTTAGGTTCTTGCACACCAAAGCGTTTTTCCAAGAACTGTAAAATAGAGGTATGGTCAAAGACTTGAGAATTCACCCAACCACCACGGCTCCACGGTGAAATCACATACATAGGAACGCGTACACCCGGCCCATACACTCGGCCATCTGGTTTAGGCTGGGACTTTGAGGTCGCTACTGCTGGATGGTTAAAATATTCATAAGATACTTGCTGATCACTTAAAGTCGTTTTCCCCTGAACTACACCGTTTACATCTTTAGACGGCGCACTTGGTGAAGGAATATGGTCAAAGAAACCATCATTCTCATCAAAGTTCACCAATAGAACTGTTTGGCTCCACAGTTCAGGATTCTCAGTTAATGCATTTAATACTTCCTGAATATACCAAGCACCTTGTACCGGACTAGAAGGCCCCGGATGCTCACTGTAGGTCGCTGGAGCAACCAACCAACTCACTTGCGGTAATTTCCCTTGAGCAATATCTGCTTTAAAAGTTCCTAAAAAACCACCGTCTGGCATGGTATTCGCAATACCTTTATAAAGTGGTTGAGTCGTATCGATCTTTTCATCATATGCTGGACAAGTGAGCGTATCGTTACTGACAGGCTGACCAGATTGCTCATTTGCACGGCGATATTGCTTAAAACCTGCAAGCGGGTTATCGGTAAAGTTATCTGGCATGTTTTGATAAACTTTCCACGTCACGCCAGCCTGTTGTAAGCGTTCTGGATAAGTCACCCATTCATAACCTTCTGTTGATGGCCCAATCCCATCAAATTCATTTACCACACTGGCAACACCTGCTCCTGTAGGGCCATTCGTTCCAGTCCAGATAAACTTACGGTTCGGGTTGGTCCCTGCATGCATGGCACAGTGGTAAGCATCACAAATGGTAAAAGCATTCGCTAAAGCAAACTGATATTCGACTTCCTGTTTTTTATAGTAGCCCATCGACTGTGGTTTTTTATAAGCGACCCAATCACTCATGCGACCATTATCCCAAGCGGCTTGGCCATCAGACCAAGAGTGAGGAGTGCCTGAAACACGCTGCGCGTTTCCTAAGCGGCTGTCTAAATGGTAAGGCAATACTTTATTTTTCTTGGCATCATATTGCTCCCATACTTTCCTGCCCTCTGTCATTGGAATAGTAAAGCGATCACCGAAACCACGCACACCCTTTAGCGTACCGAAATAATTATCGAATGAGCGGTTTTCCTGAGTCAAAATCACAATGTGTTTCACATCTTGAATTGTTCCACTTTCAACTTTGGCATCAATAGCCAGCGCTTTTTGAATACTCAGTGGGAAACTCGCTAAAGCAGCTGTTCCAAACATTGTTTTTGTAGAGTTTAAAAGAAATTCGCGACGATTCATTAGTTTTATCCTGAGTTCTTATTATGGTGCACAGTGCATTTTACAATTGCTGGTCGGCGGTGTTGTTGGCGATGAATTATCGGAATCGTTATCATCGTTACAAGCACTGAGCATAAGTGCTAAAGATGTAATTAATAAAAATGAAAGTTTTCGCATCGGTTTTTTCCAAACGGTTTAAATGCGAACTACTAATAAAGCGAAAAAGTGACAGGCAAGTGATGTTTTTATGTCGATTTGATGAAGGCATAAAAAAACGCATCCGAAGATGCGTTTTTTAGAAAACTTAAACTTACCAGCCTAAAGCTTCTTGTTGCTTTTTAATGAGCTCGGCAATTCCTTTTTCAGCCATTTCTAACATGGCATTGCTTTGTGCACGAGTAAAAGGTTTATCTTCAGCTGTACCTTGAATTTCAATGAACTCACCCGCTTGTGTCATCACCACGTTTAAGTCAGTTTGACAGTTCGAGTCTTCTTCATAGCAAAGATCAAGTAAAACTTCATCTTGATAAATACCTACAGAAATTGCAGCAACTAATCCTTTAAGCGGATCATGCTTAATTTTCTTTTGAGATAATAAAACATTCATCGCATCAACTAACGCTACAGCCGCGCCAGTGATTGAAGCGGTACGCGTACCGCCATCGGCCTGAATCACATCACAGTCGATGGTAATCGTATTTTCACCAAGCTTTTTCAAATCAACCATAGCACGTAAGCTACGGCCAATCAGACGTTGGATTTCCTGAGTACGACCAGTTTGTTTACCACGAGCAGCTTCACGATCACAACGTGAGTGTGTTGAACGCGGTAACATGCCATATTCTGCCGTTACCCAACCTTGGCCTTGACCTTTTAAAAAGCGTGGCACTGAGTTATCAATGCTTGCAGTACAAAGGACTTTGGTGTGACCAAACTCGACCAGCACAGAACCTTCAGCATAACGGGTATAGTTTCGTGTAATTTTCACTTCACGTAATTGGTCTAATGCACGTTGGTCAATACGCATAATCCTTCCTAACTTCTCTTAAATACAAACTTGGGCATAGTATAGCAAAGGATTTTGACAGGTTGAGTTTATTCCCTACTTTCAAATGTAAGTCTGCACTTTTCATTACTCAAAAACAAAAATAGCCCCTTAAAAGGAGCTATTTAGAATGTCTTAAATTAGGCAAATTTAAATTTGGTTTTTAACTTTTGCAGGGTTTGCAATACTTTTCCAGTGGTAGGGTTCGGCAGTGAACATTTCGCTAAACGTACCCACACACTCCAGAACTGGCGCATAAAGCTCGCTTCATTGTAGTTAATACCATATTCTGCACAGAGTGCTTTGATTTTTGGAGCTACATCTTTATAACGGTTAGCTGGCATATCTGGGAACAAATGATGCTCAATTTGATGGCTTAGGTTACCACTCATAAAGTGCATCCACTCTGTGCCACTAAAATTACTTGAACCACGGATCTGGCGTAAATACCACTCAGCCTTGGTCTCTGTATCCGTATTATCAGGCTCAAAAGTTTCAGCATCTTCAGTAAAATGGCCATTAAAAATCACAGCAGATGACCACAAATTACGAATAATATTAGCAACTACATTTCCTGCAAAAACTGGTAAAAACATAGGACCAGAGATGACTGGAAAAAATACATAGTCTTTTAAAACTTGACGAGTCGCTTTTTTACGGAATTTAGAAGCATCTTTCCAAACTTGTTTCCAGCTCTTGGTTTTATAAATTAACGCATCTTCAAGATGTAGGTTTTGCACGCCTACATACCACTCAAAGAAAAACATTAACTGTAGACCCAATGGAATATTAAACAGGTGGCGAGGCTCCCACTTCTGTTGATCACTTACTCGCAAAAGACCATAACCGACATCATGGTCTTTACCAACAATATTGGTATAGGTGTGATGCACATAGTTATGTGTTTCACGCCAGTCATCACCCGATGCAATGGTATCCCAATCATAAGTATTACCATTGAGACTTGGTTCATTTAACCAGTCAAACTGACCGTGCATAACGTTATGACCGAGTTCCATGTTCTCTACAATTTTAGAGATACCTAATAAGCCTGTGCCTAGTAGCCATACAGGTGGAATCCAACCACCAAACATCAACATGCCACGAGAAGCCACTTCTGTGTAACGAACAAAATTACGCACTTTGTAGATATATTTTGCGTCTTGCTCACCTAGGCTTTGCATCACCTCTTGGCGGATCTGTTCAACACGACGTCCAAACTCCTCAGTCTGTTCTGGAGTGAGATGTGCAGATTTAGATACTGTAGAAAATTCTAATGCCATATTCATAAGGTTAATCCTCTGTAATTCTTTTTATAGATCAATCGTGACTGGGCTTAATGCCTGGTTCACGCATAATTTAATTGGACGGTTTGGTTGGTCTTCGATTTCACCCGTTAACAGGTTTTGAGTGACTCCGCTGACTTTAGTACAGCTACATTTATTGCAGACACCCATACGGCAACCATGTTGCGGACGTAGACCTGCTTGCTCTGCACTGCTCAGCAAATTCGTTTCAGCAAAAAACTCGTGTTGGGCACGGCGGAAAACAATTGGCTGGGCAGTATGTGTTCCTGTCACCTGAAGCGGCTGGAAATATTCTTGATGAAGCTGTGACTGAGCACCTTGCTGAGCATAAATTTCATTTGCCTGTTGCATCATGCCGTGGTGTCCACACACATACGTTGCAGTCTGCGTGTAATCAGGAACCAACTTTTGCAATAACTCTTCCGTTAAATGCTGCTTTTGTTCAGTGGTATTAAAGAAATAATATTGAAGCTCTGGATGCTTTTCTGCCAAAGCTTTTAAATCAGCATGAAAAACTTCAGCACGATTAAAATAAATGACATGAATCTGTTCAAGCTGCTGTTTCAAAGCTTGCTGCAAAAGTGAATAAATTGCAGTAATGCCGCTACCCGAAGCAATTAAAATTGCAGGTTGCTGGCCTTGGTGCAAAATGAAATCACCTTGTGGCTGGGAAATCTCAATGCACTCTCCCACATGTAATAGTTGAGCTGCACTAGACACCAAGCCTTGTACTTTAATACCTAAAGATATTTCACCTTCATTCGTCACTTCAATAATTGAATAACTACGTTGTTGGTAAACTCCATCTATCAGTAGAGTTAATAAAATACTCTGCCCAGCACGTACCTGATCGAATTTGAAATTACGATTCGGTTTGAGCTTGAGAAGCACCATATCGGTATGAAGAGACTGAACTGAGGTAACTTCTGCAAGTACCCGTTTCCAAGCCCAAGTTACGTTAATTTTTTGCAAAACAAAATCAACGAAATCTTCTCGAACCCAATGTGGCTGATAATTAAGTGTTGCGTTCATACGTTCCTCTTTTGTATCTGGCTATTTATTTGAGTGAACACATGTTCGTATAGTGAACATATGTACACTATATTTATAACTGTTCACTCAGTCAACACTTGTTCACTATTTTTTTTATGAAAGTTTGCTCTTTTTTGTTAGACTCTGGCTCACGGTTTAAATAGGTTCTTTTAATGTCGATACGGGATGAACGAAAACAGCAAAGTCGTCAGGCACTCCTTGATGCAGCCTTGCATCTGAGCACGTCTGGACGTTCGTTCAGTAGTATCAGTTTGCGTGAAGTTGCACGTGAAGTTGGTTTGGTACCGACAGCGTTTTATCGTCATTTTCAAGACATGGATGAACTCGGTAAGGAACTGGTCGACCAAGTCGCGCTACATTTAAAAAGTGTTTTACATCAATTAGGTCAAAGTTATTTACAACACAAATCTGCTAAAACTCAGACCAGCATTGAACTATTTGTCCAGGCGGTAAATCATAGCCCTAAGCAGTGGCAATTTATGATTTCCGAACGTTGGGGTGGTTCAGAAACGGTTCGTGCAGCCATTGCCCGAGAAATCGAATTTCTGATTGAAGATTTGACAACAGATCTCATCAAACTCGAAAACTTTAAACATATTCAGCACCCTCAAGATTTAAATGTCTTATCTACCATTTTGACCAACATGTCTTTTACATGGGCAATGACGTGGCTCAACCTATCTAAACAATATCAAGACGAGCAGCTCAAACAGCAACAAACTGCCTTTATTGAAAATGCCTCTACACAAGTTCGCTTACTCTTTAGAGGGATTGCAAACTGGGAACGGTAGAAGCGGCAAATGACAAAAAACAGGTTATGTGGTAATACGTAAAGAGAGAAAGAAAAAGGCTAAAAATTTCGAGAAAAGTCTTTTTCTTTTTACAGGAAGTAAATTATTAGTTAGGCCAAACTGGTGTGGGAATACCTATGAATCTTGATCGTCATACACAGTTTTTGATGCGCAAAGAAAAAATTCTAAGCGTGGCAGAAAAGTTGTTACTAGAAAACAATCAGGAAATTACTCTAGATGAGTTAGTGGCCGAGCTAGATATTGCTAAAGGCACACTTTATAAGCATTTTAGAAGCAAAAATGAGCTTCTACTTGAGCTCATTATTCAAAATGAAAAGCAAATTTTAGAAATTTCTAAAAAATATAATACAGATTTCAAAGAATACGCTCCTCATTATATGCTTCATCATTTGCTCACGCCTGGAAAAACGATTCTATTGCATCAACTTGAAGAAAATCTGACGATGACAGAGTCTAAGTTGAAGCATCTTTTCGAAGAGCTTTACGAAATTCGCCAACAGCGTATTTTAGCAATTAAAGATATTACCGAAAATTATTTAAAATCATTGAATTATGATATGTCGATTCGTGACTATTTGTCTTACATCTGGTCGCTGACTTATGGCGCATCACTGCTTTTAAATTCTACGTATTACCAGCGCTCTATTGGTTCTCGCCAAAAATTAATTAATTTGTATATTAATCAGGCGTTATCGCTGCCAACTCAAACTGTTAATTTTGATGTTTTAAATTTTCAAATCGAAGATGAAAACCCGCAAAATTAATTGAAATATTTCGTGATAATTAACAAAAAAGTAAATATAGATTTAATTTAATAAAAATGGGCTTCAAATGAAGCCCATTTTTGAAGTAAAGCTTAAACAACTTATTTTGCTTTACGTTCTTTCTCAATTAAATAGTTAAGAACTTGAGTAACTTTACCATCTTCACCCTGCACGACATATTTACCATTAACGACAACCGCAGGAACACCTGTTAATTGGTACTGTTGAGCAAGTTTATTTGACTCGGCAACTTTTGCAGTCACAGCAAAAGAGTTGTAAGTACTATTAAATTTCTGTTCAGGCACGCCATAACGAGTAAAGAATTTCGCAGCAGAAGCCTGATCAAAAATTTGCTGACCATTCACCTGAATCGCATGGAACAATGGTAAATGCGTGCGCTTACGTACACCTAATGCCTCAGATGTATAATAGGTACGCGCCCCTTGTTCCCACATTTTATTCATTGCAGCTGGTGTACGTACAAAACGCACATCGTTAGGAATCTGTTTTAACCACGTTTGCATATGCGGTTCAAGTTTAAAACAGTGTGGACATCCATACCAAAAGAACTCTCGAACTTCGATTTTCCCCGGAACTTCCACTTTGCCTGGATTGGCAATCACGGTGTAGTCTTTACCAGCAACAAAATCTGCTGCCATTGCACCACCCGATACGGCCATAATTGCTGCACTCAAACCACCCAAAACCAATTTTTTCATTGTTACAGCTTTTCCTCTAAGTTGTTATGCATTAGCTTATGCCCTAAATATAAAACAAATATGCTAAATTCGTTTTGCTTCTGTGAAGTTTTTTATTGGGTTTATCGCTTTTTTCCCAATAATCGCTACACTAACGGCGAACTATATCCAAAAAGATAACTCAAGTTTAGAGGTAGCACCATGTCGCAATTGAATGTTGATTTACAAGAAATCGCAAAGTTTGAAGCACTTGCTGCCAAATGGTGGGATCAACATTCTGAATTTCGCCCACTTCATCAAATTAATCCACTACGTTTAAACTGGATCGATGAACGTGTAGGCGGTCTTGCTGGTAAAAAAGTACTTGATGTCGGCTGTGGTGGCGGTATCTTGGCCGAGAGCATGGCACGTCGTGGCGCAGATGTACTGGGCATTGATATGGGTGAAGCTCCGCTCGCCGTAGGCCGTTTGCATGCTCAACAAGACAATGTTCAAAATATTGAATATCGCCAAATTCCTGTAGAAGAACTAGCACAAGAACAAGCAGGCCAATACGATGTGGTGACTTGCATGGAAATGATGGAACACGTTCCAGATCCGGCATCTATTGTCAAAGCTTGTCAGGCTTTGGTTAAACCGGGTGGTCATGTGTTCTTTTCGACCATTAACCGTAACCCAAAATCTTATTTATTTGCCATTATTGGTGCAGAATATGTACTACGCATGTTGCCAAAAGGTACACATGATTATCATAAATTTATTCGACCATCTGAAATGGCACATGACATTCGTAATGCAGGTCTTACTTTAAAAGAAATGACAGGACTGCACTACAACCCACTGACCAAGCATTACTGGTTAGCGCCAAATGTTGATGTTAATTATATGGTTCACACGATAAATACAGGTGCATGATGAAAGCTGTTTTATTTGATTTAGACGGTACTCTTATCGATACGGCTGCCGACTTCATTCGTATTATTCAGCAAATGTGCCGTGATGCTAGACGTTCGGTTGTTGATGCCGACCTCATTCGCACTCAGGTTTCTGAAGGTGCACGTGCGATGGTGAAATTGGTCTATCCAGAGCTGGATGTGACTAATCCAATTTTCTTGGCACATCGTCAAAACTTTTTAGATCTGTATGGTAATAATATCGTAGTTGATACAGATCTGTTTGAAGGTATGTATCCGCTTTTAGAAGAGCTAGAAGCTGCACAAATCCCGTGGGGTATTGTGACCAACAAACCACGCGGATTAAGTGAATCTCTTTTAGCAAAGCTAAATCTAACCGAACGCTGTGCGGTTTTAGTGTGCCCGGAAGATGTTAGTAAAACTAAGCCAGATCCGGAACCCATGTATTTGGCGGCTAAACAGTTAAATATCCCAGCAAATGAAATTATTTATGTGGGTGACCATCCACGTGATATTGATGCTGGCCGCAATGCCAATATGTATACTATTTTAGCTGCATATGGCTATTTACCAATCGAACATCGTGATGATCTTGCTGCATGGCAAGCCGATTCGATTGTAAATACGGTGACAGAATTACACGATATGTTACGTCAAAAGCTTCCTGCTCTACAGGAAAATCAGCGTATGATAAGTTAACATAAGAGTTTTATAGGCTTTTTTAACGGTTATTCGTTTTATCAATATAAAAAGAAGGAGGTTTACCAATGAAATATTCAGAATACCAACCTCGTCCAGATCTACTCAAAGATCGAATTATTTTAATTACCGGTGCTGGCGATGGAATTGGGCGAGCTGCGGCTCTGACTTACGCCCTACATGGCGCAACCGTTGTATTGCATGGTAGAACCTTAAATAAACTTGAAGTTATTTATGATGAAATTGAAAGTCTGGGTGCACCGCAACCAGCAATTTTACCATTACAACTTTCGAGTGCGTCTGACCGTGATTATGACTTTTTAGTCGATACGCTCGAAAAGCAGTTTGGACGCCTAGACGGTATTTTGCATAATGCCGGTATTTTAGGTGAACGCGTTGAGCTCGCACATTATCCAACCGAAACTTGGGATGATGTCATGGCGGTTAACTTACGTGCGCCTTTTGCTTTGACTCAAGCGTTATTACCACTTTTGCAAAAATCAGAAAATGCCTCTGTTGTATTTACCAGTTCGGGTGTAGGCCGTGAAGCACGTGCTTTATGGGGCGCATATTCTGTCTCAAAAATTGCAATTGAAGCGGTGAGCAAAATTTTTGCAGCGGAACATACTTATCCGAATATCCGCTTTAACTGCATTAATCCCGGTGCAACGCGTACCGCAATGCGTGCTAAAGCCTACCCGCAAGAAGATCCGAAAACACTACCTACACCAGAGTCAATCTTGCCTGCTTATCTCTATTTAATGGGTGAAGATAGCTTGGCGCTCAATGGTCAAAGTATTGATGCACAGGATTAAAAGTTAAAGATGAAAAGCTAAAGGAAATTACAGCCGATCATCAAATCTGGCTTGCCTATACCTGAAAAGATATATTCAAGCCTTTTTTATTATTGATAAAAACTCTTGATCTATCCGTAATTTTAATTGAACCATTAAATGATCTTCACAGTTTCTCTGCATTTTGCGCGTAGAGTATTCAACATGAGAGACATCAGATGTAAACGAGGATGCATCATGAAAAAGTTGTTCACAATCTTAACCCTTTCCATAGCCGTATTAACCACAAGTATGGCGAGCTTTGCTGATCCTCCTTTTGACCGAGGCCATGGCCCCAAAGGTCCTAAAGGTGGAGGACCACGTGGTGAATGGAATGATCGTGGGCCAGGATTTGGACGTGATCATGATGAAGATCGTGTCCGTGACGAGCGCCGTATGCGCGAAGAACGTGGGTTTGAACGGTTAAAACAGCATCGCTGGCAGCCTGGTTATGTCATGCCACAGCACTATCGTGGCAATGGCTATAAAGTCGACTATAAAGACAGTAACTTGCCAAAACCAGACCGAAACCAACAATGGTACAAAATCAATAATGACTACATTTTAGTCGATACTGATTCTAATAGTATTGTTAGTATTCGCGGTTTTTAAAGCGTTAGAACCTCGCTATCGCTGAGCAAGAAGGATAAAGCCTCATGGTTTTATCCTTTTTTATTACGTATATATTTTAAAAATAAAAGATTTTTTTATATTCTTACATTTCATATTTTCTTAATTTCTTCTTATTTCATCGTTAGTTTTCACATTTATTCTTCGTAGCCTCCACGATTTATCTGTAATTGTTCACTAGTCTTTAGTTATTGAAATTTAATTCATCATTCGAGGTTTACAATGAAAAAACTAACAACAGCAATTGTTCTTTCACTTAGTGGTTTAGTTGCAACAACGGCAATGGCAGGACCGAATGATCATAACTATCATGACAACTATCGAACACATGAAGTAAAAACAGTTAAAGTGATTAAAAAAGATGACCACCACAATGTGTGGCGAGCAGGTCAAGTTGTACCCCGTGAATATCAACACTCACGTTATGTGATTGACTACCGTCAACATCAAAAATTGACTAAACCGGGTCGCTACCAAAAATGGTACAAAGTGAACGGGAATTATGTACTGGTGAATGAACAAAGCCATAAAATTATTAGAGTAGTTCACTAATTTAAAAAATTTAAACGCCCAAACTCAGTTTTGGGTGTTTTTTTATCTAAAACATGCGACTTTAATCTTTTTTGTTTAGAATCATCTTTATATCTTTTTGCTGTTGATTCGAGATCGGTATGCCAAGCAAATCTTTAGAAAAGTCGCATAATAACACCCAGCATTATGTACACTGGTTTCGACACTCAGCGCCCTACATTAATGCTCACCGCGATAAAACACTCGTATTGATGTTTGGTGGTGAAGCAGTCCGTCATCCTAATTTCGAACATATCATTCATGATATTGCTTTATTGCACTCTCTTGGTATTCGCTTAATTCTCGTGCACGGCGCACGTCCGCAAATTAATCAGAATCTTAAAGAGAAAGGAATTGAAACCCCTTTTTATGATAACAGCCGTATTACCACACGCGAATCTTTAAGCTGTGTCATGAGTGCTGTAGGTTCTATTCGCCTAGAAATTGAAGCATTGCTTTCTATGGGCTTAGCGAACTCCCCCATGTACGGCGCTCGAATAGATGTCGTATCAGGTAATTTTGTGACTGCTAAACCTTATGGCATTCGTGATGGCATGGATTTCCAACTTACAGGTGAAGTTCGTTCTATTGATACCGATGCAATTGAACGACACCTCGATAATCATAATATTGTGCTACTGGGGCCGACAGGTTATTCCACTACAGGCGAAGTATTTAACTTGCGAGCAGAAGAAGTTGCCACCAAAACTGCAACTTATTTAAAAGCAGATAAACTCATTTTTCTTGGGGAGCAACAAGGTCTTCTTAATGAAGATGAACAAATATTACGTGAGTTGAGCCCACATCAACTGGACTACTATATCCAACAATACCAAACCATTAGTCCAACACTGACCTTACATTTGCAACAAGCCAAAAAAGCGTCTTTATCAGGCGTACACCGCGTTCATCTTATTTCATACGCCTATGATGGTGCCCTTCTCGAAGAGTTATTTACTCGAGATGGTATAGGGACCATGATTACCGATGCGCATTATGAAGAAGTTCGCACAGCCCATATTAAAGATGTGGGCGGTTTAATGAATTTATTACGCCCCTTAGAAGAAGAAGGCATCTTGGTTTATCGTTCACGTGAACGCTTAGAGCAAGAAATCAGCCAGTTTGCGGTTATTGAACGTGACGGTATGATTCTAGCGTGTGCTGCGCTTTATCCAATTCCAACCGAATTTAACGAAACTCGTTCTGCAGAAATTGCTTGTGTTGCAGTACATCCAAGTTATCGTAAATCAAATCGTGGTAGCCAAATTTTGCAATTCCTTGAAGAAAAAGCTAAAGAACAAGGTATTCGTCAGTTATTCGTTTTAACAACGCGTACCGCTCATTGGTTTTTGGAACATGGTTTTCATCAGGTCAGTGTTGATGAGTTACCGAATGCTCGTCAAGCACTCTATAACTATCAAAGGAATTCTTTAGTCTTTAAGAAACTGCTTCCCTAGCCTTTGCTCTTTTTAAGATATTCTTATTTCAGATAAGCTTAGTTAAAAAAGTACACCCATAAACGCTATTAATTTATGGTTGTACTTTTTTTAAATCTCTATTTTTTAGTACTTCAATATTTTTTATTTTATTTACATCAACTTAATCACAATTTATTAAATATATTTCTTTTAGATAAATCACTTTTTTGCATAAGTTTATAGCCTATTGTTTTTAGCTTTTTTTTGCATAAATAAAGACCGAATACTTATTTTTTCTGAAATAAAAATCCCTTTAGGGTATCTGCTCATCCAATTATTTTTTATTTTTCTCTTTCGGGGAGCACGAAATCTCATGGCACTTTTCAACACCACTTCATGGGCAAAATATTCAGTCATCGCAGCCAGCCTTGCAGGAGTGATGATGCTAAGTGGTTGTGCCAAAAAAGAAGAACACGCCACCACAACTTTAAATATTGGCTATCAAAAATATGGCATTCTGCCCATTTTGAAAGCCCGTGGTGACCTAGAAAAAGTACTAAAAGATCAAGGCGTGCAAGTAAAATGGGTCGAGTTTCCTGCTGGCCCTCAATTGCTTGAAGGCTTAAATGTAGGGAGCGTTTCACTCGGTGAAGCAGGTGAAGCACCACCTATTTTTGCTCAAGCAGCCAATCCAAATTTAGTCTATGTCGCAAACCAACCTGCTGCGCCAAAAGCCGAAGCATTATTGGTACAAAAAGACTCTCCAATCCACTCTATTAAAGATTTAAAAGGCAAACGTGTTGCTCTTAATAAAGGTTCGAATGTTCATTACCTATTATTAAAAGTTCTAGAGGCCAACAACTTAAGCTTAAGTGATATTCAACCTGTTTATTTACCGCCATCAGACGCTCGTGCTGCCTTTGAAAAAGGTGCAGTAGATGCATGGGTCATTTGGGATCCGTTCTTTGCAGCAGCTGAACATCAAATTCAAGCTCGAGTTTTAGCAACAGGTGAAAATTTAGTAAGCAATCATCAGTTCTATCTAGCTGACCGTAAATTTGCAGAAAATAATCCAAAAGTTCTCAATACAGTTGTGCAAACCCTTAACCAGACAACTGAATGGGTGAGTTCACATCAGGATGAAGCTGCCAAACTACTCGAAAAACCTACAGCACTTGAGTTTGATGTACTGAAAACTTCCATTTCACGTATGGGTTTTGGAGTTCAGCCAATCTCTGACAAGGTGGCACAAGAACAACAACAAGTAGCTGATGCCTTTTATGCGCAAAAGCTCATTCCTAACAAGCTCACCATTCAAGATGCCATTTTAAAACTGAAATAAACCCAGCTTGGGCACAGCTTAAATAATCATATAAATGCTGTGCCTAACCTCAAGGGGAACAAGGATATCAATATGCAACATCAGTCATTATTTAATAAGAGTCAGTGGGCACAATTCGCTAAACGCATCAGTGCAGTCACCGTATTAGGTTTAACAATCGCAGCACCAGCTTGGGCAATTGATCCAACTGTAAAAGAACTTCGTATTGGTTTCCAAAAAAGTTCAATTAACTTTGCGATTGCAAAACAGCAAAAACTATTTGAACAAGAATTTCCAAATGCCAAAGTTACTTGGAATGAGTTCCCTGCTGGACCACAAATTTTAGAAGCTTTGGCTGTCGGTTCGCTTGATGTCGGAGTTACTGGGGACACTCCTCCAGTCTACGCACAAGCAGCTGGAAAGCCTTTATATTACATTGCCTATGAAGCAGCTAAACCACTAGCATCAGCAATTTTAGTTCCTAAGAGCTCGCAGCTAAAACAACTTAAAGACCTTAAAGGTAAACGTATCGCGCTGCAAAAGGGTTCGAGTTCGCATTACTTGCTCGTACAAGCCGTACGCAAAGCAGGCCTAAACTGGGGCGACATTACGCCAATCTGGCTTACTCCAGCCGATGCTCGCGCAGCATTTCAAAAAGGTGCCGTTGATGCATGGGCCATTTGGGACCCTTACTTCGCTTCAGCACAACTAGAAGATCAAGCTCGTGTTCTTGCATCAGGTAAAGGCTTAAGCCCGAACTATACATTTTATTTAGCCGCTCCAGACTTTGTTAAACAACATCCGAAAGCTGTTTCTGGACTCATCAAACAAATCAATCAAGCTGACAAATGGGTTCAAAACCATCAAGCAGAAACGGCAACAGCCATTGGCCAAAGCACAGGACTAAAGCCTGCAACCAGTGACTTATTTATTAAACGCCGCCCGCGCCCTTCATCAGCCGCTCCGCTAAACAGCAAAGTGATTGCTGAACAGCAGCAACTCGCAGACATCTTTACTCAACAAGGCATCATTCCAAAACCAATCAGCATCAAACAAGCTGTTTGGATTGCCAAGTAATTTCAATAGACATATAGGTAATGCACATGAAAATTTTCTGGTTTATTCCTACCCACGGTGATAGTCGCTATTTAGGTACAAGTAAAGGCGCTCGTCAGGTTGACCATGCCTATATGAAGCAAATTGCTGTGGCAGTAGATAATTTGGGTTATGAAGGTGTACTTATTCCAACGGGCCGTTCATGTGAAGACCCATGGATTGTAGCGGCTAGCCTCATTGACGCAACTCAACACCTTAAGTTTTTAGTTGCGTTACGTCCGGGTGTAACAACACCAGCTTTGGCTGCGCGTATGGCTGCAACATTTGACCGCTTGTCAAATGGCCGTGTGTTACTCAACTTAGTGACTGGTGGCGATGAAGCTGAACTACGCGGCGATGGTTTATATGAGGATCACTCAACACGTTATCAAACTGCTAATGAATATGTAAAAATTTGGCGTGAAATTTTGACACGCTCACATACGGGTGAAGCTTTTACATTCCACGGTGAACGCTTACAAGTAGATGATGCAAAACTACTTTACCCACCTGTTCAAAAGCCTTATCCACCACTTTGGTTTGGCGGTTCTTCAGATGTCGCTGTCGATCTTGCAGCTGAGCAAGTCGATACTTATCTCACTTGGGGTGAACCACCAGCAGCAGTCAAACAAAAGATCGAACACGTTCGTGCCAAAGCTGAGGCTAAAGGTCGTAAATTAACTTATGGTATTCGCTTACATGTAATTGTGCGTGAAACCAACGAACAAGCGTGGGCAGCAGCGAACGAGCTTATTCAATATCTTGATGATGCGACTATTGCAGCTGCACAGAAAAAGTTTGCGCAGATGGATTCGGTAGGTCAACAGCGTATGGCAGCTCTCCACGGCGGCAACCGAGACAAGCTTGAAGTATCTCCAAACCTTTGGGCAGGTATTGGCTTAGTCCGTGGTGGTGCGGGTACAGCACTTGTAGGTGACCCAGAAACAGTTGCTGCCCGCATTCAAGAATATGCTGACTTAGGTATCGATACTTTTATTTTCTCAGGCTATCCACATCTTGAAGAGTCAATCCGCTTTGCAGAGTTGGTCTTCCCATTATTACCAATCGAGACCCGAGCTAAACTTGCTCAGCCAAATTTAACCGGTCCATTCGGTGAAATTATTGCCAATAACTATGTTCCAGACGAGAAGAAGCAAAATAGTTCCGTCAAGGAGCCTGCATGAGTAAAGGTGAAAGTATTGTTTCACGTGGAACAAAACAACTCGGGCAGCATTTGCTGCCTTGGATTTTCCCCATTGTTCTACTGGTTGTTTGGCAAATTGCCTCAAGTTCGGGTCTTTTAGAAAGCCGCATTTTACCAGCACCAACTGCTGTTGTTTCTGCTTTTTGGCACTTACTCGTTAGCGGAGAATTATGGCATCACGTTAAGGTAAGTGCTGGTCGTGCTTTGCTGGGGCTTTTGATTGGTGGCGGTTTAGGTTTGCTATTAGGTTTACTGAATGGCTCTTCGCGCTTCGCCTCCACCCTGCTCGATACGACGCTGCAAATGATTCGCAACATCCCAGCATTAGCACTTATCCCACTCGTCATCTTGTGGTTCGGCATTGATGAAACAGCAAAATTATTTTTAGTTGCAGTAGGTGTTTTCTTCCCGATTTATATTAATACCTATCACGGTATTCGTTCGGTTGACCCACAGCTTATTGAAATGGGTAAAAGCTACGGACTTTCACGTTGGCAGCTTTACAAAGAAATTATTTTGCCAGGTGCAATGCCTTCTATTTTAGTGGGTTTACGCTTTGCTCTAGGTCTAGTTTGGGTATTGCTCATTGTTGCTGAAACCATTTCAGCTCAAGCAGGTATTGGTTATATGACCATGAATGCACGAGAGTTTTTACAAACAGATGTGGTTCTGGTCGGTATTCTTCTTTACGCCTTATTAGGCAAACTGGCAGATGTTTTAGCACAGCTTTTAGAACGCTATTTACTACGTTGGCACTCTGGATATCAGAAATAAGGGAGCTTAGAACATGACAAATCTGAATTTAAATATTAATCAGAATGAAGTGCAGCTCATTCCGGAAGATCCAAAAGAATCTCAAGAACCTATATTAGGTGCAGAAATTCTGATTGAGCAACTTTATAAATTCTATGGCGAGGTCAAGGTTCTTGAAGATCTTGACCTACACATCCAGCCTGGTGAATTTTTAGCAATTGTTGGTCGAAGTGGTTGTGGTAAAAGTACATTATTACGTTTAATTGCCCAACTTGATAAAGCCAGTTTTGGGGAAATTAAATTTAAATCTGCCCGACATTTGCGTGAGGGCATTACTAACGATGATATTCGAGTAATGTTCCAAGACCCACGCCTACTTCCTTGGAGGAATATTCTTCAAAATGTTCAACTGGGTTTACCTAAAGCCCAACATGCTTTAGCAGAAGAATTACTGGAAAAAGTTGGTTTAAAAGAAAAATCGGGACAATGGCCCTCACAACTCTCTGGTGGACAACGCCAACGTACTGCTTTAGCACGTGCCCTATCGCATACGCCACGCATTTTACTGCTTGATGAGCCTTTGGGTGCATTAGATGCTTTAACCCGTCTTGAAATGCAAAGCTTGATTGAGCGCTTGTGGAAAGAGCAAGGTTTTACTGCCATTTTAGTGACACACGACGTAAGTGAAGCAGTGCAATTGGCTGACCGTATTATCTTATTAGATAAAGGCCAGATTGCTCAAAGTTTCCAAGTTAATTTGCCACGCCCACGTAAAAAAAGTATTAGTTTTGCTCAACTTGAGCAACAAGTACTTGATGCGGTTTTGGCAACTTAAGGTTCTGATGAGTAATGAGAACTGTTCAACCGAAAAATGCCCAATTTACGAGCAATAAATCTGCTGTTTTATTGCTCTTTTTTAGGGCGAAATTTAAAAAATATTTTTAAGAATAACAATAAACTAGTGAATCTCTGTATTTTTTGCACAATAGTATATCTATTACGCAAATAACTAGCCGTTTTTTGATTAAAAAAGCAAGACACCTGTGCACAAATCAAACAATTTCCCTTACAATGGGAATATTATTTTTTTAATTATGCAGCAGATGGAACAAAAAAAGAGTACCCAAAAGCGCAATCAGCTTCTTGCTGCCGCCCTTGACGTATTTTCAGTCTATGGGTTCACTGGCGCAAGTCTGGATGAAATTGCCCAACTCGCCGACATGCATAAGTCGAATATTTTCTATTACTACGAAAATAAAGAGTCTTTATATGTAGAAGTGCTCACAACTGTTTTACAAAAATGGTTGGCTCCCTTACAAACTTTAGAAGCTGAATTAGAACCAGCCGAAGCTTTATCTCACTATTTAATACAAAAAATCGAACTGTCTCGTAGCCAACCGAAAGCATCTAGATTATTTGCATTAGAAATAATTCAAGGCGCTCCACATATTTTACCTATTCTCAAAGGGCCATTAAAAAAACTATTTAAACGAAAAGCTAAAGTCATTCAGACGTGGCAGGAAGAAGGGAAAATTTCACCAGATATCGACCCCGAATTACTAATCTTAAACATTTGGGGTCTTACGCAAAACTATGCAGATTTTGCAACCCAAATGGAAATGGTGACTGGGAAAACACTGCGTAACCGCAGCATGTTCCAACGCTCAATTGAGCATACAGTCCACCTAATGCTCTACGGCGTATTGCCTCGTTAAAACCGAAAAAAGATCGGCAAATTTGCCGATCTTTTTTTAGAAATGATTTTGATAAAGCGCCAAAAGTTTTTGGGCGCCTAATAATAAATTTTCTTCCCAATCCACATGTGCAGTGTCATCTGCCCCATCAGTAATATACTTCACCGAAATCAGGCGTACACCTAACTTATGGCAGACTTTGGCTAAGGCATACCCTTCCATATCTACCACATCACAAGCTACTTTGGGCTGACCCGTTTCAAATGAATCTCCAGTTCCGCAAACTGCTTTTGGCAAATCAGCAAAATGTGGTTGAAGATGAATCTCTGCCGCCAAGTGATCATCTAACGGCGTTACACCTACTTCAAACCCTAGCGGTGAAACATCCATATCCCGTTGTACAAAAGTCTTCACCTCGACTAAATCATGTCGATTAAATGCAGAGCTTCCGGCCGTACCTAGATTAATTAAAGTTTTACAGCCAGTTTTTTGAATAACCTCAAATGCTTTAAAGGCAGCATTAATCTTACCAATCCCGCTGTAATGGACTTCAACACCTGCCTGCTCAAACAAACCTTTAGATTCATTAGGAAGTGCCATAATTAAAGCAATATCAGCGTTCATTCAAAAAGCTCAGATCAAAATTAAATAAATTAGAAAATAAGTATAAATCAGGTGCAAAAGCTTTTTTGCACCTTTTTACCACTACTGCATTTTTTGTTGTAAGGCGATTAAACACGGAGAAAAGAACAGTTGGCCGCTATATGCGCCTGCTAGCGTTTTCTTCATTACCACACCCCACATTGTCAATAATAAAAGACTCAATGCCACAGCAACGTATTGTAAAAATACAATTTCAACCTGATGTCCTAAATTAAACAGTGCAAGAATAAATACGCCTAATGGAAAGGTTAAGCCCCACCAACCCAAATTGAATGGAATACCTGTCTTTGCGTGACGAAGCGTTGTTAAAATCGCAAGACCGAGCCACCATAAACCGAAGCCTAAAAGCACCAGACTACCTATAACTCCTAAAGCTTGAAAGACATTCGCAAATTGGTGAAATCCTACGTTTGGCGCTACTCTTTGTGCCTGCTCTCCTAGCAACAAGAGACCTAAAGCACCTGTTCCAATTGGACCTAAAGACAACCAGCTAGAAATTGCGACTTCTTTTTCCGGTAACTGATGTAAAGCCATACGCAGCATTAAAATCGTCAAAATAGCGAATGCGGGTAAAACAGAAATTCCCCAAAGTACGTAGCCAGCCATTAATAAATGAAAGCTATGCAAATCTGCTGGTAAATGAGTGACTAACATGCCCGCAGAACTTGCTGCTACTTCGCACGCAACCACAGGTAAAAGCCAGATTGCGGTCATGGTATGTAGCTGATGGTTCTGACGGCTAAACATACAAAACGGTACGATCCATGCGATTGCGAATGCTAAAAAGACATCGATGTACCATAAAGCCTGAGCAATATGAATTGCAACTTCACCGTAAAGCCCCACACCAAAGCTTAGAAACCCGTTTAATATCGTTGCGAGCCCCATCGGGATAGCCCCTAAAAACAAGCTCATATTGGGATGGTTAAATATTTGCTTCGCTTCATGAGGAAAAAGAAACCACCGCAATAAATAAAGACCTGAAAAAACGCTGAATAAAATAATATTAAATTGCCATAACAAAGTTGCTAGCGTGAATAAAAATGATTGAGCAAATGGAAGCTGAATTAAAATCATACTGACCACGCCAGTACCCATAGTCGCTGTAAACCAATTTGGAGTAAAATGGCGTATAACATCTTTGCTATGATTTAATTGGTAAAAGGGTTTTTTCATCTTGGTTCTCTAATCAAAGAGTGGATAAAGATATAGTAGAGCAAACTATTAATAAGAAAAATTGATTTATTTTTATTTAATTCATCAATATTTTAAATATACAAATATTCATGTTGAAAAATAACTGAGTAAAAACACAACAACAAGACGAATCTGTGAGATTATGGCAATATATAGCCCTTGCAAAAATAGCCATATTTTAAGTTCATGAAACTGCTTCGTCTTAATGCGTTATCGCCCAATTTTCAGTTACCTCAAACAGCGGTAACTATTGGTAATTTTGATGGTGTCCATTTAGGTCACCAAGCGATGATTGCTCAACTCAAAAAAATTGCTGCAGCACAAGGCTTAAAAACATTGGTCATGATTTTTGAGCCACAACCTCTTGAGTTCTTTCAAGGTTATGATGCCCCTCCTCGTATTAATTCATTACGGGAAAAAGTCGAATACCTAGCCGAACTTGGAGTAGATTACATTGCGGTTGCTAAATTTGATCAGCACTTCCGTAGCATGAGTGCTACTGAATTTGCTGATTTATTAAAAGACAAATTAAACGCGCAGTCTTTGGTTTTAGGAGATGACTTTCATTTCGGCAAAGACCGCCAAGGCAACAGCGAATTTTTAAAAGATTACGGATTTGGGGTCACAAATTTACATACAATTGAACTTGAAGGTGAACGCGTAAGTTCAACTCGTATTCGCCAAGTGCTTCAGGTAGGAAATCTTGCCTTAGCTGCTAAATTATTAGGTCGTCCTTACAGTATTACTGGACGAGTTCAATATGGCGACCAGATTGGCCGAACTCTGGATTTTCCAACGATTAACGTTCGCCTCAACCGCCACAAGCCGTGTTTAAATGGTATTTATGGTGTTGAAGTCATTTGTGAAACAACCTCACTTACTCAAAAAGTGCGTCAAGATACACCCGAAAAACCGGGAATTGCCGGATATCATGAAAACAGCCTATATGGCGCAGGACATGTCGGTACACGTCCAGCCATTCAGCAAGAACATCCAGAGTGGAGATTAGAAGTACATTTCCCTGATGTTTCTGCTAATCTGTATGGCTTATTTATGCGGGTGACTTTCCTTCACTATCTTCATGGTGAATTGAACTACCCTTCGCTTGAGGCACTTAAGGCAGGAATTGATAATGACGTGCAGCAGTTACGACAATACCGTAACGACACGACACAATTTCCTTTTTAATTCGAATTTTGATTGTAAAACATGTCGGCTCCCTAGCTGATTAAACTGGATGAAAACTTGCATGAGCGATAAGCAAACTCCTGAGAATGCAGTGGACTACAAAGCCACGCTAAACCTGCCGGATACTCAATTTGCAATGAAAGCAAATTTGGCAGTACGTGAAGTGAAATGGTTAGAAGAGTGGTATACCGACAACATTTATCAGCAGATTCGTGCATCGCGTATTGGCAAGAAAAAATATATTTTGCACGATGGCCCTCCATATGCGAACGGTACAATTCACTTAGGTCACGCAGTTAATAAAGTACTCAAAGACGTGATTGTAAAAAGCCGTACTTTGGCAGGTTTTGATGCACCTTATGTTCCGGGTTGGGACTGTCATGGCTTGCCAATCGAGCTAAAAGTTGAAGAAAAAGTGGGTAAAGTTGGCGAAAAAGTTGACGCAGCTACTTTCCGTAAACTTTGCCGTGAATATGCTCTAAAACAAATTGATTTACAGCGTACTGACTTTAAACGTCTGGGTATTTTAGGTGATTGGGATAATCCTTATCTCACCATGAACTATAAACAAGAAGCCGATATTGTTCGTACTTTAGGCTTAATCCAAAAAAATGGTCATATCCAGCCGGGCTTAAAGCCAGTGAACTGGTGTATGGACTGTGGTTCAGCACTTGCTGAAGCTGAAGTTGAATATGAAGATAAAAAATCTGACGCAATTGACGTTGGTTTTGGTGTTGTAGATCTAAAAGATTTAAGTGCCCGTTTAAACGTAGAAGTTCAAGACCCGACAGATATCGTGATCTGGACGACTACGCCGTGGACATTACCAGCTAACCAAGCTGTTGCTTTGCATGCCGAAATTGAATATCAATTGGTACAAGTGACTACTGAGCGTGGCAAGCAAAACTTCATTCTTGCTAAAGACTTAGTTGCTTCAGCAATTGAGCGTTACAAGCTTGAAAACCCAGTTGTTTTAGCTGACTTTACAGGTTCAGCTCTTGAAAATCTTACTTTACAACACCCTTTACTTACCGATCGTCAAGTCCCAGTGATTTTGGGTGAACACGTTATTGCAACAAGCGGTACAGGTGCAGTACATACAGCGCCTGGCCATGGTGCAGACGACTATAAAGTAGGTCTTCAATACAACCTTAAAGTAGACAATCCAGTCGGTGGTAATGGTGTTTATTTACCAACTGCTCCAATCTATGCTGGTGAACACATCTATAAAGCCAATCCAAAGATTATTGAAGCTTTGGGTGCTGTAGGCCGTTTATGGGCTCATCAACCAATTAAACACAGTTACCCACACTGCTGGCGCCATAAGACTCCTATTATTTTCCGTGCTACACCACAATGGTTCATTAGCATGGACCAAAAAGGTTTACGTGAAGGCGCGCTTAACGCGATTGAAAATGACATCGAGTTTGTACCCAATTGGGGTAAAAACCGTATTGAGTCAATGATCGAAGGTCGTCCGGACTGGTGTATCTCACGTCAACGTACTTGGGGTGTTCCAATTCCTTTCTTCGTTCATAAAGATACGAATGAATTACATCCTCGTACACCTGAACTCATCGAAGAAGTTGCTCAACTGATCGAACAAGAAGGTATCGAAGCATGGTTCAAACGTGAAGCAAAAGACTTCATAGGTGAAGATGCTGAACAATACAACGCCGTTCGCGATACGCTTGATGTATGGTTCGACTCTGGTACAACACATTACGCTGTACTTGAACAACGTGAAGAATTACAAAGCCCTGCTGATTTATATTTAGAAGGTTCAGACCAACACCGTGGTTGGTTCCAATCTTCTTTATTAACGTCTATGGCAATTCACAATCGTGCACCATATAAAGCCTTGTTAACACATGGTTTTACAGTGGATGAAAATGGTCGTAAGTTGTCAAAATCTTTAGGCAACTACATTCCGCTTGAAGAAATCATCAAACAGCTTGGTGCTGATGGTTTACGTCTATATGTAGCTTCTAGCGACTATCGCTATGAAATTGCAGCATCTAAAGAAATCTTTAACCGTGTAAGTGATAGCTACCGCCGTATTCGTAATACGCTACGTTTCTTGCTTGCGAATCTAAATGGTTTCAAACCAAGCACAGATGCTTTAGCAGTAGATGACCTCATCGCTCTTGATCAATACATCTTGCAACGCGCGAATGAAGTACAACAAACGATTATCACTGCTTACGAAGAAATGAACTTCCATGTAGTGTGTAGCGCGTTAACAAGCTTCTGTATTAATGACTTAGGTGGTTTCTACCTAGACATTATTAAAGATCGCCAATATACGACTAAGGCTGACTCACAAGCACGTCGCTCTGCACAAACAGCGCTTTATCATATTGTTCAAGCATTTATCCGTTGGATGAGCCCAATCTTAAGCTTTACCGCTCAAGAAGCATGGCCACTGATTCCAGAACAAACTGAAAAGTATGTATTTACTTCAGAATGGTATGACTTGCCTGTTTCATCAAAAGCAAACTTGCTTTCTGAAGAAGATTGGCAAACATTGATTAGCGTAAAATCTGCAGTAAATAAACAGATTGAAGCAGCTCGTAACGCTAAACTTGTCGGCAGTAATCTTTCAGCCAAAGTTGAACTTTGGGCTAGTGAATCATTACAAACAGTTTTAAACCAACTGGCTGATGAACTCCGTTTTGTTCTAATTACTTCAGAAGTAGTAGTACATCCATTTGCTGAGCAAGGTGAAGCAACTGAAATGGAAGGCTTACGTGTACAAATATCTGCAGCTGAAGGTGAAAAGTGCGCACGTTGCTGGCACGTCCTTCCAGATGTAAATACACATGCCGATCATCCTGGTTTATGTGGTCGTTGTATTGTGAACGTCACTGGTCGTGGCGAAGTGAGAAAATATGCCTAATTCACAAGCTAAAAAAGGCTTATTCCAGTTTTATCCCCACAATCTCATTTGGCTTGGACTTTCTGTCCTTGCCATTGTTTTGGATCAATGGACAAAATGGATTGCAAGTACACATCTGAACTACGCAGATCCTGTGCCTGTGCTTCCATTTTTAAACTGGACACTATTACATAACTATGGTGCAGCCTTTAGCTTTTTATCGGATGCAGGAGGATGGCAACGCTATTTCTTCACATCTTTAGCAGGCTTAGTTTCAATCCTTTTTGTATTTTGGTTGCTTCGTATGCCTAAAAAAATGGTGGTGCTACCTGTAGCCATCGCTTTAATTTTAGGTGGAGCTTTAGGCAATTTAATTGACCGTATTACCCTAGGTTATGTTGTCGATTTCATTCATGTTTATTACCAAAATCATCACTTTCCAGCTTTTAATATTGCGGACAGTGCCATTACCTTAGGTACCATCTTGCTACTCATCGATACATTCTTCCTTGAGAAGCAACGCAACCAAAATTCGGATGCATAATATGACCGAAATTATCCAACCTAACGAAGAAATTCGCATTACAGACGGCTCTAAAGTCGATCTACACTTTTCTGTCGCTATTGAAAATGGTGTAGAAATCGATAATACACGTAACCGTGAAGAACCTGTTACTTTGACTATTGGTGACGGAAATCTTTTACCTGGCTTTGAAAAAGCATTATTTGGTTTACGTGCTGGTGACCGCCGTACAGTACATCTTCCACCAGAAGATGCATTTGGTCCATGGAATCCAGAAAATATTCAAACTTTCGATACAGTTAAGTTTGAACAACGCCCTATTCCTGGTCATATGATTGAGTTTGAAGATAAGGCAAAAACAACTCTATTTGGAGTAGTGAAGTCGGTTAATGATGACATTACAGAGATTGATTTTAATCACCCTTTAGCTGGGAAAAATATTACTTTTGAAGTAGAAATATTCAAGGTAACTCCCGAAGGCCAACAAGGCATTAAACTCATGTAAATAAAAGAGCCCTCTGAATGAGGGCTTTTTTATTACTCAATTTTTTATTGATGACATAAGAATCCTTACAAATTCTATATTCTCCCCAACCTATATAATGAATTAAGTTATAAGTATAAAAATCCTTGGGAAAAATACATGCTGGTCTATATTATCGTCGGAAGTGTTCGTGAAGGACGTACAGCAATTAAAATTGCCAATTGGCTAGAATCAACAATTCCAACATTGGGTCTAAATGATTTCCAAACCGAAGTAATCGATTTGAAAGAATGGGATTTACCTCTATTTTCAGGATCTCATCCACCCACTACTGGAATTTATGATCAACCTAAACAACAAGAATGGGCAGACAAAATTGCTCAAGCAGATGCTTTTATCTTTATTAGCCCAGAATACAACCATGGTTACAGTCCAGCTCTAAAAAATGCCTTGGACTATGTAGGCAAAGAATGGGCAGACAAACCCGCTGCATTTATTGGCTATGGTTCAACAAATGGTTCTCGGTCTATTAGCCAACTACGCCAAGTCACCTCAAGTTTAAGTATTGTTGATCCCAATGCTGTAATAGAGATACGAGATATCTTTAAACGCAATAAAGATGAAAAATTCGAAGCTAATGAGTTTGAAGTCAAAGGGCTTCAATCTATTGTTGAGAAACTACAGAAATATCACTTATCTTAAATTTAAAAAAGGCCTCTATAAACAAAATAGAGGCCTTTTATCTTTTATAAGCTTTTTAAATAATTTACCACATCTATATTACCAGCCATTTCTGCAAGCTGTAGCGCTGTATATTCGCTTTTATAAGTGACTTGAGCACCTTTTCCTACCAAGAGTTTAACTATCTCTAAATAATCATTTTCAGCGGCTGCCTGCAAAGCACTATAACCTTCATCATCTGCCTGATTAGGATCTTGTCCTTCTAAAAGTAATTGCTCTACCTGTTCCAGATCACCTAAAGAAGCCCAATAGACCAATTCAGGCAGAGAGAGTTCGTCATCATCCTCAGGTATTGAAGAGAAGGAATTAATTTTCACGTAAGCACCTAAAAATAAGAAACTTCATTATTATATTCATAGAATATGGTTAGCATGCAAATCCGACTTTGAGCCTATATTTCCAATGTCCTAAATTTTTATTTTTTCAGATTAATATCTGCATAAAAAAACACCCCCAACTATTGAGTTGGGGGTGT
>NZ_JAOTNV010000012.1:0-157110 GCF_025630795.1 Acinetobacter sp. AYS6
TTGTGGCTGAGCTGAGCTATCCGGTGACGGGTAAACGCTGTGTTGACCGTATTTATACCGATCTTTGTGTGATTGATGTGACTAGCGAAGGTTTAAAAGTAATTGAGAAAGTTGAAGGTCTTAGCTTTGATGAGTTACAGGCTTTGACTGGTGCAACTTTAATTGATGCCACTCAAGGGTAAGGACGTAGGGAAATGACATTAAAAAACGCTTATATCATCGATGCCATTCGTACTCCATTCGGCCGTTATGCCGGTGGCCTTGCACCTGTCCGTGCCGATGACCTTGGCGCTGTGCCGATTAAGGCTCTCATCCAGCGTAACCCAAATGTAGATTGGGAACAGGTCGATGATGTGATCTATGGCTGTGCTAACCAAGCCGGTGAAGATAACCGTAATGTTGGCCGTATGTCAGCTTTACTTGCAGGTTTGCCGTATCAAGTTCCAGCAACCACCATTAACCGTTTGTGTGGTTCATCTCTCGATGCGATTGCCATTGCTGCCCGTGCCATTAAAGCAGGTGAAGCAAATTTGGTGATTGCAGGTGGTGTAGAAAGCATGAGCCGTGCACCTTATGTGATGGGTAAGTCAGACAGTGCTTTTGGCCGTAGCCAGAAGATTGAAGACACCACTATGGGCTGGCGTTTCATTAACCCGAAACTTAAAGAATTGTATGGTGTAGACACCATGCCCCAGACTGCCGAAAACGTCGCTGAACAGTTCAACGTCAATCGTGCAGATCAGGACCAGTTTGCCTTGGTGAGCCAACAACGCACCGCAAGCGCGCAAGCCAAAGGCTTTTTTTCTAAAGAAATCGTGGCAGTTGAAATCCCTCAGCGTAAGGGTGATGCTGTGGTGATTGATACCGATGAGCACCCACGTGCATCGACCACACTTGAAGCTTTAAGCAAACTTAAACCTGTGGTTAAAGCGGATGGCACAGTCACTGCGGGGAATGCTTCAGGTATTAACGATGGTGCAGCAGCTCTACTGATTGCTTCTGATGAGGCAGTTCAAGCTTATAATTTAAAACCCCGTGCCAAGATCATTGCTTCAACAGCTGTGGGTGTAGAGCCACGTATTATGGGTTTTGCTCCGGCACCAGCGATTAAAAAATTACTAAAACAAGCCAATCTGACTTTAGATCAGATGGATGTGATTGAGTTAAATGAAGCTTTTGCTGCACAGGCTTTAGCCGTGACTCGTGATTTAGGCTTACCAGATGATTCTGCCAAGGTAAATCCAAACGGTGGGGCAATTGCTTTGGGTCATCCACTTGGTGCATCAGGTGCACGCTTAGTCACTACAGCCTTAAACCAGCTTGAACAGACAGGTGGACGTTATGCCTTGTGTTCAATGTGTATTGGTGTGGGTCAAGGCATCGCATTGATTATTGAGAGAGTCTAATCATGAGCCAGTTATATGCCAGCTTGTTTTATCAAAAAGACGTCACTGACATCTTTAGTGACTCATCTTTAATCAAATATATGATTCAGGTTGAAGTTGCGCTAGCTCAAGCTCAGGCAAAAGTTGGCGTGATTCCTCAAAATGCGGCTAATACCATTGCCCAAGTAGCTGAGCAGGCAATAGAAAAGTTTGATTTTCCAGCATTGGCTGTGGCAACTGGCTTAGCTGGAAATATCGCAATTCCATTTGTAAAGCAACTGACGGCAATTGTTAAAGATGCTGATGAAGATGCTTCACGTTATGTGCATTGGGGCGCAACGAGTCAGGATATTTTAGACACAGCTTGTATTTTGCAATGCCGCGATGCGTTAAACATTGTGGAAGAACAACTTCAACAGTGCTATGCCACAGCATTACAGCAAGCCAATCAATATCGTCATCAAGTCATGATTGGACGTACATGGTTACAGCAAGCTTTGCCCATTACTTTAGGGCATAAACTTGCTCGTTGGGCTTCTGCATTTAAACGTGATTTAGACCGTATACAGGCTATGAAATCACGTGTACTCACTGCTCAGTTAGGCGGTGCTGTGGGTTCATTAGCTTCTTTGCAAGATCAAGGTTCACTTGTGGTCAGTGCATTTGCTCAGCAGCTGAATCTGACTGTACCGACAAGCACATGGCATGGTGAGCGCGACCGTATTGTAGAAATCGCAAGTGTGCTTGGCATGATTGTCGGGAATACGGGCAAGATGGCACGTGATTGGTCACTCATGATGCAAACTGAAATTGCAGAGTTGTTTGAGCCAACCGCGAAAGGTCGTGGTGGTTCATCAACCATGCCGCATAAGCGTAATCCAGTTGCAGCAGCTTCAGTACTTGCAGCAGCAAATCGTGTACCAGCACTTATGTCTAGTATCTATCAAAGCATGGTGCAGGAACATGAGCGTAGCTTAGGTGCGTGGCATGCAGAATGGTTGGCAGTCCCTGAGATTTTTCAGCTTTGCGCCGGGGCTTTGAGTCGTACTAATGAAGTTTTACAAGGGTTCGAAGTTAATGCTGAGCATATGCAACGAAACCTTGACTGTACCAATGGGCTGATTATGGCGGAAGCTGTAATGATGGCACTTGCTCCAAAAATTGGCCGTTTAAATGCTCATCATTTGGTTGAAACAGCTTGTAAAACAGCAGTGGCACAAAACCAGCATTTATGCGATGTCGTTAGCCAGTTAGATGAAGTAAAAGAACAGTTTAGCCAAACAGAGATACGGGATATTTTTAAACCGGAAAATTATTTAGGCAACATTCAGCAGCAGATTGATGCAGTTTTGCAAGAAGCACAAGGAGAGTCAAAGTGAAACAGACTATTAGCAATCGTCAAGGTAAACAGCTAGCTGTATACAGTGAAGGTGTAAACGATGCTCCTGTGCTTGTGTTTTCTAACTCGTTAGGAACAGACCATGGCATGTGGCAGCCGCAGTTAAATGAGTTAAAAAGTCATTTTAATGTCATTACATATGACACACGTGGTCATGGTGAAAGTGAGGTGATTGGCGACACTTCATTGCAAAATTTAGCGGAAGATGTTGTAGATATTCTAGATGCTTTAAATATTGAAAAAGCTCACTTTTGTGGCATTTCAATGGGCGGAATTACAGGGCTTTGGTTAGGTATCCATTACCCAGAGCGCTTTCTAAGCATTACTGTTGCGAACTCGGCAGCCAAAATTGGACAGGCTGATGCTTGGTTGAGCCGCGCTGAATCTGTAGAGCAAAATGGTCTGGCTGAGTTGGTTAAAACGACACACACCCGTTGGTTTAGCGAAAAATTTGACTATCAACATAATGTTGTTGCACAAACGACCATTCAAAGTCTAGCAAACACACCCGCACAAGGTTATGCCAATGCATGTCGTGCTTTAGCACATGCCGATTTAAGAGATGAAATTGCACAAATCCAAATTCCGGTACTGTTCATTGCAGGAACATACGATCCGGTAACTACAGTAGCAGATGCTGAGTTTATGCAGTGTGCTATCAACAACAGTCAACTTGCGAAAGTAGATGCATCACATCTTTCTAATATCGAGCAACCGCAAAAATTTACTCAGGAATTAACTCGATTTATTCAACAGCTTTAGAAATTTAGCAGTTTAAAAGGAATTGGCCTTAAGGAGGCAAATATGGCGTCTCAGGATTACGCTGCACCAAACAAAAGTATCGATGCTCAAGCACTGATTAATGATGCTCCACTTAGTAAATATCAATGGATGATCGCAATCATCTGTTTCTTAATTATTTTTACTGATGGTATCGATACTGCTGCAATGGGCTTTATCGCTCCGGCTTTGGCTCAAGACTGGGGCGTTGACCGCTCTCAGTTAGGCCCAGTGATGAGTGCTGCACTTGGTGGAATGATTATTGGAGCTTTGGTTTCTGGACCGACAGCTGACCGTTTTGGCCGCAAAATCGTTTTAGCTTTTTCGATGCTCGTATTTGGTGGGTTCACCTTGGCATCTGCTTATGCAACAAATCTGGATAACCTTGTTGTATTACGCTTTTTGACAGGTATTGGTCTTGGCGCAGCTATGCCAAATGCTACCACATTATTCTCTGAATACTGTCCAACACGCATTCGTTCACTGCTCGTGACATGTATGTTCTGTGGCTACAACTTAGGTATGGCAACGGGCGGTTTTATTAGCAGCTGGCTTATTCCGACCTATGGTTGGCATAGCTTATTTTTGCTTGGTGGTTGGTCGCCTTTAATCTTGATGGTTTTAGTAATTTTTGTTTTACCTGAGTCTTACCGCTTTTTAATTGTTAAAGGTAAAGACCCTGAAAAAGTACGCAAAATTTTAAATCATATCGCGCCAACCCAAATTCAAAATGCGACTGCATTTCACGTACCTGAAGAGAAAACTGAAACAGCTCAAAAGAAAAATGTCTTTGGAATTATGTTTTCTAAACCATATGCAAAAGGAACACTTTTACTTTGGTTGACCTATTTCATGGGCTTAGTGGTTGTTTACTTGCTGACAAGCTGGTTACCAACACTCATGCGTGAAACAGGTGCTTCAATGGAGCGTGCTGCATTTATTGGTGGGTTGTTCCAGTTTGGTGGTGTGGTGAGTGCATTGTTTATTGGTTGGGCGATGGACAAATTTAACCCGAACCGAGTCATTGCCATTTTCTATTTTGCCGCTGGTCTATTTGCGATTGCTGTTGGTCAAAGCTTAGGAAACTCAACATTACTTGCTGTATTGGTGCTTTGTGCAGGTATCGCGATTAATGGTGCGCAATCTTCAATGCCAGCTTTAAGTGCACGCTTCTATCCAACGCAGTGCCGTGCAACGGGTGTGTCTTGGATGACGGGTATTGGTCGTTTCGGGGCAGTATTTGGTGCTTGGATTGGTGCTGTACTACTCGGAAATGATTGGTCATTTACTGCCATTCTCAGTTTATTACTAATTCCAGCGACTGCTGCGGCTGTTGCTGTATTTGTTAAATCACTTGTTGCGCATACCGATGCAACTTAATAGAGGTCTATCACAATGAATGATGAACAACGCTATAAACAAGGCATTGAAGTGCGGACTGAAGTTTTGGGTGAAAAGCATGTTGGTCGGTCTTTGCAAAACTTAAATGACTTTAACCAAGATTTTCAAAACTTTATTAGCCGTTATGCATGGGGTGAGGTGTGGTCTCGTCCGGGCTTGCCACGTCATACCCGTAGTTTAGTGACTATCGCAATTTTATTGGCGCTTGGCCGCGAAGATGAACTACGCATGCATTTACGTGCTTGTTTCAACAATGGTGTAACTAAAGAAGATTTAAAAGAGTTGATCTTACATAGCTCACTCTATGCAGGTTTACCTGCTGCAAACGCTGCAATGCATATGGCCGAAGAAGTCTTTAAAGAGTTGGGAATAGAAGTCAACTCAGTTGCAGCGAAAGAACAGGATTAAGGAGATAAAGATGTCACAACATAGCTGGGGTGCTTACGCCCAACGTAATACAGAAGATCATCCACCTGCATATGCGGAAGGTTATAAGACAAGTGTTTTACGTTCGCCAAAAAATGCATTGATTTCTATTAATGAGACTTTAACTGAAGTTACTTCACCGCATTTTTCTTCAAATTTGTTTGGCCCAAAAGATAACGATTTGATTTTGAACTATGCCAAAGATGGTTTACCAATTGGTGAACGTGTCATTGTTCATGGTTATGTCCGAGACCAGTTTGGTCGTCCTGTAAAAAATGCACTTTTAGAAGTATGGCAAGCCAATGCTTCTGGTCGTTATCGCCATCCAAACGATAAATTTATTGGTGCAATGGACCCTAACTTCGGTGGTTGTGGTCGTACATTAACTGACGAAAATGGTTTTTATATCTTCCGTACCATTAAACCAGGTCCATATCCGTGGCGTAACCGTATTAATGAATGGCGTCCAGCTCATATTCACTTCTCTTTAATTGCTGACGGTTGGGCTCAGCGCCTAATTTCACAGTTTTATTTTGAAGGCGATACACTTATTGACACTTGCCCGATTTTAAAAACGATTCCTTCTGAAGATCAACGTCGTGCATTGATTGCACTAGAAGATAAAAACAACTTTATCGAAGCTGATAGCCGTTGTTACCGTTTTGACATCACTTTACGTGGTCGTCGAGCGACTTACTTCGAAAATGATTTGACTTAATCGGGAGCACGAGCATGAATAACTGGAATTTTCAGGAATTAAAAGAAACTCCATCTCAAACAGGTGGTCCTTACGTTCACATTGGTTTATTGCCACAACAAGCAAATATTGAAGTGTTTGAAAACAACTTTAATAACCAGTTAGTACAAGACCAAACCAAAGGCGAGCGTATTCGTCTTGAAGGTCAGGTTTTTGACGGACTAGGTTTACCGCTACGCGATGTGCTGATCGAAATTTGGCAGGCCGATGCGAACGGTATTTACCCAAGTCAGGCAGATACGCGTGAGCAAAAAGCTGATCCTGCATTTCACGGTTGGGGCCGTACGGGAGCTGACTTTGAAACAGGTATCTGGAGCTTTAATACAATTAAGCCGGGTGCAACTGCGGGCCGCAAAGGTTCAACTCAGGCACCGCATATTGCATTAGTTATTTTCGCTCGCGGTATTAACTTGGGGCTTCATACACGTGTTTACTTCGAAGATGAAGCTGAAGCGAACGCAAATGACCCAATTCTAAATAGTATTGAATGGGCTCCACGTCGTCAGACGCTTATTGCAAAACGTTCTGAACAAAATGGCGAAGTTGTTTACCGCTTCGATATACGTATTCAGGGCGATAACGAAACTGTATTTTTTGATATTTAAGAAACACCTAAGGCTACACATGATCGACTATGGATGCGTGTAGCCTTTTTTAAGGATGAATGATATGAACATGAAAACATTATTAAGCTTAAGTTTGCTTGCACTCCCATTTTTTACCGCACAGGTAAATGCTGAACCTGTTGCTTTAGCTACTCAAACACAATCTGCGACTATAGCAGTTAAAACAATTGTTCCAATTACAGCAAAAACCAAAGAACAAGCTTTGGCACAGGCTCAAGTCATTGCAAATACAGCAGATGCCGATTTAGCAGAATTTCGTATCGATTTACTTAGTTTTGCCAGCGATACAAAACAAGTGATTGCGTTGGGCCACGAGTTGAAAAAGATTTTAGGTAATAAGCCAATGATTGCCACAATTCGTACTAAAAACGAAGGTGGACAGCTTGAAATTAGCGATGCAGATTATGGCAAAACTTATCAGGCTTATTTAAAAAATCCATTCATGGACTGGTTAGATGTTGAAATGTTCCGTGATCAAAAAGTAGTTTCAGAAATTGTTCAAAAAGCACATCAAAAGAAAGTGTTAGTTGTCATGTCTAATCATGACTTCCAAAAAACACCAAGCCAAGATGAAATTGAAAAACGCTTGTTAAAACAGGATCAAATGGCGGCAGATATTCTAAAAATTGCCGTAATGCCAAAATCTAAACAAGACGTTTTCACTTTAATGAACGCAACTTTAAAAGTAAGTCAGCAAACCACTAAACCATTGTTAACGATGTCGATGGGACAGCTAGGTACGATTTCTCGTGTTGCGACAGCCAATATGGGCGGAAGTTATAGCTTTGGCATGATTGGTGAGGCTTCTGCACCGGGTCAAATTGATGTGACCAAGCTCAAACAGATTTTAAAAACCGTTCAACCAGCAAACCCGTAAATCATAAGGACATGATGAAATGAATACATTACGTTTAACTACTCTTGCATTAGGTTTGATGGTTTCAGGAGTAGCTGCGGCACAAACTTATGTTGTTGATCACTATCAAGACGATAACAATAAAGGTTCTTTACGCTGGGCAATTGAACAAGCCAATGCAGCCCCAAATGAAGCGAGCGACATTTTGATTCAAGCAGTAGGCAAAGCACCTTATGCAATAAAATTAAACAGCGCGCTTCCTGAAATTAAAGCTCCAGTTAAAATCATCGGTACTCAGTGGGATAAAACTGGTGAATACATCGCAATTGATGGATCAAATTACATTAAAGGCGAAGGTGCAAAAGCTTGTCCTGGTGCAAACCCTGAACAGTACGGAACAAATGTACGTACGATGACTTTACCGGGTTTAGTACTACGTGATGTAAATAATGTCACTTTAAAAGGTTTAGACATTCATCGTTTCTGTATTGGGGTATTGATCAACCGTTCAAGCAATAACCTCATTCAACACAACCGTATTAGTAACAACTATGGTGGCGCGGGTGTCATGTTAACAGGTGATGATGGTCAAGGTAACCCAACCGCGACAACTACCAATAACAATAAGGTTTTAGATAATATTTTCCAAGACAATGGCGATGGTTTAGAGCTAACTCGCGGTGCTGCGTTTAACCTGATTGCAAATAACCATTTTGTTTCGACTAAGGCAAATCCTGAGCCATCACAAGGTATTGAAATTTTGTGGGGTAATGATAATGCGGTAGTCGGTAATAAATTCGAGAACTATTCGGATGGTTTACAGATTAACTGGGGTAAGCGTAATTATATTGCCTACAACGAAATGACCAATAACTCGATTGGTTTTAATATGACTGGCGACGGTAATATCCTTGATAGCAATAGAATTCATGGTAATCGGATTGGGGTGGCTATTCGCTCGGAAAAAGATGCAACTGCAAAAATTACATTGACTAAAAACCAGATTTGGGACAATGGTAAAGATATTAAGCGCTGTGAAGCGGGTGGCTCATGTGTACCAAATCAGCGCTTGGGTGCAGTTGTATTTGGTGTGCCAGCACTTGAGCATGCAGGGTTTGTAGGCTCGCGTGGTGGCGGTGTTGTTGTTGATCCATCGAAACAACAAAAAACATGTACTCAACCAAATGAACAAAACTGTAATGCTCAACCTAATCAGGGCATTAAAGCACCTAAATTAACTGTGAACAAAGGCTCAGTTGCTGCTGAAGTTAATGGTTTACCAAATCAACGCTACCAAGTTGAGTTCTTTGGAAATCAAAATGCGGCATCAAAAGAGGCTGAGCAATATTTAGGAGCTGTTACTGTTGCTACAGATGCCGAAGGCAATGCAAAAGCGAATTGGAAACCGTCTGTAAAAGTTGCCTCAATTACAGCGAATATTACTGATCGCTTTGGTGCGACGTCTGAACTTAGTTCGGCCGTCCAAATTAAATAATAACAATAAGGCAAACGCCTCACACCGAGGCGCAGCATAGAAATATAGAAATGATAAAAGGGACTTGAAATGCCAAATATAATGAAACTGAGTGTTTTAACAATTGTTGTATTAGGTAGCCAGTTTGCTCTTGCCAATGAGCCGTGGTCACAAGATCGTCAATGGTTGCTAGGTGACTGGAATGGTAAACGCCAACAGCTCGAGCAACAGGGCTATAAATTTACAGCTTCTATTATGAGCCAAGCTGCTACAAATTTAGATGGCGGTTATAACGACAGTAATACCTTTGAAAATGCTGCGCAGCTTTCTTTGGGTGCAAACTTCGATTTAGAAAAAATTGCTGGATGGAAAGATACAACAGCGAGTTTAGTCGTGACTAAACGTGATGGCAATGCACTAACTCTCGAGCGTATTAAAGACCCACGTTCTAGCCAATTGGGCAATGCTCAAGAGATTTATGGACGCGGTAAAATCTGGCGTTTATCTCAAGCATGGGTAAAAAAGGGTTTCGCAGATAACACTGTACAAGTCAAATTTGGCCGTATGGGCATGTCAGAAGACTTTAATAGTTCTCAATGTGAGTTTCAGAACTTATTGCTTTGCGGTGGACAGTTAGGAAAATCAATCGGTTCAATTTGGTACAACTCACCAGTCGGTGTGTGGGCGACAAATGTTAAATATCAATTCGCACCTGAGTGGACTTTGGGTGTTGGTGTTTATGAGGTCAATCCAGACAACATTAAAACCGAATCAAATAGTGATGGTTTTAATCTGGATATGAACAACGTGAAGGGAGCAACCATACCAGTTGAGCTCGCATGGAAACCAAAACTTGCTGCTTTTAATGGCTTACCGGGTGAGTATAAAGTAGGTGCACTGTACTCAACCGCAGAAGCGAATGACATTAAAACAGCGGGTAAAGTTCATGACGGAAAGCAAAGTTTTTGGGTTAATGCTCAGCAACAATTGACCCATAAAGGTGAAGACCCTAAACGTGGTCTATATGTAAGTTTGAACGGTGTTGTAAATGATAAAGCAACCACCTTTGTTCAAAGTACACAACAACTTGCACTTTGGTACAAAGGGCCGTTTGATAGCCGCCCAAATGATTCGATTGGTTTTGGTATTGCTAATTATGTGGTCAATGATCGTGCTAAAGATAAGCAGATCGCAACCAACGAAAGTCGTGGATATTATAGCTATGATGCGATTGCGTCTGACTATATTCCAATTCAAGACGATGAGCTAAATGTCGAGTTGAACTATACCTATCAATGGTCTCCGGCTGTCATGTTACGTCCAAACATTCAATATATCCATCAACCTGCTGGTGTAAAAGCGGTTGATGATGCTTGGGTGGCGGGCTTAAGCGTTAAAGTCAATTTTTAACAATGTTGATGGCTGGTTAGACATAGTTTAACTGGCCCAAATGCTTGAACTATTGTGTTCAGTATATGTGGAGTAGGATCTATGTCTGAGTCAGATTCTAAGTTTCATATCTTATTCAAAATATGGTGTTTTCTATTAGGTCTAGTTTTACTGGCTACTGGTGTTTTTTACATCGTAGGCGGTGGAAAGCTAGTTACATTAGGCGGATCTTGGTATTTCCTTATTGCAGGATTATTTATTGCAATTTCCGCAATTAGTATTTTTCGTAAAAAGGCGCTTGGTGTCTGGATTTTTGCGGCTGTTTTTGTTGGCACCGTAATTTGGTCATTTGTTGATGCAGGATGGGAATTTTGGCCGTTATTTTCGCGGTTAATGTTTCCTGCTGGCCTTTTTGCCGCACTGCTATTTACCTTACCTTCAATTCGACGTTACCAATTTCAAACGAGCTTGGCAGCTTCATCCTATGCAGTAGGCGGGTTAGTTGTTGTTGGTATGTTGATTGCGCTCTATCAAATGTTCCAGCCGCATCCAACAGTAGCAAGTTCAGGTGAAAAACTACCTTTAGTACCAGTTGACCCAGCTAAAAAACAGGTGAATTGGGAAAACTATGGAAATGATGCAGGGGGGAGTCGCTTTGTTGCTCTCGACCAAATTAACCGAGATAACGTTCATAAGTTAAAAGAAGCTTGGCGTTTTAGAACAGGCGATTTTACAACGGGTAGTGGTAATGGTGCTGAAGACCAAATGACCCCCCTACAAGTAGGAAATAAAGTCTTTTTATGTACACCACATAACAACATTTTTGCGATAGATGCTGACTCGGGCAAACAGCTCTGGAAAGCTGAAGTAAACTCTAAAGCTGATGCTTGGGAGCGTTGCCGTGGGGTTGCATATTTTGATTCAACGAAGCCACTTGTACAACCGACTTTGGCTGGTGCAAATGCAGTAACCACAGTTGCAACCAATACGGCATGTCCACGTCGTTTATATACCAATACACCTGATGGTCGTTTAATTGCAGTCAATGCAGATAACGGTCAGCGCTGTGCTGATTTTGGTGTAAATGGTACCGTTGATTTGTTAGAAGGTCTTGGTGCTGGAACGAAAGCGCCACGTTTTGAAGTAACTTCTGCACCGACTATTGCTGGAACAACCATTGTGGTGGGGAGTCGTATTGCCGACAACGTAGCTGCAGATATGCCTGGTGGTGTTATCCGTGGTTATGACGTGATTACAGGTAAACTTCGCTGGGCCTTTGATCCACGTAATCCAGATCCTAACTATGTTCTTAAACCGGGTGAAACTTATAAACGTAGTTCGGCAAACTCTTGGGCTGCAATGTCATATGACCCGCAAATGAATACAGTGTTCTTACCTATGGGTAGCTCATCTGTCGATATTTGGGGTGGTAATCGTAATCCGTTAGATCATAAATACAATACTTCTGTTTTAGCACTTGATGCGACAACAGGTAAAGAAAAGTGGGTATATCAAACTGTTCATAACGATTTATGGGACTTTGACTTACCAATGCAACCGAGTTTAGTCGATTTCCCATTAAAAGATGGTACGACTAAACCTGCTGTTGTTATTGGAACCAAATCCGGCCAATTCTTTGTACTTGACCGTGTAACGGGTAAACCGCTTACTAAAGTGATTGAACAACCAGTTAAGCCGGCCAATATTCCGGGTGAACAATATAGTCTGACTCAACCACGATCAGTTGAAATGCCTCAAATAGGTAATCAGACTTTAACTGAATCAGATATGTGGGGTGCAACGCCGTTTGATCAACTCATGTGTCGTATTAACTTCAAGTCAATGCGTTACGAAGGTCTATTTACTGCACCTGGTACTGATGTTTCATTAAGCTTCCCAGGTTCTTTGGGTGGCATGAACTGGGGTAGCATTGCTTTTGATCCGACTCACCGTTATATGTTCGTCAACGATATGCGCCTTGGTTTATGGGTTCAATTAATGGAACAGACTCCTGAAGATATTAAGATTCAGGCGAATGGCGGAGAAAAAGTAAATACAGGTATGGGTGCTGTACCAATGAAAGGTACACCGTATAAAGTGAATAAAAACCGCTTTATGTCGGCTCTAAGTATTCCTTGTCAAAAACCACCGTTTGGTACAATGACCGCGATTGATTTAAAAACACGTCAAGTCGCATGGCAAGTACCACTGGGTACGGTTGAAGACACAGGACCTATGGGCATCAAAATGGGCTTAAAAGCACCGATTGGTATGCCAACTATTGGTGGACCAATGGCAACACAAGGCGGTTTGGTTTTCTTTGCAGCAACTCAAGATTACTACTTACGTGCTTTTGATTCATCTACAGGTAAAGAACTGTGGAAATCACGCATGCCAGTCGGTAGCCAAGGAACTCCAATCAGCTATGTTTCACCAAAAACAGGTAAACAATATGTAGTTGTTACAGCCGGTGGAGCTCGCCAGTCTCCTGATCATGGTGATTATGTAGTCGCTTATAGCTTAGAACAATAATTAAATAAGGCAAAAGAGAGCAATTCTCTTTTGCCTTTATTTTTTAATATATTTTTTATATTAAAGTGTGAGAGTAAATTCTGTTGTTTTAACTAGATAGCTTTACCAAACAGTAAAAAAGTGTTTTAACTCATTGCAAAACCTAAAATATTCTTAAGATTGATAAGGCTTGAACAGCAGATATAGCCGAACTCTTAGATATTTTTTCACAATGTTTTACCTATAAATAAAACTAGTTTGTTTATTAAGTTTTGTTTAACTTAAGGTTGTGAATTTTAATTAGAAATAAACATTATTGTCTTTTTAGTCTTCAAAAGTAGGATTTTTTTGCTGGAAAAACAGGCGTAAATATATATTTATATTATATTTATATAATTTATTGCATTACGCTAGAATGGTTGTCGCAGGTTATTACTTCCCAGTAATAATTTGTATTTCAGGAATTTAAGCTTTTATTGGCTTAAGGCTCATCGCAAGATGGGCCTTTTTTTATGCGATTCAAATTATGATATAAGATTATTAAATAAATAGCCTAAGCATAGGGTTTTGTGAATTAATGAAAACAATCACAAAAAATAGTCTTTAATGACAAGAAGTCTATGATTTGATAAATTAAAGCCACTTGATAATAATAGGTGATACGATGAGATTTTTGGTTCTTGCAACTTTATCTGGTTTAGCTTTGATGGGTTGTGCTTCTGTTCAGCAGGCACCGAATACACAAGAAACTATTCGTTATGCTTCTAGCCCATGCTTTGGTGCATGTCCAATTTATTCTGTAGAAGTAACACCTACGGGTTTAATTCGTTTTGAAGGCAAGCAATATACTAAAGCTATCGGTGTTAAAGAAATTCAAGGCAGCGTAAAAGACTATAAAAAACTTGCAGATGATCTAAAAGCTTATCGTCCTGAAACAGGTATACAAGCAAAAACTGGGGGTTGTCAGCAAACAGCAACTGATATGTCTAGCTATTACATTACTTGGATTCAACCAAATGGCACGGAAACGAAATTAAGCCATTACACAGGTTGTATGTCTCCTGCAAATAATAGATTGAATAAAGTCATGGAAAAACTGCCTGAACAATTAGGCATTAAAGATCTAATTTAATGACAAAAGCCCCAAAACCTTGGGGCTTTTTCTTGTTAAGAAGAATTATAAACTCAAAAGTTTTATATTAAGTATTACTAAAAGAATCAGCGTATAATACAGATTATAAAAACATATATTGTTAAGAGTGGTGATATGTCAAATATTGTCTATGCCTTTTTGGGTGGTTTATTACTGGGCATCGCAACAGTTGGATATTTATATATAAATGGCCGTATAGCCGGAATTAGTGGATTGCTTGCTCAAATTATTAATCCTACTAAAGATACTTTTAAAAGTTCTGCATTCTGGTTCATTGCAGGACTCGTGATTACGCCTTTCATATATGGCTATTTTTATCAGCCTGAAATTGAAATTAAAGCCAATACATTTGCACTTATTTTAGCAGGTGTACTCGTTGGCTTTGGAACACGACTAGGCTCTGGCTGTACAAGTGGTCATGGCATTTGTGGAATGAGCAGGCTATCAAAACGCTCGATGATAGCGACAGCAGTTTTTATGTTTGCTGGTATGTTAACGGTTTATATCATTCGTCATGTGTTGGGATAGTCCTATGAAAAACATTTTTGCTTTTATATTTGGTGGTTTGTTTTCATTAGGTTTAATGATTTCGGGCATGTCTAATCCCGAAAAGGTATTAGGTTTTTTAGATATCTTTGGGCAGTGGGATATTAGCTTAATGTTTGTGATGTTAGGCGCGATTGCTGTGGCATTTATTCCATTTCAAAAGGCTATAAAAAACCCTCAAACACTTTTTAATGAGCAAATTCAATTACCAACAAATACACAGATTGACCAAAGGTTAATTGTGGGTGCTTTTATTTTCGGTATAGGCTGGGGAATAGCAGGGATATGTCCAGCGCCCGCTTTAACTCTTATTGGATTAGGACATTTTGAAGCGCTCTATTTTATTGTCGCAATGCTATTAGGAATGTTGATTTACCGAATTTTAAATAAAGGAAATTAAACTTATGCAACAACCTCTAGTAAAAGATTTTTTTGATGAAAATACCAATACTTTTAGCTATGTTGTTGCAGATTTAGCGACTCGTCAATGCGCTATTATTGATAGTGTGCTTGATTACGACGCAGCTTCAGCCACTACAAAAACAACCAATGCTGATCTGATTATCGATTATGTCTTGGCTCAGAAGTTTAAAGTGCAATGGATTTTAGAAACCCATGTACATGCTGACCATATGACCGCTGCCCAATATTTAAAATCTAAATTGGGCGGTACAGTTGCAATTAGTAAAAAAATCTCGGTAGTACAAGAAACATTTTCCGCTATCTATAATTTTGATTTTAATAAATTTAATGAAAATCAGCCTTTTGATTATTTGTTTGAAGATCATGAACATTTTAAAATAGGGGAGATAGAAGCCTATAACATTCCTACACCAGGGCATACACCTGCTTGCTTAAGCTATGTGATTGGTGATGCTGTTTTTGTCGGGGATACTTTATTTATGCCTGATTATGGTTCAGCCAGATGCGATTTTCCTAAAGGAAGTGCGGCGGCACTTTATGATTCGGTACAAAAGCTTTATACACTGCCTGACAACATGCGCATGTTCTTATGCCATGACTATAAGCCTGAAGGCCGTGATGAATATATCTGTCAAACAGACATAAAAACTCAAAAGCAAAGCAATATTCATTTAAATCGACGCGTTTCCAAGAACTCATTCATAAAAATGCGCCAAGAACGAGACGCAACTTTGGCAATGCCAAAATTAATTCTGCCTTCAATTCAAATTAACATGAATGGTGGAAATTTTTCGGAACCTGAGTCGAATGGCATTCGTTATTTAAAAATCCCTTTCAATTACTTTTAGAAATAGCCTAAGCAGTTATTCCTAGCATTTTTAACCATATAAATAGCCTAAGCAAATAATAAAATTATCTCATAAAAATAGCCTAAGCAAGATTTAAAGAACTTGTCTCAAATCCCGCGAAGTCTCTTGCAATAATGGCAAAATGTGTTGAATTAAATATTCTTCAGTTGTTCTCATGGTGGGAGAAACAATGTTTAAAGCTGCAACAACTTTAAAGTCTTGTCCATAAATGGGTACGGCGAGCGCATGAACACCTAATTCGTGTTCTTCACGTGAATAACACCAGTCTTGTTCTCGAATCTCTTGTAGTAACTCTAAAAACTTATCATTTTCGACATGCGTATATTTAGTTAAACGTTGGAGTGGATACTTTTGAAGCCAGTCCAATTGTTCTTCATGACTTAAATGGGCAAGTAAAATTTTACCCGCAGATGTCGCATGAGCAGGTAAGCGGTTACCCAAGTGTAAGCCGTATGGATTTACACGGTCAGTTTGTTGGTGTGCGGCACTACGGGCAATGGTAATGGCTTCATAACCATCAAGCACCATCACTGAATAAATAAGAGAGGTTTGGTTGGTTAACAGATTTAATAAAGGTTGAGATACTTTTGGAAGCTGAGCTGCACCTAAATAAGCCCCTGAAAACTTCAAAACTTTGGGAGTTAAATAATAATAGTGGCCATCCGATTCAAGATAGCCTAAATATTCTAAAGTTAATAAATGACGTCTCGCTGCTGCTCGGGTAAGTCCAGTTTTTTCAGCCGCCATAGAAATGTTTAAACGATGTTGATTACTGCTAAAGCTATCTAAAATTGACATGCCTTTACCAATACCAGCAATGTAATCTTCATGACGAATCGTTTTTTTGTTGTCCTGATTCTGGATTATCCGTTCATCTTTACTCATTACTGGTCCTTGTATGATAGAAGCTTAGTAGATCAATTGGCTTTACTGAAAAGTTTAGTAATTTCATGTCGCAAAAATTGATGTCTTAAATTATCCCTTAAATCTTCGTGCCAAAACATACCCATTTTAATATTGGTTATCTCAAAAGGCAGAGAATGTAAGTGAATTGAAGAACTATAAGATAAATGCTGCAAAATCATACGAGGCATGGTGAGTATTGCATTAGGTTGAGCATCTAACACCTGTAACGCCGTTGAGTAGTTTTGACAGCGCATAAATACGTTTCTTGAAATTTTTTGGTGTTGGTTTAAATAAATATCTTCAAGTAAAGCCCCCGTACGGCGTGATGAAACACCAATGTGTCGTCCATTGATATAACTCGATAAATCGACTTCTTTAAGTTGACTACAAATGACGAACTCATCTGTTACCAGATGGTCAAAGGTAATTTTGGAAGATAAGTACTGTTCTAGGTCAATCACGAAATCGAGCTGCTGCGTCGCCAAGTCAGCCATAATATGTTTTCGATCTAGCTTCATACTGACAAATTGCAGATCTAAATTAAGGTTCTGAAAATGTTGAGCAAGCCGTGGAAGAATAATCGGCTCAATTTCATCATGCACGGCGATTTTTAAATTCTTTAAACTGGTTGGGTCAAAGACATGCTTTTGCTGACTAATATTTTGAATCGTTAAAAGAGCTTGCTTCACAGTTGGATAAATCTGCTCTGCAAAAGGAGTTGCAGACATTTTATTGCCTACTCGTACAAACACGTCATCTTCAAGTTGCTGCCTTAACCGTTGTAAAGCATGACTTGCTGCCGACTGGGTAATATTAAGACTACTTGCAGCATTTGAAATGCTTTTTTGCTCATAAATCGCGATAAAAAGTGGATATAAATTGATATCAATTCGATGAAAAAAATTTAGGTCTAGACCATGTAGGCTATGAATATTATTCATGAGGCGTTATTTAATAAAATCATTTCATTCATATTAAGTTTCAAGTTATGTTGATGTAAAGACAAGATAATGATGTAAAGGAAAAAGAATGTTTGAACTCTCAAAAAAGGCTCAAGATTTTGTTGAGCGAACCAGAAAATTTATTCAAGAAGAAATAGAACCAGTCGAAACAAAATTTTGGGAAGAAGTGCATGAGTTAAATCCAGATGGAAACTGGAGAAAGTGGCAGTGGCCCGAGCTTTTAGAAACTCTGAAATCTAAAGCTAAACAAGCTGGCCTTTGGAATATGTTTTTACCCGATGAAAAGCTCGGTGCTGGGTTAACAGTTCAACAATATGCCCACATTGCCGAACTGACTGGTCGTAGTTTATTGGCACCTACGGTTTTTAACTGTAATGCACCTGATACGGGAAATATGGAATTGTTATGGCGCTATGGCAGTGAGCAACAAAAACAGCAATGGTTACAGCCTTTATTGGACGGAAAAATTCGCTCGGTTTTTTGTATGACTGAACCCGACGTTGCTTCAAGTGATGCAACGAATATGCAAGCGACTGCGCTCATTGATGGTAATGAAATTGTTTTAAATGGCAAAAAGTGGTGGTCGTCTGGCTTAGGGGACCCGAATGCTAAAGTCATTATTTTTATGGCACATACCCCAGATGAAACTAAAGACCGCCATCATCAACACTCTATGGTTTTAGTACCGATTGATATGGCAGGTGTTGAAATTCAGCGGATGTTACCAGTGTTTGGTGACTACGATGCACCGCATGGACACGGTGAAGTTCATTTTAATAATGTTCGAGTGCCTCTTGATAACTTTATTGGTGGTGCAGGTCAAGGCTTTGAAATTGCACAAGGGCGTTTAGGACCAGGGCGTATTCACCATTGCATGCGCTGTATCGGGGCTGCTGAAAAAGCGCTAGAACTCATGATCGATCGCGGCATGTCTAGAACGGCGTTTGGAAAAGAAATTTTAAAACTCGGTGGAAATCTCGAACGCGTAGCTGATGCACGGGTAGCCATAGATCAAGCTAGACTTTTAACCTTGTATGCTGCTTATAAAATGGATACTTTAGGAAATATGGCTGCTTTAACAGAAATATCTGCAATTAAAGTAGTGGCTCCGAGTGTTTTAGAAAAAGTAGTCGATATGGCGATTCAGCTATATGGCGGTGCGGGCCTTTCAAGAGACACACCATTAACAGGTTTCTTTGCTCAGGCACGCAGTTTACGTTTAGCTGATGGTCCAGATGAAGTACATAAAGGCATGATTGCCAAATTAGAGTTGGCCAAACGTGGTTATTTCGGTCGTCATAAGAAAGTATAAGTTTAAAGGAAATAAAGATGTCGGTAATTGATGTAGGCGGTGAAGTACGTGAAGGTGAAGAACTTGATATTGGGGCAGTTGAAAACTGGTTAAAAAACCAAGGTGTTGAGTTGGTTGGCCCAGCAGTCGTTACTCAATATACAGGTGGGGCGTCGAATTGGACTTATCGTTTAAAGTATGAAAATACCGATTTAATTTTACGTCGTCCTCCAAAAGGAACAAAAGCGAAGTCGGCCCACGATATGGCCCGTGAATATATGGTGCAGAAAAATCTGGCGCCTTATTATCCAGTGCTTCCTAAAATGGTGGCACTTTGTCAGGATGAATCGGTCATTGGCTGTGATTTTTATGTCATGGAACGCATTGAAGGTATTATTCCTCGTGCAAAATTACCGCCTGAACTTGGCTTTAATGAAGAAGATGTTCATGAGCTTTGTGTAAATGTTGTTGATAAGCTCATTGAGCTACACCAAGTTCCTTATGAGAACACGCCTTTAGCTGAACTAGGCAAAGGTGCGGGATATTGCCGCAGACAAGTTGAAGGTTGGGATAAGCGTTATGAAAAAGTCCGCACAATCAACGTTCCTTCATTTAAATATGTCCGAAAATGGCTGAACGATAATATCCCTCAAGACTCTACCACTTGTATTATTCATAACGATTGGCGATTTGATAATGTGATTTTAGATCCAGAGCATCCAACCGAAGTGATTGGCGTGCTGGATTGGGAAATGGCAACCTTGGGTGATCCATTAATGGACTTGGGCAGTGCTTTGGCCTATTGGGTTGAGCCTACGGATAACATGATTTTTAGATCGACCCGCCGTCAGCCGACTCACTTAAAGGGAATGTTCTCTCGAAAAGAAGTCGTTGAATATTATTTGCAAAAAACAGGACTGAAACCTGAAAACTGGACTTTTTACGAAGTCTTCGGTGTATTCCGATTAGCAGTGATTGCCCAGCAAATCTATTACCGTTATTACCACAAGCAAACCCGAAATCCTGCATTTAAAGATTTCTGGATTGTCATTCATGCCCTACATGTGCGAGCTTTAAAACTTATCGCACAGCAAAAATTGCAAGAATCAGAATTTGCTCAGCAATCTATACAGAAAATACAGGGTATTTTAAGAAGATGACCACAATTTATCTGGTAAGACACGGACAGGCCTCGTTTGGTAAAAGTAACTATGATGAACTGTCTGAAAATGGTGAAGCTCAGGCGACTTTGCTAGGTCGTTATTTTAAGCAAATATTGAAAGAACAGCCGTATGTTGTTGCAGGAACTATGCAACGCCATGAGCAAACTGCAAAGCTCGCACTCAATGAATGTTTTCCAGATGCAGTAATTCATCATAATAATTTATGGAATGAGTTTAACCATCAACAGGTTTTTGCACGCTATGAACCACGTTTTGAACAACCTGAACTGTTAAAAGCTGACGTAGCACAGGAACAGAACCCACGTGCATATCTTGCCAAAATATTCGAAGGTGCCATTGGACGATGGACAGATGGCGATTTTCATCATGAATATGATGAGTCATGGCCGCACTTTAAAGAAAGAGTCGAATCGGCGCTACAGCAACTTTGTGATGAGTTAGCGAAAACCAAACCTCGCTATGCAGTCGTTTTTACCTCAGGTGGTGTGATTTCTGTAGCAATTGGAAAATTGCTTGAACTGAGTCCCAATCGAACTTTTGCGTTGAATTGGGCAATTGCGAATACAAGCCTCACGACTTTGCGTTTGGTTGGAAATGAAGCTCAGGTTTTAAGTTTAAATGAACATCATTTTATAAAAGCTGAGCGGCCAGATTTACTGACATGGATTTAAAATAAGGATAAAAGCATGGCAAAAACAATTTTAATTACAGGTGCAAGTTCTGGTTTGGGCGCGGGCATGGCGCATGAATTTGCAGCCAAAGGTTATAACTTAGCGATTTGTGCACGCCGTTTAGACAGATTAGAGACTTTAAAAACTGAACTTGAAAATGAGTATGGTATTAAAGTCATTGCAAAAAGTCTGGACGTTACCAATTACGATCAAGTTTTTGAAGTATTTCGCGCCTTTAAACAAGAATTTGGTTCTTTAGACCGAATTATTGTAAATGCCGGAGTCGGAAATGGCCGCCGTATTGGTAAAGGTAATTTTGAAATTAACAAAGCTACTGCTGAAACGAACTTTATTTCTGCTTTAGCGCAGTGTGAAGCTGCGGTTGAAATTTTTAGAGAGCAAAACGCTGGTCATTTGGTGGTGATGTCATCCATGAGTGCGATGCGCGGATTACCAAAGCATTTATCGACCTATGCGGCAAGTAAAGCCGCGGTTGCTCATTTGGCTGAAGGTATTCGTGCTGAATTACTGGATACCCCAATTAAAGTCTCCACCATTTTCCCGGGCTACATCCGAACTGAAATGAATGAAGGTGCTAAACATTTACCTTTTGAAGTCGACACCAAAGCAGGGTGTAAAGCTTTAGTAAAAGCGATCGAAAAACAACCTGTAAAAGCTTATGTACCGCAGTGGCCGTGGTTACCAATGAGTATTGCCATGAAGGTCTTGCCTTTAAGGTTAGTCAATAAATTAGGCTAAAAAAATACCCCCTAAATTTTAGGGGGTTATTTTTGATAATTAAAACTTTTTGGTGTAATTCACAAATAAACGGTCTTCACCAAAGTCATTGCCATGTTTAACGTTGTAATCAATGCGAATATATTGCAGAGCAACGCCTTTTAAGAAGGGCTGCTGAAACGCATAGTTTAAAATCACATTCGACTCAGTCTCGTGGTTTTTTTCACCATTTGCTGCTTTAAAGTCATGGCCGTAAACATATTTCACCATTGCATTTAAGCCCGGAACGTAATCTTTAAAGTCGTAGCCGTACATGACATGGTAAGACTTTTCATCTTCTTTAAAGAAACCAGTAGCATTCCAGTTAATGAAATAGGTCTCTGGTAAGAATCCATCTGGTAGTGGGTAGGCTGACTCACCGATAATCTGTTGATAACCCAAACCAAAGGTATGGTTCTTTACTTTAAGTGTTTCTAGCACTCCAATGTTTTGCGCATCGATATCAAAAGTGTTGCCATCATCTTTTGCATTGAAGTATTTAAACTTAGACGTTAAGGCAAACGTTGGCTGCTTCCACGTGTGTTCTAGCCCAACATAGTGTTTGTTGTAGAGGTCTTCCAAATTACCAAAGTAATATTCGCCCTTGAGTGACGGCGTAAATTGATAACGTAAGTCAATATAATTCAAACCATCAGATTCTTTGGTGATTCCATTTGCGGTGAACGAAAACTTTTTAAAGTCTTCTTCATTTCGTGGAGACACTTTTTCCACTCGGCCAATTTCAGCATAAAGCTGATCTGAAAGTTGTGACTTTAAGTTGGTTCCCCAATACGAGGTGAGTAACTGGCGGCTAGCATCGACAGCCGTTACAGGTAAATCTAGCCAGAGTTCACCGACACTTAAAAGGGTTTTGTCATAGCCCAGCTTTAAAGTCGCGCCGTATTTTAAATAGTCTGATGCTTGTGACTGGGTTTCTTTATTAAAAGGCAAAACCGTGTCTGCGACGTGTTTGTCTGAACTTAAACGCACGGCGTATTGAACAGAAGCATCAGCCCCAATCGTAATCGGCTTATCTGCTATGACTAATGGAGTGTCATGCATTTTTGATTTATAAAATAAAGATGCTGCCTGAGACCAACTGCCAGTATCTTTGAGTGCGTCATTATCATAGTCGCGGTTGATATAAGCATTTTTTAAAGTGAATTTCCATTCATCTTCAGTTTGCTGGTTTGGATTTGCGGCCCATGAGTTGCTGCACATCAGTAATAAAGTGGCAACGGCTAAAGTGTGTGGTTTAAAACGGTGAAATAATTCCATAATCCATTTCCCAGATGTATGCCAGTCCTCGGCACTACGTAATTTTGAATATGTCGGTACTCTCTAAGCGTTTAGTTAGAGAGTACATTTTTGCAATTGGTGAGATCTATTAATTTAATTTTTCAAGCTTCATACTTTCACTAAAGAATTTGCAGCCTTTAAAAAGTAGAATTAGAGCCAGTACACACGACAGACCACCTACAATAGATAGAGAAGAACCCACCATTAACGGACTACCAAAAACTTTATCTGTGATAATGGCCACCAATGTTGTACCAATACCGAGTCCAATTAAGTTACTCACCAAAAGGAAGAGGGCAGAAAGGCGTGCTCTAAATTGGTTTGGGGCTAACATTTGTAAAGCAGTTGCTGAAATCACTAAAGGGAAAGATGCAAAGAACATTGCAGGAATCAGTAAGCTGACTGAAAGCCATAACTGATCTGTTTGAGTAAAAAATGCAATTGGAATAATCAGGCCAACAATTCCAATCACACCTGTGAACATCGGTGCATCTTGACGACCTTTTTTTATAAACCAGTCGTTTAGCCAACCTGCACAAAACACCCCTAATGTATTTGCAATTAACAGAATTGTGCCGAGCATATAACCTGTTTCAGTTGGCGCAAGTTGAAACTTTCGAATATAAAATGCAGGTGTCCAGCTAGTCAGGCTATATAGCGCCATTGCATAAAAGGTAAAACCTAAATAATGACAAGCAAAAGTTTTGGAATGTTTTTTAATAAACTGAAGACATTGTGAGAATTTAACTTGGTCAACTTGTCCATTTTGGTTGAGCTGTTGTCCTTTACGTGCAGGGTCTTTAACGGTCAGAATAAATAGCAAACCAATAATGATGCCGGGTAAACCGACTACAAAAAAGGCAATTTGCCATGCTTTAAGTGCACCTAATAGAGGAACTTGAATTAATGTCACACCTTTAAGCAAGTTAATGACATAACCGCCCACTAAAAAGGCAATACCACCACCTAAAAAAGCGCCAATTGAATAAATCCCGACAGCACGACCTAGTTTGTCCTTACTAAACATGTCGCTAAACATCGAGTAAGCGGCTGGAGATAAAGCAGCTTCACCTACACCGACCGCCATACGGCTCAAGAACAGTTGAATAAAGTTTTTACTTAAACCACAAGTTGCTGTTGCTAGGCTCCAAACAATAATCCCGATTGAAATCAGTTTTGGTCGTGAAAAACGATCGGCAATATAAGCGAGAGGTAAACCCATTACGGCGTAAAAAAGTGAAAAGGCGAGGCCATGTAACAAGCTAAATTGGGTATCTGAAAGTTGAAGATCGGCTTTAATGGGCTCGATCATAAGTGCCAGAATCTGACGATCAATGAATGAAAATATATATGCCAACATACAAAGTGTGACGACATACCATGCATACGCATTGCTTTTCTTTTGTGTCCTTTCAACAGCGATATTACTTTGGTTCATACACTTAATCCTTATGTATAAAACGCTTTAAAAAATTGATATCCAGTTTTTATTGTTCCTCAGAAGTTTTCGATATTTCCCCCTTCAAACTGAATAATAAATAGACTGGAAATGAGTAGTTTGGCCTTGTCCAGACCTGAAAAAGAGTGTCTAAACCCATTTAAGAGATAATTGGGATGTTAAGATCATGGAATTATTATTTTCTTTTTATATGTAAAATTCCATTACTTATTGAGTATGTTAGAATACCTAAAAAGTATGTTAAGTAAACGTATACTAATAATTTAATTCGATAATAAATTGATTATATTAGTTTTTTATTATTTTTAATAAGAGAGCAGCTAAAAAGGATAAATTTTAACTGCTCTAAGTGAGCTAATTTTTCATCAAATGAAGTAATTAACTTGAGGGCATAAGATCAAATAATTTTTTTAACTGATGATTTAAATTATGAAGCTCATCTTCTGAGAAGGCATTTAGGATGCCTGCCAAAGTGACCACACTAATCTGATTAATCTGTTCAACCAGCTCAACTCCTTTGGCGGTTAATTTCACCATCGAGATCCGTTCATCGGTAGTAGAAGAGTAGACCTCAACAATTCCATCTTCTACCAAGCGATATACAGCTTTAGTTGCCGTAGTTAACTTTAAAGTAGAAAGATTAGCAATGTCGGTGATACTCGCTTCACCCAAGGCATTGGTACTTAAAATGATTTTACGACGTGTATTATCAATACCTAGTTTTTTTATTGATTTTTCAATGAGTTGTGAGTATTTGCCATTGACTTGGGAAACCCAAAAAAAAGGGAAATTTTGAATACTCGACGGTTCTTTATTAGGAAGAAATTGTTCTAAATGATCAAGCATAGCTAAGCAATAACTTAGTGAAAAAAGGGTAATCCTATTATAAACAAAATTTTGCATATTTCCTTGAGAACAAATTATAAAAAATACTTGACAATTCCATTAAATTTTCCCATATTTTAATGAATAGATAAAAATACATGGAAAAGTGAATGAATATTATTAGCCAAAGCGTGCATAAAGGAAGTGGCAAGCTTAAGGTCATGGTGAAGGACACAATTGATATTCAGGGTCTGAAAACCATTGCTGGCAGTCGCGCTTTACTAAATGTTGAACCTGCCCAAGATGATGCTGAGGTGGTTAAAAACATTTTAAAAGCTGACTGTGAAATTATTGCCAAAACAAATTTGCACGAATTGGCTTTTGGTATTACAGGCATTAACCATGCTTTTGGTACACCCATTAACCCTAAATATCCTGAACTTATTCCAGGCGGATCTTCGAGTGGTTCGGCTGCGGCAGTTGCAGCAAAACAAGCTGATTTTACTTTAGGTACCGACACGGGCGGCTCTATCCGTATGCCCGCTGCGTGCTGTGGCGTTTTTGGTTTAAAACCGACTTTTGGTCGTGTTAGCAGAAAAGGCATATATCCACCATCAAGTTCTTTAGATTGCGTTGGTCCTTTTGCAAATTCAGTCGAGATGATTGAAAAAGCGATGCAAATTATTGATCCAACTTTTAAGCCAACTGAATTTACTAGTGCACCAAAACTTGCGGTTTTAGATGTAAAAGCAGAGGACGTTATTTGGAACTGTATTCATCAGGCACTTCAAAAAGCCAATTTACAGACTACTTCAGAGAAAGTTGAACATTTTGAAGCTGCTTATGATGCAGGCATGCAGATTATTAACTATGAAAACTGGCAAGCTTTTGGTGAATTAACCCAAACAGGCTTAATTGGTTCTGATGTAAATGGTCGTTTATTAAAAGCTGCCGCAACAACTTTAGAGCAAGTAAAACAAGCAGAAGTTGTGAGAACGCAGCTGACCCAAGAACTCGATGCTTTATTAGAAAAATATGATGCATTGGTTCTACCGACACTTCCGCAAATTCCACCGAAAGTTTCTGAAGCTGAAAACACGGTCGCTTTTTTGAATCTTACAGCTTTAGTTCGACCATTTAATTTATCAGGACATCCCGTTATTTCAGTGCCACTTGAAACCAGTGAAGGTTTACCTGTGGGCTTACAGATCGTATCGAAGCATCAAAAAGATGAGCAATTATGCGCTATAGCTAAATTTTGTGTTGATGCAATGCAATAAATTACAAGGAGTTAGATGATGAATAAGTTGTCTAAAATGGAGTTTGCTTCTCAAGACAAAGCAGTTGACTTAGATGCTTTGTGCCAAGAAATTCGTGAGCGCGCCTGTACAGGTGAATTTGATAATCAGGCTTATGTGAGCCAAGACATTATCGAAAAACTTAAGCAGATTGGTGTTTACCGTGCATTAGTTCCTAAACGTTTTGGCGGGGAAGAATGGTCACCACGACAGTTTTGTGAATTGATTGAAACTTTATCTAAAGCTGATGGTTCAGTGGGTTGGGTGGCAAGTTTCGGCATGAGCCCTGCGTATTTGGGAAGTTTACCTGAAGATACACTTAAAGAATTGTACCAAAACGGACCAGATGTCGTATTTGCTGGAGGTATTTTTCCGCCACAACCTGCCGAAATTACCGATGAAGGTGTCGTGGTTCGTGGACGTTGGAAATTCTCAAGCGGCTGTATGGGCGCTGACATTGTTGGCGTGGGGATTTCACCGCTTAAAAACAATGAAATGCAAGGTTTACCACGCATGGCAGTGATGCCTGCAAAAAAAGCCAAAATTGAAATGACTTGGGATACCGTTGGCCTAAAAGGTACAGGAAGCCATGACTTGGTCGTCGAAGACGTATTGGTCGAAAAGAAATGGACCTTTGTACGTGGTGAACCTTCAAAACTAAGTGAGCCATTTTTTAAATATCCGTCACTGTCTTTAGCGACTCAAGTATTAACCGTGGTGGGTATTGGAGTTGCCGCTGCCGCATTAGAAGAATTTAAAAAATTGGCACCGGGTAAAGCATCCATTACTGGCGGGTCAGAAATTGCCAACCGTCCTGTGACTCAATATGAGTTTGCTCAGGCAGATGCAGAATTTCAGGCGGCAAAATCTTGGTTTTATCAAACCATGGATATTGTTTGGAATGAAATTATTGCTGGGCGTGAAGCCACTGCTGAACAAATTAGCGATATGCGTCTGGCATGTACCCATGCAGCTCGAGTTTGCGCCAAAGTCACCCGAAAAATGCAAATGCTCGCGGGCATGACAGCAATTTATACCAACAATCCATTTAGCCGTTTTGTGAATGACACCAACGTGGTGACTCAGCATGCCTTCATGGGCGATGCGACCTTACAAAATGCAGGCTCGATTAGTTTCGGTTTAAAACCAACCCCAGGTTATCTATAAGTTTAATTTTTAAAAGGATATTGAAATGGAAGCTAAAAAATCATTACGCGTTTTGTTCTGCATGGGTATTAACCAAAACTTTTTTGATGCAGAACCTGCTGAAGCAAAAGCGGTTTGGGCAGCGTTTGGTGAAATGTGGAATGGCATTCATGACTTACCGGGTGTGCATGTTTTTGGAAATCTTGATGATGACCAAAGTATGGTTGGCCCAAGTGCAGGTTGGCCTTGGACGACGTACTTGCTTGCAGATGTTCCAGATATTGAAACCGTACATGCCGCTTGTAACTTATTTAGAACGACGGTGGTGGGTGAAGGGCCATACAAACTGTGGAAATATTGCAAAGTTGAAGCTCGTGTTGGGCGCGAATTGATTATCCAACGTTAAGGCGATAGCAATGAATGACAAAGTGAATATTGCAGAAATCTTAGAGCGGTTAGAACAGTTGGAAGCGCATAACGCGATTCGTAACTGCCTGAACCGCTATATGGAAATCTGCGACGAGCTTAATGCAAATACAGACCTTGATGAGCTAATGAATCTTTTTGATCAGGATTGTATTTGGGAAGGTGTTGGCGAGAAATATGCCAAATCTTTTGGCCGTTATGATTCTTGGCAGTCGATTTACGACATGTTTAAAAGCTATACCCAAAAAGAATCTCACTTTGTTATGAATGCACACTTTGTAAATTCAGAACAAATTTATGTAAATCAAAATGATGCAAATGCTTCATGGCTCATGTTGCAAACTTCAACGTTTAAAGATGGCCGTAGCCATCTGAATGCAGCAAAGCTCAATGTGAAGTTTCAAAAGCAAGCAGATGGAACATGGAAAATTAAACATTTCCAAACACAGAATATTTTCAGTCGTCCCGTATCGCATTGGCACAGTGAAGCCGAGTTGCCGATACCTTCCCAGGAATGACCCAGGACATATTTAAAAGGACTATTGATATGAACAGTATTATCCCAACGCATAACATTGGCATTGATTACGATGCTTTGGTTCAAAGTGACCGTGCCCATACTTCTCTTTATAAAGATGAACGTATTTTTGATGAAGAAATGGAGAAAATCTTTTATAGCACTTGGGTGTGGGTTGCGCATGCCAGCGAAATTCCAGAAGGTGGAAGCTATAAAACCATTAATATCGGTAAACAGCCTGTAGTTGTGGTACGTGACCGTAAAAAGAAAGTCCATGTACTTTTAAACCGTTGCCGTCACCGTGCCGCAACCGTATGCGAACATAAAAAGGGCAAAACCAATAGTTTTGTATGTCCGTACCACGGTTGGAGTTATGCGCTTGATGGCAGTTTACGCGGTGTGCCATCTCCGGAAAGCTACGGCGATTGTTTAGATAAATCAGAATTACCACTGGTGAGTCTACGGGTAGAAGAATATAACGGCATGATCTTCGCTTCATTTAAAGAAGACATTCAACCGCTTGAAGAGTTCCTTGGGCCAGCAAAAAAATGGATTGACCTGTTTATGAAACAAGGTGCGGGTTATCCAATCAAAGTGTTGGGTGAGCACCGTTTCCGTTTCCCGGGTAACTGGAAAATCCAGCTTGAAAATACCACCGATGCATATCACTTCCCGTTAGTACATAAGTCATTCTTAAGTTCTGTCGATGAAAAAACCGAAGAACTCTTTAACTTCGAAAACCAGCCAGGCTTTGTTGAAGACTTAGGGAATGGTCACAGTGTGATGGTCATGATTCCTGATCTTATCGATTTAGACGAAGAGCTCATGGAACGTCCAATACAAGAACGTTTTGAAGATTTGGCTCAAGCTTTGCGTGATGAAGGCCACGAAGAATTAGAAGTGCGCCGTATTGTTCGTGCAGTTGGTGGTTCTGGTTTTAACTTAAATTTATTCCCGAATATTGCATGTTCAATGGCGTTCTTCCGTGTGTTACAGCCAATTTCAGTTGCTGAAACAGAAATTCATCACTCGGTAATTACGATGGACGGTGGTCCACAAATTGCCAACCAATATCGCCTACGTTTGCATGAACATTTCCAAGGTCCATTTGGTTTTGGTACGCCAGATGACTCTGAAGCTTGGGAGCGTGTACAACACGGCGCCAATGCGGGTAATGATTTATGGATCATGTTGAACCGTGGTTTACCAGGCGAAGTCAAAACCGAAGATGGCTTAAAAAGTGATGTCAGTGCTGAAACTGGTATGCGCGCAGCATATCAGCAATGGAAAAAGATGATGAAGGCTTAAGGAGAGAGCAATGAATATGAATCTGCAATTATTAAATGAAGTCACTGCTTTCATCTGGGCTGAAGCAGATATGTTAGACCACAGCGAGTACCGTGAATGGCTTAATTTATGGAATGAAAAGGGTGTTTATATCATTCCAATTGACCCAAACCTCACTGACTATGAAAACAACTTAAATTATGCCTATGACGATAATCATATGCGTACTTTACGTGTAGAGCGTCTTGAAAATGGTGAAGCAATTTCTACAGCACCGAAAGCAAATACCGTACGTAGCGTTTCTCGCGTACGTGTTATTCAAGATCAGGACAATGAAATCGTTTTGCGTTGTGCTCAAAACTTACGTGAATTCCGTAAAGAAAACCTTAAGCATTACACCGCAGATATTACTTATCATTTGACTCGTGATGCAGCTACAGTCTTTAAGATTAACCGTAAAATTATTAACTTGGTTAACTCAACCGATACCTTAGCTGGTATTAGCTACATTCTTTAGGAGCGGTAACATGAAACAGGCTGTTTTAGTGACAGGTGCTGCTTCTGGACTCGGTAATGTCATTGCTGAATATTTTGCGAGCCAAGGCCATCAAGTGATTTTGTCAGCGAGTACGCTTGAAAAAGCCGAAAACGCCAAGGCACAAAGTCAATATGCACAAAATATGTTTCCTTTAAAGCTGGATATTTCGGTCGAAGCAGATTTTCATGCGGCGGTGCAATGGATTGAAGAGAAATTTTCTAAACTTGATGTGTTAATTAACAATGCCACCGTCACCAAAGCAACGCCAGTACTTGAAATTACCGCAGCCGATTTTGATTGGGTGACCCAAGTCAACCAACGCGGCACCTTTCAAGCTTGCCAAATTATTGGCCAGTATATGGCTAAAAAAGGCTATGGACGCATCGTTAATATGGCGTCTTTAGCGGGACAAAACGGTGGTACTGCAACGGGTGCACACTATGCGGCAACCAAAGGCGCGATTGTGACGTTAACCAAAATTTTTGCCAAAGAGTTTGCCGCAAAAGGGGTGACGGTTAATGCGGTTGCACCGGGACCGATGGAATCACCAATCGTTCATAGCGTGGTGTCAGACGAAAAAATGGAACAGTTCATCCAGAATATTCCAGTTAAAGCCTTAGGAAGTATGCATTTTATTGCTGAAACTTGTGGCTTGCTTGCGAGTCCAAATGCGGGGTTTGTGACTGGTGCGACATGGGATATTAACGGTGGTTTATTCATGCGTTAAGCCAATAGGCTACGCATGAAAAGGGAGTTAAATCATGACTACACTTTATGATGTTGTCGTTAAAAATCGCCATGTGGAAGGTGGAAATATTGCAGTTATGGAATTTGAATCTGCAACTTCTGCAACATTGCCAAAAGTTGAAGCGGGTGCGCATATTGATGTGCACTTACCAAATGGTATGGTGCGCCAATATTCACTTTGCCAAAATCCAAATGACGAAGGTAAGTTTCGCCTTGGAATTTTACGTGATCCTGAATCACGTGGTGGCTCAGTCTCAGCTTTTGATGAAATTAAAGATGGCATGCAAATTCAGGTCAGTGAGCCAAAAAATTTATTTCCACTTTTAAAAGCCAAACACAGTGTATTAATTGGCGGTGGAATCGGGATTACGCCATTAATCACGATGGCATATCAACTTGCACATGAAGGTGAATCATTTGAGCTTCACTACTGTGGAGCTAGTCCTGAACACTGTGCTTTTGTTGATGAAATTAAAAATGGTGAGTTAGCAAAATACACAACCTTTCATTTTAAGTCCGAAGGTGCAAGCCACAGAGCATTTTTTGAATCTGCCATTAAAGATATTGACCTTGAAAGCCATATTTACACATGTGGTCCAGTCGGTTTTATGGATTGGGTGATTAATCTTGCCACGACTCACAATTTTCCTGAGCAGCAAATTCACAAAGAATATTTCCAAGTCGAAACCGACACTTCTGGAGATTCATTTGAGGTGGTGGCTGAGCGTAGTGGAAAAATCATTATGGTTGAAGCAGGTGAAACCATTTTGCAGGCATTGGCTAAAGAAGGCATCGACATTGAAATGTCTTGCGAGCAAGGCGTATGTGGAACCTGTATGTGCGATGTAATTGAAGGCGAACCTGACCATCGAGATGTTTATTTTACTGACGAAGAAAAAGCCAGCAATGAACAAATATTGGTATGTTGTTCGCGCTCTAAAACACCGAGACTAGTTTTAGATATCTAATGCTCTCGCGATTTATATGGATGTAAGAGAAGGTTTAGGAGAAAGATGATGAATGTATTACAACAAATAGATGAGTTTACGGTCGATCCACTACAGTTCCGACGAGCATTAGGAAATTTTGCAACAGGCGTTACCATTGTTACTGCACAAAATTCACAAGGTGAGAAAGTCGGTGTAACCGCAAATAGTTTTAACTCGGTGTCACTCGACCCGCCACTTATTTTGTGGAGCATTGATAAAAAATCTTCAAGTTTTTCAGTATTTGAAGAAGCAACACATTTTGCAGTCAATATTTTATCGGGCACACAAATTGAGCTGTCTAATAAGTTTTCGAGACGCAATATTGATAAATTTGCAGACACCAATTTTCAACTTGGTGCAGGACTCGCACCCATTTTAGAAAATTGTTCTGCGGTGTTTGAGTGCGAACGTTATCAAGTGATTGAAGGTGGTGACCACTGGATTATTGTTGGTAAAGTGGTTCGTTTCCATGACCAAGGTCGAAGCCCACTGGTCTACCATCAAGGCGCATATTCTTGTGTCATGCCGCATCCAAGCCTTCAAGTTAAGCAAACTGAAGAGAACGGCGTAGACCAAACACATTATGGGCATTTATATAATAATGTCTGCTACTTAATGAGCCGTGCTTTTAAAGCTTATCAAACCGACTATATTCCTAAGCAAATGGCTTCTGGTTTCCGGACCAGTGAATCACGTCTTTTACTCGTTTTGGCCAGTGGTACTGCTTCAAGTAAGGAAGATTTACCGCGTGATATTGCTATGCCAATGCAGGAAGTGGAAAGATCGGCTGAAATCTTAAAATTTGAAGGGTTATTGGTCGATCACGATAATTTGTATGCACTGACTGAAAAAGGCAAACAAACGGCGCAGTATTTATTTGATATTGCCGATAGCCATCAAAATGAGGTATTTAAAAAGTATTCTGAGGAACAAAAGGATATTTTTATTACCATGCTGCGAGATTTTGCAGGAGTAGCATAAGTCCCATTAAGCTGATAAATTGAATTGATTTATCAGCTTCTTCACATCTAGCTGACTATCATCAAAACAATTCCAAGGATAAGGAATTTTTGGCACACAATTTGTTTATCAATAAAACAAGATTGTAAAAAGCCAAGACAGTGCACCACCACAAACGCAAAATTTTGAGCGGTTGCACATGTATAGAGAGGTAAGGGATGAACCAATATGTAAGCGATGCATTACTCACATGGACGCACCATATTAAAAGTGTGTGCGGCAATTTTGAAACCGATTTTGACGGAACCCGTAATTTATTCATTGGTGAAGTTCAGTGCTTTTTATTGGGCGATACCGAAATTGCTTTTATCAAAAACAATGCCAATAAAATTGTCCGAAAAGCCGATGAAATCGATCGAGTGAATAATCGTTTTTGTTTTTTGATTTTGCAGTATTCGGGAAAAATGCTGCTCGAGTATAAAAATGAAACTCTAAGCCTAAATGAAGGCGATATTGTGTTGGTCGATCCGGTCGAAACTATTTCGATGTATCCGCAAGGTTTGGTAAGTCAGATTTCAGTCCATCTGTCGCGTGAAAAATTACTGAAAGAAAATATTAGTACCGAATATTTTGGAAAACTGATTACTCAAAATATGAGTGGTTTTTTGCTCAAGAATATTTTGAAAAATATGTCTGCTGAAAACATCAAACTTTGGTATGCAACCGAAGATGGCAATGCTTTTGAAGATGCGTTAATTGCTTTAATCAAACCCACAATCAATTATAAAAATATAAACAGCTCAAATAATCTGATGGAAAAAGCCGAGCGATATATTATAGAAAACTTAGCAAAACCTGATTTAACACCTAAATTAATTGCAGAGCATATAGGGGTGTCGCTACGTCATCTCTACCGTTTATTCCTTCAAGAAAATTTATCTATTAACAAATATATACAGCTCAAACGCCTAGAAAAAGTCAAAGCAGATTTGCTTGATAAAAGAAATAAACAAAGCTCAATTACCCAAGTTGCCTTGAAATGGGGTTTTTGGGACGGTGCTCATTTTTCAAAAATCTTTAAAAAGACTTATGGTATTTCTCCTAAAGAATTTAGAGAGGGTATGTCGGTTTAAATCTTTCATCTCTCAATGTCATTTTTAGACAAATTCGACGTCATTCTTGAACAAGCTAGCCCTATGTAACTGTGTTGAAATTAAATTCATTAGAGCAGGTTAGATAAGCTTAATAACGATAAAACTATTAAGTTAGTCTAATGAATTTCACTCACAGGAAGTGCATTTTAACTGTCTGATTCAGATAGTTCAGGGATAGATGAAAAGGATGAAACCAATGCGTAAACAACGATTATTGAATGACATACAAAAAATACTGGCACTTAACTTATCAATCGCTGCAAGCTTTTGGGGAATCAATACTCAAGCGTTTGCTCATGGTGGACATGCCGAAATGGTCTCACTTTATCAAAACATGAGTGAGCAAGGTGCTAAAGTTGTTAAAGATGATTTTACCAATACTTATATGATCACCAAAGGTTCTATGGTGGTTCGAGCTAAACCTAATTCAGATCAGGTTTTGGTGAACGGCAAACCTTTTAAGCTCAGCGTGCCTTTATTAATCAAAGATGGTAAACCTGTTATTGGAAAAGATTTTTTTAATGAAGTATTCCAGTCTGGGTTAGATCAAACTTTTAAAATTGAAAATACGTTTCATCCACTCAATAGCTTAAATTCCGACGAAATTAAAAAGACATTTGATGTGATTAACCGCTCGAAATACGCCTATAAAAATATGCGTTTTGCCGAGTTAAAGCTTAAAGAACCTGAAAAAGCAAAAGTTTGGGATTACTTTATTAATCACAAAGAATTTAAAGAAGATCGTATGGCCTCATTTATTTTGTTAAAGGGGAGTCAAGCGATTGAAGGTGAAGTTAATCTTAATACTCAACAAGTCACAAAATGGAATGTACTTAAAGACACTCATGGAATGGTGTTGCTCGATAATTTTGAAGCCGTACAGCGTGTAATTGAGACAAGTAAAGAATATCAGGAAGCTTTACGGAAACGTGGCATTACCGATGTGAAGAAAGTGATTGCTACACCTCTAACTGTTGGATATTTTGGCGGTAAAGATGGTCTGGATAAACAACTCAATATATTAAAAGTCGTCGCTTATCTCGATGTAGGCGATGGTAACTACTGGGCGCATCCTATTGAAAATTTAGTTGCTGTAGTCGATTTAGATAAAGAAAAAATTATCAAGATTGAAGAAGGTGCGATCATTCCTGTGCCAATGGCAAATCGACCTTATATGTCGAATGAGCCAGTAGCAAGTAAGCTAAAACCACTTAATATTACTGAACCTGAGGGCAAAAACTTTAGCATTACTGGCCAAACCATACATTGGGGGAACTGGTGTTTGCATGTGGCGTTAGATTCTCGTGTTGGCTTGCAGCTTTCAACCGTGACTTATAAAGATAAAGGCGTTAAGCGTAAAGTCATGTATGAAGGGAACTTGGGTGGAATGGTGGTTCCATATGGCGACCCTGATATTGGTTGGTACTTCAAATCTTATTTGGACTCTGGCGAATATGGGATGGGAACACTTACCTCATCTATTCTTCCTGGAACAGATGCACCCGACAACGCTGTTTTACTTGATGCTGTGATCGCAGACTATAAAGGCCAGCCTCAAGTAATTCCAAATGCCATTGCTGTGTTTGAGCGTTATGCTGGACCTGAATATAAACATCACGAAATTTTTGGTAACCAAGATGCCAGTGAAGCCCGCCGTGAACTTGTTGTGCGCTGGATTAGTACGGTTGGAAACTACGATTACATGTTTGACTGGGTATTTGCTCAAAATGGTGTAATTGGGATTAATGCGGGTGCAACAGGTATTGAAGCTGTTAAAGGCGTTAAATCACGCACTATGCATGATAGTACCGCAAAAGAAGACACCAAATATGGAACTTTAATTGACCATAATATTGTCGGTACAACGCATCAACATATCTATAACTTTCGCTTAGACATGGATGTAGATGGGGAAAACAACAGCTTTATGCATATGGACCCTGTGGTGAAAGCCAATGACAAAGGTGGTGTTCGTACAAGCTCAATGCAAATTGACAGTAAAGTCATTACGAATGAGCAAAATGCAGCTGAAAAATTTGATCCGTCTACTATTCGCTTACTCACGAATTTCAACAAGGAAAATAAATTAGGTAATCCGGTTTCTTATCAACTCATTCCTTTTGCAGGTGGAACACACCCTGTGGCGAAAGGAGCCAATTTCTCTAAAGATGAATGGTTATTTAAACGTTTGAACTTTATGGATAAGCAAATTTGGGTGACTCAGTACAATCCAGACGAACGTTACCCTGAAGGGAAATATTCAAACCGTTCGACTCATGACACAGGATTAGGACAATTCATTGCCAACAATGAAAATATTGAAAATAAAGACCTTGTGGTGTGGATGACAACAGGAACAACCCATGTGGCACGTGCTGAAGAATGGCCAATCATGCCGACAGAGTGGGTGAATACACTCATCAAACCTTGGAACTTCTTTGACAGCACCCCGACTTTAAACTTGGGTGAAGAAGAGCAAAACACAAAGCACGACCATCATTAAACAGGTGCATGATCTAGAGTGGGTAACGAATCGGTTACCCACACCTGAGCGTGGGTAAGCCGTTCGCAAAAAGGAATTTCTCAATGAAAAATTTATTTTCTCAGGTTGTGAGAGGGACTCTCTTTGTCTCATTTTTTTCAACTGTGCATGCTGGTGAAATTGAAATTAAACCGACTTTTGAAGCAACTTTTGGGGCTTTTAGTAGCGGTAAAAGCTATAACGGTGAAAACCTAGAGGATGAAAGAATCAATTGGCAAGAAGGCCACCTTAAATATGGTGCTAAAGGTCAATACACCTTTAAAAACAATCAGCTTTATGCAAGCTTGAGCGGTATTAGCTCGGCAACATTTGGTGATGGTGATGCTGGCCAAAATAGTAATGGTAAAGAACGTAAAACAGATGTGAATGAATGGATCATTGGTTTTAAAGACGGCACCAATAAAGATGAGTTAACGACCTATGATTTAAGTATTGGTCAACAAAATATTATGATTGGTGATGGGTTCTTCATTGCGGGTGATGCGTTAAACCTCGGTAAAGCGCCTGCGGATGGCACACTAGATCGGGGCGGAGCATATTATCTGGCAGCTCGTCGAAGCTTTGATTTTACAAGTTTGCTTCAATATAAACCGCAAGAGAATACAACGCTAAAGCTGGCTTATTTAAAGTCAGACAATAAAGCACAATTTTCCCCGGAACTCTTTGTGACTGATCTGATGTATCAGCTTAAAGATAGGGGCGTTGGGTTCACTTACTTAAATGTATTAGACCTTGAAGATGCTGAACACGTTTCAGGGCGCGAAGATCTTAAAAATTATGCTTTACGCTTGAATTATCAACCTTTACCAGAGCTACAAGTTAAAACTGAGTTTGTTGTGCAAGATAAAAAAGATAGTACGGAAAATGCTGGCTACTTAGCGCTGAACTATAACTTTTTATCTTCAAAATATACGCCTTCATTAGGCTATCGTTTTAGTCATTTTTCAGACCAATACGACCCTATGTTTTATGGAAATACAGTCGGCTTTGGTACATGGTTTCAGGGCGAAGTTGCCGGAAACTATGCTGGTCCATTTAATAAAAATGCCGATATTCACCAAGTTTCTTACAGTATGAATCTAAAAGAAAATTTTATGGTGGGTGCTTTGGCCTATAAGTTCAAAACAGTAAATAAGTCTTTAAGTAATGTCGATGGACATGAACTGGATGTATTTTCGGTTTGGTCGGTCAATAAAAAATTCAATGTTATTCCTTTAGTCGGGATCTATAAACCAAAACACGATATCCATAGTGGCGGTACTCAAAACTACGATGACAAGACCAATGTATATGCGCAGTTGATTCTGCAATACATCTATTAAATTAGAGCGAAGGAGATCGTGTTTATTGGCGGTACATTCATAGAAATAAAATTAGGATGAAATCAGATGAATCAACAATATGACTATATCGTGATTGGTGCTGGCTCAGCAGGTTGTGTGGTCGCAGCACGACTATTAGAAGCCAAGGCAGGGCGCGTTCTTGTTTTAGAGGCTGGAAGCCGAGATAGCAGTATGTTTCATACTATACCTGCAACAGTAGTTAAAGTATTCCAGCAAAAATCATGGCAATACATGACCGTTCCGCAGAAATATTGTAATCATCGTGAAATGATCCTTGCACAAGGAAAAGTGTTGGGAGGTGGAAGCTCGGTTAATGGCATGATCTATTGCCGAGGCCAACGTCAGGATTATGATTTATGGGCCTCGGAATGGGGATGCAATCAGTGGTCTTATCAACATGTACTGCCTTTTTTTAAGAAAGCAGAAAAAAATGAAAGTCTTGCTGATGAATATCATGGACAAGATGGCATTTTACCTGTCAGCGAAAATCGCTATCGCCATCCTTTGACGCTTGCTTGTATTAAAGCAGGTCAGCAAATGGGGATGAATTACGTCAATGATATTAATGGTTGGGATCAGGCCGGTGTAGGGTTTTATCAAACGACTACTCAAAATGGTTCACGGGCGAGTACCTCAAAAACCTATTTAAAGTCAGTCGAAAACCACCCAAATCTCACGGTTATTACGGATGCCTTAGTACATAAAATTGAAACTCAAGGTGATCAGGTTACTGGGGTTACTTATAGTGTTGGCGGAAAATCACCGATTACGGTACAGGCTCAAAAAGAAGTCATTCTGAGTGCTGGTGCAATTGGTAGTCCTAAGGTTTTATTACTTTCGGGAATTGGTCCAAAACAGCATTTAGATGAACTCGGCATTGAATGTATCCGTGACCTACCCGTAGGTGAAAATTTTCACGACCATTTGCATATGTCGGTTAATGCGACAGTAACAACCAATAATAGTCTGCTCGGTGAAGATCAAGGTTTAACTGCGGTAAGACACTTTTTACAGTGGTGTTTTACACGTTCAGGGTTGTTAACCACCAATATTTTAGAGGGTGGTGGTTTTATTGACACCAATAACAATGGTCGACCTGATGTCCAATTTCATTTTTTACCTGTGCTGGATAATTTCGATAATACCCCTGGTGAAAAAGCAGTTGCTCAGGCACATGGCCTTACCATTAAAGTCGGACATGTACAGCCAAAAGCACGTGGGACTTTGCGTTTAAGTAGTAAAGACCCAAAAGATTTGCCTGTTATTGACCCTAATTATTTAGGTCATAAAGAAGATATTGACGCAAATATCCGTGCGGTACAGGCTGGACTTCGCTTATTACAACAACCGGCATTAAAAGCAATTATTAAAGAAGTGATTGAGCCTGCAAATATCGATCCTGATGATATTGAAGCGATTGATCAATGGATGCGCCAGAACATTAAAACGGTCTATCACCCCGCGGGTAGCTGCAAAATGGGCAATGCTCCGCAAGATTCGGTCACAGATCAGACCCTTAAAGTACATGGTTTTAAAAACTTACGTGTTGTTGACTGTTCGATTTGCCCACAAGTTCCAAGCGGTAATACCAACGCAATTGCCATCATGATTGGTGAACGCGGTGCAGACTTTATTTTGAATCAGGTCGCCTAGTTGCTGTCACAACAAAATTTTAGAAATGAAAAGAGGAAAAGAACATGAGTGAAGTTCAGATTTTAGCAAGCGTACAGCAATTTATGACACGTCAACATGGACATTTTATTGATGGAAAGTTAGTTGCTGCCGAGCTTTTAGATAAAGTGGATATTGTAAATCCATCGACTGAACAAGTGGTTGCTCAAATTAGTATTGGTAGTCAACAAGACGTCGAAAGAGCAGTGAAAAGTGCTGAACATGCTTTTCAAAATGCTTGGGCTGAAACGACGCCGTATGAACGTGGCGTTAAACTAAATAAACTGGCAGATTTAATTGAGCAATATGGTGAAGAACTTGCACAGCTTGAGTCGTTGTCTACCGGAAAACTCATTAATATTTCCCGCCATCTTGAAGTCGCACAATCTGTTATTTTCTTAAGATATTTTGCGGGTTGGGCAACCAAAATTAATGGTCAAACCATGCAACCGTCTATTCCTTCTATGCAAGGTGAAAAATATACGGCCTTTACTTTAAGACAACCTATTGGCGTGGTTGCAGGGATTGTGCCTTGGAATTTTTCACTCATGATTGGCGTTTGGAAAATCGGCTCAGCTTTAACAACCGGCTGTACCATTGTGCTTAAACCAAGTGAGTTTGCCAGCTTATCTTTATTACGTTTAGCTGAACTTGCCATTGAGGCAGGTATTCCGGCTGGGGTAATTAATGTGGTTACGGGTAAGGGGAATACAGGGCAATATTTAATTGAGTCGCCGCTCGTTAAGAAAGTCTCGTTTACAGGTTCAGTACCAACGGGTATTGCGATTGGTAAGCTTGCGATGAGCAGTGATTTAACTCGGGTAAGTCTAGAGTTGGGCGGTAAAAATGCTATAGCCGTCTTGGCTGATGCAAATATTGATGAGATTTTACCAACTTTGTTGCAAGCAACTTTTGTGCATCAAGGTCAAGTTTGCGCATCCCCAGAACGTTTTTTTGTACACCGTACAAAACATGATGAACTGGTCGAGAAACTCTCTAAAGCACTCTCTAGTTTTAAAATTGGATCGGCTATGGATGAAGGAAGTATGTTTGGTCCACTCTCTAATCAGCCACATTTTAATAAAGTAAAACATTATTTAGATATGGCTAAAGCCAACAACCAGATTATTGCTGGTGGTGAGGCTCTAGATCGATCAGGATATTTTGTACAGCCGACTTTAATTTCCTTTAAAAATACGGATGATCCTTTATTTTCAGAAGAAACTTTTGGTCCAGTGGTCGGGATAATGCCATTCGACACTGATGAAGAACTCGTTCAACTGATGAACCAGTCGCGCTTTGGTTTAACTGCAAGTATTTGGACAAATGACTTATCGAAAGCTTTGCGTTTAATTCCTAAGATTGAAGCGGGGACCTTGTGGGTCAATATGCATACGTTCTTAGATCCATCAGTTCCATTTGGCGGGGTAAAAGCTTCAGGAATTGGCAGAGAGTTTTCAGATGCATTTATTGAAGATTACACCGAATTAAAATCGGTCATGATTCGGTATTAAGCCAATAAAGAGGTTTGTCACTTTATAAATAACAAACCTCTGCTTTTAACATAAAAATTGGGCTAAAAAGTTAATAGTTTAAAGTGATGCTTTGTTGAGTTGATTGGTCGATTTCTTTTTGACTCACCGCATCATCTTTACACTTGTAACTTTCAAATAAAGGAAGCTGATCTGCAAAGTGGGCATCCGGTTTTCCATTTTGATTAATAAAACCACTTTGTCCTGGGGCTAAAATCGAACACATGGTGACTTGATTTGGATTTAATACCACTCTAAATGTAGCACTTCCCGTATTTCCATAAGTGCTGAGCTGTTGTTCATGCGATGGATCAGCCCAAGGAATGCCTACCGAATTTTTGCTGGAAAAGCCCATGGTTGCCACCGGAATTTTCCAGTCGTTCGGGTCGGTAGAGTGATATTGATTTGAAAGTTCATTCAGCGCATTTTCTAAAGCTTTTAATACGACTTCATCTGCTGTTTGTCCTTTTAAGAAATCAATATTCTGAGGAACGCTGGCCTGTTTTCCTTGTAGGGCATTCCAGATTAATTTTGATGCACTCGCTGGCTGGGCACTACGCGGATCATTATTTACCGGATAAAGTGTATCGGTATAACGCTTATAAATATTCTCTGAAAGATTAGGTTTGAGTACCAGTTCAATCATTTGATTAAGCCATACACGGGTAATTGCTGGTGCTGCACCTTGATAATATTTGGCTTCACTATCAGGACGTAATTTAAGATCCCAACTGGCAAGTAACGGAGCGACTTTTTTGGCTAACGGTGATGCCTTGGGACTTTGTGCAGCTTTGACCATATAAGGTACAAAATAACGCGCATTTAAATCAGACCATGCCGCCGTTTTATTAATTTCCCAAATTTCTTGCTGACTCAGTTTGGGTTTACTTTCTAAAGGTTCAAGTAGTTCATTCACCCGGTCTACATAAGAAAAGTTTGACGAATCTGAGCGTAAACCTGCATAGGCTTTGTTATTCCAGCTTGTTATATAGCCTTTTTGTGGATTGTATTCTTTAGGGTTATGAGAGAAGTCATAAAAACCTTGCCACTCCATTGAACCATCACCTTTAGCTGGAAGCTGAATATGTTGGTTTTCAGGGCGAATAGGTAAACGACCTAAAGCAGCAACACCAATATTATCTTTAGTATCGGCATAGAACCAAGTGATAGAGGCTGCGACACGTTTGGCTTGAGCAAGAAATTCATCCCAATTTGAGGCTTTCGCTGCATTTGCCCATCCTAATAAGGTTTCAATTTCTACGCCTTCCCAGCTACGTTTTTGTGCATACGCCGTATGGTTATTTTCATCCCATGTACTTACAAAACCTTGTTTACTCTTATAAACATCTAAAACATGGTCAGCTTGATTCTTAACTTTTATTTTTACTTGCTTGTGTTCAAATGGAATATAAGTCCCTTTATATAAATATTCTTTTGAGTTACTTGGGTTTAAGGTGAGTTGGTAAACATCGTTAGTATCGAGTGAGCCTACCGTAGAACCCCATGCGATTTTGCCGTTGGTTCCAAATAAAATTGCAGGTAATCCGACTGGTGTAATACCTGTCAAATTATAGCCAGCACCATGTAAACCAATACTGTAAGTAATTGCTGGTGTATACCATCCTTGTTGTGGGCCATTATATAAAACTGCTTGGCCTTCAATGGTCTTATCACCTTTTAAGACCCATGCATTGCTGGCGGTAGGTACGCCGTCTATCACACTTTTGCCTAAAGCAATGCGAGCTTGAGCTAAATAGGTTTTGGCTGCTTTGTTTGAAATAGGGCTAATGTCTTTGAGTGTTTGCTGTTGGCGCGCTATGAGCTGTGGTTTTTGTTCAGATTGAATAATGGTCGGAGCACTTGGGTCATTTAGCCAACGTAATTGTTGATAGACTTTAAGGCCTTCTTCTTGACCTTTTTCTTTTTGCAGTTGCGTGAGTAAATCTAAATTTGAGACTTCCGAACTTGCCGAAAAGAAACGATTCAAAATTAAGCCCACCCAAACCATAGCAATATCTTCTGTTTGCCATGTTGATGGTTTAAAACCATAATCTGTGAACTCTTTAGGCATAAGATTTGGATCTGCTAAAACCTCTTTAACCCGTTTATTAAAACCTGCAGCATAACCTTCAAAAATTGCTCGGTCTTCCGGTGAGAGTGCGGCGAGTTGTTGTTTAATATTTTCTGGATCAAAACGGCTATGTGTCGCAATATCATATTGAAGATAATCGGGGCCGAGCACCTCAGCCACTGTACCTTGTCCTGTACGTTTTGACATTTCCATCTGGAATAATCGATCGGTCGCTACCGAATAGCCATAACCATAAAATAGACCGTAGGTATCATTTGCATATACATGTGGTGTACCGAATTTATCGCGCTTAATTGTGATCTGCTTTTGTGTCGGTGTGGGGTCTAAACTTGATGAAGAATTACAACCCGCTAAAAGTGCGCCTAAAAGTAATATTCCATATTTAATTAAAGGGCGTGTAGGGTGAGGCCGAGAGTTCAGCATAGTTATGTTCAATTGAGATATCCTTACTTTCATTATGATGTAGACGTGATCGATCTAAGAATCTTCTTAGATTCGTGTCACTGATGAACAAGCCCTGTTCATGAATTTCAAATACTGTTATTTATCCATGTAATTTTCCATTACATTTGAGGTATATATTTATACCTTCTCGAACAAGTTATTTAGATTTTTATTTTGAGAGAATAAAAAAGGCCGTTATAGGCCTTTTTTAAATGAATGACTTTTATAGAAGACGAATTTAGCCCAATAAAAAATCTTTTAAGATTTTATTAAAAGCTTCTGGCTGCTCTACATTGGAAATGTGAGAGGCATCTATTTCTGCAAGTTTTGATTGTGGAATGCGTTGCTGCATAAACTCACCATCCGCAACTGTCGTTACAGGGTCTTGAGTACCAGCAACCACCAATACAGGAATTTTGATGTCTTTTAACTGCTCACGGACATCCGCTTTAGCCAAAGCCTCGCAACAATTGGCATAACCCATTGCGCTGCCAGCACTTAAGTCGTTACACAGGTTGTTGACAATTGAAGCATGACTTTGGATAAAGGGATCTGTAAACCATCGCGAAGCTGCTGTGGCTGCGATCGGTTGTAAACCTTGCTCACGTACTAATTTTGCACGGTCAAGCCATGCTTGTTCTTGTCCAATTTTAGCGGCAGTATTTGCCACAACCACATGACTAAAACGGTCAGGGTAGTGAATTGCAAGCCATTGACCGGTTAAACCACCCATAGAAATTCCACAAAAAGCAGCTTTGCTAATATTCAGATGATCCAGTAAACGGACAACATCTTCACCTAATTGCTCTACAGTGTATGGGCCATCAGGCGTAGATGATGAACCGTGACCACGAGTGTCATAGCAGATCACAAAAAATTGATCTTTCAATTCATTAAACTGTTTTTGCCACATGCCATAATTGGTGCCCAAAGAATTGGAAAACACCAGAGCAGGGGAAGATGGCTCACCAAAGGTTTGATAGTTAATTTGTGCATCGGCAGATTGAAAAGATGGCATTTGTTTCTCCTTAAAGTGCTTCAACCCGTTCAATAATCAAAGCAATTCCTTGGCCCACACCAATACACATTGAACATAAGGCATAACGTCCACCTGTCTGTTCAAGCTGGTTTAAGGCTGTAGTCACGAGGCGTGCACCTGATGCACCAAGTGGATGACCCAATGCAATGGCACCACCGTTTGGATTTACTTTGTTGCTATCGTCTGGTAAGCCTAAATCACGGGTCACGGCTAAAGCTTGTGCAGCAAAGGCTTCATTGAGTTCAATTACATCCATCTGATCTAACGTTAGGTTGGCTTGTTTAAGTAATTTTTTAATCGCTGGTGCCGGAGCAAAACCCATAATACATGGCTCTACACCCACTGCTGTTGAAGCAATGATCTTGGCACGTGGTTTTAAGTTGTAAGCTTGAACTGCCTCATCAGAAGCAATCAGTAGAGCTGCTGCACCATCATTAATACCTGAAGCATTACCTGCAGTCACAGAACCATCTGCTTTGACAACCGGTTTAAGTTTGCTTAAAGCTTCAAGCGTGGTTGATGCACGTGGGTGCTCATCGGTATCAATCACAACAGCCTCACCCTTACGCTGAGGGATTTCAACTGCCACGATTTCTTTAGAAAAAAAGCCTTTGGCTTGCGCGCTTGCGGTGCGTTGTTGGCTCACCAAGGCAAACTGGTCCTGATCTGCACGATTGACGTTGAACTGTTCAGCGACGTTTTCGGCAGTCTGGGGCATGGTGTCTACACCATACAATTCTTTAAGTTTCGGGTTAATGAAACGCCAGCCCATAGTGGTGTCTTCAATCTTCTGGCTACGGCCAAAAGCACTGTCTGACTTACCCATCACATAAGGTGCACGGCTCATGCTTTCTACACCACCTGCAATCACCAAATTTGCTTCACCTGCTTTAATGGCACGGGCAGCAATGGCAATCGCATCGAGAGATGAACCACACAAACGGTTAATGGTGGTTGCTGGAACTTGATACGGCAAACCTGCAAGTAAAGCTGACATACGGCCAACATTACGGTTATCTTCACCGGCTTGGTTAGCACAGCCATAGATCACATCATCGACCTGTTCCCAATCTACATTTGGGTTACGCTGGATGAGAGCCTTAATCGGCACAGCGCCAAGGTCATCGGCACGGACAGGTGCAAGGCCACCGGCATAACGGCCGAATGGAGTACGGATGGCATCGATGATATAAGCGTTTTTCATTCTAACTTTTGTCCTTTACTTCAGGCCTTTTTAGCCATTCTCCGTAGGTATTTCACGGTGGCGACATGGATGTCGCCTCGTTGCTCAGCACAACAAGGAAGTTGTGTCTGAGTAACAAAGGTTTTTGGTTACTTTTTTAAAAAAGTGACACGAATTAGCTGGTGGCATCTGGCTTAAACAGATAAGACTACGTTGTGATGATTTATAAATTTTCATATCAACGGATAACATCACGGCTGTAATTTACTGTGATATCCGTAGGTCTTTTGCTTAAGTGATACCTTACTTTTGAAAGGTCAAAAGTAACAAAAACCTTTGTTGAACAGAGGAGGCTTCCTTGCCTCCCTGTCCAACGGGCGACATCCATGTCGCCTCTCACGATAGTTACTGCTGTTTAAACTTACCCTTGAGTCGCATCAATCAAAGTTGCACCCGTTAAAGCCTGTAACTCTTCAAAGCTAAGACCTTCAACTTTCTCAATCACCTTTAAACCATCTTTAGTCACATCAATCACACATAGATCGGTATAAATACGGTCAACGCAGTGTTTACCTGTAACCGGATAAGTGAGCTCAGCAACAATCTTAGGCTCACCTTGCTTGGTCACATGGTCTGTAGTGATAAATACTTTCTTGGCACCAACCGCCAAATCCATCGCACCACCCACAGCAGGAATTGCATCCGGTGCACCGGTGTGCCAGTTTGCCAAGTCGCCATTCGCTGCAACCTGAAACGCACCAAGCACGGCAATATCAAGGTGACCACCACGCATCATCGCAAAGGAGTCGCCATGGTGGAAAAAGCTGCCACCTTCTAGCATGGTCACAAATTCTTTACCCGCATTAATCAGTTCAGGGTCTTCTTCACCTGCCGCTGGCGGTGGGCCAAAGGCCAATAGGCCATTTTCAGAGTGAAGGAAAATATCTTTATCGTCAGGTAAATAGCTCGCAATTTTGGTCGGTAGGCCAATACCTAAATTTACATAGGCGCCATCTGGAATATCTTGTGCCACACGTTTTGCAATCTGGTCACGGCTGAGTTTCTGGTAGCTCATGTTATTTCTCCTTATTGCTTACTGTGCGGGCTGTACTTGTACAATGTGCTGTACAAAAATGCCTGGGGTGATGATGTGCTCTGGATCTAATCCACCGAGTTCCACTACTTCAGAAACCTGAACAATGGTGACATCCGCAGCCATGGCCATGATCGGGCCAAAGTTACGTGCAGATTTACGGTAAACCAGATTGCCCCAGCGGTCGCCCTTGTAAGCTTTAATGAGGGCAAAGTCCGCCTTGATCGGATATTCGAGTACGTAGTCTTTACCATCAATTTCACGGGTTTCTTTACCTTCAGCTAAAAGTGTTCCAAAGCCTGTTGGGGTAAACACAGCCCCAAGGCCCATACCTGCTGCCTGAATACGGCAAGCCAGATTACCTTGTGGCACCACTTCAAGCTCAACCTTTCCGGCACGGTACAGTTCATCAAACACATAAGAGTCTGCCTGACGAGGGAAAGAGCAAATTACTTTTTTAACTGAACCGGCTTTCAGCAATTTCGCCAGACCATAATCGCCATTACCGGCGTTATTACTGACAATCGTTAAATCTTTAACACCCAGTTCAATAAGACCATCAATGAGTTCAGCGGGTTGTCCTGCGGTACCAAAACCACCAATCAGGATGGTCGCGCCATCTTTAATCTGTGATAGAACCTCGCTAAGTGAGGACTTACTTTTGTCAATCATGTGAGAAACCTTAGAGCATGAGGTAACGTGATGTATTACTACCGCTAAAAATTTATTGAAATTCTTAATGGTAGTAATAAATGGAATAAATTTTGTGAGTCAAAAGCGAACTTTTAACTCACATACACTTTCAATTAAGCGCTAGCGCGACGACGTTCAACTTCAGTTGAAGGTGCAGCATCAACATCTTTAACAAGTTCAATATTGAACGTGATGTGTTTGAAAGCGTGATCTAAACCACGGCGTTGAATTTCAGCTGGGTCAGTTACATCAACTGCTGTTGCTACTAAGCCATCACGAGTTGCGAAAGCGAAGTCGTCCCATAAGTACTCATCACCCTCAATGTTGAATTGAGTAGTCAGCTTGCGATAACCTGGTGCTGATACAAAGTAGTGAACGTGAGATGGACGGTTACCATGACGGCCTAACTTGTTAAGAAGGGCTTGAGTTGTACCTTCTGGCGGGCAACCATAACCAACAGGCATAGTCGTTAATGCAACATATTTACCATTTGCATCAGTCAAAATACTACGGCGTAAGTTAAAGTCAGATTGAGACTTATCAAAGAATGAGTAGTTACCTAAACTGTTGGCATGCCAAACTTCAACTTTAGCATTTTCAATGATATTGCCATCAGTATCAGTCACAGTACCTTCAATAATTAAGGTATCGATTTTGCCAGATTCAGTACCATCATCCATACGCGCAAAACCAACAGATTCAGGCGCACCCGCTACATAAAGTGGACCTTCAATGGTACGAGGTGTGCCACCAGTAACGCCAGCTTTTGCATCAGCTTCATCTGCACGTAAATCAAGATAGTGCTCTAGACCTAAGCCAGCTGCCAAAAGACCAAGTTCATTGGCTTGACCTGCGTCTGTGAAATATTCCAAACCTTTCCATACTTCTGAAGGTTGGATGTCTAAGTCTTCGATGGCTTGAAATAAATCCCCGAGAAGGCGCACTACAATTTGCTGAACACGTGCATCGACTTCGCCTTTTGCAGTGTCGACATTCATTTGTTTTACAAGCGCATCAATTTGTTGACGGTTCATACTAAAGCTCCTTAAGTATGCAATACGGTTTTGGGTGGCAGCGTTGCGGGCATTTTATTTTGCTAGCGAATGGTTGCTGCCACGTTCCTTGTTACCTTCTGAATCAATATATTTAGTTTTTAAATGTGCTTCAGACCACACACTCAAACTATTTTTTTTGGATTACGAATCATCATCACGAACAGAAGAAGGGTGGCGATTAAGCGCCATCACTTCGATATTCATGTAAGGATAGAGAGGTAATCCCTGTAAAATGTTGTGCAATTCTTCATTGCTCTCGACATCAAAAATACTGATGTTTGAGTACTGGCCTGTAATACGCCAGATGTGACGCCATTTACCTTGACGCTGTAAATCTTGCGAATAGGCTTTTTCAACGGCCTTAATTTCATTTGCTTTGTCGGCTGGCATATCAAGTGGAATATGCACATCCATACGTACTTGAAATAACATGGGAAACTCCTTATCCTGTTGCCTTAACGACGTAACTTTTCAACTTTATCTTCATCAATTTCAATGCCTAAGCCTGGAGCTGTTGGCAAGTGCAATTCAAAGTTTTCGTAACGCAGCGGTTCTTTCAAAATTTCTTCGGTAAGTAATAACGGACCAAATAATTCTGTGCCAAACGCTAATGTTTCAAAGGTTGCAAATGCATGAGCAGAAGCCATACTACCTACAGGGCCTTCAAGCATAGTGCCGCCATAAAGATCGATTCCTGCTAAACCCGCAATCTTGGCAACTTCACATGCTTCAATCAGACCACCAGACTGTTCAATTTTCACGGCAAATACATCTGCACCCTGACTTTTTGCAATACGATATGCGCTGTCAGGGCCTGTTAAAGCTTCATCTGCCATGATTGCGACATCAAAACGACGCGTTAAACGAGCAAGTGCTTCAGTATTTTGAATAGCACAAGGCTGTTCAATTAAATCAATCCCGCCATCTTGCAGTTGTTGAATACCTTGAATACATTCCAGCTCTGACCATGCACGATTTACATCGACACGTACACTAATATCTGCACCTAGTGCTTTTTTAATTGCAATCACATGATCAACATCATGTTGCAAATGGCGTGCACCGATTTTGAGTTTGAACGTGTTATGACGTTTTAACTCAATCATTTTTCGAGCTTCAGCAATATCTTTTTCTGTGTCACCAGACGCGAGTGTCCAAAGTACAGGTAAACTATTACGCAGACGTCCACCTAAAACTTCGCTTAACGGCACGCCTAAACGTTTTGCCTGAATATCAAGTAGGGCAGTCTGAATGGCACATTTCGCAAAACGGTTACCATTAATATTCTTACGAATCAGTTTTAGTGTTTGAGCAACATTTAACTCTTTAACTGATGTGAGTAATGGTGCAAAGTAAGTATCAATATTGGCTTTGACACTTTCAGGACTTTCTTCACCATAGTTCAGTCCACCAATGGTGGTCGCTTCGCCCCAACCGACAATACCATCCGTGGTCGTAATTTTAACGAGCACCAAAGTCTGAGTACGCATTGTAGTCACAGACAATTGGTGAGGACGGATAGTTGGAATATCCACAAGTATGGTTTCTATGGTTCTATACATGAAGTTTCAACTATTTCAAACTTGTTTACATACCATAGAAGAATGTAATAGCCTAAAATAGATATAGAACGGTATTTTAAGATACTAAAAAGGTATATTAATGGAATTAAGACATCTACGTTATTTTGTGACCGTTGTTGAGGAGCAAAGTCTGACAAAAGCGGCTGAGAAGCTTTTTATTGCCCAGCCACCTTTAACACGTCAAATCAAAAAACTAGAAGAAGAGTTAGGCATTGATTTGTTTGTGAAAGGGTCGCGTCCATTAAAAGCCACAGAAGCAGGGCTGTTTTTTTATCAACATGCTGTTCAAATTTTAACACATACGGCTCAAGCAGCTTCGATGGCTAAAAAAATGAAGCTGGTCGAAAATATTGTCAAAGTTGGCTATGTGAGCTCACTTCTTTACGGACGATTACCCCAAGTCATTTATCTATTTAGACAAAAAAATCCTGATATTCATGTCGAGCTTATTGAATGTGGCACCCGAGATCAGGTCGAGGCTTTAAAGTTAGGAAAAATCGATTTAGGTTTTGGCCGATTACCAATTAGTGACCCTGCCATTAAGAGACTTTTACTTCGAAAAGAAAAATTAAAACTCGCGATTCATAAAAAGCATCCATTAAGTGAGTTTCAAGATTCAGGAATTTACTTATCTCAGATTATTAATGAGACTATTTTTTCTTATCCAACCACACCGAAGCCTAATTTTTCGACCACAATTCAAGCTTTATTTACCAAGCTAGGCTTAATTCCAGCCAAGTTGACAGAAGTACGAGAAATCCATATGGCCTTAGGATTAGTGGCATCTGGGGAGGGTATTTGTATTATTCCGGAAAGTGCCTGTGACATTGGAATGAAGAATCTCACTTATTTAAATATCTTAGATTTAGAAGCTTATAGTCCTATTTCTTTATCAATGCGAAACATGGACCAAAGTTCGTATATCCCTAAAATTTTAGATTGTATTGAAGAGATCTATAGTCAAGAAGAAGTGTCCAGAAATTTAAATTTATAAGTTTTTAATACGCTTTTAAATAACTTATCATGTTATTTTAAAAACTTTAAACCTATAGGTAATATTTAAAAGGAATTAATAGATGAGAAAAATTTTAGGCGTAGCTTCTCTCATTATGTCTACAGGTGTTATACATGCTGAACAATTAAATGAACAAGAACAAGTTTCTCCCTACAGTGCTAATGTAACCTTCGCAAGTCAATATATTTCACGTGGTTTTCAACAAACTTGGGGCAAGCCTGCATTACAGGTTGGTCTAGATTATGCAAATCCGAATGGATTATTTGTGGGTACTTGGGCATCCAATGTAAGTTCTAACTATCTTAGAGATGCTTCAGTTGAGTGGGATTTTTATGCAGGTTATATCAAAACTTTCGATAAATTTTCGGCTGGAATGACTGTTTTTTATTACTACTATCCGGGAGCCGCAAGTACGCCTGAAACGGGCAGTACCAGTTATAACTATGGCGAAATTGTACCTCAAATTAGCTATGGTCCTCTAAGTCTTAAATATTTTATTACCTATACACCCGATTATGCAGGCTATAACTCAGATACGATGGGAGGTCCAGCAGGTAAACGGTCAAGAGGAACAACTTATTTAGACCTGAACTTTACACAGCCTATCAATGAAACTTGGACCTTCGGTGCTCATTATGGCTATGAAAGAATTAAAAACTTCTCAGAAGCTAATTTTCAGGATGTTAAAGCCGAGCTGATTAAAGATTTAGGCGATGGTTGGAGTACAGGATTAGCTTATACCAAAGCATGGGATAAAAATGGTTTCTATAAAAAGTATAGTAATGGTGAGCCGGACGCACCTATATCAAATCCGATTGATTCGACCTTTACAGTTTCTGTAAAAAAAGTGTTCTAATTTATAAATAAAAAAGCCTGATGACTTTATTTTGAGTGATCAGGCTTTATGCCACCAATCTATAAAATTATTTTTTAATTAAATCATAAGCCATTTTGGTGTCGTCTAGTTGAACGAGAGAGGCATGGCGAGCAGAGAGTGGATCTTTATTTTCAATTGCTGTCAAAATCGCTTTATGTCTAGGTAACGAGTGACTTTGTAAATTTGGGCGTAAACTGGTGACTTGGATCGATTGTTGTAAAGGTAAGACCAGCATTTTCGACATATAAGCCAGCAAGTCATTATGAGTTGCTTTGGCAATTGCTAAGTGAAATTGAATATCTGGCTCTATAAATTCTTCAACTGTGGTCGCTTTTTCCATCCCTTCATAAGCATGTTTAATACGTTCAATATCATCTTCGTTTGCCGTACTTGCTGCAATATAAGCCAGCTCTGGTTCTAAAACGCGTCGTACGGTAGAAAGGGTTTTAAAAAATTCGTGTTCAGGCGTTGTTTGAATTAGCCAAAACAGTACATCGGGGTCAAGTAAATGCCATTCGTCTTTCGGCCTCACCACAGTTCCGATTTTGGGTCTTGAGTAAGTTAAGCCTTTAGCATTTAAAACGCGTATTGCTTCACGAAAGACAGGACGGCTGACTTTATATTCCTCACATAAATCTACTTCACTCGGGAGCTTCTCGTTTTCTGAGATTTCTCCAGAAACAATTTTTAATCCCAATTGTTGAACAATTAATGCATGTTGGCTTTTGCTAGGAATAGGATTTTTATAGTCAGCTTTACTCATATTTTACTATTACGACATGTTGAATATCCTATGGTATAGATGACCTTGTCTTTTAACAAGATCATCTTTTTCAAGAATAATTATTAATGAGAATGACGTGGAACTTCCGAGCCACGGCAACCGACCAAGAAATCAAAATCACAACCTTCATCGGCTTGTAAAACGTGTTCTACATAGAGTTTGCGGTAGCCGCCAATAAAACTTGGCGGTGCTGGAGGCGCTAAATTCTCAAGACGTTGCTTAAGCTCTTCATCGCTTACTTCTAGGTGAAGTTTTCCTGCATAGGCATCGAGTTCAATAAAGTCACCATTTTGAACTACGGCTAAAGGTCCGCCCGCCATAGCTTCTGGGGCAATATGTAAAACGACCGTGCCATACGCTGTTCCACTCATCCGTGCATCGGAAATACGGACCATGTCGGTAATGCCTTTGGCTAAAACCTTTGGTGGCAATCCCATATTTCCAACTTCTGCCATGCCCGGATAACCTTTAGGACCAGCATTTTTCATGACTAGAATACAAGTTTCATCGACATCAAGATCTGGGTCATTAATGCGGGCTTTATAGTCATCAAAGTTTTCAAATACAACTGCACGACCGCGGTGTTTCATCAGTTCCGGTGTAGCAGCAGATGGTTTAAGCACCGCACCTTTAGGTGCTAAATTACCGCGTAAAATACACATGCCGCCATCTTGTCGAATTGGATTATCTATTTTCCGAATCACTTCATCGTTATAAATAGGTGACTGCTGGCAATTTTCCCAAATGCCTTGACCATTTACGGTTAAAGCTTGTGGATGTGGCAAAAGGTTGGCTTCGCCCATACGACGAATCACAGCTGGTAAGCCACCGCTATAATAGAACTCTTCCATTAAAAAACGACCCGAAGGCTGTAAGTCAACAATAGTTGGCATGCCACGGCCGATACGGTTCCAGTCATCGAGTTGTAAATCGACCCCAATACGGCCGGCAATTGCTTTTAAGTGAATCACGGCATTAGTTGAACCACCAATAGCTGCATTGACTTTAATGGCATTTTCAAAAGCTTCTTTGGTTAAGATTTTGGAAAGACGTAAATCTTCATGAACCATGTCAACAATACGCATGCCAGAAAGATGAGCCAACACATAACGACGCGAATCTACCGCTGGAATAGCCGCATTGTGGGGTAAAGAAGTGCCTAGGGCTTCAGCCATACACGCCATTGTTGAAGCTGTGCCCATGGTGTTACATGTACCAGCCGAGCGTGACATACCAGATTCAGCAGATAAAAATTCATTTAAATCGATTTTGCCTGCTTTTAACTCTTCATGCATTTGCCAAACGATGGTGCCCGCACCAATGTCTTTACCTTTGTGCTTACCATTAAGCATAGGTCCACCAGTCACTACAATGGCAGGAATATCACAGCTTGCAGCTCCCATTAATAATGCAGGGGTGGTTTTATCACAACCTGTCAGTAACACTACGCCGTCAATAGGGTTACCACGAATAGCTTCTTCAACATCCATACTGGCTAAGTTACGGGTAAACATGGCGGTAGGCCGTAAATTCGACTCACCATTTGAGAACACAGGAAACTCAACAGGGTAGCCGCCCGCTTCTAAAATCCCTTTTTTTACGTGTTCGGCAATTTTTCGAAAATGGGCATTACATGGCGTAAGTTCAGACCAAGTATTACAAATCCCAATAATCGGTTTGCCTTGAAACTCATGATCTGGAATTCCTTGGTTCTTCATCCAACTACGATACATAAAGCCATTTTTATCCGTTGTACCAAACCAGGCAGCCGAACGAAGAACTTGTTTGTTATTCATACAAATTTCCCTATATAGTATTACTATTAGAATTAATTAAATTAAAAATACACCATAAATTTTATTTTTAAAAGGTTTGAAATTTAAATAGTATTACTATATTTTAAATTGAAAGGATAATTTACGAGCAAGATGCTCTATAAGTAAATAATAGGAAATGGAGTCGAACATGGATTTCGAAAAGGATGTAATACGGACGGTCACGTTTAAACTGATACCTGCATTAGTCATACTATATCTGGTGGCATACATCGATCGAGCCGCTGTGGGTTTTGCTCATTTGCACATGGGTGCCGATGTCGGAATTGGTGATGCAGCCTACGGTCTAGGAGCAGGCTTATTTTTCATTGGATATTTTCTTTTTGAAGTTCCAAGTAATTTACTTTTAGACAAATTTGGTGCCCGCAAATGGTTTACCCGCATTTTATTGACGTGGGGTTTAATCACCATGGCAATGGCACTCATTCAAGGTCCAAAAAGCTTCTATTTCTTACGGTTTTTACTAGGTGTAGCAGAAGCGGGCTTTTTTCCGGGTGTTTTATACCTCATCACTCAGTGGTATCCCGTGCGGCATCGCGGAAAAATTATGGGAATGTTTGTGCTTTCGCAACCCATCGCCATGATGATTGCTGGGCCTTTAGCTGGTCTATTACTTGGCATGGATGGCATTGCAAATTTACACGGTTGGCAATGGTTATTTATTGCAGTTGGCTTACCCGCAGTTTTATTAGCTCTACCAACATTTCTGTGGTTACCCGATAACATTGATAAAGTGAAATGGTTAAGCATTGAACAAAAGCAATGGCTTAAAAATGAACTTATTAAAGATGAAGCCGAATACGATCAAACACGACATGCCAATCCATTACATGCTTTAAAAGACAAACGCGTACTTTTATTAGCATTGTATTACCTACCAGTGACTTTAAGTATTTACGGTTTAAATCTGTGGTTGCCTTCTATTATCAAGCAATTTGGGGGTGGTACTGATCTTCAAATTGGCTTCTTATCTAGCATTCCCTACGTTTTTGGAATTATTGGATTATTAATTATTCCACGTAGTACTGACCGTCTAAATGACCGCTATGGACATTTAAGTTTTCTCTACGCATTAGGCGCTTGCGCAATGTTTTTGAGTGGTTGGCTAAATTCTCCAGTCATGCAATTAGCTGCTTTGGCCGTGGTTGCGTTCTGCCTATTTTCATCAACTGCTGTGTTTTGGACATTACCAGGCCGTTTCTTAACGGGTGCAAGTGCAGCGGCTGGCATTGCCTTAATCAATTCTGTCGGAAATTTAGGTGGCTATGTTGGGCCATTTGGCATTGGACTTTTAAAAGAATACACAGGAAATATGGCTGCTGGTTTGTATTTCTTATCTATCGTCATGCTTTTTGGCCTGATTTTGACTTACATCGTCTATGCCAAGCTCGAACGTCAAAAAACACAAACAGTGAATATTCAAAAGCCTTTGTAAGGAATAAAACATGCAAATTATTCAATTTGAAAATCGTGCAAATCAACGTGCTGTTGCCAAAGTAGAAGGCAACATGGCATATCCGGTTAAAAATATTCAATCGGTTCGTGATTTAGCACTTTTAGCAATCCGCAATAAAGTTTCATTGGAGCAACAAGTTGAGGCGCTAGGGTTTGAAGCGGAGACTTATGATTATTCATCTTTATTAGCAGATTTAAAGGTACTGCCGCCTTTAGATCATCCAGACCCAACGCACTGTTTAGTTTCCGGTACAGGTTTAACCCATTTAGGTTCTGCATCAGCACGCGACAAAATGCATCAGCAAAATTTAAGCGATGACAGCTCTGTGACCGACACCATGCAGATATTTCAATGGGGACTACAAAAGGGACGTCCACCAGAAGGCCAGATCGGGGCACAGCCAGAATGGTTTTATAAAGGTGACGGTTCAATTGTGGTGAGACCGGGAGCTGAGTTGCCTTTACCACCATTTGCCGAAGACGGCGGCGAAGAACCTGAAATCGCAGGCCTATACGTTATTGGGGAAGATTTAAAGCCTTATCGAATCGGGTTTGCATTGGGGAATGAATATTCTGACCACGTGATGGAGCGCCGTAATTATTTATATCTGGCCCATTCAAAATTGCGTTTTTGCAGTTTTGGTCCAGCTTTACGGACAGGCGAGTTACCGAAACATTTAGTAGGAACAAGTCGTTTACGCCGTGATGGACAAATTATTTGGGAAAAAGAGTTTTTATCTGGTGAAGACAATATGTGTCATAGCTTGGCAAATCTGGAATATCACCACTTTAAGTATCAACAATTTTTAAAAGCAGGGGATGTTCATATTCACTATTTCGGTACAGCCACTTTGTCTTTTGCCGACGGTATTCAAGCGCAAGTCAACGATGAGTTTGAAATAGAGATGAAAGAGTTCGGTCTTCCACTTAAAAACAAACTTGCCCATACCCAACCAGAGCTACCGATTGGTTCAGTTATTACTCTTTAAGGAATATAAAATGGTCATTGGACACAACTTTATTGGCGGTTCACGCAGTGCACAAGGTACAAACTTATTAAAGAGTGTGAATGCAACAACTGGTGAGGCTTTGCCGTATGAGTTTTACCATGCAACCGAACAGGAAGTGAATCAGGCTTGTGAAGCGGCCAGCCAAGCCTTTAAGACTTACCGTCATACTTCACCTGAACAGCGTGCTACCTTTTTAGAAAACATTGCTGACGAACTTGATGCATTAGGCACCGATTTTTTAGAGACTATTTCGCAAGAAACAGCTTTACCGCTGGCACGTTTGCAAGGCGAACGTGGCCGTACCAGTGGGCAAATGCGCCTGTTTGCCAAAGTGTTACGCCGTGGTGACTTTTTAGGAGCGCGGATTGACACGGCTTTGCCTGAGCGTCAGCCTTTACCGCGCCCAGACCTACGTCAGATTAAAATTGGTGTTGGCCCTGTGGCAGTCTTTGGAGCAAGTAACTTTCCACTCGCTTTTTCAACTGCGGGTGGTGACACAGCTTCGGCACTCGCCGCAGGTTGTTCTGTGGTGGTGAAAGCCCACAGTGGACACATGGCTACAGCGGACTTCGTGGCTCAAGCCATTGAACGGGCTGTCGAAAAATCAGATATGCCTAAAGGTGTATTTAACATGATTTATGGTAATGGCGTGGGTGAGCCACTGGTGAAACATCCTTTAATTCAGGCGGTTGGATTTACTGGTTCCCTTCGCGGTGGTCGTGCTTTATGTGACATGGCGGCAGCCCGTCCACAACCGATTCCAGTCTTTGCTGAAATGAGCAGTATTAACCCGATGTTGATGTTGCCAGAAGCCCTAAAAAACCGCGGTGACAAAATCGCACAGGACTTGGCAGATTCAGTGGTTTTAGGCTGTGGTCAGTTCTGTACCAATCCGGGTTTAATTTTGGGAATCAAATCAGCAGAATTTAGCCAGCTCATTAGCAACCTGACCGAAATTATGGGTGGTAAACCTGCACAGACTATGCTGAATGCCGGAACCTTAAAAAGTTATACGGCAGGTCTTGAGCACTTAACTGCACATCAAGGTATTAAACACTTGGCAGGTCAAGCCCAGCAAGGCAATCAGGCACAGCCACAACTGTTTAAAGCCGATGTTGAGCTTTTACTGGCGGGTGACCAGCTTCTGCAAGAAGAAATCTTTGGGCCAGCCACAGTCATCATTGAAGTTGAAGATAAAGCTCAACTCTTACAAGCTCTACAAAGCATGAATGGTCAGCTTACTGCGACTTTAATTGCCGATGAAGCAGACTTAACCGAGTTTGCAGATGTGGTTCCCGTGTTAGAAGAGAAAGCCGGTCGATTACTCATAAACGGGTATCCAACGGGTGTGGAAGTGTGTGATGCAATGGTACACGGCGGGCCATATCCGGCGACTTCAGATGCACGAGGCACTTCTGTTGGCACCTTGGCCATTGACCGTTACTTGCGCCCAGTGTGTTACCAGAACTACCCGCAAAGTTTATTGCCAGAGGCTTTAAAAGACAGCAACCCGTTACAGATTTTAAGACTGGTGAATGGTGAGATGACCAGAGAAGCAATCTAAAAAATAAAAAGAGACCACTAGTTGGTCTCTTTTTAATATAGCTAACTTTATTTTTTTATAATTAAAGCTAACTTACCTACATGTTGCCCTTGATCAAGGAACTCATGGGCTTGGCGTGCCTCTTCAAGATCAAAGGTTTTATACAATAACGGTTTTATCTGTCCTTTTGAAATTAAAGGCCATACTTTTTCTTGAAGTGCTGCCATCACTTCTGCTTTAGCTTCTGCAGATTGAGAGCGTAGGGTAGCGCCTGTATGAGTTAAGCGTTTAGCTAACATTGGAAAAATATTGACTTTATCCGCTAATCCTTTAAGCACACCTATTTGCAATATTGTGCCGTTCATTGCAGCGACTTCATAATTTCGCTGGATGTAATCTCCGGCAATAATATCTAAGACAAAATCCACACCTTTACCATCAGTATGTTTTTTTACAACCTCAACAAAGTCATCTTCATTATAATTTATGGCTACATCAGCACCAATTTTTAAACTCGCTTCTTGATGTTCTTTGCTCGATACGGTTGTAAAAATTTGGGTTGCTCCAAAAGCTCGAGTTAACATTGTTGCGGTAGTACCAATTCCTGAAGTACCGCCATGTATTAAAATTGAACTGTTTGGGCGGAATTTTGCATGTTGGAAAAGGTGTGACCAAACTGTCATGAAGGTTTCTAGTAAAATTCCCCCTTCAATTAATGTCAGACCTTCAGGAATAAAGAGTACGTTGTCTTGATGGGCAACTACATATTCAGCATAGCCACCACCCGGAACTAACGCACAGACTTCATCGCCAGCTTTAAACTTAGTGACTTGCTTGCCCACTTGTTTAACAATTCCGGAAACTTCGAGTCCAGGAATGTCTGTCACACCAGGCGGTGGTGCATACAAACCTTTTCGTTGCATTACATCTGGACCGTTAATACCTGCTGCAACAACTTCAATTAATATCCCATCATCTGTTAATTCAGGCATAGGTCTTTCACTAACTGTAATAACTTCAGGACCGCCAGCACCGTTAAAAGTGATACATTTCATAAAGTTGTTTCCTTATTCGGTATTGTTTGTTAAATAAGCGGAATTTAGACTTAATGCTCAATCCCGCTGAGGATGAAAAATAATTAAGATTTAGCTTTTTTCTTACCCAAGGTAATGGCAAGTGCTAATTCCATGAATTTTCCAAAAGGAGCATGTAAGAAGCTTGGGAAATTCCAGCGGCCCTGATCAAAGATACCTTTTGCATGGCTCATAGAACGGAAACCTTCAATTCCGTGATAAGCACCCATACCACTTGGGCCGATGCCACCAAAAGGTAGATCGTCTTGTGCCACATGAATTATGGTGTTGTTAATACCAACGTTACCTGAAGTGGTACGTCGTAGTAGTTTTTTGCAGTCAGCATCTTTTTCGCCAAAATAATATAAGGCGAGTGGGCGGTCTCGTTCATTGATGTAGTTAATCACTTCATCAATATCACGGTAGGTACGCACGGGTAGAATTGGGCCAAAGATTTCTTCTCTCATAATTGCATCATCATCTTTTGCTCCAACAACAAGTGTTGGAACAAGAGTACGAGTGCGATTCTTTGCCGATTCAGGTTTGATTCCTAGTTCAATAACTCGTGCGCCATTTTGTTTTGCATTATCAAGCAAGCCTTGTAAACGAGCATAATGACGTTCATTGACAATCGAAGTGTAATCATCACAGTCTGGCCCGTTTGGATAGAAACGAGAGACTGTGGCATTGTATTCTTCAATAAATGCTTCTAAATCATCTTCATGAACAAGAGCATAATCTGGAGCAACACATGTTTGCCCGCCATTGGATAATTTTCCATAGGCAATACTGGTCATGGTTCTCGAGTTTACGTGGCCTCGACCTACAATAGCTGGACTTTTACCACCTAATTCAAGAGTCAGTGGAACGAGGTTGTCACTTGCTGCTTTCATGACTTTACGGCCTACAGGTGTGCTTCCTGTAAACAATAAATGGTCGAAAGGCAGTGCACTAAATTCAGCACCAACTTCAGGTCCACCTAAAACAACCGCAACTTCTTCTATAGAGAAGTTCGCCGCAAGCATGCGTGAGATCACTTCACTTGTTCGAGGGGTGAGTTCCGATGGTTTAAGTATTGCTCGGTTACCGGCAGCAATCGCTGTAGCAAGAGGAATAAGCGTAAGAGAAATAGGGTAGTTCCAAGGAGCCATGACCCCAATAATCCCTTTAGGCTGATATTCTATGTGAGCACTAGCCGAGCGATAGAATAAGCTAACATGACGCTTTTCGGGCTTCATGAAACGGCGTAAATTACGCGTTAAATAATCGATGGACTGAACAATACCAACAAGTTCCATCACATCTGTTTCGTGATATGAACGATGTCCAAAATCTTCACTTGCAGCAACTTGTAATTCACTACGATATTCAATGACCGCAGCACGAAGCTTTGCAAGGCTTGCTTTACGCTGTTGAAGTGTTGGTGGTTCAGCTTTCAAAAAAGCTTTGCGTTGTCGAGAGAGTATCTCTGATGCATTTAAAGTGCTGCTTACTTCATTGAGAGTATTCATCTTAAACCTCAAAACATAGCTTAACGATCCTAAGCTAACTGACTGATGATTAAAGTTTAGTCGGTAGATTTAACACGACCTGAGCATCTTCAATAACATCGAGACGAAGAATAGTAGATGCGCCCAACTGATCTAAGAGCTGGCTCACATGGCCGCCATGGCGTGTCACTTTTACCTTACGTGGGAAAAGCTTTTCACCAAATGAGAGAACATTGGTTTGCACTAGAGTTTGATGCCACTCGTTATCGACTAAATGCAACATCGTGGCTTTACCCATGCGTGATTCAGACTTAACTCTTTTTAATGACGGAGTTGCGGTTGTTAGGCTGATATCTAATTTGTTGTAAGTTGAAAGTGTTGCTTCAACTTTTTTCTTATCAATCTTTACATCAATTTCAGCTAGCCATTTTGGAAGTTGATAACCATATACGCCACGTACACGTGCGATTTCAGTGTCGACAGGTAAAGCTAATACATGCGCATAAAAGTGACGTTTACGAATCGAGTTAATCAGCTCTAAAGCATGCGGACCATGAGCTTTAGGTTTACGCACGACAATAGCGACAGACGCTTCATTGTATGGGTCATTATCACAAACTGAATAAGTGAAGAAGGTGAGCGCAACTAGTCCATAACCTGGGAAAGCTTCCAAGGGTACTAGAGGCGAAGGTAATTTTTTCTTTAACAGCTTAATTGGAGCAAGCATCAAAACTTGCACATTGCCGCTACGGTAATAAAAGTTTGGAGCCCATACAGGTCCAACTCTTGATTCAACTAATTTTTTAGGAATGCTACGGAAAAAATCTATATTTCCAGCTGCAGGATCTTTTGCAACTTCATCTAAATCAGGATTCATTCTAAAGCGGTCATAATAACCACCTTTGGGAACTTTAACTTTCTGTTGACCAAATTCAACTTCAGTGAACGCTTTATTTGTATTCATAATTGGTTAACCTTTAAATTGATCGACTGAGTAGCTGATAATCTTTGAAAGCAGATATCAACTTTCCGCCTGTAGGTTTACTATAAGTTTAAAGTTCACTTGAATGTCAATATGCTATTTTTCTAAGAATTAAAATCAGTTGTAACGAATTTAGAATAACTTTTGATAAGAATAGATAGAGCCGATTAACTTTTAGATGATCTAAAGAAAATCCTTAGTTTTTAGTGTTGTAGAAATTATTTTTTTACACTTTTTAAACGTTGTTTTTACTAAATTCTATTGACCTTCAAGTGAACTTTAACCTTACTATGTTATGACTATCCATGAGGGTAGGATTGAAAATTATATATGTACTTATTACGAATTAATTAGAGCATATACAGTAAATCGATAGTGTAACTTTTACACAGGAGAAACAAAAATGGGATATGTCACAACAAAAGACGGCGTAGATATTTTTTATAAAGATTGGGGCCCTCGCGATGCTCCTGTAATTTTCTTCCACCATGGTTGGCCGCTCAGCTCAGATGACTGGGATGCGCAGATGCTTTTTTTCCTTAAAGAAGGTTTTCGTGTAGTTGCTCATGACCGCCGTGGTCATGGTCGTTCAACTCAAGTCTGGGATGGTCATGATATGGACCATTATGCAGATGACGTTGCTGCTGTGGTTGAGCATTTAGGTGTACAAGGCGCGGTGCATGTAGGGCATTCAACAGGTGGTGGTGAAGTAGCGTATTATGTTGCTCGTTATCCTAATGACCCTGTAGCTAAAGCTGTTTTAATTAGTGCCGTTCCTCCACTCATGGTAAAAACTGAAAGTAATCCAGATGGTTTACCAAAAGAAGTTTTTGATGACCTTCAAAATCAACTTTTTAAAAATCGTTCACAGTTTTATCACGATGTACCAGCAGGTCCATTCTATGGATTTAACCGCCCAGGAGCGAAAGTATCAGAGCCTGTGGTGTTAAATTGGTGGCGTCAGGGCATGATGGGCGGAGCAAAAGCTCATTACGACGGAATTGTTGCCTTCTCTCAAACAGATTTTACCGAAGCTCTCAAAAAGATCGAAGTTCCAGTCCTCATCTTACATGGTGAAGATGATCAGGTGGTTCCTTTTGAAATTTCTGGTAAAAAATCTGCGGAACTCGTTAAAAATGGTACTTTGATTAGTTACCCAGGATTCCCTCACGGAATGCCAACTACAGAAGCAGAAACAATTAATAAAGATCTTTTAGCATTTATTAGAAGTTAAGTTTTAAAAAGAGGGCAGCCAAAATTGACTGCCCTTTTTTATATTGATTCGATTGATTATTTTTCGGGTGCATATTAATGAATGACGATACTAAAAAATGTCCTTTTTCCCAACTTACTACTGATTTTGGGGCTCCAGTTGTAGATAACCAGAATAGTATGACGGCAGGTGCAAGAGGACCTCTACTTGCTCAAGACTTATGGCTAAACGAGAAATTAGCTAACTTTGTTCGTGAAGTAATTCCAGAACGTCGTATGCATGCAAAAGGTTCAGGTGCATTCGGTACTTTCACTGTGACTCATGATATTACTCAATATACCCGCGCTAAAATCTTTAGTGAAATTGGTAAGAGAACAGAAATGTTTGCTCGATTTACCACAGTAGCTGGTGAACGTGGAGCAGCAGATGCTGAACGTGATATTCGCGGCTTTGCTTTAAAGTTTTATACAGAGGAAGGTAACTGGGACATGGTGGGTAACAATACACCAGTGTTCTTCTTACGTGATCCACGTAAATTTCCAGATTTAAATAAAGCAGTAAAACGAGATCCTAAAACTAACTTGCGTAGCGCAACGAATAACTGGGATTTTTGGACTTTATTACCTGAAGCTTTACATCAGGTCACTATTGTTATGTCTGATCGTGGTATTCCTGCGTCTTATCGCCATATGCACGGTTTTAGTAGCCATACCTATAGTTTCATCAATAGTGCAAATGGACGTTTCTGGGTGAAATTTCACTTCCGGACCCAACAGGGAATTAAAAACTTAACAGATGCTGAAGCTGGTGAATTAGTGGGTCATGATCGCGAAAGTCATCAACGTGACTTATTTGATGCGATTGAACGAAAAGATTTCCCTAAGTGGACTTTGTATGTACAGGTAATGCCTGAGCAAGATGCTGAAAAAGTTCCATATCATCCATTTGATTTAACAAAAGTCTGGCCTCATGGAGATTATCCATTAATTGAAGTGGGTGAGTTTGAGCTAAATCGAAATCCTGAAAATTTCTTCTTAGATGTTGAACAATCCGCTTTTGCACCAAGTAATCTGGTTCCTGGCATTAGCGCTTCACCAGACCGCATGCTGCAAGCCCGTTTATTTAACTATGCTGATGCTCAGCGTTATCGTTTAGGTGTGAACTACCAGCAAATACCTGTAAATGCGGCGCGTTGCCCAGTTCATAGTAATCACCGTGATGGTCAAGGACGCATCGATGCCAATTATGGCGGTCTTCCACATTACGAGCCAAATAGTTTTGGACAATGGCAAGAACAGCCTCAGTACAAAGAACCTCCTTTAAAAATCAATGGGGATGCTGATTTCTGGAATTATCGTGAAGATGACAACGATTATTTCAGTCAACCTCGTGCTTTGTTTGAACTTATGACTCCTGAGCAACAACAGGCTTTATTTGATAATACTGCACGCGCAATGGGTGATGCTCTTGATTTCATTAAATATCGCCACATTCGTAACTGCTATGCATGTCATCCAGCTTATGGCGAAGGTGTGGCTAAGGCGCTTGGTTTGACAGTTGAAAATGCTCAAGCAGCTAGAGAAACTGACCCTGCACGTGGTTTACCAAGTTTTATTTAAATCTTTAAAACAGTACATAAGGCTATGTAAATAATAGCTTTATGTACTTCACTATTTTGTAGCATCGAATGAAAAAATTAATATTTGCACTCAGCCTTGGTATTCAATCATTATTCTTCACAAGTAATGTACAAGCAGGGCTGACCATTCCTGTGGGTCTTACCAAATCAGATTCAATACATACATTTCCAGAAACGCTAAGACGAGATTTTTGGGAGCGATTAGGGATTAAAGCTGAAGCTAAAGGTACTGCTACACCCATTGATGAACCGAATATTGGTGGAAACCCAACTAAATTTAACTATCCTGTGAGTAGTATTGTGATTGGCTCCAAGATGAAAATTTTACTGGGACGAGCAAAAGGTACAGTGATGGTATATTCACGTATTGCAGAAGATGGAAGTTTGAAGAGTTTAACGCTTTCTAATTTTTCAATTGATTATGTTCATAAATATGTTTTAGCAGATGCAACATATGGTAAAGATAAGAGTAACTTACAATTACCAATTTTTACTTTTAATATTGAAAAACCTTTAAAATTTCATTATCAATTTCCAATTGGTTTTAAAAGCGATGAGAAACTTAATCATTTATATTTAACACCTCAAGCAAAGACTGCTTATAAAGAGGCTTTAGCTTTACCTGAAACAGCCATACCTTTATTAGATTTAGATTTTGGTACATTAACTCAAAATTCATCTTCAAAGATTCGGTTTAACTAGTATTATTTAAAAGTGAATAGTAATTTAATGGTTCTAGATAATACATATATGAAGTGACTAGAGTTTTATATTTTATTAAACAGAATTTTTATAAATAAACTGAAACATAAAAAATATTATTATATATAAAATAAATAATCGTAGCCCTTTCTTCTTATAATAAGTAGAAAGGGCTATTTAAAATTATTTTTTAGCTGTCGATTTATCGAGTGATGGATATGGAACAGGCATATTTAATGCCAATTGTGCATCTTTCACTACATCAAAACGTAGAACTTTATTGGTTCCTAGTTCATCAAGTAATTTACTCAGCGGTCCACCACTTTTTACAATTTGAACGTTCTTTGGAAAAAGCTTTTGTCCAAATGCCAAAGTATTAGACTCTACAGAAGTGCTGTGCCATTTCCCATCTACCAATTGATACATGGTTTTTGTTTCAATATGAGATTGTGGTTTCACAGTTTTAATTTCTGGCAATGGTGCAGCTATACTTAAATCAGGTTTTCCATCAGTATTATAAATATGAGCTTGAACTGATTTATCACCAATTTTCATATCAATAGGTGTTAACCATTTTGGTAATTGGTAACCATACACACCACGAACACGAGCAATTTCTGTATTTACTGGTAATGCGAGTACATGACCATAATATTTATGGTTACGCATTGAACTCAATAATTCTGTGGTATTGAAGTGATGAGCACCAGGTTGGCGTACGACCACAGCAACCGAAACTTCATCATATGGGTCGACATCACCGACTGCATAAGAGAAGAATGTTAATGAAACCAAACCATAGCCTGGGATAGGTTGTAATGGTTCAAGTGGAGCAGGGAGTTTTGCTTTTACTTTAGAAATTGGAGCAAGCATCAAGAGTTGGATATTACTAGTACGGTAATAAAAATTCGGAGACCATACTTTACCCACTCTAGTATCTACAAGCTTTTTGGGAATAGTACGGAAATAATCAATATTTCCAGCTGCAGGATCTTTTGCAACCTCGTCTAGATTTGGATTCATACGAAAACGATCGTAATAGCCACCTTTTGGAACATTAACTTTATAGGGCCCAAACTCTACAACAGTTGTTTCCTGTGAACTACTTGAGTTCGATGGTTGTTGTACAGAACTTGAGTTAGTCTCAACCGCTTGAGCTGAAAAACTCAATAATAAACTTACGGATAACGCAGTAACTGTTCGAGGTAGATTAAGCTTGTTGAACATTGATATGTTCCTCCTATAGACCATGTATTAATGCTAAGATTAAAGTAAGGTTTAAGGTCAAGCATTTTTATCATTATTTTAGATTTTATTAAAAAGAAAATTAGAATATTACAAAATAAAAGATATGATTTTTTATGCATTAAAAAAGAGAACCAGAATATAAAATTCTAGTTCTCTTACTTTTAAACTATTTTACTAAATTACTTAAGTGTACTTAAGCGTTTAACTACAGCTTCAGCAATTTCTTTACTAGATTGAGGGTTTTGTCCAGTAATGATTCTGTCATCCGATACTACATATGAAGTAAATGGAAGAAAGCCTTGTTTATATTTAGCGCCGTGGTTAATTAAGCTATTCTGTAAGGAAAATGGAACTTGAGATTTAATTCCAGATAAAGTTTCTTCTTTATTCGCGAACCCAGTAACAGTTCTACCTGAAATGAGTGGTTTACCATCTTCATCTACCAAAGGTAATAAGCCTCCCACGCCATGACAAACCGCTGAAACGATACCACCTTGGCGATAAATGCTTTCACTAATATTTTTGAGTTCTTTATTATCTGGGAAGTCCCACATTGTTCCATGTCCACCCGTATAATAAATTGCTTTATAGCGCGTTGGATCGATACTGCTTGGTGCCAAAGTGTGGTTTAAGCGATACATAAACTGACGATCAGCTAAAAGTTTTCGAGCTGATTTATCAACGTAAATAGGCTTCATACTACGTTCATCAAGTGGGACAACTCCACCTTGAGGACTGACAAAATCCATATCATAGCCAGCATCTTTAGCGACATCATAAAAATGAGTTAATTCAGTAAGCCATAAGCCAGTTTTATCTGAACGAGTCGGATAGGCTGAATGATTTGTCATGACGACTAAAATTTTACCTTTGCTTTTAGCCGTTTCTTGATTTTGTACTTGATCAGATGCATTTGCATAACTTACTGATAGAAAAGCCATAAAAATGGCAATGAACCAACGTTGAAAACTCCAAACTTTAGGCATTGTAGGCTCCTCATATTTACCTATTGAGCATCCTATGCTTAAAGTAAGGTTTAAGGTCAAGGTTTTTTCAAAAATCGCCGATGAATGGCAAAATGATGAGTTTTAAAATAAGAAATTTCAAATATGAAATAGATTTCATATTTGAAACAGTAGTGAATTTTTAAGTTATTGAATTTAAATATAAAAATAGTGGCATATAATTTGCTCCAGTAGGATTAGCTACAAGGAGTAAATAATGAATGCAAATCATATACTGCAATTGAGTGGAATATTGCAGCAGAATCTAGGGCTAATCCCTCATGAAATTCAGTTAAAAAAAATGAGTGGTGGAGCTATCCAAGAAAATTGGCTAGTTCAATCTGAAGATTTTGCATTAGTACTGCGTAAAAATGCTGAATCTAGTGTAGAGGCCAGTTCAGATCGTGAGCAAGAATTTTTACTTTTAGATCGGTTATATCACTTTGGCATTAAAGTGCCAGAACCACTTTATTTCGAGAAGTCACCTAACTTTTTAAATAGTGATTTCTTCATTATGAAAAAAATTGATGGTGTAACAGAAGGCCATAAATTAGTTCGAATTACAGAAGAAGAAAAACGCAAAAAAATTACTCAAGACATTGGTAAGCAACTTGCCTTAATTCATGCCATTCAATCAGATGAAGTATTAGAGAAACTACTTCCTAAGCCAGATAAAGATCAATATTTAGAAAAAAAGCTTACTGGTTTTCTAGAACAGCTGGATCACTTAAAAAGACAGCGTCCAATCCTTGAGTACGCTATTCAATGGATGTTTAACAATCTTCCAAAAGTCGATGATTTGGTACTAGTCCATGGTGATTACCGCATTGGTAACATCATGGTTAATGACGATCAAATTTCAGGAATTTTAGATTGGGAATTTACTCAATGGGGTGATCGTAGAGAAGACCTTGGGTGGTTTACCTCTAAATGTTGGCGTTTTGGTCAAGATGAAAATATAGCGGGGGGAATAGGTTCATATAAGGACTTTGCGAAAGCTTACGCTGAAATTTCCGATATTTATATCCCTGAATTTGAAATGAAGTTTTGGCATGTACTGTCTCATGTTCGATGGGCAATTATAGCGATGCAGCAGTCTGACAGAAACAAGGAAATGGATATTCCATCACTCGAATTAGCCTTAACGGAATTTTTAGTTCCCCGCCTTGAAAAAAATATCTTGGAAATATTGGGAGAAAAAGAATGAGCGAGCAAAAAATAGTTGACCTGATTAAAGCTAGCCAAGCCGTGATTAAGAATGAGCTTTTACCGCAATCGGGCAGTCAAAAATATAACTTGTTAATGCTCATGAGAAGCTTGGAAATTTTACAGGCTTATATTTTGCAAAAGGATATTTCTACATCGCATCGTTCAGGCATTGTGCAAGATTATTTCTCTTTCCCAATCAAAGATGTTGATGAGGCAATTCAATTGTTTATTAGCGATATCCGTGAAGGTAAACAATCGGATCAAACATTTGAGATATTAAAAGCACTTAATTCGGAAGACTTAAAAATTACTGAACCAAAGGCAGCTCAACATGGATAAATATCGGTTACGAATTTATTTGGTTCGACATGGGCACGTTTCATATTTTGATGCAGATAAGAACCCGATTAATCCTAAGTTTGCGCAGTTATCCGAACGAGGAATAGAGCAAATACAACAACTTGCTCATCAACTACAAGATGTTAGTTTTGAAAAAATTTACTCATCTACCATGCCTCGTTCGATTCAGACAGCCGAAATTTTGAAGCGCTATCAAAACGAACATACAGACATTCAGTCATTTGATGATATTCGAGAGATTAGAGCGGGACGTTTAAGAGAAATTTCGTTGGATCGTGCTGAACTGGAAATCAAAAAGGCCTATCAGTTCCATAAAAATAATCTTGAATTATTTGTACAAGGCGAAAGTTGGTCGCTATTTATTACTCGTGTACTGACATGGTTTGAAAACATGATTTTAACAGCAGACAAAGACCAAAATATCCTGATTTCTTCACACGATATTGTAAATCGAATACTCATTAATTGGGTATATGGACATGACTTCAAAGATGTTTATTCGCAGGAACAAGATTATGGTTGCTTAAATATTCTTGATCTAACAATTGAAAATCAAAGGGTAATAAGCAAACGAATCAAGCTTCAAAATTTCACGCCGTACAATCTGATTAAAAATGAGCTATTTAATAGCGCTATGGATGATGTGTATGAAACTTATATTGCGACTCAAGGCTTTAAATTAAAGGAGCTCAGCTCATGATCACACTATCTAATGAATTATTAGAACTACAACAGAAAGTTAGAGAATTTATTCACCAAGAGGTGATTCCATTAGAAAGTGACCCACGTCAAGATAGCCATGGCCCTAGTGAAGCTTTACGCCAAGAATTGGTGAGTCGCGCGCGTCATTGGGGGCTGCTAACTCCCCATGCAAGTCAAGAAATGGGAGGGCTTGGATGGTCGCATCTGCAAAAGGCTGTAGCTTTCGAAGAAGCGGGATATTCTGCTTTAGGTCCAATCGCTTTAAATATTCATGCACCAGATGAAGGAAATATTCATCTTTTAGATGCTGTTGCAAACGATGCGCAAAAAGAAAGATGGCTAAGAAAACTGGTAACTGGAGAAATTAGATCGTGCTTTGCCATGACGGAACCGGCACCAGGTGCTGGCTCGGATCCCTCCATGCTTCAAACAACAGCAACTGAAGATGGCGATGACTATATTATTAATGGCCATAAATGGTTAATTACAGGAGCCGATGGAGCAAGCGTTGCGATTATTATGGCAAAAATGGAAGATGGCTCCGCTTCAATGTTCCTAACAGACACCAATGTTGAAGGCTTTATATTAGAAAAAAATATGAATGCTATGGACTCATGCTTTTCAGGGGGACACGGCATTTTACGCTTTGAGAATTTACGTATACCTAAAGAAAATGTTTTGGGTGAAATTGGTAAAGGCTTTAAATATGCTCAAGTTCGCCTTGCACCAGCACGTTTAACACATTGTATGAGATGGTTGGGGCAAGCAAGGAGAGCACATGATATTGCTACTCAATATGCGCGAGAACGCCAATCTTTTGGTAAGAGATTAGGAGATCATCAAGGCGTTGGTTTTATGCTTGCCGACAGTGAAATGGATATTTTAACAACTCGATTAGCCGTTCACTATTGTGCACAGGTTTTAGACTTGGGTGAGAAAGGAAATTATGAGTCGAGCCTAGTCAAAGTGATCAGCTCTGAAGGTATCTGGCGTGTGGTGGATCGATCAGTTCAGATTTTAGGTGGACAGGCCATGACAGATGAATCAGTAGTCTGCAAGATTTTTAAAGATGCTCGTGGTTTCAGAATTTATGATGGCGCGAATGAAGTTCACCGCATGAGCATAGCCAAAAAACTATTAGGGAAGCAGTTGTAATAGTAGGGATAAGAGAATGAATATTTTTGATGTAAAAGATAAATATATTTTAATTACGGGTGCTTCAAGTGGTTTGGGGCATCACATAGCTCAATTATTTGCAAAAGAAGGTGCCAATATCGTTATTTGTGCCAGACGGTTAGAGCGATTGAAAGAATTAGAATCGCATATAAAAAATGAATATGGCGTACAAGTTTATACCTTTGCATTAGATGTAAATGATCGTTCCGCTGTGAAAGATATGCTTACCTCACTAGAAGCTGAAGGAGTCACAGTAGATGTTTTAATCAATAATGCTGGCGTGAGTGATACCAAGCGTTTCTTAGACTATAACGATGAAGATTGGGATAAGATTGTAGATACTAACCTTAAAGCCCCTTGGCAATGTGCACAAGAAGTTGTGCAGCATATGATTAAGGCTGATCGTAAAGGATCGATCATCAACATTACGTCAATTCTGTCTCAGTCTACCAACCTTGGTGTTAGCCCATACTGTGCATCGAAGGCTGGATTACGCCATTTAACAGAAGTTATGGCAGTAGAACTGGCTAGATTTGGTATAAATGTAAATGCTATCGCGCCAGGCTATATGATTACAGAAATTAATGAAGAATATTTAACTGGTGAATCTGGACAACAGCTTTTAAAGAAAATTCCAACAAGGAAGTTTGTAGAATTTGATGACTTAAATGGACCTTTACTGTTACTTGCTTCGCAAGCGGGTCAAGGCATAACAGGTATCGAAATTAAAGTCGATGGCGGTCATAGTGCTGCGCCTATATAAAACGTTTTTTAATGGAGTAAAAAATGCTTAATCGAAAACCAATTAATATTTTGGTCACCTATATTAAAAAACCTAATATTAATGGTTTTCGATCTTTGGTTGAGCAGGCGATTAGTGAAGTAGAGTCGAACGAAATTGATTTGGTGGAATGTCATATTTCAGATGTACAAGATGTTGCTCAAAGCTTAGTAGAAAATGGCTGTCAGATTCTTCTATGTACGGGAGCGACCGCGAGTTTTCTACAGAAGAAATTAAACATTGATATACAGGTCATTCGAACTGGTACTTTTGATGTCATTCAAGCCATATCAAACTTAAAACAATATAAGCGAATTGCTTTAGTGGGTAATACGTCCACAGTCGATCTTGAGAACTACTCTGATATTTTTGCTTTAGATATACAACAATTTAACTATGACTCATATTTAGATGCTAAAAAAACAATTCATTTAATTAAAAATCAAGGTTTTGATGCCATTATTGGTTCGCCTGTTGCGGTAGAGTTAGCTCTGAATGAAAATCTAGTCGGACATTTGGCGATTAGTGTGCCGTCTTTAAAAGACCTTCTGCAAAATGCCTTACGTACCCTTGAAAAGATTCGTAGAGAACAGTATTCAACCTTACGTTTAACCGAGATCTTTAATCACTTAAATGAAGGCATTTGTTTTATTACAAAGCAAAAAAAGATTTCTTTAATTAATAATTCAATGAGTTCGTTACTTGAAAAAGACTCTTCAGACGTTTTAAACAAATCAGCACTCGAAATTTTTGAAGGTCTAAACTTTGATATCGATCAAGAAAATAGTCATCAACTCGTTCAATTTAAAAATTTAAAACTTGCTGTATATATTTCCAAATTAAAAAATGACTACATAGATGGCTATATCTTAAGAGTGCAGGAACTAAATGCATTAGAGCAGTCTAATAGTCAGTTTAGAAAGGTTTCATCAAAGAATTTTAATACAAGATACACCTTTGACCAGATCTTGACGCAAAATCCCAATTTTCAACAAATCATTAAGTTATCCAAAGCATATGCAAAAACCGATAGTACCATTCTCATTACTGGTGAAAGTGGTACAGGTAAAGAAGTTTTAGCACAAAGTATTCATAATCATAGCAGCCGTTATAAAGCGCCATTTGTTGCAATCAATTGTGCTTCTTTCCCAGAAAGCTTGTTAGAAAGCGAATTATTTGGTTATGAAGAAGGTGCCTTTACTGGAGCGAAGAAAAATGGGCGTATTGGTCTAATTGAAGCTGCTCATACGGGTACGCTTTTTTTAGATGAAATTGGAGATATGCCATTACATCTACAAACTAGATTTTTACGAGTTTTACAAGAAAGACAAATTAACCGCTTAGGTTCAGTAGTAAGTCATCATTTGGATATACGTGTGATTGCTGCAACTCATGCAGACTTAGAAGAGTTAGTACAAAATGGAAGCTTTCGGGCAGATCTCTACTATCGCTTAAATATTTTAAGAGTGTACACGCCGTCTTTAAAAGAACGAAAAGAAGATATCTTGTATTTAGCAAATTCCTTTCTGGAGAAATATAAAAAATCTTTGGATGATTTGCCAAGTATTTTACAGAAGGCTTTTTTACACTATTTTTGGCCGGGCAATATCCGCGAACTTGAAAATATTGTGGAAAGAATCAATGTGCTATTACAGCTTGATCGTGAAATTTTAACTCCAGAATTTTTAAAGCAACAGTTACCCGAGCTATTTCAATCTCAAAATCACCACACGGCGCAACCTTTATTAAAAGAAGTAAAGGTTAATCAAGAGTTGAGTTTGATTGAACAAACGCTTGCAGAAGTAGATGGTGATTTAGATCTTGCTGCACAAAAACTTGGAATTAGTCGAACGACTTTATGGCGTAGAATGAAACTCATAAATCACTAATTTCAAAATTGAAATTTTTTCAAAAAAGAAAAATAATAAAATTAAATAAGTTATTGAAAATAATACTAAAATAATTTGGCATCATAGTTGCATTGACTCATATAAGCATCTGAATCAGTTGCTAAATTGTGTGAGGAAATAAGAATGACGAATGGATTAATGATGCATTGTAATTTAAACATTACTTCAATAATGCAACATGCTTTGACAGTTTACGCAGATCAAGAAATTGTGACTTTGAAAGCAGATGGGATAACTAAACATCGATATACATATAAAGATGCTTTCGAACGTGTAGCTCAGTTTGCCAATGCGCTAGACCGATTAAATATAAGTTCTGATGCTAAAGTCGGGACGATGGCATGGAACTCATATCAGCATTTTGAATTGCATTATGCTATTCCATGTACGGGAAGAATTTACCATACAATTAATCCTAAATTGGCACCTGAACAGCTCATTCAAATTATCAATTCTGCTCAAGATGAAGTGCTCATTATTGAACCAGATTGTTTGGCATTAGTTGATTCTATTTATGACAATATAAAGCAAGTCATAAAACATTTTATTGTGCTTGGTGATCCGAATAAAAATTTAAAAGCACAATTTGATTTTGTCTTTTATGAAGAACTCATTGCTCCAGAGCAGTCTTATTATGATTGGCCAGATATCCCTGAAGAACGTGCGAGTGGTCTTTGCTATACATCGGGAACAACAGGTGACCCTAAAGGTGTTCTTTACTCACATCGTAGTACCGTATTGCATGCATTAATACTCGCTATGCCAAATGCGATTGGCTTAACGCATGATAGCTGTATTATGCCTTTGGTTCCGCTTTATCATATTAGCGCTTGGGGAATGCCATTTAATGCGGTTTTATCGGGGGCAAAAATCGTTTGGCCTCATTCATTTGCGGGTCAAACTGAGAAAATTTTTAATCTGATCCAATCAGAACACGTCGATATTTCTATGGCTGTTCCAACCATCTGGAATTCTTTTAAAAATTATCTTGAAGACCACCATATTTCGTCAGTCAGTTTAAAAAGGGCAATATCTGGTGGTTCAGCTGCGCCATATTCGCTTATTGAGTCTTTGAGCCATTATGGAATTTCTGTTGAAAATGCTTGGGGAATGACTGAAACCAGTTCAATGGCAGTCTGTAATCGAGTAGATCAAATCAAAAATAATATCGAAACCCAATCAATTAAATGCGGCAAACCTATCTTCGGCGTTCAAATGAGATTGCGTGATGAAAATCATCAATTGCTTCCTCACGATGGTGTGAATGAAGGCATTTTAGAAGTACGTGGCCATACAATTGCCAAGCAATATATCAATCAAACCAAAGCAGTAGAAGAGGACAAATGGTTTGATACAGGAGATATCGCATGCATAGATGAATATGGATATATGCATATTACAGACCGCGCCAAAGATATGATCAAGTCAGGAGGAGAGTGGGTCAGTAGTGTTGAAGTCGAAAATGCAGCGATGGGATATGAAAAAGTTGCAGAAGCCGCTGTTATTGCCGCCAATCATCCGAAATGGGGAGAACGCCCACTTTTAATATTGGTGCCAAAGTCTCCACAAGAAAAAATTGAACATTCTGAAATTGTGGTTTTTCTATCATCCAAATTACATAAATGGGCCATTCCATCTGCAACCATATTGGTTGAAGAAATACCGCATACGCCCACTGGAAAAATCAGTAAAAAAATATTGAGAGAACGTTATCACGACTATTTTACCAATAGTGCTTTTGCTGAATGTAAATAATGATCAACATAAAAAAGGAATTTTTATATGAACTATCCTCAGGAAGCAAATATCGTTTTAGATATGAAATTTAAAAAGATGGTAAAGCAGAGAAATCGATTCGCTGTTTTTTTAAGTCTAATTGTGCTCAGCATTTACTTTATTTTTATAGGAACCGCCACCTTTCGCCCTGAATTGCTTGCAATGCCACTAGAAGCAAGCAAAGTCCCAATTGGTTTACCGATTGCTGCAATAGTCATTGTATCGAGCTGGGTCATAACGGGCTTATATATATTTATTACAAATCAATACTTTGACAAACAAAAAGAAAAACTAAGAAAGGAATATCACTATGAATAAATATATTACTTTTACTCTTCTGACTTTACTCAGTCCTGCTGTTTGGGCTGCCCAAACTGAGCCAAGAAATTGGACCGCAATTATCATGTTTGCGTGTGTAGTCGGCCTTTCATTATTTATTACTTTTAAAGCTGCAAAGAAAACAGTATCGAAAGAAGATTTTTATACAGCGGGCAATGCTATTTCAGCTAAGCAAAATGGCTTAGCAATTGCCGGAGACTATATGTCTGCTTCAACCTTACTTGGTATTTCAAGTATGGTCTTCTTCAAAGGTTATGATGGTTTTATCTATGTAACGGGCTTTTTTGTTTGCTGGCCGATTTTAACTTTCTTAATGGCTGAACGGCTAAGAAACCTCGGTAAATATACTTTTGCGGATATTGTTTCGTATCGATTAGATCCGCAGCGCACCCGTATTTTGGCAACCTGCGGTTCACTTATTGTTGTATGTTGCTACTTAATTTTGCAAATGGTGGGTGCTGGTCAGCTCATTAAATTACTGTTTGGTCTAGATTATAAAATTGCCGTCATGCTGGTCGGTTGTCTAATGCTGGTGTATGTCATTTTTGGAGGAATGCTTGCAACCACATGGATACAAATAGTTAAAGCTATTCTTTTGCTCTTTGGTGGAACAGTTCTAGTATTTCTGGCATTTAAAGCATTTGGTTTTAGTTTAAATAATATGGCTGAGGCCGCCGTAAATGCACATAAATTAGGACAAAAGGTGTTAGAACCAGGTCCAATGCTATCCAATCCGATTAATACACTCTCTATGTCTATTGGATTGATCTTTGGTTTAGCAGGTTTACCACATATTCTTATGCGCTTTTTTACAGTTCCAAATGCTGCTGAAGCGCGCCGTTCAGTCTTTTATGCTTCTGGTTATATTGGTTACTTCTTTATTGTGGTTTGTATTTTAGGTTTAGCTTCAATCGCCATAGTAGGCACTAATCCTCAATATTTTGTAGATGGGCAACTCGGTGGAGATTTAATTGGTGGCAGTAACATGGTTGCGATGCACCTAGCAAAAGCCCTTGGTGGAAATTTATTGCTAGGTTTCTTATCTGCTGTAGCATTTGCAACGATTTTAGCCGTTGTAGCTGGCTTGGCACTTGCTGGAGCTTCTGCGATTTCGCATGATTTATTTCAAAAAGTGATTAAAAAAGGCAAGGCAACTGAAAAGCAGGAAATGGTTGTATCTCGACTTTCAGTGATGGTTCTAGGTGTGATTGCTATAGCATGTGGAATTTTATTTGAAAAAATGAACATCGCTTTTTTAATGGGACTTACATTTGGTATTGCTGCTTCCGCTAACTTTCCTGTACTTATCCTTTCTATGTACTGGAAAGATTTAACCACCCGCGGCGCTATATTTGGTGGGTTTGTTGGAATCATTTCGGCAATTGCCTTTGTGGTTTTATCACCGACAGTTTGGGTTGGTGTACTAGGCCATGAAAAAGCAATATTTCCATTTGATAATCCAGCTTTGTTTTCTATGCCACTCGCATTTTTGGTGAGTATCGTTGTTTCTTTAACTGATAAAAGTAAAAGAGCTGAGTTAGACAGACAGGGCTTTGAGTTACAGGTAGTACGTTCCGAGCTTGGTGCTCAACAAGGATCGTTTGAAAAAATGCCTTTACATTAAGTCTATTAAAGAACCTAAAAAGCAAGAAAGCATGATTTTTTTAATCATGCTTTCTTTATTAGACTTACATTACTAGTACTGTCTTAAAGCTTTATTTCAAATGCTTTTGAAGTTCAGATCCAGCTTGTGATAATGCAGTTTTCACAGATGGTTCATTGCTTAACGGATTTAACAGACCATAGTCATGAATCAAACCGTTATAACGAGTTACAGTCACTGGAACACCAGCTTTATCTAAGTTACGGCCAAAAGCTTCACCCTCATCACGTAATACATCTAATTCAGCTGTTTGAATTAATGTTGGTGGGAAGTCTTTTAACTGTTCACTTGTCGCACGTAGTGGTGATGCCAAAATATTATTGCGATCATTGGCATTGGTTGTGTAGTTGTCCCAGAACCATTTCATCATGTTCTTAGTCAGGAAGTATCCTTTTTCATACTGATTGTAAGAAGCATCGTCAAAACCAGCATTGGTAACAGGCCATAACATTACGTTGTAACGTACTTTTGGACCACCAGATTGTTTAATCTGAAGGGCAACAGCAGCAACCATGTTGCCACCAACACTATTACCTACTAAAGCTAGACGGCTACCATCAACACCAATTTCTTTACCATGTTTAGCGACCCATTTGGTTGCTTCATATGACTGATTAATTGCTACAGGGAAGTGAGCTTCTGGAGAAGGCGTATAGTTAACGTATACAGCCGCCGCGCCAGACTCACGAACTAAATCACGAATTAAGCGTTCATGAGTAGCAAAGTCGCCTAACACCCAACCGCCACCATGGAAGAACATAAATACAGGAAGAACCCCTTTAGCATTTTCTGGTTTAACAATTTTTAGCTGAATGCTTTGACCATTTATTTGAATTGTTTTCTCTGAAACTTGTGCTGGTGGAAGTTTTGCTCCTTTTTGTGCACCGATTAAAACTTGACGAGCTTCGGTTGGAGTCATCAATTCCATTGGTTTACCGTTACCCGAATTGAGTACGTTTAAAAATGCTTGTACACCCGCAGTAGGGGCTGGAGTATTGATAGCTTCAGCTGAAACAGCTGTAGTGAAAAGAGCAGATGTTAATAAAGCTGTTGCGATTTTCATGGCGAAAACTCACTTTAAGTTAGAAATTTTAAATACAACTTTGAGCCAAGGCTTTGTGTCCAATATGAAGTTGGTTCTATCGAAAGCTCAGCCCAATATTTATCTTGCGTATATAATACTTGCACGCAAGATACTTATGGTCAAGAATTATTTATAATAATTTTTAGATAATTTTAATTTTTGGTTTAAATATGAAAGAAAACAATATATTAGGTGATCAACTCTGTTTTTCGCTTTATTCAGTGGCGAATGCACTTACGCGCCAGTATCGTCCATTACTTAAAGATTTCGATTTAACTTACCCTCAGTTCATCGTTCTTTTAGCTTTGTACGAAGAAGATGATATTTCTCTAAAAGAACTCGGCGAAAAGACGTTATTTGACTCAGGCACCTTAACGCCATTGGTTCAAAAACTTGAAGCAAAAGAGTTTTTGAAGAGGGTATCGATCAAGGAAGATGAGCGGGTAAAAAAAGTAATATTGACGGATAAAGCTTTAGAGATAAAAGAAAAAGTGATTGATTTACCAAATCAGTTGCGATGTTCGATGCATATGAATGATGAGGAGCTGACTATGCTGAGAAAGCTTTCTTTGAAATTATTGGAAGATCTGTGAGTTTTTAATATAGGAAGGAGTGTAATTCTAAGCAATCAAATTCGTTCTGAGAAAAAAACTCAATCGCGATGGAAATTATATCAATATTCCAGGTAAAGCATTTTGTGTAATTTTGATTTAACAAATAGATGTTAGGTCAGGAGAGGCCAAAATGCTAAATGAGAACAAGTCTATTAGTAAACGTTCATTTCTGGGATTATCAGCGGGTAATTTTCTTGAATGGCTCGATTTTACTTTATATGGATATTTTGCACTTGCTATCGCACATAACTTTTTTCCCGCAGAAAATGAAATACTTTCTACTCTCGCTGCTATTACTACTTTTGCGGTAGGTTTCTTGGTCAGGCCGCTTGGGGCTTTTTTAATCGGAAATTATGCTGATAAAAAAGGACGCAAGTCAGCGATGGTTTTGACTGTTATGTTAATGGGGTTAGGTACTTTACTTATTGCATGTGCACCTTCATATCAACAAGCGGGATATTTGGGAACAGCAATAGTTGTTTTAGGACGACTGGTCGCAGGGCTTGCTGCTTCAGGAGAGTTTGGTGCAGCTGTATCTTTAGTAATGGAAAGTTGCCCAAAAAATCGCCGTGGATATTATAGTGCACTATTTAATTCATCCACTTACCTTGCTCTAGCTACAGGCTCAGGGATTGCATTACTTATTTATGGTGTGTTGGGGGTAGAAGCGACGTTAGATTGGGGATGGAGAATTGGTTTCTGTATTGGCTTGATTATTATTCCAGTGGGTTTATATCTTCGTCGTCATATGGAGGAAAGTAACGAATTAATACATGCTCCTAAAACACAGACTGTGCAAACTAAGTTAAGTCGTGGGCAATTCATCAAACGCGTCATAGTTGTAGCATCTCTTACAGGCTTCGGATCTGCAATTGTTTATCTTGTTATTATCTTTATGCCATCGTTTGCAAAGCAAGCCATGAGTATTGCACCAATTATTGGTTCAGCCAGCTCTATGTTGTCAGCACTTGTTATCATTTTAGGAGCATTTATTGGTGGCTACTGGGCAGATAAATCTGGAAAATTTATTAAAGTCTTATTAACAGGTACATTAATTACAACCTGTATAGGTATTCCTCTTTATGAATATTTATTAATTTCTCCTACAGCACCTCGTTTATTCTTATTTCAAATTGTATGCTCACTAGGGCTAGGTACTACAATAGGTGCATACTTTCCATTTATTACCCAGCAGTTCCCGACTCGACAAAGAGCTTTAGGTCTTGGCTTGGGTTATAATATTGGTGTAACACTTTTTGGTGCTGTATCTCCTATAGTAACAACCTATGCACTTAGTAAGGGTATTTTACAGGCACCGGCTGTTTATTTATTATGTGCTGCAACACTTTCTATTGTGGTCCTTCTAATTTATAAATATAAAGAGAAACCTGTTATGAAACCACAACCTGTAAGCTAATATTGAATTAATTTACTTTTAATATAATTTCTATAAATAGATGTTATTAAATAGAGTGTATAAATTTTAAATAAAAAACCTACTTTTAAATAGTAGGTTTTTTTATTTTTAGTGAAAAGTTTAGGTTATATCTTTTATAAAATTGAGATTAAAAAAATTATAGAATCAATAGAAAAATATTCAACTTCAATGGAGAAATTATCAATATTCTAATATCAAAATTTTATGTAATTTAAATAGAGGAACTAAATAACAAAGGTCATGGAGTACCAAGTAATGTTGAAATATATATTGATATCAAGTGTATGTGTTTTACCCATTAAAACATTTGCTGATATTCAAGTAGGGGATTCAAACTCACCTTTTAAAGTCTATGGAGTTCTAGATTATGGGGTGAATTATTCACACTCTGGGGCTGTAAGTTCACATGATTTTCAAAGTGGAATGGATTATTCAAGTCGATTAGGACTCAAACTTAATCTTAAATTAAATGATGATGTTGCTATTGTAGGTAATGCTGAATCTTGGATTGATTTACGTAAAATGGATTTTGTCCGAGATGAAACTTTTGCTCGTGGTGAATATATTGGTGTTAGCTCAAAAAAATATGGAACAGTATTATATGGGCGCCAGATGTTAAATGTTTCTGGAGTATATGAGGAGTTATTTGCGTCATCATTTGCTCCAGCTACACTTAGTTATCAAGCATATGATTTAGGAACTGGTGCACCAACATTTGATTTTAGATCTAGCAGAGCAATTACATATACGACTCCAAAGTTCAATAATACTACACTGAGTTTTCTTTATACGCCAAACCAGATGGTAGGAGATGCTTCAAAAGTTCTAGATGCTAAGAATTATGGAGCAATGGCTGTGTATGATGATGGTATTAATCGTATAAGTGCCTCATATAATGAATTAGTTAGTAATTATTCTGTTAATTATAATGGGATTATTTATGATGAAATTAAAACAAAAGATTATCGTTTATTTGCACTAAAAAGATTAAATAAAAACCTCTTTATTACAGGTACTGCGAATTACCTTAAACCTGATAGCCCAGATGCTGTTTCTGCCCAGATTTACGGCACAATGATAAATTTTGAACAGCCAAAATATAATCTGAAAGCGGCTTTATATCATAGACAAGTTGATAAAAAAGACATGTCAGCCATGATTTATGCAGTGGGTGCTAATTACCATATTAACAAGCATTTAGATGCTTATATACGCGCTGAGTATATAGATAATAACAGTAAGGCCAAATATACGATGAATAATATTCTTCTTGAAGGTCCAGGAGATGATCCTTCTAGTTATGGTATTGGACTTAAATTTATGTTCTAGAAATAAAGCGATCAAATTGATCTCAATCTATTAAGTGAAATCTAAACAGGAGAGCCAAGATGAATATGGAACCGATTTTCTATCCACCGGCAGAAAATGAAATTGAGCAACGTGTAAAACGGGTGCAGGCTCGTATGGTAGCGGAAGGATTAGATCACTATGTGGCTTTCTGTCCCGATAATATTTTTTATCTAACAAATTTTGCAAATGCTGTTCATGAACGTCCTTTCGTTTTAGTTATACCAAGTAGAGGAGTTCCTCAATTTGTTGTACCTCAGTTAGAAATTCCACATGTAAAAACACGTGCTATAGGAAAAATTGAACTTATTTCCTATTTTGAATTTCCTGCACCTCAAGGCCAAGCATGGAGTGATCGATTTAAAGAGTTATTTTCTGAAAATGAACGTGTAGGTGTTGAGTCAATTTGCCCATTGCAGATATATACTGAAATTCCTGGTAAGCGTATTCGCAGTGATATTATTGATGATATCCGCATGATTAAATCCGAATATGAAATAGGTCGTTTAATTTATTCTTGTGAACTTGCCACCAAAGCCCATGATTTGCTTTTAAAATCTGCTTATCCAGGTATGTCTTTAACTGAAATGGCGACCAAAGTAAGAGGGTTCATCATGAATGAACTTGCAAAAGATAATAAAAATCTGAATCCACGTGCTACACGTATTACAGCTGTTTTTCAGCCACCAAGCGTATCTCATGATCCCCATAACTTTACCAATATAGATATGACTATGGAAGAAGGAGGGCCACACGTATCTATCATTAATGCAGTAATGAATGGCTATGGGGCAGAGGTTGAAAGAACTTTTTTCCTTGGTAAGGTTCCAGAGCAAGCAAAGAAACCCTTTGAAATCATGTTAGAAGGACGAAGAATTGCCTTTGAAATGGCTAAACCTGGTGTTTTAATGAGTGAAGTTGATCAAAAAGTTAATAATTTTTTCCGTAAACAGGGTATGGGAGATTACCTACTTCACAGAACTGGACATGGAATGGGTGTAACGGCACATGAGGCTCCTTTCTTTGCTGAAGGTTATGACCGTCCACTTGAACAAGGAATGTGTTTGACTATTGAACCTGGAATTTATATTGAAGGAGTTGGTGGGTTTAGACATTCTGATACAGTTTTAATTGGAGAAAAAAATTCAGTTATGTTAACTGATGGTCCTATAGATATTGATGAGTTGACCATTCCTTTACATAAAGCTACGGCCATATATTAAAGATTTGTATTTGCTAGTAGCTACAAAAATTAATACCCATATTTTAGATGGGTATTAATTTTTAAAATAAATTAAAAACTAATGAGCTTCATAACATATAAAATCACGTAATTTTCTAACATTTGTATTTATAGGTACTTTGCTATTCCATATAATTATTTGTGGTTTTATATTGAAGCTTAACTCACGATTAATTATTTTAACTTTATTTTGTTTTTGTAATCTTCTTGCGATATTGCTTGAAACGACAGTAATACATTCATAGTTTTGCATAATAATACCTATTAAGTTAATTGGATTATCAACTTCAATTATATTATTAGGCTGTTTCAATCCATTAGCGACTAAATTTGCATCAAAACATTGACGTACTGGGCAAGATGGAGAGGTGAGACACCAAGGATATTGTAAAAGGCTTTTTAAATCATTGTTTGAGTCTGGAATATTTAGATTGTTATTTGCAACAAAGAGCAATTGATGTTCATGTAGTAAGATTGCCCGTAAGTCATTATTGAGATCATCTACTTCAGCTCGGCACATAACTAAATCAAGTTCACCTGCCCGTAAACTTGATAGAAGTGAATTTTTATCGCCTGCTTTAATGCAGATTTCAGTTTCAGGAGAAATCTTTTTAAATCGAATTATTGCTTTAGCTAAAGCGTTTTCTAAGGAGGGAGCATGAACACCGATAGAAATTTTGCTGGCTTTAACGCCTCTTAATAGAGCAATTTTATCATGCCCCTCACGTAACTGAGCCTCGATTTTCAAATAGGAGTCAATTAAGATAAGACATTCTGGTAATGGAACTAGTTGTCCAACTTCTCGTCTAAATAATTGTGCGCCGTAATTAGTTTCAATTTCTGCCAAGGATTTAGATACAGCTGAAGTAGTCATATGCATGAGTTGAGCTACTTTAGTCAGCGATTTATGTTGGCCTAATAAAGATAAAATCTTTAAGTTTTTGAACTTAATCCTTGAGCTGAAAAATGAATCTAAATCTTCCATAATATTTTATATCCATAACTTCAATTTTATTGGGAATCAGTTCCTAACTTAGTTTAGTATTTTACCTGATTTTTTTAATGTCGGTGAAAATTAAAGCCCTTCAACTTAAAGAATAGAAGCCCAAGTTTTTAAAATATGAAGTGAATTGAACACGGGTTCTCTTAGCACACTGAGCTATTTAAAACTTCACCCTTAATAAAATATTTTGATAGATAATTTTTCATAACAAGTACTCGGTCTAAAAACTGAAAGAGATATATTGACTGCCTCTTTTTCTATATAAAAAAACAATGAATTCAATTGATTAAATATATAAATAAGAAAAGGTATTGACATTAAAGTTAGCTTTAATCTTAAAGTAAGGCCATACTGAATGAGGTCATTCCAATGAAAGTGTTCGAAAAACTAGTATTCCCAAATGGCTCATATGTTCCAAACCGTATTGCTAAAGCAGCAATGGAAGAAAATATGGCTGATTTAAACCACGCACCATCAGAAGAATTAATGCGTTTATATCAGGCTTGGGCAAATGGTGGTGTAGGTTTAATCATTACTGGAAATGTGATGGTAGACCGCCGAGCAATGACTGGACCGGGCGGTGTAGTGCTTGAAGATGAAAAGCATCTAGATACTTTTAAAAAATGGGCTCAAATTGGTCGTTCAAAAGGCGCACAGGTTTGGCTTCAAATCAATCATCCGGGGCGTCAAATGCAAGCCAATCTTGGGCAGCAAACTTGGGCGCCATCGGCTATTTCACTTGATCTTGGCAAAATGTCAAATCGCTTTAACACACCAATCGAAATGACTGAATCTATGATTGCAGAGGTGATTCAACGTTTTGCAAACACGGCGCGTTTAGGTGAAAAAGCTGGATTTACTGGTGTAGAAATTCATGCAGCGCATGGTTATTTATTAAGCCAGTTTCTTTCTCCACTGAGCAATAAACGCCAAGATCAGTGGGGTGGTTCTTTAGAAAATCGTGCTCGCATTTTAATTGAGATTGTAGAAGCAGTTCGTAAAGTAGTTTCGCCTCAGTTTACTGTTGCAGTGAAACTAAATTCAGCCGATTTCCAACGTGGTGGGTTTAGCGCTGAAGATGCTCAACAAGTGGTTAAAATGCTAAATGAACATGCAGTTGATTTGGTTGAGCTTTCAGGCGGTAGCTATGAAGCGCCTGCAATGCAAGGTCAAGCACGTGATGGCCGAACGCTTGCTCGCGAAGCTTACTTTTTAGAATTTGCACAAGAAATTCGTAAAGTTGCCAAAATGCCGGTTATGGTGACAGGTGGCATACGCCGTAAACAGGTGGCAGAAAAAGTGGTTGAAAGCGGCGTAGATATGGTCGGCATTGCCACAGCTTTAGCAATTGAACCTAATTTGCCAAATGCTTGGAAACAAGGCAAAAATGTTTCACCTGAACTTAAGCCGATTACTTGGGAAAATAAAACATTCGCTTCACTTGCCAATATGGCTGTGGTCAAATTCCAGTTACGTAATTTAAGCGCTGGTAAAAAAACAAAACCAAATGTTTCACCAGCTTGGGCTTTAATTTTGCAACAATCAGCGATGTCATGCCGTACCCGCCAATATAAAAAAGGCATGCGTGACTATACATTTGCTTCTTAATAAGTGAGTTGTGTTATGACAAATACGAACGATTCAAACTGGATAATTTATGGAGCAAATGGCTACACGGGCGAGTTAATCGCTCGTGAAGCTGTACGCCAAGGGCTAAAACCAACTTTGGCTGGTCGTAACAAAGCTAAGATTGAAACATTAGCTCAAGAGTTGGGCCTCGACTATAAAGCTTTTGGGCTTGATAACGTAGATGCGGTCAGTGGGCAACTCCAAGGCTTTAAATTGGTGATGCACTGTGCAGGGCCATTTTCCGCGACATCGAAACCTATGATGGAAGCTTGTATAAAAGCAGGCGCCCATTATCTCGACATTACGGGTGAAATCTCTGTATTTGAATTGGCACAGTCACTTAACAGCCAAGCTGAAAAAGCCGATATTGTGCTTTGTCCGGGTGTTGGTTTCGATGTAATTCCGACAGACTGTGTCGCTGCTGCGCTCAAAGAAGCATTGCCAGATGCGACCCACTTAGCGCTTGGTTTCGACTCTAGAACCGGGTTTTCACCTGGTACTGCCAAAACTAGTACAGAAGGCATGGCTGACGGTGGAAAAATTCGTAAAAACGGAAAGATTACTACCGTTCCATTAGCGCATTATGTCCGGACCATTGATTTTGGTGACGGTAAAAAAAGTGCCATGAGTGTTCCGTGGGGAGACGTATCTACAGCGTTCTATACAACAGGTATTCCAAACATTGAAGTATTTGTACCCGCGTTTCCTAAAATGATTTTTGGCGCGAAAATGATGAACTATTTACGCCCAGTATTAAAAATTAATGCTGTGCAGAAGTTTATTAAGTCACGTATTGAAAAAACGGTTGTGGGGCCAAATGAGGAACTTCGCGCGAAAGTACCTACCTATGTTTGGGGGGAAGCAAGAAACGCGCGTGGCGAAATAAAAACGGCCCGCATCCAAACGGAAAATGCGTATAGCCTTACCGTAAATGGTTCACTGACTGTAGTGAATTATTTACTCAAAAATACCGTTAAAGGCGGTACATATACACCAGCAAAACTGATGGGTTATAAGCTAGTGACTGAGCTGCCGGGTTCTGGTCCATTGGTAATCACTTAATACAGACTTTGTTAAAAAATAAAGCTTATCGCGTAATCCCGAATAAGGAGTCATTCTTGTTCGGGTTATTTTCTAAATATTTCAAGTAAATACAGCTTTATATGGATGAAAGAAAAACAGAAAACAAAACACTCCATAAGAAATAATTCAAATTGAATATACTGAAATGTAGTACATATTTTTTATAAACAAAGGAATGAAAATAATGAGAAAACTCGTACTATTTCTACATGCATCGCTAGATAGTTTTGTCGAAGGTCCAAATGGGGCAATGGACATAGGATGGATTGCTTATGATGCCGATTTGGCAAATCATGCAAAAGAAATTTTGAGTACTGCCGACACGGTGATTTGGGGACGTGCGACTTATCAGATGATGCACGATTATTGGCCATCAATGCTTTCAAATCCAGAAGCTTCGGAGCATGAACGAAATCATGCAGAGTGGATTGAAAAGACAGAAAAAGTGGTTTTTTCAACCACATTAGATACAGTTGAATGGAATAATTCCAGACTAGTAAAAGACCATGTCGAAGAAGAAATTAATAGACTCAAACAACAGCCGGGTAAGGATATGGTTATTCTGGGTAGTCCTCGGTTTGCGCACTACCTGATGCAACTTGGTTTAATTGATGAATACAAAATTACGGTTTCGCCTGTGCTGATTGGTAGTGGCTTGCCACTATTCCAAGGTATTCAGGAAAAGACCAATCTTAAACTCATCGAAAATAAAACTTTTGCTTCTGGAGCCATCGGTCTTCACTATCAAAAGACTGTCTAGTTTTTCTCTAATACTTATATAAAAAAACGAATTACAGCGTTGGTCCATAATTCGTTTTTTTTAGATTTGTGAAATGCTATTTAAATACTTGTGTTGCTTGGTTAATACCAATACGAATCTTATATTCAAAACGAGAGCGGTTAACTTTAGTTAAGGTTAAATATTACGGTGTATTTACTTTGTCAAAATAGAGATTCATCAGACGTTCTGCATTTTGCTCACACGTAATTTCATCGGGTTTGTTATTGATCGCATTAATCATGGTGCGTAAGTTTTGCTTACTGACTTTTAGCTTTTGTTCTAAAAGTTCTATTTCCTGAATTTTAGTTTCAATCGTTTGAATAAGTGCATCATGGTCCCAAGCAACAACTTTCGAAGGCAAAAAGCCTTTAATTTCAGCTAAAGAAAACCCAACCTGCTGGGCTTGTTGAATTAAAGAGAGTTGCTTTAAATCGTTATCGGTATATTCACGATAGCCGTTCGATTTTCTTTTTGCTTTAGGTAAGAGTTTGATTTGCTCGTAATAACGAATTGTAGGCGTACTTACACCACTTAGTTTAGATAACTCGCTAATATTCATAGCCACATACTCTCTTGACATTCAAGCTAACTTTAGACTTATAGTAACATAAAAGCAAGGTTCATAACTTTACCAAGCACACACTTTCAGTAACAACTTTCTATGCTTTGATAGACGAAAGAATAGAATTATAAATATGAAAAATGAGGTGAGAAAATGTCTAAACGCATATTACACGTCGTGACTAATGTTTCACGCTATAAGGATGTAGATCAACAAACAGGGCTGTGGTTAGGTGAGCTCACCCATGCCTATGATGAGTTTGAAAAACAAGGTTATGTGCAAGATATCGTGAGTCCAAATGGTGGTAAAACCCCGATTGAACCTAAATCGCTGGGAGCCCTAGTTGCCGATAAATCAGTAAAAGCAAGAGAAGATGATCAGGCCTTTATGACTTTACTGGCCAATACCCATAAACCGTCAGATATTAATTGGCAAGATTATGATGTGATTTATTACACGGGCGGTCATGGGGTAATGTGGGATTTCTTAGACAACCCTGAACTTCAAGAAATCACCAAAAACATTTATGAACAAGGCGGCATTGTTTCAAGTGTATGTCATGGCTATTGTGGGTTACTTAATGTACGACTTTCAAACGGCGAGCGACTGATAAAAGATAAGAAGTTAACAGGCTTTGCTTGGAGTGAAGAGGTTTTGGCAGGGGTAGCAAAAAAAGTGCCGTACAATGCCGAAGAGTTAGCGAAAGAATATGGCGCTCATTATGAAAAAGCTTTTATTCCCTTTGCACCATATGTAGTTCAAGACGGTAACTTAATTACCGGACAAAATCCGTTTTCTGCTAAAAAGACGGCTTTAGCAATAATAGAAGAGCTAAAAAAGTCATAAAAGTTAATGACTAAAAAATAAGCCCTAAAAGCAAAACCAATAACGGCTTTTGCTTTTAGGATGTTTAAATATAGTAGTTTGTTCTAGAAAACCTAATATTAAGGAACAATCACAAAGTCAGGGTTAGCTATTGCAAAAACTGCTTCACGGTCTGCAACTGGTGGATAAATCCAGACCGTATTAATTTCCTGTTTAATTTTTTTAGCTTCCTCACGCACAAATTGTACCTGACGATCCCAACCTTCGCTATAGAGTGCACCCCACGGACCTAAATCAACACAAGTCACATACTTCGGTTGACTATAGGCATGAAGGGGTAAGTCCACTAATTCTGCCGCAGCATTGTAGCCCGCCACACGGCCTAGACTCATAGCATGCTGACATGACATCACATTAAAATTTCCTAAATCATCGGTTGGAACTTTTACTGTATCGCCCGTCACAAAAATGTTTTTTGCTTCAGGTGCATGTAAATAAGCATCTCCAATCAAACGGCCTAAATTATCTTTTTCACCAGCAATTTGAGACGTGAGTGAGTTAGCTCGCATGCCCGCAGTCCAGATTACGGTTTCTGCTTCAATTTTTTCGCCGTTAGAAAGTGTTACGCCAGAGGCATCAAGTGCAGTCACGCGTAGTCCAGCTTTACCTTCCACACCCAGATCAGTAAGCGCTTCACGAATAACTGTCGCAGCTTGGTCTCCCATTGCTGCGCCAATTTCTGTTGAGGAATCTACTAAAACCACACGAATATCAGTTTCACCTAAAATGCTACGCAGACGTTCAGGCATTTCAGTGACAGTTTCTAGACCAGTAAGCCCACCACCAGCAACAACCACGGTATTACGCGCTGCATTTGCAGGTTTGTTGGCTAAATTTTTAAGATGTTGATCCAGTTTTTCAGCATCTTCTAATGTACTTACACTAAATCCATATTCTGTAAGGCCCGGTATCGGGGGCATAAAAGTGGTACTTCCTGTTGCCAGAATAAAACGGTCATAGCTTAAGGTTTGCTTGTTGCCCTCGGTGGTTGAAACCTCAATTGTTTGTTGATCAGCATTAATTTTATCTACCCAACCTGCCAAAAATTTAACATTAACCACACTTAATAACTCTGAAATATCAGGGTTCATATTTTCAAGCACAGCTTCATAAAGACGAGGACGAATATCAACATTCGGGCTAGGGGAAACCATCACCACTTCAATGTTTTGTTCTTGCGAAGCCAAGTGAATTGCTCTTTGTGCAGCAAGTGCGGCCCATAAACCAGCAAAGCCAGAACCAGCAATAATAATACGCTTACTCATTTGATTATCCTTTTGATAGATTTTTCGGACAACACATTCCAACTCAACACAAAATTTAGGGTGAGCGAATCCTTTCTCTGATTGTCCGAAAAATCTGAGAAGGCGTTTAAAACGATTAGGGGTGTTATTGCTCTAGGGTTTGAGACCCTTTCAGCTCATTAGTCGGGAGTATCCCGTGAGATTTTGTTTTTCCGCATTTTTGCTGTTCTTCCTTCGATGCGTTCATTGATCCAGCCATTTACATCACTAAAAAATACGTCGGGTGCGTAGCGGCCAAAACGGTCAGCAATATCACCAAGTGTATGAGCACCTAATGCATCTCGCATGGCTTTTTCGGCCTGTAGCATGACTGCATGCACTGCACACACACCACTGGTTGCCCAATCTGGCGGAGTATGGTTAAAGACCGCGCATTTGCCGCGGACTTCTTGGCACTCAAAAAGTGGTTTTTCACCTTCAATTGCATTCACAATATCTAGAAAACTGATTTCATGAGCAGGTTTAGCCAGTAAATAACCACCTCGGACACCTTCTTGTGCAACTACAAGACCAGCCTTTTCAAGTTTAGGAAAAATCTTAGCCATAAAACTTGGAGAGACTCCTTGTAATTCGGCAAGATCCTTACTACTCAAAGGTTTATCTTCATTGTTCACAAGAAAAAGAAGACAGTGAATCGCATACTCGACGCTACTAGTGATATAAGCCATTTAATTTCATAATTGATCAATTACAAACACAGACTAATGTAGTCTGTGTTTTTAGTCAACAATAAAACTAAGACAAAGTTAGTCCTAGTTATAAGTGGGCTCTGTCAAAGTGTTAACTATGAATCTATCTAATTGAATAATTTAAATTTTAATAAATAAAAATATTTTATTAATTTCTTTTAATCGTATGGATGTCTAATAGATGTTTAATCAAATAGTTCACAACTTATAAGTAAGTTAGAGGAAAGGGGTTAGACATTTATCATTTATTTATAGAATCTTTTAAATTATATTTATGTAGATTGTTTCAATTAAAATATTGAAAAGCTTTATCTGAATAAAAATATTTTTACATAGCATGATGAATGAATAAGAGAGTTGTTTTGAAAACTGAATTTATTATTAGATGTATTTATGCACTTTGTCTTATCGGTGCAGGGTTTAATCATTTACAAACAGTTCTAATGCACGGTTTGTTTTGGGACTATAACAATGCACCACTATTTACCTGTATTTATTGGACATCTTTAACGTTTATTGATCCAATTGCAGCAATTCTTCTATTTTATAGACCTCGTATCGGCTTAATTCTAACTTTTCTTATTATATTTAGTGATGTCATTCACAACACTTGGATTACATTAAAAGTGGGCCGAGACTTGCTCAACTATATGTATATTTCCCAATTTTTATTTCTGGTTTTTGTTTTGTGCACAATTAAGTTTCCTTGGAAGGCACATAAGACAAGTTAAAATTTTAAGATTGGAGAGCAAAAGCATTCTTTTACTCTCCAAATAATTTCTTCAAACTTACGAACGCCACCAATAATTTTCGATATTGGGTTCGTTTAAGTTTAAGAGTTCTCCCATTTGCGGTGTGCTAATCGCTAACGCATTTTCTTTAGCTAAACCGACAATACGTTCAAACGGGTCATCCCACGCATGAAGTGCCAAGTCAAAAGTACCGTTGTGCACAGGCAATAAATGACGACCTTTTAAATCGAGATGTGCTTGTAAAGTTTGCTCCGGTTGCATATGAACATCGGGCCATTCAGGGTCATAAGCGCCAGTTTCTAACATGGTCAGATCAAACGGACCGTAACGATATCCAATCTCTTTAAACCCATCGAAATAGCCTGTGTCGCCACTAAAAAATATGCGCAAGTCATTATCAATAATCACCCACGACGCCCAAAGTGTTGCATTGCTATCGCCCATACCTCGGCCTGAAAAATGATGGGCAGGGGTAGCAACCAGTTCGAGTCCATCGACAGATGTTGTGTCCCACCAGTCGAGCTGTTGAACTTTTTCTGATGGAATTCCCCATTTAATGAGTGTGTCGCCCACGCCAAGCGGTGTTAAGAAATGCTCAACTTTATCGTTAAGCTGTATGACCGCGTGATAGTCCAAATGGTCGTAGTGGTTATGCGACAAAATCACGCCTTTGATGGGTGGTAAGTCTGCAATGCTAATTGGCGGTTGGTGGAAACGTTTTGGTCCAAGCCATTGAAAAGGTGATGCACGCTCTGAAAAAACTGGGTCTGTTAACCAAAATTCATTTTGCAGTTTTAACAAGATGGTTGAGTGGCCCAAACGAAATAGAGAGCGATCAGGTGCACTTAACAACTGTTCTTTCGACAAACTTAAAACAGGAATTTCTCTTTTTGGAACGGTGTCTTTTGGTTTGTTAAATAAAAACTTCCACATGAGCTGGAGCGTTTTACCAAATGAAGGCTTGTGTTGGTTCTGGCGTGTATTTCTAAATTTGCCATTATGTTGCTGTGATGGCATTAAGGGAGAAGGTAAGTCTGTTGTGTTTGAAATAGTCATCTTGTTTTTCCTTTATTGGAACAAACCTATATGTGCAAATAAGAACTTGGGCTAAGTGCTTATTTATATTAATTTAAATGAGTATTTAATCACTCATTAATTTGTTTAAAAATAAGGACGCCGCGCATCCTTAACTCTTATCTATATTGAAACTGCATGCCAAAACGCTTCAAAACCAGATTTACGATAACGCTCGGTTTGAGAAGGGTCTTGGGCAATAAAATTAAGTGTAACTTCGGCAAGCGCACCTAAAATTGAAGCAATAAATAACGGCGGATAATCTCTTAATTTGCCATCGTTAATACGTTCTTGAATGTTTTGGGTCAGGTCACAAAAGGTTTGCATACCAATTTGTTTGCTTTGCTCAGTAATTTGTTCTGAGGTTGCAAGCTGCGCCATCACTTTACGTTTGAGGGGAGCTTCTAGGCTCCAGTCCAAATAGCTTTGCCAAATATGCGACATTTGTGTTTGTAGGTCAGAATCAGCGGGGTAACCAAGCATCATGACCTGTCGTAGTTCAGCCTTTAGCGAAAGATATAACTGATTAAGCAATTCTTCTTTATTACTAAAATAGGTAAATAAAGTACCTTCCGCTACACCAGCAATTTTGGCAATTTTTGAGGTAGACGCACGTTCGCCAAGCTCTGCCAATGTTTCAATAGCAGCACTTAAAATTGCATTACGTTTATCTTCGCTACGTGGACGGGCCATATACAAATACATTAATTGAGTGATTACTCAATCATACATAAAAGTATGAGTAATGCAAGCGAAATAGAATTTTACTGTCATAAATTTACTATCTTATAAACTATTCATAAGCTGCAATATTTGACTTTTGCACCATAGGATTTGGTGTTCATGGGACTTTTGCTGATCCCAATATAAATTCATTTGATATCCAACTATATCAATGGGTAGCGGATGCACCTTAATTTGAGGGTAAGAATCTTTAAAATAAGCAATTTGACATTGAGGAATCGTAAGTAAATGGTCCATTTGTGTAATTAATCGGATTGCTGTTTCATATTGTTGGCAGCGAAAACTAATTGTTCTTTTGATACCTTGTTTAGATAAGAAAAAATCTTCAAAAACACGACCTGTGGGACGAGAGGACACTGTAATGTGCTTAGCGTCTAAATAAATTTCTTTGGTTAGGTTTGCTTTGGATAATAAGGGATGCTGCTTACGACTTATCACAACAAACTGATCTTTAGTAAGGCATTCATAACCAATGCTCTCTTCAACCGAATGTTGAACATCAATCGCAAAATCAATTTTCCCCGTAGAAAGCTCATGTCTTAAGTTTTTACGATCAATACGTACGCTATTTAACTGTAAATTAGGATTAAATTGAGTTAAGTGTTGAATAATAGAGGGTAAAAAAATTCCTTCATACTCATCATTCATAGCAATTGTGAGATGCTTTAAATCTCGTGCTGGCACAAAGTCATGTGTGCTCTGAATTGCTTGATGCATAAGTTGTAATGATTGTTCAATTTTAGGCCATAAACGTTTGGCTAAAGGCGATGGAACAACGCCGTGCCCATCACGAATAAATAATGGGTCATTAAAATGATCGCGTAAACGAGCTAATGCATGGCTAACAGCAGGTTGACTTAGAAAAAGTTGTTCACTGGCCCGTGTTAGATTTTTTTCTTTATAAATTGCCACAAATACACGAAATAAATTGAGATCCATGCGAGCAAGAGAGGCAATATTATTATTCATTTCATTCATAGTTTGTTATTCAAACAATTCATTTTATTCATTGTAACAAGTTAGATATGGTCAGGAAATAGCGTAAGAAATAGAGTGATTAAAACCGTGAATTTTGAATGTAGGGCTTATGGTAACAACATTTAGAAAGCGTTGATTACAACTAATTTTTATAAAACCTAGGTACATAAGGAAATGATATGGCAACACATTTATTTGATTTGACTGGAAAAATAGCCTTAGTTACAGGTGCAAGTCGCGGCATTGGCGAGGAAATTGCCAAACTTTTAGCTGAACAAGGTGCACATGTAATTGTCTCTAGTCGGAAAGTTGAAGATTGCCAACGTGTTGCTAATGAAATTATTGCAGCAAATGGAAAGGCGGAGGCTTTTGCTTGCCATGTGGGTAAGTTAGAAGATATTGCAGAAATTTTTGAATATATCCGTAAGGAACATGGACGTTTAGATATTTTAGTCAACAATGCGGCCGCCAATCCCTATTTTGGTCATATTCTTGATACGGATATTGCTGCATATAACAAAACGGTTGAAGTCAATATTCGTGGATATTTCTTCATGTCTATTGAAGCGGGCAAATTAATGAAAGGACAGGGCAGCGGTGCAATTGTTAATACGGCATCTGTAAATGCTCTCCAGCCAGGAGACCAACAAGGAATATATTCTATTACCAAAGCTGCTGTGGTGAATATGACTAAAGCATTTGCAAAGGAATGTGGGCCGTTGGGTATTCGAGTGAATGCTTTATTGCCAGGTCTTACCAAGACCAAATTTGCTTCGGCACTATTTGAAAATGAAAATATTTATACAAGCTGGATGAGTTCAATTCCATTACGCCGTCACGCAGAACCACGTGAAATGGCTGGAACTGTACTTTATTTAGTGTCAGATGCTGCGAGTTACACCAATGGTGAATGTATTGTGGTTGATGGCGGTTTAACTATTTAGGGAGAAATAGCAATGTACGAACATTATTCAGGTCAAGTGGTCTTAATCACAGGTGCGGCGAGTGGATTTGGTGCATTGCTGGCAAAGTATGGTGCAAAATTAGTGTTGGGTGACTTGAATATTGAAGGGTTAAATACTGTAGTTGAACCGCTACGCCAAGCAGGAGTAGAGGTGGTTGCGCAAGTGTGTGATGTCAGCTGTGAAGCAGATGTACAGGCTTTGGTGCAAAGTGCAGTTACTCAGTTTGGTAGAGTCGATGTCGGGATCAATAATGCAGGGATGAGTCCGCCTATGAAAAGCTTTATTGATACCGATGAAGCAGATCTGGATTTGAGTTTTGCCGTCAATGCCAAAGGTGTGTTCTTTGGAATGAAGCATCAAATTCGTCAGATGTTGCAACAAGGTGGTGGCATTATTCTGAACGTTGCTTCTGTTGCAGGTTTAGGCGCGGCTCCCAAATTGGCTGCCTATGCTGCGGCAAAGCATGCTGTGGTGGGATTAACCAAAACAGCAGCGATTGAATATGCAAATAAAGGCATTCGAGTTAATGCAATTTGTCCATTTTATACAACCACCCCCATGGTGGTCGACAGTGAACTCAAAGAGAAACAAGACTTTTTAGCGCAGGCCTCGCCAATGAAGCGTCTTGGCCATCCAAGCGAAGTGGTGGCAATGATGCTGATGATGTGTGCCACAGAAAACTCATATCTCACAGGTCAAGCCATTGCAATTGATGGCGGCGTAACAGCTTATTAAAACATTTATTAAATACATCTTATTCATATGTTTAGGAAAAAATCATGACAATTAATTTAATCAATCGAGTGGCTATTGTTACAGGTGCAGGCGCAGGTCTAGGGCGGGAACATGCATTGTTACTGGCTCGTTTGGGTGCAAAAGTGGTCGTGAATGATCTTGGTAGTGATGTAAACGGAAAAGGTGGTTCAACCATGGCGGCCCAAAAAGTCGTGGATGAAATTATTGCGGCTGGTGGCGAAGCGATGGCAAATGGTGCTTCAGTCACTGATATTGAACAAGTTCAACAGATGGTAGATGAAACCATTGCCCGTTGGGGACGTGTAGATATTTTAATTAATAACGCTGGAATTCTTCGAGATAAAACTTTTAGCAAAATGTCACTAGATGACTTTCGTACCGTGATTGATGTCCACTTAATGGGGGCCGTAAATTGCACTAAAGCGGTATGGGATATCATGCGCGAACAAAAATATGGTCGTATTGTTATGACGACTTCATCTTCTGGTCTATATGGCAATTTTGGACAATCGAACTATAGTGCTGCAAAAATGGCATTGGTTGGACTCATGCAGACACTGGCTTTAGAAGGTGAAAAATCTAACGTTCGGGTGAACTGTCTAGCACCAACAGCAGCAACGCGTATGCTTGAAGGATTATTACCCGAAGAAGCCCTTAAAGCTCTTGCTCCAAGCGCGGTCAGTCCTGCAATCGCGACTTTGGTTAGCGAAGATGCACCTACCCGTATGATTCTTTGTGCAGGCGCAGGTAGTTTTGAAGCTGCCCACATTACCCTTACGCAAGGAATTTATTTAGGTACGGATGAACAAGTTCCGCATGTCTTAGCACAACGTTTAGCTGATGTTTCAGACCGAACAGATGAGTTTGTGCCTGTCAGAGGAGGCGCTCAAGGTGAGCTTGAGCTGAAAAAAGCTTCATTAATGGCAGGAGAATAATTTTGACAAAAAATACATTAAGCATCGACCAACTGGTTGAGTTGCAAGGCCAAGCATTAGGTAGCTCGCAATGGATGACCATTGATCAAAGCATGATTAATACCTTTGCGGATGTCACACAAGATCATCAATTTATTCATGTGGATGAAGAAGCTGCTCGTCAGACACCTTTTGGTGGCACTATTGCCCATGGTTTTTTAACACTCTCTTTACTTTCAGCGATGGCCGCTCAGGTCTTGCCGACTGTACAGGGGCAGAAATCAGGCGTGAATTATGGCATCAATAATTTGCGTTTTATTAGTCCTGTACATAGCGGTAAGCGGGTGCGTGGAAATTTTCACTTAAAAAATGTTTCCCAAAAAAATGAGGGAAGTTATCAGTTGATTATGGAAGTCACGATTGAAATCGAAGATCAGGCAAAACCGGCACTTGTGACAGAGTGGCTTACACTTGTGAATTTATAGGAATACCCCATGAGCAATGAATTAATTCTCTCTCGCCGTGATGTCGATTTTTTGCTATTCGATTGGCTAAAAGTCGAAGAACTCAGCCAACGCAATTCTTTTGCAGGACAGGACCGTTTTGAATATACGTCTGTTTTAAACGTTTACGAGGCTTTGGCAACCGATTTATTTGCTCCTCATAATAAAAAAAATGACAGTAACGAACCTGTTTTTGATGGTGAACGTGTAACTGTCAATCCTGAAGTCGGGGTAGCGCTTAAGGCCTTTGCTGATGCAGGTTTGATGAGTGCAGCGTTTCCGTCAGATTGGAATGGGATGAACTTACCCAATACCATCGAGCGTGCAGGTATGGCATATCTACTCGGTGCCAATTCTGGAACAGCGGGCTACGCCTTTTTAACCATTGGTAATGCAAATTTATTAATGGCTCATGGAGAACCTGAAAAAGTTAAACCCTATGTCAACGCTATGATAGAAGGCAAATGCTTCGGAACGATGTGTTTATCTGAACCTCAAGCAGGTTCAAGTCTGGCTGATATTCGTACACGTGCGATTAAAACAAAAGATGGTCGTTATCGTTTGTTTGGAAACAAAATGTGGATTTCAGGCGGTGAGCACGAGATTTCTGACAATATTGTTCATTTGGTTCTGGCAAAAATTCCAGATGAAAATGGACAATTACCAGCAGGTGTGCAAGGCATTTCTCTGTTTACTGTACCGCGCAAATTACTCGATGAAAATGGACAGCCAAGTGAACGTAATGATGTGGTATTAGCTGGAATTAACCACAAAATGGGTTATCGGGGAACTGTGAATTGTGTGCTGAATTTTGGGGAAGGTCGTTTCACACCCGAAGGAGAAGCAGGCGCAATTGGTGAGCTAGTCGGCGAAGCTGGTAAAGGGCTGGCCTATATGTTCCATATGATGAATGAAGCCCGAATTTCGGTTGGACTTGGGGCCGCAGCATTGGGATATACAGGTTATCTTCATGCTTTAGATTATGCAAAAACTCGAGTACAAGGTCGTTCTCGTAGTGAGCGCAATCCAAGTTCTCCACAAATTCCGCTCATTCAACATGCGGATGTACGCCGTATGCTCTTGGCGCAAAAAGCATATGTCTCAGGTGCGTTGGCACTATGCCTATATGCAGCCCGATTAACCGATGATATCCACTCACTTGAAGATGCCGAGCAACGCAATCAAGCCCATCAATTACTTGATCTATTAACGCCAGTAGTGAAAAGCTGGTCTTCTGAATGGGGACTTGTAGCAAATGATTTAGCCATTCAAGTTCATGGCGGATATGGTTATACCCGTGAATATAATGTTGAACAGTTTTATCGGGACAATCGACTTAACCCGATTCATGAAGGAACATTTGGCATTCAGGCACTCGATTTATTAGGGCGAAAAACTCGTCTTAATCAGGGGCAGTCAATGAAGCTATTACATGAAAAAATCATGAATACGATTGAACAAGCCAAAGCAGAGCCTTCTTTAAAAGATCATGCAGATCAATTAGACCAAAAGTGGCAACTCATCCGAAATGTAACAGAAAAATTGCATGCATTAACCGATGTAGAACTTCAACTGGCAAATGCCGCCAATTATCTGGAAGCTTTTGGGCATCTTGTGGTGGGGTGGTTATGGCTTGATCAAGCTGTAGTCATTCATAAACTCATGCCAAACTCAACAGACCCTGATTTTCTGCATGGGAAGCTTGCAGCGTGTGATTATTTCTTTGGCTGGGAAATGCCGAAAATTATGAGTTGGTTAGCGGTACTTGATCCGGTAGAGACGACTCCACTCAATATGTCAGAAGAATGGTTCTAGTAAGAACCATTCCTTAACCGCGCCGTTTGACAGAAAAGGAGAACAACCCGATTTTATAGAAAATACCTAATAAGAATCACTATGTAAAAACAAACATCAGGCGTTCAGTAAAGAGCGCCCTAATAAGTAAAAATAAAAATCTAGGACGGATTAAAAGATGAAAAAGAAAATATTAGTCATGGTCATGGCTTCATTTTGTACGAGCCCACTCTATGCAGCAGCATTTGATCGAACAGGGCAATCAATTTCTGCATTTCTACAACCTGGTAATTATTTTGAGGCAAGTTTATCTGTTTCAGACACTTCGTTAGAAGGACAAGAAGCGGGTACAAACCCAACGCGTAATAGTATTTCTGATATTGCAAACTCTGATTATCGTCCCAGTGCAGCTTTAAAATTACAGTTAGCACCTCAGTTTTCATTTGGTTTTCTTTACGATCAGCCATTTACGTCCGACTCTGAATATTATGGAAATAACAGCTTTGTTGCTAAGCCGAGCGATACGGTTTTAGTACCAGGCATTGATTCAGCAACACTTGCCCAAAAGACCGGTGGAGAAGTCGTAACAGGGAACACCAAATCGAATTTTGTTATGCAAAATTTTAGTCTGATATTTGGTTATCAACCGGATAAAAACTGGAATTTTTATGCAGGTCCTGTTTATCAGACATTTAAAAGTAACGTCAATTTAAGAGGTCAAGTTTTCAGTTTATATAATGGCTATGACTTTAATGCCAAAGAAGTTGGAGATTGGGGATGGCTGGCAGGATTTGGTTATCAAATTCCCGAAAAAGCCATTAAAGCCTCATTGACCTACCGTTCAGAAATTATGCATGAAGTGACAGCTAATGAAAATGCGCCACTGGTTGATATGTTGAGTACGCAGCAAGGACGTGATTTTCTTGATCAGCATTTAGCTTATATGGTTTCTATAGGACAACTCACTGAATCGCGGAGGGAGGCACTCAATCGTATTGTTGCGGGCTTACCCGAAGCAGGAACATCAGGCTCAACTAAGTTTAGAGCGCCAGAGTCAGTAAATTTGGAATTTCAGACCGGATTACGCAAAGGTACTTTATTGTTCGGTAACGTGCGTTGGGTTCACTGGAATGATTTTGAGTTTAAACCGTATCGTTTCGGTGAAATCTCAGAAGTTGTTGGGGTTCTATCAACGCCAAGTCGTCCAAATGGTTTTAATCTGGTTCGTTATTATGATGACCAATGGTCTGCCAATCTTGGAATTGGGCAACGCCTAAGCGATAAATGGTCGGGTTCAGTTTCTGTAGGTTGGGACTCGGGAGCAGGTGAGCGCGTGTCCACAGGCGGGCCAGCTAAAGGTTATTACAGTGTTGGTCTTGGTGCGCAATATAGTCCAACTTCAAAATACTTTATTTCAGGTGGGATGAAGTATCTATGGCTTGGTGATGCCAAAGGTCAGCTTGGTGCTCAGGCAGGCAGTGAATATTATGTTGGTGAATATAAAAATAACTATTCAATCGGTTACGGTTTGAAAATTGGTTATAAATTTTAATTCAACTATTTGATGGATCGCTTAGTTATATAAACAGTTTATTTCTGTACGAGAGTAAGCAAATTAAGAGATTAAAGAAAATATAAAAAGTGGAGTAGGAATAGTTCCATTTCTCCCTCTCATAAAAGGACAATAAGATGACAAAACAGATCTGGTTAGATGAATATAAGCAATGGAATATAGAAAGTACGATTACATTGCCGGATGAACAAACTTCACTTCTCGATTTTTGGGACAACAGTTTTAATAAGTTCCAGAAAAGAAAGGCTTTTATATTTGCAGATCAATCTTTTTCTTATGCTGAAATCGATTTATATAGTCGACAAGTAGCAACATTCTTGCAAAGTTTAGGGCTAGAAAAAGGTACACGTGTTGCCGTGATGATGCCCAATATTATTCAATACCCGATTATTTCACTTGCCGTGATTCGTGCAGGTTATATTCTGGTCAATATTAACCCCCTCTATACAGCACGTGAGTTAAAGCATCAATTAAATGATGCTGGCGCAAAAGTCTTATTTATATTAGAGCAGTTTTTACCTGTTTATGAGGCTGTCAAAGAACAAGTGGCGGTTGAACAGATTATTATTACTACCATGACTGAAATGTTAGTCGAGCAACCTACTGAATTAGACACGTTAGATTCTAAAAAATACGCTTTTAAGCAAATCTTATTGAAGACAAATGCCCAAGACTATATACGTCCTAAGCTTGTTCTTGAGGACACTGCGCTTTTACAATATACGGGCGGAACAACAGGTGTCTCCAAGGGCGCAGAATTAACCCATAAAAATATTGTCGCCAACTTATTACAAAATAATGTGGTTTTTAAAAGCTACTTTGGTGACCGAGATGCTTTTGAAGATGAAATAGCGATCTGTGCCTTACCGCTTTATCATATTTTTGGTTTTACTGTCTGTTTATTGCACAGCGCAATGAATAAAGGTTATGCCACTGTTTTAGTTCCAAACCCGCGTGATTTAGATGCTCTTGTGCACTGTTTTGAAAAATATCGCCCTACGGTTTTTCCTGCTGTAAATACTTTATTTAATGCGCTGATTAATCATGAAGGCTTTAATAAATTGGACCATAGCCGTTTAGAAATTACCACAGGCGGCGGCATGGCAATTTTGAAATCCACTGCCGATGGATGGGAAAAACTGACAGGACGTATTATCCGTGAAGGGTATGGCTTATCAGAAACATCGCCTGTTGCGACCTTTAACCCGCCAATCTCTAATACTTTTAGTGGCACGATCGGTATTCCTGTACCGAGCACGGATATTGCAATTTTAGATGATGAAGGTCATCAATTAGCACCCGGTGAAACTGGAGAAATTGCAATTCGTGGCCCGCAGGTCATGAAAGGTTATTGGAATTTGCCTGAAGAAACGAAAGCGGTCATGACTGCTGATGGTTTCTTTAGAACGGGTGATATTGGCTTTATGAATGAAAAAGGCTATACCAAAATTATTGACCGTAAAAAAGACATGATTTTAGTGTCAGGCTTTAATGTTTTTCCGAACGAAATTGAAGAAGTTTTAGCCCAACATCCCAAAATTTTAGAAGTCGCCGTGGTTGGGATTGCAGATGAAAAATCGGGTGAAGTGCCTAAAGCCTTTATTGTCAAAAAAGATGACTCTTTATCGGTTGAAGAAATCCAAAACTATGCAAAAGAAAACCTGACAGGATATAAACAACCCCGTCATATCCAATTTATCAATGAATTACCCAAGTCGAACGTGGGTAAAATTTTAAGAAAAGAACTCAAGGTTTAATAAAAACTTTTAATTAAAAACATAAATGTATGGGACTAGAAGGTCCATAAATAAATGAAAAAAGGAATGAGATTATGGGTTCAGGATTAATTACCGTATTTTTACCAATTGCACTCGCAATTATTATGGCTGGTTTGGGTCTGGAGTTGACCATAAATGACTTCAAGCGCGTACGACAACATCCAAAAGCTGTGTTTATCGCATTATTTTGCCAACTGGTTATTTTAGTCAGTATTGCTTTTATTATTTGTAAGGTTCTTGCTTTACCACCCATGCTTGCTGTTGGATTAATGCTCCTTTCTGCGTCACCGGGCGGGCCAACTGCTAACTTATTTAGTTATCTCTATAAAGGTGATATCGCTTTAAATATTACTTTAACGGCTATAAATTCGGTCATTGCGGCCTTTACACTTCCATTAATTGTGAATTTTGCAATACAACACTTTATGGAAAATGGACAAAATGTAGGTTTGCAATTCTCTAAAATCATACAAGTTTTTCTCATTATTCTGGTACCCGTTGGGATCGGGATGTTAGTCCGTCATTTTGCGCCGCATACGGCTGAAAAGCTCAATAAACCTGTGCGTATCTTTGCTATCGTTTTTCTCGTATCGATCATCATATTAGCTATTGCACGAGATTATCAAAATCTGATGACATATATTGGGCAAATTGGATTGGCAACTTTGCTGTTTTGCGTATGTAGTTTAATGGTTGGCTATTTTGTTCCAAGATTATTGGGGGTAAATAGTTTTCAGGCAAAAGCTTGCGCGTTTGAAATTGGAATTCATAACAGTACCTTAGCCATGACCATTGCTTTTACAGTAATGGCAAGCAGTATGGCCGCTATGCCAGCAGCCGTTTATTCATTATTTATGTACATTGTTGCGGCAATCTTTGGCACATTGCTAAATCGTCTAGAAAAGCAAGAGATCACACAAATATCAACTAAAACGTACTCAAAGAATCTTCAGTAATATCTGGCAGATAAAGGTATTTAACTACCACCAGATGTCTATAATTTGAATTAAAAGAGGAGGCCTATACCTCCTTTTTTAGTCTCAATAAAAAGAAAGAGTTAGAGTGCTGTTATAAAAGCAAATTGTTAAGCCAATATTGAAGGTTTTCCTTAATCCTGCCAATACGGTCGCTCACCGTAGACCTCAGCAAAATAATCAATCACTACCCGAATATTTAAAGGTGGATGACGCACATTCGGATAAATTGCTGCGATGTGCTGGGGTTGAGACTTAATAGAGGCTTCATATTGAGGTAAAAGTTTTATTAATTTACCCTGTTTTAACGCCTCACCAATGAGCCAGTCAGGAAATAAAACAATTCCCATCCCATTGAGTGCAGCCGTCATTAAGCTCTCGGCATTATTCGAAGCAAGTAAGGGCACAATGGGATAATGTACCCATTCCTCATTTGGCTTTCTAATTAACCAACGGTTAGGTCCTTCAAACCCTTTATAGACTAAACATTTATGCTCATTGAGTGCTTTAGGATGATCAAGCGCGCCGTGTTTAGAAATATATTGAGGAGAGGCTGCCAAGTGATATTTTTGTGTACCAAAAATACGTGCATGAAATGATGAATCTGTCAGAGTTCCAATGCGAAATATTAAATCAGTACTATCCCGAAGAGGGTCTATAAATTCGTCTGTCTGAATCAGTTCTATTAAAAGTCTTGGATAACGTTCTGATAAACCTGCTAACCACGGCGCAATATGTCTTTGACCAAAAAATACGGGCGCATTAATTCTAACCAGCCCAGAGGGTTCTACCGTTTTATCCTGCAATGCTTTTTGAGCTTCATCAAATTGCTCTGTAATTCTTTTGGCATATTCAAAAAACAATTTACCTGATTCGGTCGGTGTGATTGCTCGTGTATTTCGATAAAAAAGTTGCTGCCCCAACGCATCTTCTAACTGTTGAATGGTCCGAGAAATCATCGATGCAGAAACATCTTCTTTTCTCGCCACAATAGAGAAGTTTTGAGCCTTATATACACTGATAAAAAAGCGAAGGGTACGAATATCAATCGAATTTGATAAATTCATCTGTGCAATTTCTGCAAAAGTGATTCATGGATTATGCTGTTTTTCTGCTGAATTGGCTACTCTATGATTCGTTGCCTAAATACCATGAGGCAATGTTCATGCAAATCCTATTACTGTTCCTCACCATTTTAGGTGGGATGGGGCTATCTGTAGAAGCTGGTCTTTTAGGGCCATTAGGTACACAAGTTGGAGAATTGTGGGCCACTTTTAGTATTTTTGGAGTAGGGGCCGCACTTACTTTTTTACTTATGCTGTTTTTTAGCCCTCGTAACAGTCCCTCATTTTTTACTCTTCCATCATGGCAGTTATTGGGTGGGGTAATTGGTCCGATCTACGTCATTATTCTCACCATCACAGCGCCGATTATTGGTATCGCCATGACCATGATTGGGATTTTGGCTGGTCAAGTTTTTAAGAGTCTGATTATTGATCATTATGGGTTACTCGGAACCCCACATAGAAAAGTAGATCGTAAACGTGTACTTGCGCTGGTTTTTATTGTGGTCGCACTTTCGTTAGTCGCAAAAGCATAAGGGGGAAATATGACTATATTTATGATTTTATTGGCAGTCATCGGCGGTGCTTTACTCAGTGTACAAGCGGCAATTAATGGCCAGCTTGGCAGTAAAGTTGGTGTATTCCGTAGTGCATTTTTAACGTTTTCGGTAGGCGCTTTAATTACCGCATTACTAATTTTTTATTTTGAACCCAAGCAAACGTTAACCCTATTAGATGTGCCTAAATGGCAATTACTGGGTGCAATGTGTGGCGTTCCCTATATTGTGATTATGGTATTAGCTGTGCAAAGAATCGGGGCGGCTGTTGCAACGGTTGCGGTGATTTTTGGGCAACTTCTCATGAGTATGTTAATTGATAATTTTGGTTGGTTTGGCAATGAAATTCTGCCTTTTTCAACCTATAGATTGGGCGCGCTCATCTGTTTAGCAATTGCGCTTTATTTTATCTATTCAAGTAGTAAAACGACTCAAGTTGAATCTAATAGTTAACAATGCTTATAAAGCGGGAGGGTTTTATTAAGATAATATTTAAGGTTTTTCTTAATTGTGTAATTAAATGAAAAACAATAATTAATTAAATAATTTCTAGCCAATATCACATTGACACCTTAAATATTGCAGATTACCATTTGCGGGCTGGCCTACACTGCCAGTCGGTTTTGACGGACCGTTTTTGTTTGGACTACATCAGGATTATTTCTTCTGAGGAATAGTTTTGCATGTATCTCTCGTCTCCCTCTCGTAGCGGTAGGACGGGAGTGGGACACCTTCGAGTGTGCTGGAGTCCAAACCAGTCCGTCAACCTGCTTCCGTTCTGCCACCATAATTTATAATGTTTCGGCAGAACTCCCAAAAGAAGGAGTTGGCGATGCATATTCAAAAATTATTGGCAGTCACTGTCAAAATCTATATCGACACCACTTAAATCACTTTAAAGCAGCTCGATCGCCGTAAGGTTTTCAGGCTTTAAATCGTCACGACTAAAACTTAATCAACAATAAAACTTGAGATGTGCTGGGCACAGTCTTTATGGCTTTGCTATGCCTTTTTTTCTCCCAGAAAAGTATCTCATTTATATACAACAAAAATTTATTTTATAACGGTAAAACTATGACAACTTTAGAAAGATCATCCAAAAAATTACAGGTTATTCATACCGCAATAGAGCTGTTTAATATTCATGGATTTCACAATACGGGTGTGGACTTAATTGCCAAAGAATCCAAAATTCCTAAGGGCACTTTTTATAATTACTTTCACTCAAAAGAGCGGCTTATTGAAAGGTGTATATCTTTTCAAAAAAGCCGCCTGAAAGAAGAGGTGCTGGCAATTATCTACTCAAGCCGTTACCGAAACCCAATAGATAAAATTAAAGAAATTATTGTTTTACACGTCAATTTTAATAGTTTGTACCATCTATTACTTAAGGCCATTTTTGAAATTAAACAGATGTATTCGGGGGCCTACCGTATGGTAATTGAGTATAGAAAATGGCTACTTCGAGAACTTTTTGATCTGGTTTTTAGTTTAGAGAATCGTCCGCTCAAACCCGATGCCAATATGGTTTTAAACTTAATTGATGGTTTGATGTTCCAGATTTTAAGTTCAAATCGTTTGGATGAAAGAGATGTGGTGGTGGAGAGGTTTTTTTGGTGGGGATAGCTTAGCAGGGATCAGTTAAAACTAATAAAATATTTCTTAAAGGTTTTAGTAATTTTTCTAAAACTTTTAAAATATTAGCCTAAAACTTGCCCTTAAAATACTTAAATGTTTTTAGAATAATATGCAAAATATGGAATAATAGTTTTAAGTTTTATCAGTAAGTGCTGACTGATATTTAAGTAAAAGCTTTTAATTTTTTATAAGTAAGTACTTACTTACGTACTTGAGTAAAGTTATATGTCTGAATCAAACGATACGTATCGTATGACTCCTGAGCAATTGCGACAAGCTGGAAGTTTATTGTATGGCCAGAGTTGGCAGACTGACTTTGCACGAGCGTTAGATATTGATCCGAGAAGAGTTAGACAGTGGTTGGCAGGGGATAGACCAATTCCATTAAACTTATGGGAAGATGTCGTCAAACTACTACAAGAAAATAGTAAGGATACTGCTGCTTTAGCTCATGAATTAAAAAGAAATTGCTTATTATTTGAAAAATCCCACTCTGGATAAAATAAAAATTGTCTTGACTTGTTCCTAAATAGAGGTACATTTTGTTTGGTGAAAAGTAAAACTCCTCAATTAAATAGGAGTTATATCAACAAGGTGAACTATGAATATCTCAACAATTATTAACGATAAAAAGATATTAATTATTAATTATCAATCTATTAATGTTTTAACAACTGAAATGTTAGCTGAATTATATCGAATAGAGAAAGAAACTATTCGTCGAAACTTTTTAGAGAAGAGTCCAGGCTTTGTTGAGGGAACACATTATCTTAAAGTTGAAGGTGATGATCTACAAAAATTTAAAACAAGTAATAAAGAACTAGATTTAATATGTGACTCTTCTACTAGATTAATTCTGTGGACTAAAAGAGGTGCTACACGTCACGCTCAAATTTTAGATGCTGACGAGATATGGGATACCCATGATATAGTTTCAGAAAAATATTTTGATAACAATGTAACCATAAATACTGGCCCACACTATTTACTAACAATAGAAGGTGCTAAAGCTGCACTAGATTTCACGCGTAATTTTGCTGCTCAGGTCTTCACTGGATCAATTAGTATGGTATTTACTGTTAGAACTTATGAAACTGGTAATTGGCCATTAGGCATACTAAGTATATTAGTTTGGAGTATATTCCTATATATTGTAATTGCGAATTTCGCTAATTTCCTTTCTCCTATTTTAAAAAATCTTCAAGACCAATTAGCTTCTATTGATGGTTATGTAACCAAAAAAGAAAGTAAAAATATGAAGTTCCGAAAATGGGGGAATACATTGTTTAAAAATATATGGCTTGTAGCTAGGCATAAACCTAAGATTTTCTTTGAATTACTTATAATATTTATAATTCTTGAAATACCACCTAGTATCGTTTTATTTGCATCTGGATATTCAGCTGGAAAAATATATGATTTTTTTCTTTTAAAATGAGAATTTAAATATTCTTCAATACCGGGACCGGGTAAATGCTAACGTTGTGTTATAGTGCTCGAAGTCTAAGGGAATTGCATAATTAGCGTTAGAGAAAGCTCTCAGAAAAGTAGACTTTTTTCTTACAAATTGCTTAAAATGTACACAGAAACCTCGCTAAAACGAGTTGGAATGCTACAAACGTGAATGATACTTTAAATTTCACTCTTCCCAATAAGTGAGGTGAGCAATGAAATTGTTAGCTTTGATTAGTATGGGAGTTGCAGCGAGTTATTGGTATAAAACTATAAAAGATAGCAAGCCAACTCTTCTGAAATCTAATTTTGATGAAATAGTAAAAAACTTTATTAGCAGAATTTAAAGCCTAATGCATATTAATAATCCCAATTAAATAAAAAGCTCATCGGAAGATGGGCTTTTTTATTGTAGTGGTGTTTATTGAGTTTGGAGCAAGTTGGTATTTATAATTGCTCCAAATTTTTAAATACAAATGGCAAATGACAACTACAGTAAGACTTAATCACACATCATCTTCTGGAACTAAAGGAGATGGACGTGATCAGAAAGAAAAATTTATAGATTATTGTGAATATAAGTATTTTCTACCTGATAGTCAGAAATGGGGTGTTTCAGTGAAAACTGAATTAACTCAAGCAGAAATAATAGAAAAGCAAAAATGCAATGATGCTATCAATAATCCTTTCACATCAGAATACTATCTTTTGATTTGTCTCATAATTATTACGATTATATTTTTCACTTTTTGGAATATGAAAGGTTATCTTTCTATAAAAAGAAGAGAGCAAGAGACAGGAATTAAAGCGAATATATCATTTGAAATGAAAATCATATGCTTAGTTTCATTCTTTCTTACTCTCATTGTCGCGGGAGTATTGTACGCTCTCTATTTTCTATATCTTAATTATAAGTATCAGTACTGAAGTATCTAAGTTAGTCGAACATATTTCGCTATAGAAATCCCACTAAATATTGATTATTATTGGGATTTTTAATTTATATATTAGCTAGCTTCTTAGGTTCTTCTTAAAAAAAACAATAATCCAAAACAAAATATAAATACAATATACCAAGTGTCTCTTACAAGTTGATAGTCGCCTATACTTTGTAGTATTTCAAATATAGGTCCACATGCAAATATTGATACCATTACATATCCTGCAAGTGTAATGCCCCAGTCATCAAGACCAAGTTTACGTTCTGGTTTTTCACCAGTTGATTTTCGTTTAATCCATTTTAAGAATGACTTATAATAAAAATATAAAGCTCCAATCCCCACAATCATTAATATAAGTGTGTCGAGGGGGCCACTATAAGAGGAGCTTCCAATTCTTGGACTCATATGTATTGCAGCTAATCCATGTAGTGATGTAGACAATAATATTAATAATGCACTTAATTTTTTGATCATAATAAATATAACTGAACTAAACCTAAATTTTAGGAAATTAATTGGAAAGTTTAATTTATATAAAAGGTAACCTGTTTGAATTGGCTTTGCTAGAGGTTTTTGCTCAAGAACCTTAATTTGGGTTCGTCTTAGCCTTGGCCGTTATTTTTTTATGAATATCAGTGTCATAGTTAAGAAATTTAAAGATATTTAAATTTATCATAGTGTTATTATAAGAAAGTTTAATATTAATTAACTGTAATATGGACTATATGAATAAATTGCATAAGAATGAATCTCCAGAAATGATTCTAGCTTTTGAGAGTGCTATAAGTACATTTAAATATTTTTGGCGTGAACTTTATTGGGAATATCGACGAATTGTTCCTGCTCTAGAGCTGGCTTATGTGAAGTGTACATTTATCCAAGAAAACCTTGAAGATAAAAATGAACCTTTAATTGAGTATATGTGGATTGATCAAGTTGATTTTGATGGGAGTACAATTTCAGGAACTTTGTTAAACGAGCCTTATATTATTGATAATGTGCAAGTTGGTGAAACAGTAAGGCTTCAATTTGGATCTATAGTTGATTGGATTTTTTTATCTAATGGCACTGTTCATGGTGGGTTTACGATTCAAGAATATCGTAAGACTTTAAATGCATCAGATCGTAAAAAATATGATGAAGCGTGGGGGATTGATTTTGGCAATCCTGATGAAATTTTTCTTGTTTATGATCAGAAAAAGTGTCCCGAAAATTTAGATGAACATCCCATGTGTAAGAATATTTTAGAGCAGTTCATCAACATTATTAATACTGACCCCAAAATCATCACTGAAAAAGATGAAAGTGGTAATCAATTGCTACATCGTGAAGTTTTAGCAGGTAATTATTTATTTGTCCGAGAACTTTTAAGCTCGAATGTCAATAAGTTGATAATGAATAATCAATCAATGACTCCTTTAGATTTGGCTCATAAGATGGGATGGAACAATATTGTAAATTTACTTAAGTAGCTTTGAGCCACACCCTCTAATTGAGGGGGAAAAGTAATGAATTTTATGAAAATAAAATCGTTTTTTATAAACAGTTAAGTCCATCGAAAGTGGGCTTTTTTATTACACATTGCTTAAAAAATATACAGAAACCTCTCTAAAACGAGTTGGAACGCTACAAACGTGAATGATACTTTAAATTCCACTCTTCCGAATAAGTGAGGTGAGCAATGAAATTGTTAGCTTTGATTAGTATGGGAGTTGCAGCGAGTTATTGGTATAAAACTATAAAAGATAGCAAGCCAACTCTTCTAAAACCAAATTTCGATGAAATAGTAAAAAACTTTGTATTAGCAGAATTTAAAGCTTAATGCATTTAACAATCTTAATTAAATAAAAAGCTCATCAGAAGGTGGGCTTTTTTGTTGGATTAAAATTTGTCGAACATGTTTTTGCATAGAAAGCCCTGCTAAATATCAATTATTGGCAGGGCTTTTTACTTTGTGTGTTAAGCTGATCTTCATAAATTTATGGATTATTACAATGTTTATTTGTATTGGCGGTGATTTGGACGGCGAAGTTGTTAATAACCGTGAAGGAACGTTCTTTAAGGCGAGTGAAATAGATACAAGTAAGCAATCAACTTACAACTGCCAGAGTTATATTATTGGTAAAAATACATATCGATTTTGGCTTTGTGCGGAGTTGAGCTATGCTGAGACAACAAAAATAGCGAATGATTACTTGGCACAAAAATATTCATACCTTTCATAATTCAAATATTAAAAAATAGGCCCACTAGTTTTGGTGGGTTTGATCTATAAAAAATTATTTGTTATTAGGATCAGGTTGTTCATTATACTCAGGCAGATCTTTTACTGTGCCTGGAACTTCTGAAGGTTGAGTCTCAGTAGGTGGAGTTGCAGAATGCTTGTTCATTTGAGATTTGATGATATTAGCGTGGTTAGTTGTATTTTGAGTCTACAAAATATTGATAGTATAAAAATATTGTTAGGCATAATATGTATGATTAAATTGGAGCATATTAATGCTAAAAGAAATTACAATTATTGATTTCCAAGGTAAAGAAAAAAAAGCGCAGGCAAGCTATACAGAAGTAAATACTAATAAAATCAATCATTCATCTAGAGTTCAAAGACCCACAGTTGAATATATTTTGGTAAAAGGTGAATGTATTTACCCTACTTTAAATTTGGTTTTCAACAGTTCTGATGGCAGCAGTTACTATATAGAGTAAACATGACACACTTCAAAGCTCCGAAACACGGGGCTTTTTCTTTTGACGTGATGAAAATTAAACTGACTTAAAGGTCGCCGTGATATGGTATAAAAGCACCTCCAATATAAGGATTATATATGTCAGACAATTCAACAAAATGGCTTTGTGTGGGTGGTGTTCTAAGTGGTGAGTGGAGAGAGCAGCAATTAGAAGCTTTTGATGTTGATCCCAATGATTTAAATACGCATAGTTATGAAGCAATGAAACTTATTAATCCTGTCACCAAGGCAGAACAGCATTTCTATGTCTATACTGAGCTACAAGAACACGCATATGACAGGGCAATAAATTTTGCCTTGTCCAAAAATCAATAAGTACGAGAGAGCACTTAGGTGCTCTTTTTTTAAAGAGTAGTGGCAGTTATGTTTAAACAGGATTAAAGTATTCTTTTTTGGAAGAAAAATATATTAAGTTATTAATAAAACTCACTTTATAAATTTTAAATTAATTAAAATTTGATAGAATATGCATTCCTAAATATTGATAAAACTACATGTTTATAGAATTTAAAGACTTGAAGAAAAAACGCAACATTGCTTTATTGACTTTATTTTTTCTTATTTTTAGTGGGGCATATTTCATTATTAATAATAAGGGAAATGTTCAAAGAGTTGAATCAGTGATATATACAGATAAAACGATAAGTGAGAAATTTGGAAAAATTAAAAGTTATAGTATCCGTAGTTTTGGATCGGACCATTATTCTATCCCTGAACGATCACTTTACTCTTATAAAATTGATATAGCTGGCGAGAAGGCTGATGGGGTAATTAAAATCGATATGAGAAAAGATCAAAAACAGCTTAAATATCTCTATACAATTAAAATTACGGATGAAAGTCCTCGTGGTTTTCGTATAAGAGTAGGAAAACATTGATTTATCTTAGCCGCTATAGATTTCTTATATATAAAAAAAGAGACCATTAACTGGTCTCTTTTTTCTAACTTTTAAAATTTAAACTACGTTTTGAACCTTTTGTGCTTTCGGCAAAGTCGGTTTTCTGCCCAAATATAACGCAATCATGGCACCCGTAAATGTGAGAATGCATAACGGCAAAAGAGAAATAGGAAAGCTACCCGAATAATCTTTCACAATACCCATAATAGAGTTCATGAGGCCCGTACCAATGTGTGCAATGGTGTTGACGGCTGCGATACCAACAGCAACCAAAGTAGGTGGTAGTCTTTCAGAAACCAACGCCCAGAAAGGACCTTTAATGGCATAGTTCCCCATTAAAACTAAAGAGAATAAAACCAAGCTCAACGTTAAAGAAGATGTAAAAATAGTAAGAAGTAAACCAAAACTTGTCACAAACAATGGAATAGCTGTGTTTAGGCTCTTATTACCACTTTTATCGGCATGTATGCCCCAAACAATCATGAACGCAGCAGCCAAACCAAACGGAATCATATTTAAAAGACCTGTTTGCATGGCAGTCAGATGAAAAGATTTTAATATTTGAGGCATCCATAACGACAAGATATTGCTGGTTGCTGAACTTCCTGCATAGATAATTGCAAATAACCATAAATATTTATTGGTAATCAGAAGCTTGACCTTACTCTTTTTCTGTTCTGCACTGTCTTGTTTTTCAGAATTTAACAGTTGGTTTTTTTCAAAAGTTAAGGTGCTTGATAGCCATTCCTTTTCTTCTTTATTTAACCATTTAACATTGTTTGCTTTATTTGGTAGCCATACGAGACACAATAAACCCAAAAGAATCGCGGGTAAGGCTTCTAAAATTAAAAGAACTTGCCATCCACTTAACCCAAGTAAACCATGCAGGTTCAATAATAAAGCAGACAGAGGTGAACCGATAAAGTTAGATAAAGGAATGGCAACCATAAAGATGGCAACAATTCGTGCCATATATCGTTTAGGGAACCAAAGTGTTAAATACAATAACACTCCCGGGAAAAATCCGGCTTCGGCTGCACCGAGTAAAAACCGTGAAATTGAGTATGAAATGGGGCCGGTAATAAAGGCTGTACAGCAACCCACAATTCCCCAAGTAATCATGATTCTGGCAATCCAGATGCGTGCACCTAGCTTTTCCATTGCCATATTACTTGGAATTTCAAATATGACGTATGCAATAAAGAATAAGGTGGCGCCAAAACCAAAGGCAGTTGCGGTTAAACCAATTTCTTGGTTCATGGTTAAAGCCGCAAATCCAATATTCACCCGATCAATATAGGCGATGAAATAACAAAGAATGAGGAAGGGAAGAATACGAAAAGAAAGTTTACGGATCGTCGACTTTTCTACTTCCGATATAGATATATCATTTTTCATACATACTCCTTATGTACGTGAGAAACCAAACAGCTCGGTAGGGTTCTGGTTTAAAATTAAAGATTGTTCTTTTCCATCAACAACAATTTGTTTAAAAGCATGAATTGCATCTTCATAAGTTATTAAAGATTCATGTTGGGTGTGGGGCCAGTCACTTCCCCAAACGAGTTTGTTTAAAAAACCTTTTTCTTTAAGAATGTTATAGGCCTGTTGGGCTATATGTATGTTGTTTGGAGTCGTGCCTAAACGGTAGAAGCCCGATACTTTAATCCAGTGCTGTTTTACGTTAAGTAAGCTTAAAAACTTCTGATAATCTGGATCATTAATACCTTTAATAGGGTCAACTCGCCCAAAATGGTCAATTACAACTTCGAAGGTGTATTCACTTAATTGAGGCAAAATCTGAACGAGATATTTCGGTGGTGCGTGTAATTCAACTTGCCAGTTGAGGCTTTCTACATTTTGTAAAAATTTTTGCCATTCAGGAGTATTTAACGCAGGTGGGTGAAGACCGAATAGATTTAAACGAATGCCGACGATACCTTGTTCTTTGAGTTGCAATAGCTCATCAAAAGTTATGCTAGGTTGAACGACGGCGATCCCTTTTAAACGGTCAGGGTATTGCTGAATCGCATTTAACATTGCTTGGTTATTTGTTCCCAAAAAGCTGGGTTGAACCAAAATGCCATGTGTGAAACTGTGCTGATCGAGATGAGAGATAAAACTTTGCACGGTTGCTTCATAATTAGGCGCATAACGTGCTGTTTCGATACTGTGATCCTGAGTCGAAAATACATGGGCATGTGTATCAATACAGTTCATTTTCATCTCACATTACAAATTTTAAAGCCAAGATAGCGATTACAGCAGCAATGACTCCTACGGGAATTGCTTTAAATAACAGTTGATTAAAGAATTTGGTTTTATCGATATCTGCTGGTGCAGAAGCCATAATGAGGCTACCACCAGAAGAGAAAGGGGAAATCGCCGTAGATTGGGCACCCACCACAATACAAATGAAGAGCAGTACTGGGTTTAGACCAGAAGTCATTGCAAGTGCCGGAACAATTGGGAATAAGGTAGGAGCAACTACGCCTAGAGTGCTTGAAAAGACAGACATAATGGCACTGATCAGACAGAGCAACACAGGAATGACCCAGATAGGTACATTGTTTGCTAACCATTCAGAAAGCGTCGTAATAATGCCAAGTTTCACACCTAATGCGATGAGCATACCCACACCGCAAATCATGATGAGCGTTCCCCAAGGCACAAGTGCAACCACCTTTTTCTCATCAGCAAGTTTCATCAATAAACTGATGAGAGAAAAAGTAATGGCAAGGAAGGCAATATCAATTTTGGAGTTTAAAAAGCTGATGGCTTTTGCATCTGGAAAAATAAGGTGCAAGATTGGAAAAATTAAAATAATCGACATCATTAATACAATGAGGAAAATTGATTGTTTCTGTTTTTTGTCGAAGGGTTCAGGCTTTTGATCTTCAATCACAATAGAATTACTTTTTCTATTCGACAGGATATAAAGTCCTAACACTACAATTGGAATAATCAAAGTTAAGATAAAAATTGCACCGCTATATGAAAAAGCTGTTTGCGAACGAATGCCCGTATTTTCCATTAAACTTCGGAAAATAATGCCGCTTTGCGAAGTCATGAAATTTGCACCAGCTAAAGCGCCGTAATTTGCAGCCATCCCACCAATAATCATATTCATATTGGTTTTTTTACACAGCAGTAGCGTAATGGGTGCCATAAAAGCAAGAACGGTATAAAAACCAGCACCTAGGCCTGCAATAATGGTTGCTGCGAAAAAAATTGCTAAGGGTAAAAACTGAGGAAACTTACGGCATTTATATAAAAGATGGCTGGCAAGCTTTTCTAAAGCGCCATTTGCTAAAGCGAAGTTATAAAACAAAGTGACCGATAAAATAATAAAGAAAATTTTGACAGGCCATAATTCAATAACTTCGGAGGGTTTAAGTCCCATCCCGAAGCAACCAATCAAATAGGCAAATGCAATCGTAAAAAAACCAATATTAATTTTTGTTTTATAACCTAAGCCTATCGACACAGCTAAAGCTATCAGCATCAATGCAGCCATATTATCTTCCTTGATAAATATATAAACATCTAAACATATATATGTTTGGTTTTTTGTATTACATAGAACTATGCTAATATTGTCAAATCGATTTCATAATGTTTGCCGCAAATGCTTGATGAAGCTGCATTTAAAAATTTTAAATTGCCCCGATATGAAAAAGTTCGCTGGGAACTCCAAAAATTACTGATCCAGTCAAAGTGGACAGTTGAAGAGCCTATTCCTAGTGAATTAGAGCTGGCCCAAATGTATAGCGTATCGGTAGGAACCGTAAGAAAAGCTGTAGAGGGACTGGTCGAAGATGGCCTATTAGTTAAACAACAAGGAAAAGGAACCTTTCTTAAACAACCTAATTTTGAAAACTCACTTATCCGTTTTTTTAGATTACGTAATAAGAAAGGTGATTTCATTCAGCCACAAGGGCAAATCAAAAAAGTAGAAGTGTGTAATGCAATCCCAGAGGTAAATGCAGAGCTAGGACTTGAGCGTAACGAAAAGTTGCTTTATATCGAGCGTGTTCGCAAACATGAAGAAGTTGTTGTTTTAAGCGAAAGAATCTGGTTGCCTGAACGCTTGTTTAAAAGTTTAGAAGAAATACCGATCGCTGAGTTTGGTAATTTACTTTATCCTTTTTATTATCAGCACTGTGCTCAATTTATTTCTTCTGCAACAGAACGCTTAACTTTTGAGAAAAATATTAAAGATAACTATTTAGACAATAAGCCTGAAGAACCTTTGGTGAAAGTGTGCCGTATTGCTAAAAATCTTGAAGGTGCTGCGGTTGAATACCGAGAGTCATTTGGTTTAGCTGATAATTTTCATTATGAAATATCGATTAACTAATCATTTTTGCTAAGCCATAATTTCTGTGTGTAGTTGATTGATATAAGCCGTTGTGAGTCAAGTAAAGTCATATTATCAACGGCTTAGTTTTAGTCGCTTTCACCGAAACTAAAACAGTTAAATAAGGCCTTATAGCTTCTCTCTTTTTATTTGCAATAATGGTAAAGTTAAAAACCTAATTCAATACATTTAAAATTGATATCAAGCTATTGTAGGAAAAACATGGTTAAAATTAAACCTCACCCAGCAACAAGCGGAAATGCATCGGCTGATCGCCTTTTAACTTTGTTAACTGCTTTTAGAATAGGTGATAAATCTTTAACCCTAGCAGAACTCGCTGAACGAACAGAATTAAATAAAGCAACTATCATGCGCTTAATCGTTTCGCTAGAAGATTTTGGTTTTGTTAACCGTCTTTCAGATGGTAGATATACGCTTGCCAGCGAAGTCATGCGTTTAAATACAATTTATCAAGATGCTCTAGATCTAGAAAGACATGTCATGCCGTGTTTACAGCAACTTGTAGATGAAATTGGTGAAACAGCTTCTTTTTACGTTAAGCATGGGGCATATCGTCTTTGCCAATATCGAATAAACTCTACCCATCGATTGCGTGTTCATGTTCAGCCGGGTGAAGTTCGACCAATGGATGGGGCAGCATGCGCTCAAGCATTGCGATCAACACATGAACAAATTTTATCAAGAACAGAACCTTTTTATTCAAATGGTATAACAGAGCCACATGCAGCTGGAATGGCATTGCCTGTGTTTGATGCTCAAAATGAGGTAGTAGGAGCTTTACTCATTTCAGGTCCATCAAGCCGCTTTACTCCGGAAATTGCAAAATCTGTGGGTGATTTTTTCTTCAAAATTGCGGATGACTTGACCAAAAGTTTGGGTGGTAAGAGTATTCGTAATTAATTTTAATAGTGTGAATAAAAAAGGGCTAATGATTTAGCCCCTTTTTTATATATGCTGTTTATGAAGTACTTTGTGGTTGGTTAAATAAAACAGCTTTCTTTCTAGACATAACGAAAACCATAATAGCCGACACGAGATTTAAGGCTGCAAGTGGAAGTAAAGCAATAGCGTGGCTTCCGGTTGCATCATGGATTGCGCCATAGATATTCACCATCATCCCGCCACCAATCAGGTTGGCACATGCACCAATTGCTGCGAGTCCTGCCGCCGTTGTACTTGGTGACATCCATGATGATGCTAAAGCCCAGAAAGGACCTTTCATAGAATAAGCACCAATTAATACGATACTGAGTAACAAGATTGTGCCAATGAGTGAAGACGTAAACAAAGCAATTAATAAACCAAATGAGATCATCAATAGTGTGATTGCTGTATGCCAACGGCGTTCATTTTTACGATCTGAGCTACGGCCCCAAAAAATCATTGCAATAGACGCTAGGCCATAAGGAATTGCATTTACCAGACCAATTTCTAAATTGCTTAAACCGAACGATTTAATTAATTGTGGTGCCCAAACACTCATCGTACTACCAGCAGCAGAAGCGCCAGAATAAATAATAATCATAGACCAAATATATTTATTCTTTAAAAGTTGCCATAGTGAAATATGACCAATTGGGGTTTTTTGTTGGCGTTCAAATTGTAGTCTTTCAACTAACCAAGCTTTTTGTTCGCTGTTGAGCCATTTTGCTTGTTCTGGTCGATCAGTCAGTACAAATAGGCAGGCAATACCCAATAAAATGGCAGGGATACCTTCTAAAATAAATAGCCAATGCCACCCACGCATGCCCATCCAGCCATCTAGCGATAATAAAAGACCAGATAATGGTGAACCTATAAAGTTTGCACCCGGAATTGCCACCATAAATATTGCGACCATTCTGGCTCTATAGTTTGCAGGCAACCAATAGGTTAGATATAAAATTACACCAGGGAAAAAGCCTGCTTCAGCTGCACCTAGCAAAAAGCGCATAATATATAATGAGGTAGAGTTTTCAACGAAGGCGGTTGCAGCTGAAATTATCCCCCAAGTCACCATAATTCTGGCAATCCAAACTTTGGCTCCAAATTTTTGTAAGGCGAGGTTGCTAGGTACTTCAAATAGAAAATATGCAAAGAAAAATAAGCTACTGGCAAAACCAAAGGCAGTAGCTGTTAATCCAAGATCTTCATTCATTTGTAATGAAGCCATCCCAATATTGCCACGGTCAATAATCGCAATCACATAACAAATCGTTAAAAATGGCAGTAACCGCCACGCTACCTTGCGCATCGTTTCGCGTTCTATCGCACTCGGTTGAGAATATTCTGTAGACATAAAAAAATCCTTTTTTATATTCAATATTTTAATTGTTCTCGCATCTAAAAGATTAGAAACAATTGAGTTTCATGATTAGCTATTGAGTAACTTCCAGTTAGCGATAGCTCTTGGGTTTAGTGATTGACCATTCCAAATACTTACAATTTGTTCGAGTGCTAAAAGACCGACGCGATTACGTGAATCAGTTGTGTTTGCGCCGATATGAGGAGTGACAACTAAATTAGGTAATTCCCATAATGGACTATCTTTTTCAGGTGGTTCTGGACTAAAGGTGTCTAAACCTGCACCAGCAATTTTATTGTTTTTAAGTGCATCAACTAATGCAGCCTGATCAATTAACTCACCACGTGCTGTATTGATTAAGATGCTTGAGCGTTTCATCTTTTCAAATTGGACATGAGAAAATAAGTGTCTATTCTCTGCTGTAAGTGGGCAATGTAGACTGATAATGTCGCTGGTTTCGATAAGTTTTTCAAAGTCATGTTCTTGCTCTACATAATCGAGTTCTGGCAGATTTTGTAGAAACGGATCATATACTTTTACTTTCATGTTTAAAGGAGCGACTAATTTCATAAGTACACTACCGATTGCCCCTAAACCAATTAAGCCCAGCGTTTTTCCATATAACTCCACACCATTTGCACTTGCTTTATCCCAATGACCATCTCGAATACGTTGGTCTAACCATGTGACTTGTCGAGCAACATTGAACATAAGCGCAAAAGCATGTTCGGCAACAGATTGAGCATTTGCCCCAACTGCAATAGTGACAGGAATTTGTCGCTCAGCTGCAGCTTGAGTATCGATAGTGTCAAACCCAACACCATGTTTTGCAATCACTTTTAAATTATTAGAAGCAAAAATCATATCTCTAGAAAGTTTACCTGTTCGGACAATGATTGCATCAGGTTGTTCATCTTGGATGAGTTTTTCCATTTCATCTTTTGCCATGTAGGGTTCAGTAGGAATCAACTGAATATCATGCGAGTTAGCATACAGTAATGCATCAGAAGCTAAAGTTGGCCCTGTGATAAGAACTTTGCGTTTCATTTCGACTTGCACTCCATTTAAGTATTTTGAGAAAAATACGTCCTTATTTAATTCACATTATTAAAACGACATTTCAAAAAAATAGTCAATAGTAAAGTTTAAATTTAATATTTGAGTAAATTTTAATTTATTTTTAATTAAAAATGAAATGACATTTCAAAAAAATGCTGTCATATTAATTTGCACAAGAAAACTGATGTAAGGGAAAATTGTTATGGCAATTGGTTTTAGAGTGCTGAAAAATGACAGAAAAATTGAACAGAAATGGATTGAACAATATCGAGATCTACCAGTCGCTAATGTCAGTGACTCAATGAACCGAATGACTTCAGGCGGGGCTCAATTAAGACCAATGCATAAAGAGGGATATCTCTGTGGGCCTGCAATTACAGTTAAGGCGCGCCCAGGCGACAACTTGATGTTGCACTACGCTATTGATATCGCCCAAGCAGGAGATGTCATTGTGGTTGATGCGGGTGGAGACCTAACCAATGCATTGATTGGGGAAATGATGGTTGCTTATGCCATCAAAAAAGGTGTGGCTGGTATCGTCATTAATGGTGCAATTCGTGATGCGGCTGTAATTGGAGAAGGAGATTTTCCACTTTTTGCAGCAGGAATTTCACATCGAGGGCCGTATAAAGATGGCCCTGGGGAAATTAATGTTCCTATCGCCATCAATGGAATGGTAATTGAACCTGGAGACTTAATTTTAGGTGATGAAGATGGGCTTTTAAGCGTGCCGTATGCGGAAGTAGAAGAGGTTTATCTGAAAGCAAGTGCTAAACATGCCGCTGAACAAAAGCAATTAGAGCAAATCGCCGTAGGTGAAAATGACCGTAGCTGGGTGATCAACAGCTTAAAACAAAAAGGGTGTGAATTACCGGAATAAGGTCATTCAAAAATATTCGAGCAGGAATGGAACTAGCGAAGTCAATGGTTGAGCTTCGTTAGCCTCTCAAAAGTTAATTCAATAATCATTAAGTCACTAATTGAAAAATAGGAAATTTCAATTTGGTCTATATGGTTTCGTCTAAAGGAAAAGGACATGAAATATAAAGGGATTATTTATTTATCGTTATTAATGAGTATTACATTGCAGCAAGCTAAAGCTGAAAGCGAAGATAACTCAGCGCTAAATGAAAAAATAATTAAATTACAACAGCAAATAGATTATCTGATGGAGCAGCAAAATTTAAATAAGAATAATAGATTGGATAAAGCACCTGCCTTGATTCAAAACAAAACAGCAGACACCGAAAAGCCTGTTACGGCTGACCAAACTAAAATTAAATTTTATGGAAATATACGTGTTGATGCTGCATATGATTTTGAAGGCTCAACGCGTTCAATTGCGAATAAGACAGGGTCAATACCATTAGACAATTCAAACTCAACAAGTAAATCATTAAATGTTTCAGCTGCGACTTCACGTGTTGGGGTGGATATCGTCAAGCCGACCTCGAAAGGAGATTTAGTTGGAAAGCTAGAAGCTGACTTCATGGGAAGTGGTGGAGATAACGGTAATGGTTCGGTTCGGGTTAGACACGCTTATATTTCACTAGGAAACTGGCTAATTGGCCAAACCACTTCACCTTTTGTGAATAGTGATACAGCTCCAAGTTTGGTTGATTTTACAGGAGCAATGGGTACGGGAACTCAGCGTAATATCCAAATCCGTTATCAGCACGTTGTTGATGCCAAACAAAAGTTATTGGTGGCTTTAGAAGGAGGTGATGTTGAAAATAAAAATGTAGAAGGCGGAAGCCGTTTTCCTGCATTAACCATGCGATATGAATTTAAGAATCCAAATTTTTTGGTTCAATTGCACGGAATGTTACATGAAAATCGAGCGATCTCTGATACGAATGAAGAGCAAACTAAACTTGCTTGGGGTGCTGGATTAGGCACAAAGTATAAACTTTCTGAAAATGACTCAGTTGTGTTTAATTACTATCACATAGCTGGCGATAACCGTTACATGCTTTATTCAAAAGATAATGATGCTTTCTACTTTGATCAAAATCGAATGTATTTAAGTGAATTTGATTCTATTGAGTTAGGGTATATGCGTAAATGGAATGAAAATTTACGCTCGTCTTTATCCGCTGGCAGCCTTGTCTATAAAGATTCAAATTTTTCAGAAAATAACCTTGATCAAAATAAAAGACTAATCAATGCGAGCGTCAATTTATTTTGGACGCCTGTTGAGAAAGTCGATCTTGGTGTTGAATATACCTATGGTAAGAGAGAAACTTTTTCAGATTTAGAAGGGAAGTTATCTCGAATCAACTTATTAGGTCGATACAATTTTTAATATAACCACAGCCACTTTAATATCCAAAGTGGCTTTTTCTTATTTGAAAAGGACTAATATTGTGGAACAAATTAATTATGCAAATGCAAGATCACAATTTTCAAAGGTCATGAAAAGAGTGCTGTTAGGTTACGCCGTAAAAATTACACGAAAAGAGAAAGATGCTGTGGTTCTAATCAGTGAAAAGGCATATCTTGAATATAAAAATGCGATGTTTGAGCTTAATAAATTAAAAAACAAAGATTTTTAACCCCCATCTATCCGCTTCTCAAGCATTTCCATAAAGGTTTTTAAAATATTATTGTGGTTTTTGCCTTTGTGAGTAATTAAGCATATAGGTGTACTGTAATGTATTTTTTCCTTTGAGACAGCTTGCATAAATCCATCTTCAACCCATTTTTTTGCATAGTGATCGGGTAAAAAACCCAAGAATTTTCCTGTTAAAATCAGAAATGCAATCCCTTCACGGTCACTTGCGGTCGCTTTACAGTCTAAAAGTTGGTGCAACTTGGCTGCTTCTGGTGTGATCGCATAATTAGGAAGCACGGCTTGCCATGTTTTTAACTCATCTAAGTCCATTTTGCTACACTGACCAAACAATGGGTGGTTTTTACCGCAATATAAAAATGAACTTTCGCTATATAAATCAAAATAGTCTAGGCCAGACAAAGGCGTAACAAGAGGAATAACACCTGCATGCAAACGGTTGTCTAGCACACGGCACTCAATATCTGACAAGGTACTCATACTGATATTAATAATAACCTCAGCATGTTCCTCGGCAAGTTGTGTCAAGGTGTTGGTAATATAACCTCTTGGCATCGTCACAAGATTATTAATAATTCCAATATTAAATTCACCCTTTAAACGGTTATGCATTTGGTTGACTTTAGAACGGAAGTCTTCAATAGATGCGGTTAAGACTTCGATATATTCTAAAATTTCTCGTCCTTCATCGGTCAGGGCAAAGCCTGCGCGACCACGTTGACATAGCCGAATGCCCAAACGATTTTCTAAATCACTCATATGCAAACTAATTGCAGAGCGACTAATGCCAAGAATACTTTCAGCAGACGTAAAGCTATGACAGTCGCAAACTGTTTTAAATATTTTGAGAAGTTTTATATCAAAATCAGTGACTTGATTTAATTTTTTCGGTTTCATTTAGTTTTGTTTTTTTAAATCTAAACTCAAGATAATTTGAATTTATCAAACTTATCACGCTATGTACACTCAAACCATAATTTGAAAATAAACAGGAATGGTTATGTTTGATACGGATAAATTCAGCGACTCTGAACATACTTTGGACGAGGTTCAAACCAATAATAATATGCACATAAATTATCAGGCACACTGGATGCCTTTTTCTGCAAATCGAAACTTTGCTAAAGACCCGCGCATGATTGTGGGCGCAAAAGGGTCGTACTTAATTGATGATTCTGGCCGTGAAATATTCGATTCACTGTCAGGCCTATGGACTTGTGGTGCAGGTCATACCTTGCCTGAAATTCAACAAGCGGTGAGTGCTCAATTAGGTCAACTGGACTATTCGCCAGCTTTCCAGTTTGGTCATCCATTGTCTTTCAAACTGGCAGATAAAATTGTTCAGCATATGCCTGAAAAATTACAACACGTTTTCTTTACCAACTCGGGTTCAGAGTCGGCAGATACCGCTATTAAAATGGCGCGTGCATATTGGCGTATTAAAGGTAAACCAAGTAAAACCAAATTGATTGGCCGTGCCCGTGGCTATCACGGGGTAAATGTTGCCGGAACAAGCTTAGGCGGTATTGGCGGCAACCGTAAAATGTTTGGTCAGCTTATGGATGTAGACCATTTGCCGCATACCTTGCAGCCTAATTTAACTTTTACCAAAGGCTGTGCAGAAACAGGCGGGGTAGAACTTGCCAATGAAATGCTTAAGTTAATTGAACTACACGATGCTTCAAATATTGCCGCCGTAATTGTAGAGCCTATTTCTGGTTCGGCGGGTTGTATTGTGCCACCAACGGGTTATTTACAACGTTTAAGAGAGATCTGTGATCAGCATGACATCTTGTTAATTTTTGATGAGGTGATTACAGGTTTTGGCCGTTTAGGAACGTGGACGGGAGCAGAGTACTTTGGGGTAACACCAGATATTTTGAACTTTGCTAAACAAGTGACTAATGGCGCTATTCCTTTAGGTGGTGTGGTAGCAAGCCATGAAATTTACTCTGCCTTTATGCAGCAAGACTTACCGGAACATGCCATTGAGTTTACTCACGGCTATACCTATTCGGCACATCCGGTGGCTTGTGCGGCCGCTTTAGCTGCGCTTGAAGTTTTAGAAAAGAAAAATCTGTTGGCCCAATCGGCGGCGTTAGCTCCAAGTTTTGAAAAAATGCTGCATGGTTTAAAAGGCGCACCGCATATTTTAGATATTCGTAACTGTGGCTTGATTGGGGCAGTGCAGTTGGCACCACGCGACGGCGATGCCAGCATTCGAGGTTTTGAGCTAGGAATGAAACTCTGGAAAGAGGGATTTTATGTACGCTTCGGAGGCGACACGCTTCAGTTTGGCCCAATGTTCAACAGCACTGAAAAAGATATTGATCGCTTAATGAATGCCGTAGGCGATGCACTGCACCAAGTGAATTAAGACATATAGACATTTTATGGTTATCTATAAATTCAATGGATGCTCTTTAACATCCAAATGAAAAATACAGTTTGATCTGAAAACCGATTTGTAAGGAGTAACACCAATGACAAATGGCCTAGAAAATTTTAGCTATGACGAAGTTTCAAATGAAAATAGTACGCATAGCGAACAAGCCAAAAAAGTGCTAGGGCATTTCATTCAAGGAAGTATTGTATCTAAATCGGCAAGAAAACAGCCAGTTTACAATCCTGCAACGGGTGAAATGAGTAAAGAAGTTGAAATCGCTGATGCGCAAACAGTGAATGAAGCCGTTCAAGCCGCCGAACAAGCTTTTCCTGCATGGCGAGATACGCCAGTCATTAAACGTGCGCGTGTCATGTTCAAGTTCAAACAATTATTAGAACAAAATGCCGAAAAGATTTGCGCTTTGATTGGGCAAGAGCACGGTAAAATTTCTCATGATGCTCAAGGTGAACTTCAACGTGGCATTGAAAATGTTGAATATGCTTGCGGTGCACCAGAGCTTTTAAAAGGGGAGTTTTCAAAAAATGTTGGTCCTGATATCGACTCATGGAGCGAGTTCCAACCGCTAGGTGTTGTCGCTGGTATTACACCGTTTAACTTCCCAGCCATGGTGGCGTTGTGGATGTTCCCAATGGCGTTGGTCTGCGGTAACTGCTTTATTTTAAAACCTTCTGAAAAAGCGCCTTCTGTGGTTTTATACCTTGCAGAATTATTAAAACAAGCAGGTTTACCTGACGGTGTGTTTAATGTGGTCAATGGTGACAAAGAAGCGGTAGATGCTTTGTTGCATCATCCACGCATTCAAGCTGTAAGCTTTGTGGGATCCACTCCAATTGCTGAATATATTTACCGTACAGCGACTTCAACGGGTAAACGTTGCCAAGCATTAGGCGGTGCAAAAAACCACGCGATTATTATGCCCGACGCCGATATTGATAATGTGGTCACTTCATTATTAGGCGCAGCTTTTGGTTCTTCAGGTGAGCGCTGTATGGCACTTTCAGTTGCGGTTGCTATTGGCGATGAAGTTGCCGATGTCGTGATTGATAAATTAACTCAAGAAATGAAAAAATTGAAGTTCGGTCACTATGCAGATGCAAGCAATGATTTTGGCCCACTGATTACCCAAGCACATAAAGATAAAGTGCAGGCCTATATTCAAAGTGCAGAACAACAAGGCGCAAAAATTGTGGTAGATGGCCGTGATGCGAAACCAGCAGGCTATGAAAAAGGCTTCTTTGTTGGACCAACTTTAATTGATCAAGTCACACCAAATATGACCAGTTACCAGCAAGAGATTTTTGGGCCTGTACTACAAGTCATGCGTGTTGACTCGATGCAAGAAGCAATGCAACTCATTAATGATCATGAATACGGCAATGGTACTTGTATCTATACGCGTGATGGGGAAGCCGCACGTTATTTTAGTAGTCATATTCAAGTTGGTATGGTGGGTATTAATGTGCCTTTACCTGTACCTGTGGCTTACCATAGTTTTGGTGGTTGGAAACGTTCGTTATTTGGTGATTTACATGCTTATGGTCCAGATGGTGTCCGTTTTTACACACGCCGTAAAACCATTACGCAACGCTGGCCATCTGCACAAGTCCGTGAAGCAAAACAATTTTCAATGCCAACTCTAAATTAATTATTGCAACAAGGGGAAGACATCAGTTTTCCCTTTTTCATTACCGTAGGATTTTCAAACATGTAATAGATTTTTATATGGATATATTTTTAAGGATTGAAATATGAATAATGATAGAACAAAAAAATTAGGCGAAGGACTTTCAAATCGCCATATCACAATGATTAGTATTGGCGGTGTTATTGGTGCAGGATTATTTGTCGGTTCATCTTCTGCAATTGCCAAGGCTGGCCCAGCGGTTATTCTTGCTTACTTAATTACCAGCATTATGGTCTTTCTGGTGATGCGAATGTTGGGTGAGATGGCCGTTTTAGAGCCGGACACCGGTTCATTTTCTACCTATGCGCGTAAAGCGATCGGGCCGTGGGCAGGCTTCACAATAGGTTGGTTATATTGGTGGTTTTGGGTACTCGCGATTCCGGTAGAAGCCATCGCAGGTGCTGAAATTTTACATTCATGGTTTCCAAGCGTTTCTGTATCTATTTATGCATTTTGTTTTATTGTCTTTCTAAGCTTAGCTAACTTTTTTAGTACCAAAAGTTTTGGTGAGTTTGAGTTTTGGTTTTCCTTAGTCAAAGTGGTTGCCATTATTGGATTCATTATTATTGGTGTTTTAGCAATTTCAGGTTTTTGGCCATTAGCTAAAAATGTCAGTGGGGTTGCCAATTTATATAATAATGCTGGTTTTATGCCGCACGGTATGGGCGGAATCTTATCTGCAATCTTAATTACGGCATTTTCATTTTTTGGCGTAGAAATTGTATCAATTGCCGCAGCCGAGTCATCAAACCCTAAACAAAAAATCAGACGTGCAACCAATCTGGTGTTGTATCGTATTATTCTTTTCTTTGTGGTTTCAATGTTTATTGCCGTCTCACTTGTTGATTGGCGTTCACCAGACCTACAAAAGTATGGGACATTCCAATACGTTTTAATGAGCTTGAACGTTCCGGCGACTAAAATCATCATTGATACAGTTGTGTTTATTGCAGTTGCAAGTTGTATGAATGCAGCGATTTATACATCTTCTCGTATGTTATTTCGTTTGGGTACGCGTAATGAAGCACCTCAAGCAGTCACTAAAGTCAATTATGCAGGTGTTCCCGCAATTGCAGTATTCTCTTCAACTTTTATAGGTTTGATTTGTTGTATTATTAATTATGTATTCCCAGGAAAAGTGTTTAGCTTATTGCTCTCAAGCACAGGGTCAATTGCTTTGCTGGTGTATTTAGTCATTGCTTTCTCACAATTGCGTTTAAGACATAAACTAGAAGCAGCTGGAGCGGAAATTCCATTTAAAATGTGGTTATTTCCATGGTTAACTTGGTTTGTGATTATTATTATTCTAAGTGTATTGGCTTATATGTTCTTCTCGCCGGCCTATAGTTATGAAACGACTTTATCTTTAGGTGTAACTTCGCTTGTGGTGGTGTGTGGGTTGTTCGTCACGCGAAAGCGTAAAGCAACCAGAGCGGTTGCCATAAATTTAGATTAATTAAAAAAGATTTTATAAAGGCTTTGTGTAGTGAAATCTTATTCACCTATGCAAAGTCTTTTTTATTTTTACTAGATTTTTTAATCGTATCTACTTAAATCTTCTATTCAGAAAAAAGTTCAAAACACACTCGTCTTAACCATTGGTTGCTTGGTGTTTGATGAACTCGTGCATGCCAATGCTGCTTTACGCTATAAGTTGGAAAATGATAAGGCGGTTCTAAGACTTTTAGGCCACCTCTGACTAAAAGTACCTGACTTAAATAATGAGGAATTGTTGCAATGGCATCGGTATCTTGCACAACTAAACCCACACCTAAATAGCTTGGCAAACGAACCAGAATATTTCGATTTACTCCCAGTTTTTGTAACTCATGCTCTAGCACGTAGTGTCCACCCGTTGCAAAAATATCGACATGCAGCTCTTGGCGAAATTCTTGGTCTGAAAGCGTTGTGCCTGTAAGCCTTGGGTGTTCTTTACTGGCAATACAAATGTAACGTTGCTGGAAAAGTGTTTGCTGATAAAAACCTGCTTCGAGTTGGGGTAAAAAACCAATGGCTAAATCAATATCGCCGTTTGACATCATCACTGGCGTATTGGCATCAATCGGTACAATTTCTAAACGAACATTAGGAGCATGCTCCCGCAAATAATTGATTAGCTTTGGTAAAAGTACTAAATGACTAATATCAGTCATGCTGATTTTAAATTGATAATTTGAAGTCAGTGGATCAAATTCAATATTGTAGTTTTGAACCAGTTTCAGTCGGTTTAGAATTTCTACAATGAGTGGATATATTTGTTTTGATAACTCAGTAGGTTGCATTTTATTTTCAATACGGACAAAAAGCGGGTCCTGAAAATGCTCACGTAATTTATTTAACGCAATACTTAAGGTCGGCTGTCCAATTTCAAGCTGTTCAGCAGCTTTAGACACACTGCTATGTTTATAAATTTCAAAGAAAATTTGTAAAAGCCGAGTATCAAGATTAAACACTTTAATATCCTTGTATTGATTTTATCAATACAGACTATTGTTTTTTGTGCATGGATTCAACAATTTTCGATTGTTACATTGATGTTCAAGGAAGAATCGGCCGTAAAAGTACAAAGCATTCTTGTACAAATTGGCCTTAAATAGAGGATCTGCAATGGAACAGTTAGCAACACTAGATGACTTGCCGAAACATTATCTTGGTCAACTTGAAGAATCAAATTTAGTCCCTTTATGGCCAAGTTTGCGCAATGTATTGCCACCGCATAAACCGATGCCGCAGACGATAGCAACGGCGTGGTATTTTCAGAATATTAAACCTCTATTGCTCGAAGCCGGTGAGTTAACACCGATTGAAAAAGCCGAACGCCGTGTGTTGGTTTTAGCAAATCCCGGACATGGTCTGGAAAATATGAAAGCCAGTTCGGTTATGTATCTGGGCATGCAGCTTTTATTACCAAAAGAGTGGGCACCCTCGCATCGCCATACCCCAAATGCAGTGCGTCTAATTGTTGAAGGTGAAGGCGCTTACACAACGGTTGAAGGTCAAAAATGCATGATGGAGCATGGAGATTTAATCCTTACACCATCAGGGCTTTGGCATGAACATGGACATGATGGCGATGAGCCTGTCATTTGGTTAGATGTACTGGACTTACCTTTGGTTTATTACATAGAAGCTTCTTATGTACAACCGGGAGAAATCCAAAAAGTGACCAGTGCCGGAAATGCCCATCACTATGGCACTGGCATTGTACCAACAGCACATTTTACCCGTGAAAATGCCTCGTATCCGATCATGCGCTACTCTTGGAAAGAAACCAAAAAAGTTTTGCATGCGCTTGCAGATGATAAAAACCATCAAGCCCCAGTTCAGGTGACTTACATCAATCCAGAAACTGGCGATGATTGTCAAAATATTATTGGTTACTCGGCAATGATGCTTCGACCAAATGAAACGTTACAGCTCCAACCGCGCTCTACTGCCCAAATTTTTCATGTGATTGACGGTCAGCTTCAAGTCAAAATTGATCAGAAAGATTTCAATTTAAATAGAGCAGATACGGCATGTGCGCCATGTTTCTCTCATATTGATTTAATCAATACCTCAGATCAACCCTGTTATTTGTTTATTGCAGATGAAGCGCCTCTACAACGGAAATTGGGTTTGTACTCTGTACGCGAGCGCCAGTAAACAGAATATTTTATAAGGATATAAATCATGTCAGATACTCAACAACCGATATTAATTGCTGGTGGCGGCATTGGCGGGTTTGCAGCTGCACTTGCTTTGGCAAAACAAGGCTTTAAGGTACAGGTTTTTGAACAAGCCCCTGAAATTGGTGAGATCGGTGCGGGCATTCAGTTAGGGCCGAACGCATTTCATGCCTTTGATGCGCTAGGAATTGGTGAGATTGCTCGCAGTAAAGCGGTCTATACCGACTATATGGTCATGCATGATGCGATTGATGAATATCAGGTCGGCAAAATTCCAACTAATGAAAAATTCCGTGAACGTTTTGGTAACCCATATGCGGTGATTCACCGTGCCGATATTCATGGTTCATTGGTCGAAGGTGCTAAAAAATACGGCAACTTGGAAATCATTACCAATTGTCATATTCAAAAAGTTGACCAAGATGATGCTGGCGTAACGATTACCGATCAACATGGTAAGCAATATCATGGTCAGGCACTTATCGGTGCTGACGGTGTTAAATCCGTTGTGCGTGACACCTATGTGGGTGACCCTGCATTGGTTACAGGTCATGTGGTTTACCGTGCTGTAGTACCTGAAAGCGAGTTTCCTGAAGACTTGAAATGGAATGCAGCCAGTATTTGGGTCGGGCCAAATTGTCACCTTGTGCATTATCCACTGCGCGGCGGAAAGGAATATAACGTTGTAGTGACGTTCCATAGCCGTGAGCAAGAACAGTGGGGCGTAACCGACGGCTCTAAAGAAGAAGTGCTGTCTTATTTTCAAGGAATTTGCCCGAAAGCTCGCCAATTGATTGAGTTACCTAAAAGCTGGCGCCGCTGGGCAACCGCAGACCGTGAACCGATTGAAACATGGACTTTTGGCCGTGTGACATTACTTGGCGATGCAGCACATCCAACCACGCAATATATGGCGCAAGGTGCATGTATGGCGATGGAAGATGCCGTAACTTTAGGTGAAGCGTTACGTGTTACCGACCATGACATTTTGAAAGCTTTTGATATTTACCAAAAAGCACGTGTGGCACGTACAGCGCGCATTGTTTTGTCTTCACGTGAAATGGGCAAAATTTACCATGCCAAAGGTGTGCAACGCTTGGTTCGCAACGATTTGTGGCGTGGACGTCCTACTGAACGTTTTTATGATGCAATGGAGTGGTTATATGGCTGGAATGTCAATAACTGCCTTGATGCAGTGAAAAATTATCAAGGGAATGTGGCATGAAACTTTATAGCTTTTTCCGTAGCGGTACATCGCATCGAACCCGCATTGTGTTGAACCTAAAGGGTTTGGCTTATGAAGCGGCTTATATCTCGCTCGCTAAAAATGAACACCATCAAGCTGCTTTTAAAGCTTTAAATCCGCAAGGATTTGTACCAGTACTTGAAACAGAATCTGGAAACTTGCTGCAAAGTCCAGCCATTATCGAATGGCTAGAAGAACAATATCCGGAACCCACTTTATTGCCTACAGATGCATTGGGTCGTGAAAAAGTCCGTGCGATTGCTGCATTAGTTGGATGCGATGTTCATCCCTTAAATAACAAGCGTGTTCTTGAATATTTACGCCAGAACTTAGGGCTGGATGATGCACAAATCAATACATGGTGTGCCAAGTGGATTCAGGATGGATTTGCTGCTTTAGAGCATATTTTGGAACAAGACTCCAATCGCGAAAAGTTCTGCTATGGCAAGCAACCGACCATTGCAGATGCCTATTTAGTTCCACAAGTAGTTTCTGCCGAGCGTTTTAAAGTCGATTTATCGGCTTATCCAAACATTAATGAAATTTACCAACATTGCATGACCTTAGAAGCATTTCAAAAAGCAGCACCTGAACAGCAGGCCGATGCATTTTGAGTCGTGATTAACTTATTAGAAGGAATTTAACATGTCATTTATTTTTGAACCAATGACCACTGCGGGTCTATTTATTCACGGCTCAGAGCATAAATTTCCAGTACGCCGTGTGTATTGTGTCGGCCGTAACTATGCTGCTCATGCACGTGAAATGGGTTTTGACCCAGACCGTGAACCACCATTTTTCTTTTGTAAGCCAAATGATCTTGAGTCGATTGTTCCGGTAAATACAGATGCGGTTGATATTCCATATCCATCTGAAACTTCAAATTTTCATTATGAAATCGAGTTGGTCGTTGCAATTGGTAAAGATGCCAAAAATGTCTCAGTTGAAGATGCAGTGAATTATATATATGGCTATGCCGTCGGTTTAGATATGACCCGCCGTGACTTACAGATGGCAATGCGTGAAAAAGGTCGTCCATGGGAAATCGGTAAGGCTTTTGATTTTTCTGCACCAGTTGGCCCAATTCATCCGATTACGCAAACGGGTGAAATCAATAGTGCTGATATTCATTTAACGGTAAATGGTAAAACCGAACAGCACAGCGATGTCAGTCACCTGATTTGGTCTGTGGCCGAAACGATTGCCAATTTATCTACGTTATTTGAATTAAAAGCAGGTGATTTGATTTTTACAGGAACTCCAGAAGGCGTAGGTGCGGTAGTAAAAGGTGATGTTATGCGTGCAGACATTACTGGACTGACTGGCATTACGGTGAATGTGAAATAAATCAAATTGAACTGATTTATTGAAATAGGTGCTCAACCTAAATAAAAAATACAGTTGGGCACCTTTGCTAAGGATTGCATATACGCCAATGTATTGGCGAAAGGAGCTCTCATGTCTCAAAATTCTATAGACGTACAAAGTTTCATTGATGAAATACCGCTATCGTCTTTGCAAAAATTAATCATGTGGTTGTGTTTTTTGATTGTTGCGATTGATGGATTTGATACCGCAGCAGTTGGATTTATTGCACCTGCTTTAAAGGCAGAATGGGGATTACAAGCAACCGATTTGGCACCTTTATTTGGCGCTGGCTTATTTGGATTGATGGCAGGCGCACTCATTTTTGGACCACTGTCCGATAAATTAGGCCGTAAACCGATTTTGATTGGTTCGGTAATTATGTTTGGAATTGCCAGTATTTTTGCCTCTTTTTCAGCAGATTTACAAACCTTAATTATTTGGAGATTTCTCACTGGTTTGGGTCTAGGTGGGGCTTTACCTAATGCAATTACTTTAACCTCTGAATATGCGCCTACATCTCGTCGCTCTAATCTGGTGACCATGATGTTCTGTGGCTTTACTGTGGGTTCCGCTCTTGGTGGCATTTTTTCGGCTCAGCTACTTCCTCATATTGGTTGGCACGGTATTTTGCTCATTGGGGGAGTATTACCTTTAGCGACCGTACCTTTCTTATATTTTTTATTACCTGAATCTATTCGATTTTTAGTACTTAAAAAGAAGAGCACCGAGAAAATTGAAAAGATTATTCACCGTATCGCACCGCATTTAAATAGCACACCAACTTTGGTGCCAACAGTTAATGAAGTCGAAAAATCAAGTTTGAAAGATTTGTTTAATAAAGGCTTTGCTTTGGGCACTTTTTTGATTTGGTTTACCTTTTTTATGAGCCTTCTCATTATTTATATGATTTCAAGTTGGATGCCTACTTTATTGACCAATGAGGGCTTCAATTTATCCAATGCGTCATGGCTGACTTCAATTTTCCAAATAGGGGGAACCATTGGTGCCATTGTCTTGGGCTTACTGATGGATAAGATGGATGCAACCAAAATTTTAAGTACGGCTTATGTTTTTGGTGGTTTTTTCCTGATTTGTTTAGGGTTTGGAATTGAACAGGCAAATACAGCTTTATTGATGTTTGCCATGTTTGGGGTAGGTGCTGGAATTAGTGGATCACAAGTGGGAGCAAACGCTTTTGCATCTAGTTTTTATCCAACACATTGCCGTGCAACAGGGGTAAGTTGGGCCAATGCAGTAGGGCGCTCAGGATCGATTGTGGGGTCAATTATGGGCGGCTGGTTAATGTCATTAAATCTCTCCAGTTTTGAAATTTTAAGCATTTTAGCGATACCTGCATTTTGTGCCGCGGTTTCGTTGTTAATGGTTAAGCATCTTAAAAAAGAACAACCTCAAGTTGTGACCACTTTGAGCTAATTTTATAGCTTAGAATTTGTATAAATTAAAAAAGAGACCGTAAATGGTCTCTTTTTTCTCATACTTCAAAATCTAGTCGGTCTATTTTTGAGTCGTATCAATAGAGACTAAAACAGATAAACCAGGACGCAATAATTTAACATCTTTTTGATTTTCAATGAGCTTGATGCGTACAGGAAGGCGTTGAACAATCTTGGTAAAGTTACCAGTCGCATTGGTTGCAGAGATCGGAGAGAAAAATGCGCCAGTAGAAGGGGAGAAGCTATCTACCACGCCTTTTAGCTCAACGTTATAAGCATCTACATAGACATTAACAGGTTGTCCAATTTTTATTTGTTTTAACTCAATTTCACGGAAGTTTGCTTCTACATAGACTTGGTCTAAAGGCACAACGACCATTAATGGATTACCAGCGCTCACAAAGTTACCTACGTTAGCTGACTTTTGACCAATCATGCCATCAATAGGTGCACGAACTTCTGTATAACTCAAATTCAGTTTTGCTTTATCAAGTGCCGCTTGTGCTTGTTTAAGAGCAGCTTGTTTGGCTTGTACCTGAATCTTATATTGGTTGAGCTGATACTGTGCATCAATCACTCTTTCTTTACTGCTGTCCAAGTCGGCATATTGTTCAGTCAATGTGGTTTTTGACTGTTGCGTAATCAATCTAGATTCAGCACCAAGTGCCTGCAACTGCTCATAACGCGCCGTATTATCTTTTGTTAGTTTAATTCCAGCTTCTACTTTTCTAAGCTGTGCTTCTGTTTCTCGAATAACAGTCGGTTGTCTCTCAACAGCCAGCATCGCTTCACTCACGTCAGCTTGTGCTTTTGCATAATTAGATTCAGCTTCAGCCAAAGCAGCTTGATAATCGCGTGCATCAATCCGCGCTAAAAGTTGGCCTTTTTTTACGGTCTGATGATCTTTAATATAAATCTCTTCAATATTGCCAGATACTTTAGGGGCGATGGTTGAGTACTCGACATCCACACGCGCATCGTCTGTTTCAACAATTGAGGAGGGTAAAAATATAAGTTTTAAAACCCATAAAATGGATGCTAAAACAATAATAAATGCGATAACCATAACCCAATGCTTTTTGAGATATTGCACCTTTGTTAACTTGGGTGGCTCGGTGTTGGTGGTATCTTGGGCTTCGAGAGTACTCATAAAGATTTTCCTGAGTTATGACTATTCATTAACTTAATGAGAGCAATGCGTGGCGGATAAGTTCGAACTGGCAAAATCAACATCACGATGAATAAAATAGCGGTAAGGCCAGCTAAGATGAGATATTGATCGCTAATCACTAAAACTGATTGTTGCGCTTGAATCGCAGAGTTGAGAGCAGATAAACCACCTGAAACACGATCTGCACCATTTGCGGTGAGCACAGGTGGAGTAAGTGGGTTAATGACAGGGCCTTGAATATTTTGGAAAACATGTTGGGCTGTATTTTCAATCAGCCGGGTTGAATGGTATTCGCCACGCACTCGATTGATCCAATCCAAAATACAAACACCCAGTACACCGCTAATGGCACGCGGAGTATTAATCATTGGTGATGCATAAATTGCCATGGTTGGGTGAACACTGTTTGTTCCCATCATTAAGAGCGAGAGCACGACACAGGTTTGCCCCAAACATGAGATGGCATGCCAAAAATAAAACTGATCTTGATTCCATGTAGTATCAAGTTGACTTGCACCTAGGCAACCTGCGATGACCAGAAGTAAGCCAAACCCGTGTACATAGCGGCTATCCACCCAAGCTTGATTTAAAAGCTTCACAACAATTGGGATATAGATAAATTGCAATGCCGCAATTTGTAAACCAATCCACATGGTCTGAGTGGGTTTATAGCCATGCACAGCACTAAGGTAATTCAGTGGTAATGTACTGGTGGACATACCAATAATGACAAAGCAAAAGAGAGCAAAAACAGCATAAGCAAAATTTCGGATTTCGAGCATTTGCGGTTTAATTAATGGGGTTGGGTAACGCCATTCATGTATAAAAAACCAAGGTAAAGTAATTGCACTAATTAAAGCCAATACACAAATTAATTGAGAATGGAACCAGTCTAAATGGTTGCCGTGCAATAACATGGTGCTGAGGCTGGCTAAGCTAATAATCGCTAAAAGGGCACCTATCCAGTCGTAAGTTCTTATTCTTGAATAATTTAATGGGTCTTGGGGAATCCCAAAATAAACCAGAGCAGCACTTAGCGCACAAAAAGGAATGGTTTGGAAAAATATCATTTTCCAGCCAAGAACATCTAAATAAAAGGCAGACAGCGCTGCACTTAAATTAGGAAAGAAAGTTGCAGTTAATGCATAGCAAGCGAGGCCCCATAGCCGAATATCAGGTCCTAAAAATCTAAGCGCACAGGCCATGAGCAAAGGAATGGTTAAACCATTGGCGAGCCCTTGTAAGCCACGCAATAAATAAAATATTTCGATATTTGGACTAAAAGGAATTAAAACGCTAGAGAAGAGGCAAAGTCCGATCGCAAAAAGCAGGACTCTGCGCATTGAAAAAATAACTGCCCAACTGGTGGACAGGATCATGCCAATAATCATGGCACTGGCGTAAATACTGTTGACCCAATAACCAGAGTCGACACTAATTCCCATCGCGCCACGAATGTCGACTAAGGTAATGCTGGTAATTCGGTTATTAAATTCAACAGTCATTGCAGCAAATATTGCACCTGCTAAACCGATGAGTGGTTTTGTATTCATCTTTTACCTTAAATCTTAAGCATCAATTTATTGCACCGAGCAGATATTTACTGTACTGTACCGATCGGTACTCTACTCTTTAATTAAATTGCCGTCAATTCTCGATTTTGAACTTTTCGATGAGTTACACTACAAATGAAGTCGCTCAATTTTTTATAAGGTCACTATGTCTGTTACAACTAAAACCAATGAAAAAGATCAAAAAATTTTGGATGCAGCAACAAAGTTTTTTCTGACACATGGTTTTAGTGGCACAACAACAGATATGATTCAAAAAGAGGCGGGTGTTTCAAAAGCCACCATGTATGGCTACTATAAAAATAAAGAAGTGATGTTTGCCGCGGTCATTGAACGACAATGCACGAACATGCAAGAGCAAATTATTTTAGTTGAGACAAAAGCGGAAAATTTACGGTCAGCTTTAACCGAGATGGGGAAAACCTATCTTTGTTTTATCTTGTCGCATTCAGGATTGGCTTTTTTTAGGGTTTGTATTGCAGAAGCAGTAAGATTTCCAGAGTTATCCGAAAAATTCTTTGAAGTTGGGCCACAACGGCTTGCAAATATTATTGCGGGTTATCTTGAAAAATCAGCTAAAAATGGTGAAATAGAATTAAGCTCTTCTTCGGATATAGCTGCAAATATATTTTTAGCGTTATTACGAAGTGATGCGCATCTTAAGTGTCTTACACATCCGAATTACATAATATCAGATAGTGAAATTAGTGCTTGGGTTGAATATGCTGTCGATTTATTTTTGAAAAATATAAATTATCGCCAGAGTTGATTTTATTTGTTTTACCAACAATAACTTAATACAGAAAAATAAAAAGAGACCAGTTAATGGTCTCTTTTTATTTTTAGATCGCTTTTCTAGTCATCTCACCATTCACCAGTCTTAAAATCTGCAACGGGTTGCTGTCTTTTAAAGCCTCTGGCAACAAACTTTGCGGATAATTTTGGTAACACACTGGGCGCAAATAACGGTCAATGGCCAAGGTCCCAACAGAAGTACCTCGTGCATCTGAAGTCGCCGGATATGGTCCGCCGTGCACCATCGCATCACACACTTCCACACCCGTTGGATAACCGTTTATAAGTAATCGACCGGCTTTTTCTTCTAACACGGGAACCACATCTGCAAACTCGGTTAAGTCTGCTTCATCGGCAATTAAAGTCGCAGTCAGCTGACCATTCATGCTTTGTAAAGCCTGAATGAGTTGGGCTTTATCTTCAACTTCAATGATCACTGTGGTTGGCCCAAAGATTTCTTCTTGCAGAAGCTGGTCACCCGCCAGTAACAGCTCAACATCGGCTTTAAACAGTTGTGGTTGTGCCCGATTACCTTGTTGGGTTTGACCTGCCAAGTGTTCAATGCCTTGATGCTCGGTTAAATGCTCAAGACCAGCAGTATAACTTTTTAAGGTTCCGGCATTGAGCATAGTCTGTGCAGGCTTAGCCCCCATAATTTCAGTCAGGTTACTAATGAGCTGGCTAAATTCAGCTGATTTAATGCCCAAGATTAAACCCGGATTGGTACAGAACTGACCACACCCTAGAACAACTGAGTCGGCTAAGTCCTGTGCAATTTTTTCACCACGGGTTTTCAGGGCTTCTGGCAACATCAGCATCGGGTTAATGCTGCTCATTTCCGCAAATACCGGAATCGGTTGTGGACGGGCTGCCGCCATATCACATAAAGCACGACCACCTCGGAGTGAACCTGTAAAACCCACAGCCTGAATTAAAGGGTGTTTCACCAGTGGTTCACCCACACCATTACCATAAATCATGTTAAATACGCCTTTAGGCATAGCTGACTTTTCGACTGCACGTTCAATGGCTTGAGCTACAAAGTCCGCTGTAGCCATGTGTCCACTATGGGCTTTTACCACCACAGAACAACCTGCGGCGAGTGCCGAAGCTGTGTCACCACCCGCAGTTGAAAAAGCGAGTGGAAAGTTACTTGCTCCAAAGACTGCCACAGGGCCAACACCAATTTTGATCTGGCGCAAATCTGGACGAGGTAAAGGCTGACGCTCAGGCAAAGCGGTATCAATCCGCGCACCTAAAAAGTCACCACGGCGCAGCACTTTGGCAAACAGGCGCATTTGGCCACTGGTACGGCCACGTTCGCCTTGCAAACGTGCCAGCGGTAAAGCGGTTTCCTGTGAAACAATTTCAAGGAAATCTGTACCCAAGGCATCGAGTTCATCGGCAATATTTTCTAAAAAGGTAGCACGCTGTTCAGGTGATGTATGACGGTAAGTTTTAAAGGCTTGGCTGGCCGCTTCACAGGCCTGATTCACTTCCTGTTCGGTTGCATGGTGAAACTCATAAGGCAAAGTTTCACCAGTTGTTGCATTTACACTCTTTAATAAGTTTGTACCTTGTGCACTGCGTGAACCGCCAATAAAGTTGTGTCCAATCATGGTCATAGTAAATATCCTGAAATTAATGAGAATGTCGTGGAAGATTATTTTGGTTGACGACTCGCATATATAAAGTTGCAGGCTCTAAACAACCGCCAGTTGATAATTGGCCCACCATGTTGCGATACATTTCTTGCCATGGGGTTTGAGAGGCAGAGACTGTTGGCTTCCATTCCTGACGGCGTTTTTCTAACTCTTCGTCAGAAATGAGCACATTGACCGAACGATTGTTCAAATCAATGCGCAAACGGTCATTGGTTTTTAATAAGGCAATACCGCCACCTACAGCGGCTTCCGGCGACATATTTAAAATAGAAGGGCTAGCAGAGGTTCCACTTTGACGGCCATCTCCCAAGCAAGGTAGCGAGTCAATTCCTTTTTTAATTAATCCTGCAGGAGGAGCCATATTTACAACTTCTGCACTGCCTGGATAGCCAACAGTACCTGCGCCACGAATCACTAAAATGCAACGTTCATCAATGTCTAAGTCAGGGTCATTAATTCTTGCGTGGTAGTCTTCTGGACCTTCAAATACAATTGCTCTAGCCTCAAAACTATTTTCACTATTCGGGTCAGATAAATAGGTTTTCTTAAATGCTTCACCCACAACCGACATTTTCATAATGGCACTGTCAAAGAAATTACCACTGAGCACAATAAAACCAGCGCCATGTTTCAGAGGTTGTTCATAAGGAAAGATGACATCGGCATTTGACGTTTTTGCATTTTTAGCAATTTCCCCAATTGTTTTACCGCTGACCGATGCGCAGTTTTCATGTAAAACACCTGCTTTTTGTAATTCGTGCAGAACAGCAGGAACACCACCGGCACGGTGAAAACCTTCACCCAAATATTTACCCGCCGGCATACAGTTCACAATGAGTGGAATTTTTTCTCCAACGCGTTGCCAATCTTCTAAGCTCAGCTCAATACCCATGTGACGTGCAATCGCAATTAAGTGGGGAGGACAGTTACTCGATGCGCCTAAAGCAGAAGCTACTGCAATGGCATTTTCAAAGGATTGTTTATTCATGATTTTAGATGGTCGTAAATCTTCTAAAACCATTTCACAAATTCTTTTTCCTGTCATATAGGCCATTTGCCCACGTTCACGATATGGCGCCGGAATACTTGCACAGGTTGGTAAAGACATACCTAAAGCTTCTGCCAAAGCATTCATTGAAAGTGCAGTGCCCATGGTGTTGCAATGTCCGACCGAAGGCGATGCTGAAGTGGTCATTTCCATGAAGCCTTCATAGTCAATTTCACCCGTGGCAAGTGAATTTCTTGCATGCCAAAGCACCGTACCTGAGCCGATTAACTCACCTTTAAAATGACCGTCTAACATTGGGCCACCGGATAAAACAATGGCGGGTAAATCTGTTGTCGCGGCTGCCATTAAACAGGCCGGTGTAGTTTTATCGCACCCTGTGGTTAGCACCACACCATCAAGTGGATAGCCATGTAATATTTCAACTAAACCTAAGTAAGCTAAATTACGGTCAAGTGCAGCAGTAGGGCGACGTGACTGTTCTGCAATCGGGTGAACAGGAAATTCCATGGGAATACCACCCGCATCACGAATACCTGCTTTAACCCGTTCAGCAAGCTCTTTATGGTGACGGTTACATGGGGTTAAATCACTACCAGTTTGTGCAATGCCAATAATTGGACGACCCGACTGTAGCTCGGCACGGGTCAATCCATAATTCATATAACGTTCAACATAGAGTGCTGTCATGTCAGCGTGGGTAGGATCATCAAACCATTCTTGGCTACGTAAAAAAATCCGTTTATCTTGATCATTCATTTTTAGATCCTTTCACCATACTTTTTGAAATTTAATTTTTTTCACAAGATGAATATTACAATTCAACTGATCGATAATACGTGAAAATTATAATAATTCGCGCTGCTTCAAATTACGTATTAATGCATTTATTCCAAAATTCCACGGCGTTGCTTTGTCACTGGTCATGACCGTGTTGTATAGAGTGCCGAGTTTAGGTGAGTGAATTCGGACAACATCTCCGACTTTATGGGTAAAGCCAGCACCAGCTTGTTCACGATCTTGAGTAGGTGCAAATAAAGTACCTAAGAACAAAACAAAACCGTCCGGATATTGATGATTTTCATTAAGCGTTTGTTGAATTAAATCTTCGGGGTCACGGCTAATCTGAGACATAGAACTAATGCCATTGAGTACAAAGTTATCTGTCCCTTCAATTTTTAGTTCAACATCGCAAGCACGGATGTCATTTAAAGTAAAAGTATGATCAAAAAGGCGAATAAATGGGCCGATTGCACACGAAGCATTGTTGTCTTTTGCTTTACTTAATAACAAAGCACTACGACCTTCAAAGTCCCGTAAATTAACGTCATTACCTAAAGTGGCACCTAAAATTTTACCGTGGCTATTCGCAACCAATACAACTTCAGGTTCCGGATTATTCCACTCAGACTTCGGGTGAATACCAATATTTTGACCGGTTCCCACAGCTGCTAAAACAGGGGCTTTTGTAAAAATTTCAGCGTCAGTACCAATACCCACTTCAAGATATTGAGACCACATTTTTTGTTCAATTAAATATTCTTTGAGTTGAAGTGCTTTTTCAGAACCAGGTTCAATTGTTTTTAAATTATCACCAATTACCCCTTGTACCACTTCACGGATCGATTGAGCTTTTTGCGCATCGCCACCAGCTTGTTCTTCAATCACACGCTCTAACATACTTGCTGCAAAAGTAACGCCAGCCGCTTTAATCACTTGTAAATCAATAGGGGCTAAAAAATATGCCTTGTTTGTATCTGGCTCAGCGACTGTATTGGCAAATAACTCATCAATTGACCCAACCAATCTTCCTTCAATTTCAGATAAAGCTTTTAAAGGATCCGAAGTTTCAAGCAACTGAGAAATCGTATGAAACTTTTCAGAAATATCAAAAACCTGATCGCCTTTTAAAAGAATCGGAGATGGACCAGAAATCTGGTTGGGAATCCACGCGCGACCAATTAAACATCCTTGGGTAGCATCGTTTGGTAATGAGTTCTGGGAATTTAACGTAAAGTTCATTTAAAGCATCCTTCTTTTATTTGAAATCATGATATGTTTCTTATTTAATAAACACCAATCGTAATAATTTAATTATTAATAACGAAAAGTTATCGAAAAGGTTTTTTATAAATGGCAGATTTGACTTACGCGAGTTTAAATAATTGGTTGAAATTCAAACATTTGGTGTTGTTGGAAACTTTGGCAAGGACCAATAACATGCATTTGGCTGCCGAGCAGATGAACTTAAGTCAGCCTGCCGTGAGTAAAATGCTAAAAGAAATTGAGAGTCTGCTTGGGTTTCAGGTTTTTGAAAGACTTCCACGAAATATGCCAGTCACAGCTTTGGGCGAGCATGTGATTCGTTATGCGCAGCGTGTTTTGAATGATGCAAAGCATTTTGTCGAAGACATTGAAATTTTACGTTTAGGTGGTCACGGGTTTTTAAAGGTGGGCGGTATTTTTGCAGCAACTGCTGTGGTAATTCCGAACTCAATTATTGAAATTAAGAAACAATGGCCGCTACTTTCTATTGATGTTGTTGAGCAGACCAGTGACCATTTAATGGAAATGTTAAGCGAGCATACGTTAGATTTAGCTATTGGCCGTTTTACCGATGTGACGCAAAGTCAGTTTTTCGATTTTCAACCCTTAGGCCCAGAGCCATTTTGTATTGTTGTGAATAGTGCCCATCCATGCGCCCAAAAAAAATTCTGTACCTTAGAAGAATTACTCAACTGGCCGTGGGTACTCTATCCTAAAGGCACACCAATACGAGAGCGTATGGAAGGTGCATTTGCCCGAGCGAAAGTTAAAATACCTTTAAATACGGTCAATACCATGTCGATGCAAACCTTTTTACAGATATTAAAAGGGGCGCCAATGGTGGGAATGTTACCGGAAGCCATGGTGATTGATCAGGTGAAAGAAGGACAATTACAGATTTTAGAAACAGATCTAATTTTAGATGCGCAGGATTATGGAATTTTGACGCGTAAAGATGAACCAGTGTCTGATATTGCAGCAGCATTTATAAATATCTTACTTAAAAATGCGAAACGTAAATAAACGACAGAGCCTCAAATTATGATTAGATTTGAGGCTTTAAAATTAAAAGAAAAACCTACTTTGTTTAGTAAATTTATAAACATAAAACTGATATTAAAAAGTTATCAATATTTAGAAATTATTCATTGGAAATTATTGAAAGGAGTCCTTATCGTTTAATTCACGACAATTACAAAAGTTTTTAAGTGAATAAAAACTAGGAAAGGACCTCTGTATGAATGTGCTAATCACTGGTGGAACAGGTTTTATTGGAAAACAAATTGCCAAAGAGATCTTAAAAACTGGCAATTTGACTTTAGATAACAATAAACCTGAGCCCATCGATAAAATTATTCTATTTGATGCATTTGCTGGTGAAGATTTACCACAAGACCCAAAAATTGAAGTCATTGTCGGTGATATTACCGATAAAGCCACGGTAGCAAATATTACAGAAAATGTTGATGTGGTTTGGCACTTGGCCGCTGTAGTCAGTTCAGCAGCAGAAGCCGATTTTGATTTAGGCATGGATGTGAATCTTTATGGACTCTTAAATTTATTAGAAGAGTTAAGAAAGAAACAAACCGCGCCGCGAGTCATTTTTGCTAGTGGCTGTGCTGTATTTGGTGGTCAATTACCAGAAGTTGTGACAGATGAGACAGTGGTTACACCGAAGTCTTCGTACGGCATGCAAAAAGCGGTAGGAGAATTACTGGTTTCGGATTACTCAAGAAAAGGCTTTATTGATGGCCGTATTTTAAGACTACCGACTATCGTGGTTCGGCCCGGTAAACCCAATAAAGCGGCATCGACATTTTTTAGCTCAATCATCCGTGAACCGTTAAAAGGTGAAACGGCAGTTTGTCCAGTCCAGTCAGATACACCGGTTTTTGTGACTTCACCACGGCGTTGTGTTGAATCGATGATTAAAGCTGCGTCAATTTCTTCAGATGTACTGCAAGATAATCGCATTATTCCTCTACCGGGATTAACCGTTACCGTAAAACAAATGCTTGAGGCGCTTGAAAAAGTTGCAGGCAAACAAGCAATCGATTTAGTGCAATGGCAAGAAGACAAAACCATTCAACGGATTGTTCAAAGTTGGCCTGTTCAGGTGAAAGCTGAATATGCCGAGTCTTTAGGTTTCCAAGCGGATGAGAATTTTGAAAGCGTTATTCAGGCACATATAGAAGATACCCAAAATTAATGGCAGTGATCGCCAGTTGATGTGAGAGTTATTATGGAAGATATCAAAAATGTAACTGCTATCGAAGAGCAGACAATTAAACGTGTTTCGAGTCGAATTATCCCGTTTCTCATTATTCTATTCATTATGGCATTTCTAGACAGAACCAATATTGGTTTTGCTGCGCTACACATGAATGATGCACTTGGAATTACTCAAACTATTTTTGGTTTAGGTGCAGGTGTATTTTTTCTGGGTTATTTCATTGCAGAAGTACCCAGTAATATTTTACTTCATCGGTTTGGAGCACGGATCTGGATTGCCCGAATTATGATTACTTGGGGAATCATTGCTGGACTTATGGGTTTTATTCATAGTGGCACGCAGTTTATTGTTTTACGGTTTTTACTCGGAATTGCCGAAGCGGGTTTTTTCCCGGGTGTTATCTTTTATTTAACTTTGTGGTTTCCTGCAAAATATCGCGCTCGTGTTTTTGCAACGTTTTATCTTGGATTACCTATTGCTCAAATTATTGGAGCGCCAATTTCAGTCGGTCTCATGCAATGGGGCAATACCATTGGCTATGAAGGCTGGCGTTTAATGTATATCTTAGAAGGTATTCCATCCATTATTTTAGGTCTGGTTTGTCTAAAATATTTAACCAATAACCCGAAAGAAGCCCAGTGGTTAACGACTGAGCAGCGTCAATGGTTAATGACAACATTAGAACGTGAAGAAAGAGAAAAAGAGCAATCTACGGAAGCAGCTTTAACAAAAAGGGAAATGATTAAACAAGTGTTTAAAAATCCTTTAGTGTGGATTATGGCAATTGTTTACTTTGGAATTACCTCTGGTTCAAATGCGATGTTCTTCTTCTTACCAAGTGTTTTAGAGTCATTTAGAAACACATTTGGTATGGAAATTAGCCTGATTCAAAATGGTTTACTTACCGCAATTCCATACGCATTTGCGGCCGTTGGAATGGTGTTATGGAGCCGCCGTTCTGACCGTAAACAAGAACGTTATAAACATGGTGCGTGTGCAGCGCTTATGGCTGCCTCCGCAATTGCGATTGCCTTAATTGTGAATCAACCTTGGGCAATTATTGTGGGCTTTATTCTGCTTGCGATTGGTGTATTTAGCGCAATTAATATTTTCTGGACCATTCCTGGGCAAACTCTAACAGGTGTTGGTGCGGCTGCCGGAATTGGATTAATTAACTCGGTAGGTAATTTAAGCGGTTTTACCGGTCCGTATTTAACAGGATATTTATATACGACCACAGGCACCTATACTGTGGCATTCCTTGCGATTGCTGGCTTTGTAGCGATGGGTGGTTTAGGGTTGCTTCTATTGGCAAGATTAAAATCGAATAGCTTAAAAGTAGAACAACAGCCACTTAAAGTTCGAACAGCGACGGAGATGAAATAATGGCGACCATCGGATTTGTGGGTACAGGCATTATGGGAATGCCGATGGCTATGAATTTACTCAAGGAAGGTCATCAACTAAAAGTCTGGAATAGAACTGCCTCTAAAGCTGATATTTTAAAAGAAGCGGGTGCTCATGTTTGCTCTGAACTTGAACAAGTCGGAAAAGATGTAGAGTTCCTGATTTGTATGCTCAGCGATGGAAAAACATGTGATGAAATTTTGTTTAAAGAGCAGGGTGCAATCTCGCAGCTAGAACCTGAAAGCACGGTTATTGTAATGAGCTCGATCCCTGTTGAAATTGCAAAAATACAAAGTGACAAATGCAGAGAACGAGGACTTAGATATTTAGATGCCCCAGTTTCTGGTGGACAAAAAGGTGCTCAAAATGCAAGTCTTGCCATTATGGTGGGTGGTGAAGCTAAAACATTTTCACACGCTGAAACTATTTTAAGTGCAATGGGACGCCCAATTTTAGTCGGTGGTGCTGGCTGTGGAATGCTGGCAAAGCTCGTAAATCAAATGATCGTTGCAACCACCATTGCAACGGTGAGCGAGGGATTATTGCTTGCAAGCCAAGCTGGAGCTGATCCTATTAAATTAAAACAAGCATTAACAGGCGGTTTTGCAGATTCTCCAATTTTACAGCAGCATGGCGAACGTATGTTAAATCGAGATTTTAAACCAGGAGGCACTGCTCGAAACCAGCATAAAGATATTCATACCGCCATTCGCTATGCCAAATCGCTTGAATTGAATTTACCTATTGCTGAACAAGTTGGTCAACTCTTTGAGAATATGCTTGCGGCTGGAGACGGTGAGTTAGACCACTCGGGTTTAATTCGAGAGCTGGAGCGAATGAATCACTTACAAGGCTTATAAATTCTATACTTTTAAAGCGAATTTGACCAAGCTGTGATTCGTCATGGCAAAGGTCAAGAAAAGTGTTATTTGTAGTTATTAATAATGGATCTAATGACTTCCTGTACATCCAAAATTGCTTTGTCCTTTAACGATGTTTTTCGACATGAAAGAACCATTGGATAGGTCGGGATCGAAATTGGACAGTTTGTATAAATTAGTGAGGGTACAATTTCAGAAATTTTTCTTGCAGCGTGGGTAGGAAGCGTACAAACGGTTCCTTTTCTTTTTAATAACCAAGGAATAGCTGCAAAATGAGAAGTGGATGCAAATATGTGTCTGGTTTTATTTAATTTTGTTAAATGTTCGTCAACTATTCCGATCTGTGCTGTATTAGAAATTAATAGATGTTCAAAACCTAAAAACTTTTCTAAGGTTAGATCAACAGCATCTTCAGGGTGAGTTACTAAACAAGAATAATCGCCTAAAACCATTAATTCGCGATACAAAGAATGATAGTAGATTCCACCAGAAGTCACTCCAATATCAACATTATGTTTTACTAACATTTCAGCAATAATATGCATGTATGTCTGTTTAATCACGATTCTATAATGCGGAAATTTTAATCTAACTTGCTCGATAATCTCTTGTGCAAATGCAATTTCAAAATCATCAGACATACCAAGAGTAATAATTCGCTGCTGTAAGGTATTGGTATTATCAGGTAGAGATAGCAGTGTTTCTCTAAAAATATTTAAGGCATTGCTGACTAATGGTTTTAAAGCATGAGCTTTAGTGGTGGGTGCAAGACCTCGACCAGTCCGTTGGAAAAGTGGATCTTGGTAAATGTCTCTAAGACGTCGTAAAGAAGCACTGACAGCAGATTGAGTAATTCCCAAACGTTCAGCCGCACGTGAAGCATTTTGTTCTTCATATAGCACTTCAAAACACTTTAGAAGATTTAAGTCGATTTGTGCGATATTAATTTCATTCATATCTGATAGTGCCTAAATCCTATTCCATAAAGATGGTGATTATATAACAATGAATTCAGACGTAAGGAATGTAACTTATATGGAAAGTAATAGATAAAGTTCTTATTTACGTGGCGTTTTATAAAATGATGTCAATTTTTTGGTAAAAAGTTATTGATATCATTTATGATTTTTAAAACTAATCTTATAGATAGAGTAGATTAGGTTTATTTGGAAAAATATGATTAAGGAATGATTCTATGACAGATTACTTTTCAAATCTAGCTTTTCGATGAGTTAAACACTCTAGACAATTGAACTCCCCGTTAAATTTAAATCTAAGCACATATGAATGTTGTTTATAGGGGATTCGTTTGCCAAAAAATGCAGGGATGTGTTCAAGCACAAGCATTTTAAAGTTTCGATATAGGAATTCGACATGTTAAAAAAACTACATGTGCAGGTAATTATTGCAATTATTGCTGCCATTATTTTGGGTTTAGTCTCCCCTGAATGGGCAAAGGCAATGAAGCCATTAGGTCAAGCATTTATTGCTTTACTAAAAATGCTTTTAGCTCCTTTGATTTTTCTTACTTTGGTTCATGGTTTGACTCATATTAAAGATATGAAAAAACTGGGCCGTTTGGGTGTTAAGTCGCTTATTTATTTTGAAGTATTAACAACCGTAGCAATGCTGATTGGCTTTGTATTTGTCAATGTGTTGCAGCCTGGTTTAGGTCTGCATGCAACCGACCTAGCCGAACCTGATGCAGCAAAGGGTTCAGCAACGCTTTCCGCGGTTGATTTCTTCTTAAATATGATTCCCCATACCATCGTAGATGCTTTTGCGACTGGAAATGTATTACAGGTACTGGTCGTTTCAATTTTAGCGGGTATGGCTATCAATTTATGCTGTGGCCCGGACTCTGTGATTGTTAAAGGAATTGATGAAGCACAAACCATCTTATTTAAGATGCTCGGTTTTATTATGAAGCTTGCGCCGCTCGGTGCCTTTGGTGCAATGGCAGCGGCGATTGGTAGTTATGGCGGTGAAACACTTATTTATTTAATGAAATTAATTGGTGTTTTCTATGCAGCTTGCTTCTTCTTTATTGTATTTGCCCTTGGCACAGTGACTTGGATTATTGGTCTACCTTTCCTCACCATTTTAAAAGTGATTCGTGACGAAATACTTTTGGTATTCGGTACGGCATCTGGTGAAGTTGCCTTTCCTAAACTGATTGAAAAACTCAAGAAAACTGGTTGTGACGAAGCTGTTGTCGGGTTCGTATTGCCTACAGGTTATAGCTTTAACTTAGATGGCACAGCTTTATATATGGCAATTGCTGTGGGCTTTATTGCACAAGCAACTGACACGCCTTTGAGCTTAATCGATCAACTGGTTCTATTAGCAATTTTAAGCTTTACCTCGAAAGGAGGAACTACTGTTGCTGGAGGTGCCTTTATTAAGTTGGCGGCGACTTTACAGTCTGTAAAAACTTTACCGCTTGGTGGTTTGGGACTGTTGTTTGGTGTTGACCGAATTATGGCAACCATCATGGCAATTACCAACATTATTGGTAACACGCTTGCGGTCTATGCGGTTGCTCGTTGGGAAAATGCTTTCGATGCTGATGCCTTTGAAAAACAAACAGGTAAAAGACCTAAGCGTAGTTTGCTACGGGCTAAAGATTCTTTGGTAGCGACGCCGCTAGCTTCTGATTCAAATCAGTCAAGTCAAGTTTTAGATAAATCTCATTAATTATCTCAACTTCTTATATCGAGAATAGACATGCGTTTAAAAGCTATAGACCCAGAACATTTAACTGCTGAACAACAAGTTGTATTCGATGCAATTGCAAGCGGTCCACGTAAAGGTGTAAGAGGTCCTTTAGCGATCTGGTTACATCATCCGAAGTTAGCTAATTTAGCCCAAAGTCTTGGTCAATATTGTCGATACGATAGCTGTTTAGAGCCGCGTTTGAGTGAGTTAGCCATCTTACTAATGGGTAGACACTGGCTCGCTGAATATGAATGGGCTGCTCATAAACCTTATGCAATTGAAGCAGGTCTAAGTACAGATGTCATTGAAGCAATTCGATCAGGTGAGCAACCCGCATTTATTCATAAAGATGAACAATTAATTTATCAGTTCATTTATGAGCTTCATGAAACTAAAAGGGTTTCTGAACAGACCTATAGAGAAATAGAGCAATTACTTGGGACAGATACCTTAATCGATTTAGTCGCGATAGCAGGTTATTACACTCTGATTTCTATGACGATTAATGTTTTCGAAGTTCCACCTCCAACAGGCGTAACACCTGAATTACCAAACCCAAAATCAGGAATTTAATATGTTTGATGAAATTAATCCTCAAGGACGTTTGAAAGATAAAGTTGCAATCATTACAGGTGCAGGTTGTGTTGGTCCGGGTTGGGGAAATGGTCGTGCAGCGGCAGTACTTTTTGCAAAAGCCGGGGCAAAAATTTTTGCTGTCGATCGTTCGATTGATGCGATGCAGGAGACTTTAAATCGTATTCAAAATTTTGAAGGTGAAGTGACACCTTTCGCATGTGATGTGACTGACAGTAAATCAGTTCAAACCATGGTTGAAGCCTGTGTAGAGAAATATGGTCGTGTCGATATTTTAGTGAATAACGTGGGTGGTTCTGCCGCTGGTGGAGCTGTCGCGTTATCAGAAGAGGCTTGGAACAAACAGCTCGACCTAAATTTAAAAAGTGTTTTTTTAACTTGTAAACATGCCATTCCATATATGGAGCAACAAGGCGGTGGTTCGATTGTAAATACGGCTTCAACTTCTGGAATCCGTTTTACAGGTGCTCCGCAAGTTGCCTATGCCGCAAGTAAAGCCGCGATTATTCAATTATCAAAAGTGACCGCTGTCGAATATGCCCCTAAAGGAATACGCGTAAATACTGTATTGCCAGGTCAATTGCATACCCCAATGGTTGAGGTCCGTTTAGCAGGGCAACGCACAGGCGGTGATGTTGATCAATTGCTTGAAAGCCGTTTAAAGCGAATTCCCGCAGGCTTTATGGGAGATGGCCGTGATACAGCTTTTGCTGCGCTGTTTCTTGCAAGTGATGAAGCGCGTTTTGTTACCGGAACAGAAATTGTGGTCGATGGTGGAATGACTGCACGTTGTGATTAAGGAGAGTTCCCAATCACTCCCACCATGGATGAATACACGGAATATTTGTTGAACCTAATGAAATTTGTTTAGGAATTACTATGTCATTTAATTTGCCAAAAGGTTCATGGGATTGCCATTTTCATATATATGGGCCTTTTGATCGCTTTCCGTTACCAGAAGATGCGGCCTATCACCCTGAACCTGCGACCTTTAAGCAAATGCTTGAGTTGCATAAAAGTTTAGGTATTGAACACGGAGTTTTTGTTCAGGCTGTTGCCTATGGTTCAGATAACTTCATCATTTTAGATGCAATTGAACAAAGTAACTTTAATTATCGAGGGATTGCTCTAGTAGATCACGATATTACAGATGAACAGCTGATTGAATTAAAGCACGGCGGCATTTGTGGTATTCGCTTCAACATGATGGGGCATTTACCTGGAAGCCATGATCCACAAGCATTACGTGGTTTGGTTGAGCGAGTTGCAAAGCTCGGACTGCATATTCAGATACACGGAAAAATTGAGGATATCTTCCCAGCGATTGAAGCTTGGCAAGACATAGATGTCGATATTGTGATTGATCACATGGCCCGACCTAATTTGCTTGATTCACAAGATGCAGAAAATACTTTTAACAAGCTGCAACAAGTCATGATGAATCCAAAACGTTGGCTAAAAATTTCCGGAATTGACCGTGCAATGAATGGACAGCCTGCCAGCACTTGGGATGTTTCACTGAATTGGGTTCAGAAGTTAATCAAACTTGCACCAAATCGAGTGGTATGGGGAACAGATTGGCCTCACCCAAATGTAAAAGGTGAGGTTCCTAATGATGATGAGCTTTTAAAGTTTGCATTAAAAGCACTCGATACGCCTGAATTAATACAAGCCGTATTTGTCGATAATCCACGAAATTTATATTTCAGAGAAAATTAATGTTTTAAAACCAATGAAGTATTCATTGACTGAATACTTCTTCACTTAAAAGGAAGTTAAAAATGAGTTTAAAAAAACTAGTCTCAGGAATGGGCTTATCAATTGCTATGGTCGTGCCAGCACATGCAGCGCAATTAAATGTTATTGCATCTGGTTCTTTTCATGGTGCGATGGATAGTCTTATTCCAATATATGAAAAATTAACTGGAAATACGGTTCATATCGAATGGGGACCTTCTGCCGGAAAGTCTCCTGAATCATTACCAATGCGAATTAAAAACAATGAAAAGATGGACTTGGCTATTATTTTGGATGATGCACTTAAATCTAATGAATTAAGTCAAAATTTTGACTTATCTAGTCGTACTGAATTGGCAAATTCAAAAATTGGTTTGGCAGTAAGTAAAGGCACTAAAGTGCCACCGTTAAAAAATGAATCAGACCTAAAGGCAGCCTTATTATCAGCTCAAAAAGTTGCCTATTCTCAAGGTTCAAGTGGTGTCTATATTCGTTCGACACTATTTAAAAAATTGAATATTGAACAGGAAATGCAAACAAAGGGGCTAGAGGTACCAGGTAAAAAACTGGTCGGGGAAGTATTAGCAGAACATCAGGCTGATATCGGAATGCAACAGATTAGTGAGCTTAAACATACGAAAGGGATTACCTTTGTCGCACCTTTACCTGAAAGTTTGCAATACGTTAGTAAGTTTTCATCCGTTATTTCTAAAAAAGCTGAACATCCTGAAATCGCAGCTCAATTTGTACAATTTTTAAAGTCTAAACAAGCAGAAAGTATTTTGACGAAGAGTGGTTTGGAACCACTTGGTAAGTGAGGCAACACCATGAAGAAATACTTAACTGCAATTTTATCGACATCGTTGAGCCTCATGGGTTGCTCAAGTCTTGATAGGGTTGAATCTAATATGGATCAAGCAAATTTAATTTCGAATTTCTCTGTTCATAAAAAGCAGATCCAACAAGGTGATGTCTCAATTGAGTTCTATGTACAAGGGAAGGGTCCTGTCATTGTATTACTTCCTTCGTTAAGTCGTGGTGCTAGAGATTTTGATGTTGTTTCAGATTATCTTGCAAAATCAGGCTTTAAAGTCATACGCCCTGAACCTAGAGGCATCAATGGCAGTACAGGGCCTTTAGAGAATTTAACCCTACACGATTTTGCTGCTGACGTTGGTTTAGTTTTAGATGCTGAAAAAACTGGTCCAGTGGTAGTCGTTGGACATGCATGGGGAAGTCAGCCTGCACGTATGCTTGCTGCTGATCGACCAGATCTGGTTCGCGGTATTGTCATGGCCGCTGCTTCAGCAGGTAAGTTACCTAAAGATTCAACTGAAAAACCGTATGGGCGTTTACGAGATGCAATTGATAACGCAGGGAATTATAAGCTTCCTCAAGAACAACGTATCACATATCTAAAACAAGCTTTCTTCGCACCTATGAATGATCCACATGTGTGGTTAAACGGTTGGTATGAAAAAAACCATGCTGCTGAAGCTCATGCACGAATTGTAACGCCCATTGATGAGTATTTTTCGGGTGGAAAAACGGTTCCAATCCTTGATTTACAAGGAGAGTACGATGCAGTCGTCGTCAAAAATGTAATGAAAGAGTATTTGCCTGAACGAGTTGTTGAGCAGGTCATTAAAAATGCAGGTCATGCGATGGTGCCTGAACAACCAGAAGCGATGGCAAATGCGATAGCCAAATTTTCAAAACAAGTTTATTTGTCTAACTAATTGAATATATTTATTTAATTTTTAAAACCACAATCATCTAAAACATGGAGTTGATTAAGATGAACAAAACCTTAGCTATTTTAACTACAGCAATATTATTAGCCACAGCAACGGTTACGGAAGCAAAACAAACAAATATTTCGCCAGCAACGCATACGACTGTTGCCTCTAAGGTAAGCACTGTGCCTTATGAGATGGTGAAGTATGGTGATGTCTCTATTCAAGCTTATGTACAAGGTAAGGGGCCAACCATTGTGATTATGTCGTCACTAGGGCGTTCTGTACGTGACTATGATGTAGTTGCGCAAGATTTGGTCAAGCAAGGTTTTAGAGTGATTCGACCGGAAGTTCGTGGAATTGGTTTAAGCCGTGGTCCAATGGAAAAACTACATATTCAAGATTATGGAAATGACGTTGCAGCAGTAATCGAACATTTTAAAGCTGGACCTGCAATTGTAGTCGGTCATGCATGGGGTAATTTCCCAACCCGTATGGTCGCAACACAACGTCCAGATTTGGTTAAAGGTGTGGTGTTAGCAGGTGCTTCCGCAGGTAAAGTACCAGAGGGATATAAAGGTAAACCAATTGGTCCTGAAATTCGTGAGGCGATTGATAATGCTGGAAATGAAGAACTTCCAGAAGCTAAGCGTATTGAATATTTAAAACGTGCATTTTTTGCGCCAATGAATGATCCGCGCGTATGGCTAACTGGTTGGCACCACGAAGCTCACGATGCACAAGGTTATGCGCGTAATAACACTCCTGTAGATGATTATTTTGCAGCTGGTAAAGCACCAATTTTAGATATTCAACCAGAATATGACACAGTCGCGCCTAAACCTTTAAGAGGTGTTCTAAAAGGTGCTTTAGGTGATCGAGTGACGATAGTTGAAATTAAAAATGCAGGTCATGCCTTAGTTCCAGAGCAACCGAAAGCTTTAGCTGATGCCATTGGTAAATTTGCTAAACAACAATTCGCGAAAAAATCATAGTTGTTCCTTAAAGAATCGAGCGTTCTTGAGCGTTCGATTCTAAACAATTTTGTGCATTACGGTTTTAAGAGACTATTCAAGATGATTGACAAAAGTAAGTCCTCACTAAGCGAGGTTCTATCCCAGATTAAAGATGGCGCGACCATCCTGATTGGTGGTTTTGGTACCGCAGGACAAC